>UQBC01000001.1 GCA_900539195.1 uncultured Oscillospiraceae bacterium
CCATAAATCAAGTCGGTGTAAACCGACACGGCGGTACGCCGTATTTTGTCGTCAGACAAAAGATTTAATGGTAAAATGTTCTCAGATGTGCGGTGCGCCGCAAGCCGTGCTTTTGCACGGCAAAATCCGCTCCCGGCGGATTTTAAGTCTGAGGTTATTATACCACACTTCCCCCTCACCCGCAACTTTATCTCCTTTATTTTTAATGAATAGCAGAGAAATTTTGAGTTATCATATTTACGAGTGAATTTAACGGCGTTTAAAAACAACTAAAAGCAGTGTGAAATATATGTAACCTAACGTAAATTAATTTTAGCTAAACAAAATTTGTAAGTGTGAAAACAGGTTACATCGATACTTACTTAATAAAATTGTGTAACGCTGTTAAGTTAGTGTGAATTTTGTTTTTAATGCACATAATAAGCAATTATTATTTATGTGTTTTAGCTGAATTTCCTATAGCCTTATTGACTTTTAGCTAAAACGTTGTATAATCTTAAGTGAATTAAGCAAGCGGAAACAGCTTAATAAACATAAGCTAAATTCATCAATTATCAACAAAGGAACGGTGGCTAAGCACCGTCCGACCAGAAAGGAAATTATCACATGAAAGCAAAGAAGATACTCGCAGGTATCCTTGCGGCAAGCACAGTAGTATCGCTGGCAGCCTGCAACAGTAACAACACAACATCATCAACAGGCGACGCATCATCTACATCGTCAAAGGCCGATGAGAGCAAGAACGATTCTACAACAGCAGACAACGCTTCTTCAACGGCTCCCTCCGGCGACAAGATCACTCTTAAGGTTCTGACACACCGTACAGACCGCAAGGATGACGGCTCGCTTGACAAAATGACAGACGCTTTTGAAGAAAAGTACAACTGCACGGTTGAATACCAGTCATTCAAGGACTATGCCGGTGATGTTTCTACAATGATGAGCACAAAGGAATACGGCGACGTTCTGATGATCCCCGATACAGTAAAGCTCGCAGATCTTCCAAACTTCTTTGAACCTCTCGGCAAGTACGATGAACTCAAGGACAAGTACAAGTGGGCTAACCAGAAGATGTATGAAGGTACAGTTTACGGACTTGCACACTTAGGCTCAGTAAGCGGCGGTATCTGCTACAACAAGAAGGTATGGACAGAAGCAGGCATTACAGAAATGCCCAAGACAGCCGATGAATTTATCGCTGACTTAAAGAAGATCAAGGAAAAGTTCCCCGAGGTTATTCCTTATTATACAAACTTCAAGGAAGCAAGCTGGACGGCTGCACAGTGGTCAAGCCTTGTTGTTCCTTCATCAGGCGATCCTGACTTTGAAACAAACCTCATCGTAAACAAGGAAGACTTCTTCAAGGAGGGTCAACCTTACTACAACGTATTCAAGCTGATGTATGATATATATTCAGATTCTTCTCTTATCGAGGGCGACCCGATGAGTTCTGACTGGGAAGGCTCAAAGCTTATGCTCGCTAACGGCGAAGTTGCTACAATGACAATGGGTTCATGGGCAGTTTCACAGTTCCAGCAGGTCGCTAAGGACAACGGTCTTGATCCCGAAAACATCGGTTATATGCCCGCTCCCTTCTCTAAGGACGGCAAGCAGTACGCACAGTACGCAGCAGACTACTGCATGGGCATAAACAAGAACACTTCCGACGACAAGAAGGAACTCGGCAAGAAGTATATCGAATGGTTCATCGCTGAATCAGGCTTCTCAGAGGCTGAAGGCGGTATCAATACTCTTGAAGGCAGCAAGCTCCCCGACTACCTCTCAGCATTTGACGGTTGCGAATTCTTCACAGCAAATGCAGCTCCCGATGGTCTGACAGGCGTATTCAACGCTATCGACAAGGATTCGGAAGTAGGTATCTGGGACGGCGACTCAGCTAACTTCAAGCTCCAGCTCGCAGAAGCAGCATTCGCAGGCAAGGGTGATGACGGCTTTAAGGCTATCGCAGACTCCGTTAATCAGAAATGGGCAGCTACAAGAGATGCAAATGAAGAGCTCGCTGCTTATATCAAGAATAACGGCTAATTAACGCTATCGTATTTTCTTCATAGATACTCCAAACACACAAACCTGTACGGAAAGGCGAAAGTCTTTCCGTATAGGTTTATATGGGAGTAATTAAAATTTTACTAAAATTAGAAATTATTTCTTGAAAGGACAGAATTATGGCTACTCAAGGCGTTACCGCAGTTCAGAAACGACGTACACTCGGACAGTGGCTGAAAGGCTACACCGGTCAGAAATATATGACAACTGTACTGTTTCTGGCATTACCCGTTGCACTGCTGATACTTTTCACTGTCATTCCCGCAGTGAACATGGTAATATTCAGCTTCCAGCAGCGTGACCAGCTCGGCGTAAATGTACAGTGGGTTGGATTTAACAACTATAAGACGCTGTTCACCGATATGTCGTACTTATCAACACTGATAAACAGCTTGTACTACTTTGTCGGATCGTTTATACAGCTCGGACTTGCACTTTTCATTGCAACTCTGTTATGCTCGAAAATCAAGCTCGCAGGACTGTTCAAGGGAGTTATCTTTTTCCCTTATCTTATGAACGGCGTTGCGGTTGCACTTATCTTTCAGAGGTTTTTCAGAGGCGATGACGGCGGTACACTCAACACCATAATCTCACTTTTCGGAGCAGATCCCGTAAAGTGGCTGTCAAACGGTGCTATCAATAACTGGTGTCTGGTTTTTGCGTCGGTATGGCGTTATATCGGATTTGATATTCTGATGTTCATCGGTGCTATCCAGTCGATTTCTCCGGATATCTATGAGGCGGCTGACCTTGACGGCGCTAACGCATGGCAGAAGTTCTGGCACATAATTTTCCCGAGTATCAGAACGATTATCGCATTACAGCTTATCCTTGCCATCAAGGGTGCGGCTTCCGTATTTGAGATACCGTATATCATCACAGGCGGTAAGATGGGAACTACAACATTTGTTATCAAGACTATCGAAACCGGCTTCCAGTATCAGAAGATCGGACTTGCGTCCGCAATGGCTATCGTGCTTCTGTTTATCATAATAGTTATCACGATAATCCAGAAGATATTCTTCAAAGAAGAAAAGTAGGTGAACTCATGACTGACAATATCAAAACAAACGAAGTCGCAGAGCAGACCTCGTTCAATATGGAAAAGTACCGTTTCAAGGAAACACCGCACGGCGTCAGAATTTTTATAAACGTACTGAAATATGTTGTTCTGGTTGTAGCGTGCCTTATGGTTCTTGTGCCGCTGGTAGTTGTACTGCTGGGTTCGCTGAAAAGCCACCAGGACTTCCTTAAAAGCGGAGCTTTCGAGCTTCCTAAAGTAGTGGAACTTGAAAACTTCAAGACAGCTTTCATTCAGGGCAATGTAATGAGAGGCTTTATAAATACGGCTATAATACTTGTATTCTCATGTGCAGGTACGATAATAACCGGTACAATGACAGCCTTTGTTGTACAGCGTTTTACAATGGTGTTCACAAAACTTATAAAGAATGTATTCCTTATTGCCGCACTCCTGCCCAATATCTCAATGCAGGTCACAGTATTCCAGGTAGTGCACGCACTCGGTCTTTATGACACCCTCGCCGCACCGATCATACTTTATATCGGTACGGATATAGTTTCAATCTATATCTTCATACAGTTCCTCAACAATATATCGGTATCTCTTGACGAGAGTGCGATACTTGACGGCTGTTCATATCCGAGGGTTTACTGGAGCATCATCCTCCCCATGCTTCGCCCCGCAATAGCGACCGTACTTGTAATCAAGTTTGTAAGCATATACAACGACTTCTATACAGCAAACCTGTATATGCCCAGTGACGGACTTCAGGTCGTATCTACGGCGCTGTATAAGTTCATCGGTCCTTACGGCTCGCAGTGGGAGATCATCTTCGCAGGTGTTATCATCTGTATAATACCGACGTTGGTAATCTTCCTTTCAATGCAGAAGTTCATTTACAGCAATCTTGTTTCAGGTTCTGTAAAGGAATAACCAAAAACATTTCTCCTTATAAATGTAAAGCAGCAGCGCCCTGTCGGAAAGCAGGACGCTGTTGCCTTTTTTATTCTGTTGTCAACGCTTTGTCGGGAATAATCGCTGTTATCTTAGTCAGCGGTATGCCCTGTACCACAATGTTTTTAGGATTACCGAATCCGAATTTGCCATAAAGACGTTTTGCACCGTCAGACTGCGGGTGATCATCCCTGAATGTGACTATTGACAGTTCATCTCCGATATCAAACTGCGCCATAGCGGTTACCATAAGCCTTGAGGCTATGCCTGAGTTTCTGTAATCGGAGCTGACCGCAATATAGTCAAGCGTCTTATTTTTCTTTGAAAAAATAACAAATCCTACTGTTTTATCTTTGTGCGATATGATGTATATTTCTCCGAGCTGCATCTTTTTCTTTATAAGACGTTTCATGCGTTCGCTGTCGTAGTCTGCAAAGCAATCTCTGCAATATTCCGCCAGAGCCGTTATGCCGTCGGTTTCTCCCTCGCAAGGTAAGCGAGGAAGAGTAAGCGATACGTTTTCAAGATCCAGTCCGAACATAAGCGCGGTTACTTTCATACTCTCGCTATGAGTGCCGGCAAGCCAGCTTTTTTCATCACGCAAAAACAGATTGCCTATGCCATATGTCATGATTATCGCAAGCTCATCAGTGCTTATAAGCGGCTTTGCGCCGTAACTTATCAGCACTTCTATTATGCGCTTTATATATGGGACCGATATCTCAAGCGAGCGGTCGCGTATATCTCTCAGAGTGCTCTCACGCATTTTTTCCATATATTCTGTACGGAACCTGTCGGCTTCTGCGGTGAAAAGCCCGAATGCGTCGGTAAGTGCGGTATACGGCGCTCTGACTGCGTTTTGGGTCATAGCGGTTATTTTCTGTTTGTAGTCAGTGAAAAGCGATTCTATAAAAGCGCTGTATATATCGTCCTTTGACTTGAAATAGTAGTAGAACAGACCGACCTCAGCACCTGCTTCATCCATTATCCTGCGAATCGAGGTGCCCTCAAAACCGTCGGCGATAAAGCACTTTGACGCAGCTTTGAGTATATCATTTTTACGGGCGTTATCCTTTACGGCTTTCTTTTGCATTTCAACACCTTCTTCCAAAAATTCCTACAAGAATTATACCATTGATATTCATAAAAATCAATAGGAATATATACAAACCGTATATTAATATTTTTGCCTGGGTGATATTGCGGATATAAGCAAAAGAAAGGTGGAAAAGTGAAAAATACAAGGCTGTTTCCGGTGAAATTTTCAGGCAGTAAGAGATCATTACGATGAGCTTTGCGGCAGATTGGCGCAGAAATAATCCTCCTCCCTTAATTATCCTTCAATTGACTTTTAACCTTACAGGTGATATAATTATGTAGAATTTTAACGGATTTTGTCGAAAGACGGAGGTAGAATCATGGGAGCTTTAACAGACGCATTGAAAAATTTCGGACCATTCGTGTCGCCGCTTATATTTGCCTTGTTCCCAGTGTGTCTTACCCTTCTTATCATATCAGTGGTGTGGTCAAAAAAAATACTGAAAAGCATGAGCGTAAACAACGAGATCGACTATAAAAACACCTCGTTCAACTGGATAAACTTCTGCTACTCTGCTTTTATTGCGCTTGTATCAATATTTCCTCTGCTGGGTATGCTCGGAACAGTGCTTGCGTTATTGTCGCTTGATATAACGGGCGGAGCAACTGAAGAGCTTAAAGCAAACTTCTTCTTAGCGCTTGACACCACCGCATGGGGACTTGTGTTCTCGATTGCTTTCAAAGTAGCAAACTCATTTTTACAGACTACGATCGAAACAGCAATTGAAAAAATCGATGTGCTTGTAAAAAGCCATTATACCGGAAAAGAAAGCAGTGAAAAATGAAAAAACGACAGATAAACCTCGACTTCACTTCCCTGCTTGACGTTATAATGATTATCCTGTTCTTCTTTATAATCTTCAGCAGTCTGGAAACGGACAACCTGAAAAAAGATCTTGAAGATAAACAGCAGCAGGTAAGCGCCGAGCTGGAAGAAGCAAAAGCGAAAAACAACAAGGCAGACGAGCTTCTTGGTGAAGCACAGAAGAAAAACGAGCAGGCAGACAAACGGCTTGAAGAAGCAAACTCAGCTGTTGACAGAAGCGGCGATAACGCTGACGCAATAATGGATTTCAGTGAGAACAAGAACCTTAAGCTGCATCTTGATATGAACGGCGAGAACGGCTGGACGCTGAAATTTGCCAAAGGTGAAGAGATAGTAAAGGAAATACCCAAAGCCGATATAAGCGTAATGACCGATGAAGTTCGGGAACTGTTCAAGGAGCAGGGATACAAGGCAGATAATACTATTCTTATAGAATTTTCGTATGACGCTACCGAGAACGGTACGACCTCGGCATATCTCGACACTATGAAAATAATAAACACGTTAAAAAACGAATACGAACATTTGTTCTACTCCGAAACCGACGTTTCAGTATTCAGGGAGTAATACGGAGGAATTTCAATGAAAAGAATCAATAATAAAGGCGCTGTACCTATAGGGCTTATTATAGCGCTGGTGGCAGTGGTTGTTGCGGCAGTGGTATTCTTTGCGTGCAAGGGCTTTGGTCTGGGCGGAGGAAACGGCAACGGCGAGGGCTCTGATGTTGCGGATAACTCTGATGCCGTATCGGTCGTAGAGAAGCTTGAATATATCAATGTTACCGTGTCGGGCAACGAATACATATACGACAACAAAAAGGTCACGCTTGACGAACTGGTCGACAGCATAAAGTCGCTCGACAGGAATTTACCCGTAAAGATAGCAGACGAGGGCTCTTCGCTCAAAGCGTACAAGGAACTTAAAACCAAGCTTTCGGAAAACAATATCAGCTTTATAGAAGCGGAATGATCAAAAGAGGTATGATATGAAAAAGTTTATTATAGTATTACTGGTACTTGCCGTGTGCGGCGTTGCAATTTATTTTGCATATCCCGAAATCAGTAAAATGATAAACGGCGGGCAGAATACGACTTCTTCCGTAACAGATTCATCGGCAAAAGTCAGCAGTGCGGATAGTTCAGATACAGCGGAAAGTTCATCAGACGCACAGACAAGCGATGTTTCATCCGAGGGCGGAAACCCCGGTAATCCCGATAAATATGCAATGGAAATCACAATTTCCGAGGACAAGTATTTTGTGGATAATCACGAGATAAGCTTTGACGAGCTGAAAACAAAGATCGACGGGCTTGAAACGGAAGCCGTAATAAAAATCAACGATGAAAATTCAACGCTCAAGGCTTTCAACGCCGTAAAGGACTATCTTACGGAAAAAGAGATAGCTTATTCGGTAGAATAAGAATGAATTGAAAAATCCCCGGTTCTCAATACGAAAACCGGGGATTTGTTTATTCAGTTTACTGCTCTGTTATCCAGGGTGTGCCGTCCTTGTTTGTGAACTTGCCTGTGCAAACCTGAATAAGGTCTACCAGCCAGCCTATACCAAAGCAACCGCCTGTAAGAAGCCAGATAATACCTGTGCCTATCTTACCTGCCATAAAACGATGTACACCAAGTCCGCCGAGGAAAACCTCGATAAGTATTGCCGCAGTTTTGTTCATAATAAAATCCTCCTGTATCCGATCAGCCTAAAATATAACCGTATTTACAGTACTTATCAGCACTGCAATACAAACACATTTTACCATACTCACGTTTTTTTGTCAACAGTGTGGCGTATAACGGTCGAAAAATGGCGTGAAACGGCATAAAATCTATGGCTGACGGCAACAAGATTTAATAGGAGTTAAGCATATTCCGCTAAAAAGTATTATATTTTGAAAACTGCCCTGCGTTCTTGCTCAAGTCAGTTTGTCTTATATCCGCTTGTTGTGATCTCGGCTATAAGCGCACCGGTGTTATCCGTAACCGAAACACGATAATAACAGGTCGTTCTTCCGTCACGGACGCATTCAGCCGTTGCTATGAGCTTATCGCCTTTGGATGCTCTTAAAAACGTAATATTTGCGTTTAGCGATACAGTGCCTATTTTCTCATGGTTTGACGCTACCGCAAAGGCAAAATCTGCAAGGGTGAAAATCGCTCCGCCCATTATTATTCCTGCGGCATTGCGATGACGTGGTTCTATCTTCATACCGACTGTAGCTGTGTTTTTCCCTACAGCTTCAATCACTGCGCCGTTTTCCGTAGCAAAACGGTCTTTTGCAAAAAACTCACGGATCTCATTCAGATCTTCCATCTTATTATTCTCCTGTGTAATTTTCTATCTTTGCGTATTGTGTGAAAATATCGGGAGTAATATTCGTCAGCGTGTCAAGCATACCGACATACAGCGAGCCTGTACCCTTTGCGGTTTCGCTGGCAATCTCGCCTACCGTTCCGATAAGCGCCGCCGCAGTTACCGCCGCCTCAAAGCTGTCCTCGGTACAGCCGCACAGCGCCGCTACAAGTCCGGACGCAAGACAGCCCGTGCCGGTAATCTTGCTCATCATAGGCACGCCGTTTGAAACAAGCGCTACCCTGCCGCCGTTTGCTATGACATCGGTACTGCCCGTTACCATAACGGTACAACTGTAACGCTTTGCCGCTTTTTTTGCAAGCGATATTTTGTCCTCAAGCGTTGTTTCGGCGCTGTCCACACCCTTTTCCGCCTTCATCGTAATGGGGCTTGTCGAAAGCAGTGCGGATATTTCGGAAGCGTTGCCTCTTACTGCGGCGAATCTGAACTGGCGCAGAAGCTGCATAGTACTTCGTAATCTGTTATCTGTAGAGCCTGCGCCTACGGGGTCAAGCACTATCGGCTTTGCCATATCCGCCGCCCTCTGTGCGGAAATCAGCATTGCACGAAGCCTGTCCTTGCTGAGCGTACCCATATTGAACAGTACCGCAGATGCCTTTGCGGTTATATCCTCAGCGTCAAGCGGGCTGTCCGCCATAACGGGAGATGCGCCTGCCGCAAGAAGTCCGTTTGCGACGGTGTTTGCGGTAACATAGTTTGTGATGCAATGTACAAGGGGATTCTTCTCCCTGAGTATATCAAGCAATGCGGCACAGTTTTCTGTTGTGATATTTGTCATGAGATATGCTCCTTTTAATAATGCTTAAATTACATAAATATCCCTGCAAGCGCCGTATAGTACATCAGTGTAAGCGGCAGTGTGACCATCGAAAGTATGGTGCTTACCGCAAATATCTCCGCACTGTAGCCTGCGTCCCTGTCATAAAGCAGGGCAAACATTGTACACATAGCAGCGGCGGGGCAGGCAGTAGCGAGTATGTTTACGCCCGCTACGGTCTGATCTATCTTAAACACAAGGCAGATAACGGTAAGCAGTGCAGGAAGCAGAAACAGCTTTACAAAGCAGGTGTAGTAAAGTCTTGGCTTTTTCAGCGCAGGGAGCAGCTTTACCGTAGCTATAGTTGAGCCTGCTATTATCATTGCGAGCGGTGTATTTATGTTTGCAAGGTGCTGTGACGTTTCAAGAATAACATTCGGCAGAGTGAAGTTGCAAAGGAACAGGATAATACCGATTATTGTAACGATGATGCTCGGAGATAACAGCGACTTTATCATCTGCTTAAAGTTCGGCTTTCCGCCCTTCATCATAACAACTCCGTGCGTCCACGAGCAGAGATTGAACATAGTAACGTATGCCGTAAGGCAGAATACACCCTCAGCGCCGTACACTCCCTGTATCAGCGGTATGCCCATAAAGGCGCAGTTTGAGTAAAGGCAGCTGAATCGCTCTATCAGCTGACCCTCCTTGTCCTTACTGCGTATTATCAGCGGAACAAGTATAAACGCTATGACGTAGCTTATTATCGCTATGAGGAACGATAAAAGCAGTGTGTTCAGCGTTTCGGGGTCGAACGGCTTCTGATAGGATACCAGAATAACCATAGGTGTTGCGAAATTAAGCACAACGGTTGAAAGCTTTTTGGTGCAGGCATCGTCAAGCAGCTTCAGCTTACGGCAGAGTATGCCGACGCCTGCGAGCAGAGCCATTATAAAGACCTGCTCAATAATTGCCCAGTTCATAAGTTTACCTCTTGTCTTTTGTTCTTTTTATTTTTCTAATTATACTACTTAAAATCGGTAAAATCAATGTTAAAATACTGTAAACAGGGGAATGAGCGGTAATTTTCAGTGTTTTTCACAGATAAATTTCATCTGTCGGACGTCAATCGGTGATATAGCAATACTGCACAAAAACCGACAGCTAAATTTGTGCACAATACCGCCCTTGAAATGAAAACGATTTACTGATATAATGAAGTTACGCAAAGGAATTTAAAACCCGTGAAATAGTTTGTTTACGGGGAATATAATATCAAGGAGGACTTTCTGATGAATTACGGACATTTTGACCTTGAAAACAAGGAATATGTCATCACAAGACCCGATACTCCGTCGGCATGGGCAAACTACTTAGGCTCACCCGAATACGGTGCTATCATTTCAAACAACGCAGGCGGCTACAGCTTCGTTAAATCCGGTGCAAACGGACGTGTTATCCGTTACCGTTTCAATGCTGTTCCCAACGATCAGCCCGGCAGATATGTATATATCAAGGACGCTGAGGACGGCGATTTCTGGTCGGCTTCGTGGGCGCCCGTATGCAAGCCCCTCGACAGCTACAAGAGCGAGTGCCGTCACGGTACAGCCTACACTGTCATCACCTCGGAGTACAAGAAGATAAAGTCTGAGGTTACATACTACGTTCCTATGGACGCTACTTATGAAGTATGGGCTGCAAAGGTGACCAACACAGATACAAAGCCCCGTAAGCTGAGCGTTACAGGCTACTGCGAGTTCGTTAATGATCCCAACTACGAGCAGGATCAGGTCAACCTCCAGTACACCCTGTTCATCACAAGAACATACTTCAAGAATAAGTATATCCACCAGATGCAGAATGAGATATACAACCCCAACAGCGGACGTTTCTTAGGTCTTGCTTCAGCTAAGGTTGACGCTTACTGCGGCGACCGTGACGCTTTCGTAGGCTCTTACAGAACATACAACAACCCCAAGGGCATTGAAGAAGGCTTAAAGGGCGACTTAAACTACAATACAAACTCCTGCGGCGCACTCCAGAGCGACATCGTTTTACAGCCCGGCGAAACAAAGGTACTCACTTATGTTCTCGGCGGTCAGAAGACAGAGGCTGAAATTGAGGCTATCATCGCTAAGTACGAGAATGAGAACGCTGTAGAGAAGGATCTTGCAGAACTTAAGAACTACTGGCACTCAAAGCTCGACAATCTGCAGGTAAATACTCCCGATGCAGACTTCAACAATATGGTAAATGTATGGAACGCTTACAACTGCTTCATCACATTCATCTGGTCAAGAGCCGCATCATTCCAGTATTGCGGTCTGAGAAACGGCTTCGGCTACCGTGATACTGTACAGGATATTCAGGGCGTTATCCACCTTGCACCCGAAATGGCAAAGAAGCAGATCGTATTCATGCTCTCTGCTCAGGTTACAAACGGCGCAGGTCTGCCCCTCGTTAAGTACGATCACAAGGCAGGACAGGAAAATCACCCTGATGAAAACGACGAAAACAGCGTATACGCTAAGCAGACAGGTCACCCCTCATACCGTGCAGATGACGCTCTGTGGCTGTTCCCGACAGTTTACAAGTACATCTCCGAAAGCGGCGATCACGCATTCCTTGACGAAGTTATCTCGTATGCAAACGACGGCGAATCCGGCACAGTATACGATCACTTAAAGAGAGCTATCGACTTCTCGATGAACCACCTCGGCAACCACGGTATGCCCGCAGGTCTTCACGCTGACTGGAACGACTGCTTACGTCTTGGCAAGAAGGGCGAATCTACATTCGTAGCATTCCAGCTTGTTTACGCAGTAAAGATCTTAAAGACATACGCTCTTGAGAAGAACGACGCAGAGTATGCAAAGTACCTTGATGAAGTAAAGGCTAAGCTCGACGAGATACTTTCAGCTTGCTGGAACGAGGACAGATGGATAAGAGGCTACAAGGAAGACGGCACTGTTATCGGTCAGAGAACAGATCCCGAGGCTTCAATGTGGCTCAATCCTCAGTCTTGGTCGGTTATCTCCGGCTTTGCAAGCAAGGAACAGGCTGAAAAGGCTATGGACAGCGTAGAAAGAGAACTTAACACTCCTTACGGCGCAATGGTTATGTATCCTCCTTATGTTAAGCACGGCTTTGACGGCGCTCTTATGCAGTGCTTCAACAAATGCACAAAGGAAAATGCAGGCATCTTCTCACAGCCTCAGGGTTGGCTGATACTCGCAGAGTCAAAGCTCGGTCACGGCAACCGTGCATATAAGTACTGGAAGGAAGCAGCTCCCGCAACCTACAACGAAAACGCAGAGCACAGAGTTCTTGAGCCCTATGTTTACGGTCAGTTCGTTGAAGGTAAGGACAGCCCCTTCGCAGGTCGTGCTCATGTACACTGGCTGACAGGTACAGCTTCTACCGTTATGGTAGGTACTACAGAGGGTATCCTCGGTCTTAACCCCGAAACAAAGGGTATCGTAATTGATCCTTCTATCCCCTCAGAGTGGAAGGAATACACAATGAAGAAGACATTCAGAGGCAAGAAGCTGAATGTTACCGTTAAGAACCCGAACGGCAGTGAACACGGCGTTAAGAGTGTAACGGTAAACGGCGAAAAGATTGAAGGCAAGCTCATTCTTGACAGCATCTTAAAGGCTGAGAATGATATTGTTATCGAGCTTTAATCGACAGAATAAATAATAACAGCACCCCCGTTCAGTTGAACGGGGGTGCTTATTCTTATACTGTCTTATTTTAGCTTATTTTAGCGGTATGACCACATCGGAGCAGAACACCTTACCCTTATGATAGAAGGTTGCCGTACCGCCGTGTTTTTCGGCTGTGAACAGCACCGATTCAAGCCCTATGCCGTTACCGCCCTTGGTGGTGGAATAATAGTGTCCGCCCTCACGACGTACTTTACCGTTAAAATTATTTTCAGCTACTATGTAAAGGTTGCCTGATGCATCGTCAGCCTTTACCGAAAGTGAGATTCTGCGATCGTTGTTTTCAGGAAGCATAAGGCTTGCGTTTACCGCATTTTCAAGTATATTGCCGACTATACAGCAAAGCTCATCGTCGGACAGCGCAGTCTCCTTGTTATCGCCATCAATCCGCAATCTGAGAGTAATGCTGTTTTGCTGTGCCTGCTCTTCAAAGTGACACAGCAGGGCGTTGAGTGCATAGTTTCTGCAGTAACGCACGGGCGATTTGCTCGGGAACGTATCTATATAGTTATCAAGATAGCTTTTCAGCTCCTCTATATCGCCGTCCTCGGCAAGCGTCTTTATTGCAATGATTGAGTGCTTAAAATCGTGACGTATGCGTGAGGTGTCCTCAAGATATTTCTGCTGGGCGTCGTACTGCTTCTTCTGCATTTCAAGCACACTTATATGCTCTCTGTCCTTGCCGGCTTTCAGCAAAGCGGACGCTATAAAATAAAACACAGTATACATCAGCACGAGCATAATGAACATAAGCGTTGTTATCAGGATATAAACCAGAAAAACACGGTTAAGATAAAGTGTCTGATAATGCACGGGCTGTACCGTAAAATTGAATCCGATAAACATAAGCGACATTACTATCGAAATCAGCCATACCCTTCTGTACGGAAGCCCGTTTATAAGATGAGAGCCGTATTTTGCTACCGGATAAGCAATAGCGGCAGTCACTGCACAGGATATTCCGAGCTGTATCAATGCGCCGTCGGTGCTGAAGGTCGGCACTCCAAGCTCAGGGTGTATAACTGCATCGCACATTATCGCATAGTTCTTGCAAAAACTCATTATTGTAAAAGACAACAGGAATGTTGCAAGGCACTTGATGATATCCGTATCAACTATAACCCTGTAGGCAAAGAACAAAGGCACCAGCAGAATATAGAAAACTACCCTCGGATCTACAGGGAGCAATGCCGTTACGCCCGAAACTATCATCGTCACCATAACAAGCACGCCTAAAAACAACGGGAGGACGTTTTTGATGGAATATTTCATCTTGTCCTTCATAGGCAGTAAGCAAAGCACCGTCGCAGGTACGATTATAAGGCAGGATAACGCCTCGTTTATAAATTTACTCAGCATCTCGTTCATCTGACCATCACCTGTTCCTTCTCAAATTCGCTGTGAATACGATTCAGAACGAAACGTGTATAGTCGTTTTTGATCTGCGTCATCTTACGGCGGCTTATCGGAACGGTATCACCGTTTATCATCAGAAAATTTTCACCGTCAAGGCGGGCAACGTTCGCAAGCGACACAAGCACGCCTTTGTTGCAGGAAATCACTCCTTCGTATTTTGAAAGCGATTCTTCCATTATCTTATGCGTGGTACGAATCTTCAGCGGCTCGTTTCCGACAAGATATACATTCACATAATGTCCTGAACACGAGGTATAGACAAGCGATGACAGCGGTATCACCGTACCGTCCGGGAGCGCCGCAACGCTTCTCCTATTCTGCATCTGCTGTGCAAGCGTTTCTGCAAGCTGTCTTACGCTGTCGGAACGTATAGGTTTCAACAGATAGAAATTTGCTCTCAGCGCATAGCTTTCACTTGCAAACTCGTTGCTTGTGGTAACAAACACAAGCATAACATTCTTGTCTATCGCTCTTATCCGTTTAGCGGTTTCCACACCGCTCATTCCGCCCATATATATGTCAAGAAAAATCAGATCGTATCTGCCGGCGGAAAACTGCCTGAGCAATTCCTCGCCGCTTGTATATTCGTCTATATTGCCTACGTTCAGCCCCACTTTTTCAAACGGAGCGATTATTGCCGATGATAGCTTTTCACGCTCTGAGTTAAGGTCGTCCGTAATTGCTATTCTGAGATCCATTGGTTATGCACCTTCCGCTTTGCTTGGTTTACATCGCTGTAATTATGTCCTGTTATTATTATACTATATTTCCGCTTTTTGCGCAATAAAAATTTCGCCCCGTTACTGCCTTTTCAAGCCCGATTTGCGCCGATTAAAGCCAATTTGTTGTTACAGCTGAACGTTATTGTTATAATATTTATCGCAA
Organism: uncultured Oscillospiraceae bacterium; assembly: GCA_900539195.1. Lineage (GTDB taxonomy): Bacteria > Bacillota > Clostridia > Oscillospirales > Ruminococcaceae > Ruminiclostridium_E. Next base: position 15,136 of record UQBC01000001.1, read on the forward strand.
AACATCAAACAGGAGGTTCCTATGGAAAACGAGAACGAGAAAAAGACAGCCGACACTGCTGTCAAAAAAAAGCCGGATATGGACAAGCTCACCGAGCTTATAATAGTAATAATGCTCGGTGTCACTGCACTGCTCACAGCGTGGGCAAGTTGGATAGGCTCGCTTCACGGCGGAAATCAGGCTACCAACTACGCCACCAGTAACAATTTAGCGTCCGAGGGCAATTCGGAATACAACGCAGGCGTACAGCAGATGAATCAGGATATGATACTCTGGAACGATATAAGCTCATTGCAGATTGAAATCGTCTTTGCGCAGAACAATAATAACGAGGCTGAGCTTGCAAAGCTGTGCAACCAGCTGTTCTACAAGATGGCGGAAAACGTAAGTGAAACAATGGCGGCAAAGATCGACTGGAACACTGCCGACAACAGCAGCAGCGATCCTCAGGCAACGATACTTGCGTGGCTTGAAAAAGAAAACAGTATGAGCTCACCTTTCTTTGACGAGAATTATGTCAACAGCTATTTCACAAAAGCTAACGAGCTTCTTGCACAGTCGCAGGAAGTACTCGAACAGGGACAGAAGGATAACTCTCACGGTGACGCTTTCGGGCTTGTAACGGTCATCTACAGCGTTGTACTGTTCTTACTCGGTATTGCAGGTTCTTTCAACCACAAGGCAAACAAATATGCGGTGGTTATTATAGCGCTGGTTGCATTTGTTATTGCTACGGTATATATGTTTACACTGCCTATGCCGACCGGTTTCAGTATTACAAGTTTCTTCGGCGGTTAAGACCGATTAAAGCCCATTTTTAACCGATTTACGCCAGTTAATTGAATTAAACCATTTCGGTGAGTATAATTTGCTAAGGTTGGAAAAACAACCGGTATTACATAATCAGAGGCGGACATACCGCAAAGAAAGGAATAATTATGAAAAAAGTAATCAAGTCGGTCATTGCGCTTGCAATGGCAGCAGTAATGGTAATGGCACTCGCAGCTTGCTCAGGCTCGGCAAAGGATAAGATGAAGGGCGACTGGATCTACGAAACTATCGCAGGCGATTCTGTAGCAGACTATGCGGCTAAGCTCGGCGTTGACGAATCAGCATTCGCATCCGTATGGACATTCACAGATGATAAGGTTATAATAAAGTCAGTTGCCGCTACGGAAGAACACAACGTTCAGTACAAGAGCAACGGTGCAGAAGTAATGGAAGTAGGCAGCACAGACAAGATCCAGATGAGCGTAAAGCTTGAAAACGACAAGCTCTCTTTCAAGCTCAAGGGTACTGACGGCAAAGAGTACGACTACGTTATGAAGAAGGGCACTATAGAAGTAGGCTCATCTACAGCAGTAGAAGAATAATTTCAAAACAACAACTCCTTACAGTTTGTTTTCTTTACCGCTACTCAAACGGTAGCGGAGTTCTTTTCCTTCAGACAACGGTATCGGTCAAACCGATACCGTTGTCTGTTTCTATAAAGATAAAACCGCTGTCGTGGGACAGCGGTTTTATTTATGCTGATATTTTAGCGTAACGCTCGGACGTGAGAATTTCAAGCATTGTTTTATAAGGATTAAGCTCGCCGCTTGCCACCATCGAGAAAAGTCTGGGCGAACAGCCCGAAACGAGCGCAACACCGTTCTCGTTCATTGTGACGGGCTGCTGAACGTTTCTGCTCTCAACGTTCCAGAACACTATCTCGGGGAGCGTATATCCTTTTTCGGCATATTTTCTCCTTGCATTTTCAAAGTTTGTCGCACCTGAGTTCTCCACGCATTCGTCAAACTCCATATCCGAGATTATGTATAACCGTTTAGGAAGTTCTTCCTGCGGAAGATTATACTTTACGGCGGTTTTCAGCAAAAGATTGAACACAGCCGCTAAATTCGTGTTCGCGACTTCGCTATACCGACGGCAGTAACGTACCTTTTCGGCAATATCACTGCCCTTTATTTCAACAAGCTGAGGTCTTTCAGAGAAGGTTATAAAATGATTATGGAACCTGCCCTTGTTTCTTTCGGCAAAATATATTCCGAGCGACAGCGCAACAGCAATCGCTCTGGGATACATCGAACCCGAACCGTCAATCACGGCAAGAGCGTTTTCATCGTTGCCGAAATCTTCGAGGGCGTTCCACGTTACGTCCATTGCGTTGCGTTCCTCTGTGGACAGCCCGTCTGTACGCCAATTGAAGCACGGAGCGATAACGTCATACGGGGTCAGTACGCCGGTGTGCATTTTCGCTTTGCCGTTTTTCACATTGTCGATATAATCGCAGTAGCGGTCAAAGTCGTTTTCATAGAATGCACCACGGTATTTCAGCATTGCGAGAGCGGGCAGTTTTGAATAGTCAAAGGTATAGTCCTGCACACGCAGGCGGTTTTCAACTATATCAATCTTTTTTCTCAGTGCGACAACTGTTTTACGGTACTGCTTTTCGCTCATTCCGAGCAGATGTGCAAGACGGCGTGCCGTGCGTACCGTTTCCTTGTTTGATGCGTTGACGGAAGGGAGCCATTTTGCAAGAAGCGACACGCCCGTGTCAGACGCTATATCCTTTTTGAGCTGACATTCTATAATCTGCAAAACGTCCTTTTCGCAGGGCGTACCGATAAGGCACAGCAGATCGTCATATCTGCCGTACTCGGCGATGTATTCTATGTTTCGGCGTACACTCTCAGGCTCATATTTTGCAAGATAGTTCAGTATCACACGGAACACTCTGCGTTCGCCAAGACCCTCACGGGCATCACGGGCGAAGAAAAGCGTTTTTACGGCAAGATTCTTATCCTCGGCATACGCTTTTATAAAGCGACCGATTATATCGCTTTCAGGGGACTTGCGGATAGCGCCTATTGTCGAAAATAAATCAAGACAGTGCGATTTTGTGCTTATGTAGGTCGCTGCGCCGTTTTCGGTCAGGGTCATGTTTGATTCTTCTTTTAAATAATGAAGCATTGTGATTTCCTCCTCTGCGGCGCAGAGCAGGTTACTCACACGCCTTGAAATTATATATCGGTTTCAGCACTTCGATAACATCTACCGACTCTCTGATAACATCAATAATATCTGACAGCGACTTATACGCCATTGGCGCTTCGTCAAGGGTGGAATTATTGACCGAGGTCGTGTATATGCCCTCCATGCTCTTCTTATACTGCTCAATGTCGAGCGTTTCCTTAGCCTTTGTTCTCGACATGATCCTGCCTGCACCGTGCGGTGCGGAATAGTTCCAGTCGGGATTGCCCTTTCCTCTCGCAAGCACGCTTCCGTCCCTCATATTTATCGGAATAAGCACAAGCTCGCCGCTCTTTGCGGAAATTGCGCCCTTACGGAGTATGCGCTCCTTGGTATCAATGTAATTGTGTATCGTATGGAACGCAGACACGGCAGTAAGTCCGCACCTGTCAAGGATTATCTCAGCCATACGCTCACGGTTACGCTTTGCAAAGCGCTGACATATCTCGACATCATAAAGATAATCCTCAAGGTAATTATCGTAAAGATAGCAGAGATCTGCGGGTGTATCGGGGACTTTCGCCTGCCACTCTTTTTCCATTGCCTTTAATGCGGACTGAATTTCGGTGCGTCTGCCCTGCTCCTTATATGTCTTTATAAGCTCTGCTTTCTTTTCAAAAAGCTCGCCCTTACCGGACGCAAGCTCAATTGCAAGGTTCTGATAATACTCAGCTACCTGCTTGCCTAAATTACGGCTGCCCGAATGGATAACAAGGTACTTGTTACCGTCCGAGGAAACGTCTATCTCGATAAAGTGGTTTCCGCCGCCAAGTGTACCGAGACTTCTTTCAAGCCGTTTTGCCTGTTCAAGATGTCTGTAGCAACGAAGTCCCGTAAGGTCAAAACGTTCATAACGTCCGTCCCATACGTTTCTTCCGCTCGGTATGTAGTGTGCGGCTTCATCTATCCTACTAAGGTCGATATCCGCTTTTCCAAGCTCTGCTGTGTACATTCCGCAACCGATATCCACACCTACGACATTGGGTACTGCCTTATCGGTTATCGTCATTGTCGTGCCGATAGTGCAACCCTTGCCTGCGTGTACATCGGGCATTATTCTGATTTTTGAGCCTGCGGTGAACTCATAGTCGCACATTCTGCGTATCTGTTCTATCGCTTCGTCCTCGACTACTTTTGCGTAACATATTGCGGTGTTGATTTTCCCTTTGATTTCAAGCATATCTCTGCTCTCCTTTCTCAAAAAATAAGAACAACGTCCCTTATAAAACTATGATGGAAATCGGCAGGGACGCTGTCATAACAAGACGCAATCAATAAAAAATGTACGGACTCTCACCGCACGGTAGCCTGCTCAAAGACAGGTGCCGTTAGGTCGGCAAAATGTGTTTAAAAAACACGGTATAAAATGCTGCTGTATGCGTCTTTACAAGGCACGGTTATTTTCCATATATAAATAATACGAACTGCTGTCTGTGCCTTGAACACTCTGCAAGGCACTGTTTTTAACCTCATATAAAAACTGCTGTCAGTGCCTTTTGTCTGCGGTGAAGCTTTCCTACATCGCATGAGTTTATTATACAGGATGGGATTTGGTTTTTCACGGAAAAAAAGCTGCGAACTATATTTGTTCGCAGCTTTAATATGATTATTAGCAGTTAAACTGAGCTTGCGATACTGCCTTTTGTCGGATAGAACTTCTCGGATTCGCTATTCTATTAGATAACGTTGCTGCTATTCACGCGGAAGACAACCAAAGGGACTAGGGCAAGGGACTTAGCCGCCCCTAACCCTATCCCTTAGGTTTTCTCCCTCGTGGCTCCCTCTTTCCTTACTCACACCCGTACCCCGCTAGGGTGTTGGCTGAACTCGTGTAACCTCCCGAACATTGTATATCCTGTTATTGCAGGAACGCTTAACGCTACACGTTCGCAGTTTTAGTACAGATATCTCAGGTTAGTAGCGTTTTTTGAAAGGTTAATGTTTGTGCAGTTGCACTGATACACTCACGAAATTATTAACACCTTATCGGTACAAAAACTGTTTTCAGCGGCGATACTGCATAAATGTTTATACTGCGTAACTTAAATCAGCATTGCCTTTAACACCTATTTGGAATGATTATACAATACTGCTAACGGACATTCATTTCACCCCGCACCTTTTCTGCTCTTCCAGTCTTTCCTTTATCAATCCGACAAAGCTATCCGGACTTATAACTTTAACGCAAGGGCCGAAGGACAACACACGGATAACAATCTCCGTTTCATCGGTTGCGTAATATTTCAGATGAAGCAGATACTTATTATCGTCAACACGCTCCGCCTGCTTTTCAAAGTGTGCAAAGTGGAGCATTACACGCTCGAGCGCATTCCGCTCGTCATTTATCTGCAAGGTAAGCTCTCTTATCTGCATTGTTTCCGGTTTTTCGTCCCACCGACCTGTGTCTGCGTACAGCTGACAGTTTATAATTCTGCCGAGGTTTAACTGTCTGTACTTACAGCCGTCCATTATTACTCTTATCTTATCGTCCTTTTCCGAGTATTCAAACCCTTTGGGGAAAAATCTCAGCGTTACTTCCTTGCCATAGCGGTTATTCAGCCTTGCGATTATCGGCAGATTGCTCTTTATGGCATAATATATCAGCCTGAACCGTCCGATATAGCCCTCATCGCCAAAATCATCACCGTCCGAGTATTTATCGTATACTTTATAATCGTCCTCGGTGAAAAGCGGCTCGACATCGGATAAGTCGGGGAACTGTACATCGAACAGCCTCACCCTCTTATCAAGCGATACGGCTTTCAGCCAGCGCTTCTGAAGCAATGTCAGCGGCATTGTCGGCTCGTGCTTTAAAAGCGGTCTTAAATCGCCGTCAAGCAGTTTCCACTTTCCGCTTTTAAGCGACGGCATTATAGTCAGCACGCTTTCAGAAAATGCGTTTTCGCTTACGATACGGTCAAGGTCCTTCTCTGTCGTATTCTTATCGAATGCGGCGGTGATTATCCTTGCGACCGTGTTATAATATGCCGAGTAAAGCTCACTGAATATCATCGCTCTCACCTCCGCTGTCAGCCGTGTTATCTTCTATGCCGTATATTTCATACATTTTCTCTATATCGGCTTTAAAATTATTTTCAGCTGTTCTGTCTGAAAAATTGAGCCTTGTTATACGGCAGATAAACGTGCGTATCCACGGTATCATTTCGGTAGTGTCAAATACATCGGCAGAGTATCTATAATGGTTGTCGTCAATTTTTTCAACTGTACCGCACCGCTTTTCACGCTCGAGGCGGTTTACGATATACTGTTCATCATCGGCTATTCTTATATCAAACTCAACGTGCTGAGTGTCTTGTTTATCAAGCCTGCCGTTTACGCCCCACATACAGCTTTCAGCCGTATTCAGCTTCTCCCTGAGCTTATCAAACCTTTCGCACGGTTCGCCGATTTTTACATCCGATATGTAATCAAGCCGATACGAAAAAAGCCTGTTCAGCTTTATGTTATAGGCTATAAGGTGCTGTCTGCCGTTCTGTGCGCTGATATAAATTCTCAGCGGTACAAGCCCTACTGACATCGGCTTGTCGCTGTGCCTGCCGAGATTTTCCACAGTGACACAGCTTTTCTTCTGCATTGCGTCAAAAAGCATAGCCGCTATATCGCTGTCAAGCGCCTGCGTGATATAGTGGTGCTTGAATGTGAAAAGCTTTTCGTGCGGCGGTAATTTGTCCGAGATAAACGAGCCGATAACACCGCACGGTGCTGTTTCCCCGAAAAAATCGACAACATCGCATAGCTGTGACACATCAACATCTGGAGAACGGCTGTAAAGCACCTTTCTGCCCTGCTTTTCGGTTATGATGATGCCCTCTGCGGTGTATTCCTTTAGCTTTTTTCTGAGGGTCGATTCGTCAAACGTAAAATCCCCCGACAACAATGAATCAATCTCATCTACAAGCTCCGACAGCGTCAGCTTTATTTCGGGAGCGCAAAGTATATCGAACACTGCAAAGTGCAGAGTTATATCCCCGTCCGTAAAGCTCTTTGCTTTCCACGCCTTATAGAAAGGGTTTTTACAGGCAGTGCGGCTGTCTACCGACAGAAATACATTCTTGCCCTCGGCAGTTTTTGCAAAACGCATATAATCTCCGAGCCAGCTTTCTACCCTGCGCCGTTCATCGTCATACGAGCGTGCGCTTTTTCTGTCATAACCGCTCCTGCTCTTGAAGCCGAATACATAAAATTCACGCATATATGAACGTATTTTCTCAAAGTTCTTTATAAGCTCGCTGTACGCCATATCCGCTCCTTTCGGCATAGTAAGATATACCCGACCGCAAAGTGCAGTCGGGTAAAATGCTATAATATTCTTGTTTTAACTCTGTGTCGCCAAATCAAGCACAGGTGCAGTTCCGAGTATGTAACCGTCAGCGTTCACTCCGGCTGTACTGCCGTTCCACGCATAAACATCTGTGTACGCACCGTTTTCATCTACCCATGCGTTTGTTTCTCCGAACTCCGGCAGATTCGCCAAGGCGCTTATATCATTCATATCGGGTGAAAACCATACCGAAAGACACATACCCTGAATGCAGTTTGCACGGAACACTCCGTTTTTAAGTTCAGGAAACGTGTCACGCAGATGAATGCCGAGCAGTTCTTCGCCGTAGCTTGTCGAGGATACAGTAGTTTCGGGTCTTATAATCGCAGTGCTTCCCCACGAAACCGTATCGGGAGAAAATGCATCGGGATGTTCTACTGCGTTCACTGTCCACACTCCGCCCGTAACCGTAACGGTAAATACCTCACGGCTCCCTTCCGATATGCGCATATAGTTTTTACTGTAAGCGTCAGCTTTTGTAAGGAAATATGCAATTGATTTTTTCAGTTCCGATGCAGTGCGGTTTGCCGATGTTATTCGTGCCGACTGTGTAAACCCTAATAATGTAGGAACAAGTATCGCCGCTATAACAGCAAAAATTGCAATTGTGACTATCAGTTCCACTAAGGTAAAACCGCGTTTTTTAAGAATATTTCCGGTTTTTTGCATATACTTCCTCCGATATAAGTTTATTAAGTTAATAATAACATACCTTTCAGAGAAAATCAATAGATATATGCCACTGTTTCGGATTTTAACTGTTATGCCGCTTGTTTTGCTTGTAATATTCGTGCTGTGAATGCACAAGCCCGAACTTTTCCACCTCAGGCGGCACATTGTCTGTCCAGCCGACATAGTATGCAGTTATATCGGTCAGATCATTTGTTATGCGGTCAAAAACCTTGTATTTGTTGCCGTTCTCGTCACGGGCAAATGTAGTATACATAATTTCGTTTTTGTGGTTTTTTTCGCAATAAGCAACATAATCATCGGTTGTACCGTAATTCATATCATATAAATCGCAACCGTATAAATCCGGCGCTCCGAAAAGATGAAGCATTTCATGTGCAATAACAGCCGGAGAAACCTGAGTAGCCGAATAGATGTACGGTATCATACATACTTCATACGGATACTCAAGGACCTTGTTATAAAAGCTGACAGTGTAAGCTGTTGATGACGATTCTTCCTCGGGATTAAAAAAGCACAGATATACAACCTGCTCACAGTTATACTGTTCTTTCAGCTTTTCGCTGTCAATGTTATTATTGATATATTCCCACTGTAATGGTATTGACTTCTTTTTTGATTTTTCAATATCTATGCATACCTCGTCAAAAGACGCTCTGTAGCATAAATCACTATCGTTATTCACGGCTGTTACAAAATTAAGCGAAATGCCATAGTCCTTTGCTTTTTCGGTCAACCAATTTGTCGCAAGCTTGGTATAGCCGAATATATTGCTGATTTTTTCTGCGTCTTCCTTGCTGTCTGACCATTTGCCTTGCTTATCATCGGCGAATACCGAAACCACGGCAATATTACCGTTAAGTTCAGACGCAGAACCGAGATCGCTCAGCTTTATTTCTGTTGTGAGCGCACCCGGCGGATTATAAGGCTTTGCAAAAAGTCCGCTGTTTACAAGATACAATATCAAAAATATCGCCGACAAAGCTATAACGGCACAGCCTATAATAAGGAGCAGTTTGTTTTTCATTTTATTCTCCGGATTAAAAATATATCCCCGACAGTTACCCGTCGGGGATATATGTATTAACAGTTGTTAATCAGCAAATCAGATTATGCTCCGGCTGCTGCTGAAGATGTAGCTCCATCCTTAGTAACCTTGGGGTTTGTGCCAACGATATCGCCGTTGATAACACCATCTTCGCAGTTAGCTGCTGCAAAGTTAGCAGGCTTGATTTCGTTTAATGAATTAATATTAGCTGATGAATAAGCTACCTGAGTGCATACACCGTTCTTGATAACGATATTTGCTGTACCTGCCTTGATTTCCTTAAGATCCTTCTCAAGTGCTTCCTTCCAAGCTGCCCACATATCAGTCGGTTGCCAGTTTGTACCGTTTGACTTCTTACCGCTTACTGTTACTCCAGTAGTGTCAGCACTGCCTGCTGCTGCCGCTGAAGTACTGATTGTAAATGTTGCGGAAGCACCATCGGTATTTGCAATGCTTGTGATATATACAACGCCGGAACCCTTAAGTGTGCAGCCCTTTGTTTCCATAGAAGAAATCGTGTTTGTGACTGTCTTTCTGATAGAAGCTGCTGTCTGGTCTGCAGATGTGATGTTAGCAGACTTAACGTAACCGATCATTGTAGGGATCAGGATAGCTGCGAGTACGCCGATGATAGCGATAACAACGATCAGCTCAACGAGTGTGAAGCCTTTCTTGGCTTTCAGTTTCTGTAATTTCTTTATCATGGGAAATTACCTCCTTGAAAAATGTAAAAGTTTTTTTATGTTTAACGGTCTGCGCCGTTAAATCCAAAATTCCCCGTGGGTCTTCAGAATAAATATATGCCGAAGAATTTCTTCTCAGCACCTTTTCTGTTGCCCTTGGTGTTTTCTGTACACTAAGAATATCATACTCCATTCAAAAAAGCAATAGCCAAATTGCTAATTTTTGTGCTAATCTTCAATTTTAGTGAATTTTAGATATAAGCGATTTCTTTTTGTGGTACATTTTGCACAATGTTTGTGTAACAGGGTTACACACAGCATATCTTTTGTCGCATTTTATAATAATCCCACTGAAAACTTACCCTAAAAAACGACCAAGTTTTCAGTGAAACCGCTCTTATAAAGCAAGAACCCCCTCCGGCATATCGCCGGAGGGGGTTGTGGCAGGATTTGTTACATACGCTTGCCCGCTATCGTCTTTATAAACGATTTTTTTAATTCCTGTGGTTTATAGAAGAACGAAGATTCCGATTTACTTAGTCTGTTTTCCTGCTGCTTTAGCGAAAGCAATTCTATACTACATATAAAATCCGCTAACTGTAACAATCTGTACTCACCCGGTGAAGCTTTCCTGAATTCAACGTTGCTCAAAAGCATAGACAGGATAGTATTAAGCACAAGATTAAGCTCTGTTTGTCCGTTATCATAATAAACATTAACTTTGTCAAAAGACGAAAAGTAGTCGTGATTTTTGCTGACAAACGACTTTATTTGCTTTGAAAGCTGTGTACTCAGTGCGAACTTATCTCCCGCAGTCTTCCTGTCTATTATAATTGAATTATGTTTTATCGGAGCGTGAAGAAAAAAGCAACGCATTTTATAAAGCAATTGTCTGCGTTCGTCTATTGCCATATTATGATACGGAACCTCTCTTCTTATTATCGGCGCTGTATGTATATAAGAAAAGTCGAGATCCATATACGACAGACTGCTTTCTAGTTGTTCCAGTGCCTGCTTTAAATCTTCCGATTGATTATGCAACACCAATGTTACGATGTAATAAGGCGAAGCGTTGTTCACTTTACCAAAATCGCCCGATTCATCAACAAATACGCTTAATATCTTTTCCATTTTTCGTTATCCCGCAATCATAAATCTAAAAAAAATGACGGGGAAGTGTCCCCGTCTGCGGTGGCCCAGATCATAACGACCAAGCCAAAATGCAGTATACTGCACTTTTATTGTATTCGTATTATATCATAAAAATTCAACTTTGTCAAGATTTCTTACAGACTAAGCAAGAACCCCCTCCGGCTCTCGCCTGAGGGGGTTCTCTATATTAGTTTAAAACATTATGGAGCTTGCGATTAAACTGTTTCGTCAACGCCGTAGTAAGCATTGAGGTACATCTGCTTGATCTCGCTCATCAGCGGGTATCTGGGGTTAGCGCCTGTGCACTGGTCGTCGAATGCCTGCTCTGTCATAGCGTCAAGTCTGTCTAAGAAGTCCTTCTCATCAATACCGTAGTCCTTGATTGTCTTCTTGATGCCTACAGTTTCCTTGAGCTGTTCGATCTTAGCGATGAACTTCTCGAACTTCTCTTCGTTGTTCTTGCCTGTTACGCCGCAGAATTCAGCAACTTCAACGTATCTCTCAAGAGTATGGGGGTGATCATACTGTGAGAATGTACCCATCTTTGTGGGGTTGGGAACTGCGTTGAAACGCATAACGTGTGTGATAAGCAGAGCGTTTGCAATACCGTGAGGCAGGTGGTGGAAAGCACCGAGCTTGTGAGCCATTGAGTGGCAGACACCGAGGAATGCGTTAGCGAATGCGATACCTGCCATAGCAGAAGCATTAGCCATCTTCTCTCTTGCTTCAACATCTGTCTGACCTTCAGCGTAAGCTCTGGGCAGATACTCGAAGATGTTTCTTGCAGCCTTGAGAGCAAGACCGTCTGTGTAGTCTGTAGCCATGATTGATGCGTAAGCCTCGAGGCAGTGTGTGAGTGCGTCAACACCTGAAGCACTTGTCAGACCCTTAGGCTGTGTCATCATGTTGTCTGTATCAATGATTGCCATGTTGGGCAGTAACTGATAGTCAGCAAGAGGATACTTAACGCCTGTCTTTTCGTCAGTGATAACTGCGAAAGGAGTACACTCTGAACCTGTACCAGAAGATGTGGGGATAGCTACGAAGTAAGCCTTTTCGCCCATCTTGGGGAATGTGTATACTCTCTTACGGATATCCATGTATCTCATAGCCATATCGAGGAAGTCAACATCGGGATGCTCGTAAAGTACCCACATGATCTTACCTGCGTCCATAGCAGAACCGCCGCCGAGTGCGATGATAACGTCAGGCTGGAACTGCTTCATCAGCTCTGCACCTTCCTTAGCGCAAGCAAGCGTAGGATCGGGAGCAACGTTGAAGAATACTGTATGAGAAATGCCCATCTGATCGAGCTTATCTGTGATAGCCTTTGTGTTGCCGTTATGATATAAGAAGGAGTCTGTTACGATGAATGCCTTCTTCTTATTCATTATTGTGCCCAGCTCATCAAGAGCAACAGGCATAGAACCCTTCTTGAAGTAAACCTTCTCAGGAAGTCTCAGCCACAGCATATTCTCTCTCCTCTCAGCGACTGTCTTGATGTTGATGAGGTGCTTAACACCAACGTTTTCGGATACGGAGTTACCGCCCCATGAGCCGCAGCCCAGTGTTAATGAGGGGAGAAGCTTGAAGTTGTAAAGGTCACCGATACCGCCGTGTGAAGAAGGTGTGTTAACGAGGATACGGCAGGTCTTCATTCTGTTGGCGAATTCGTTGATCTTCTCACGCTCTGTAACAGCGTTGCAGTACAGAGATGATGTATGACCGTAACCGCCGTCAGCAACGAGCCTTTCAGCCTTTGCAACTGCGTCTTCAAAGTCCTTAGCCTTGTACATAGCGAGTACGGGAGAGAGCTTTTCGTGTGCAAACTCTTCTTCGATGTCTACGCTTTCAACTTCACCTATAAGAACCTTAGTCTTGGGATCAACCTTAACGCCTGCGAGCTCAGCTATTGTAGCGGCCTTCTGACCAACTATCTTTGCGTTGAGTGCGCCGTTGATAAGGATTGTCTTTCTTACCTTTTCTGTTTCTTCGGGATTTAAGAAGTAGCAGCCGAGTGATGCAAATTCCTTCTTAACCTTGTCATATATCTTGTCGAGTACGATTACTGACTGCTCAGAAGCACAGATCATACCGTTATCAAATGTCTTTGAGTGAACGATTGAAGCAACAGCGAGCTTGATGTCTGCTGTAGTATCAATGATTGCGGGTGTGTTACCTGCGCCAACGCCGAGAGCGGGCTTGCCTGATGAGTAAGCAGCCTTAACCATTCCGGGACCGCCTGTAGCGAGGATTATATCAGCGCTTCTCATAACTTCGTTTGTGAGGTCGAGCGAAGGAACGTCGATCCAGGCGATGATGCCCTTAGGTGCGCCTGCAGCAACTGCAGCGTCCAGAACTACCTTAGCGGCAGCGATTGTGCTCTTCTTAGCTCTGGGGTGGGGGCTGATTATGATACCGTTTCTTGTCTTAAGACAGATAAGTGTCTTGAATATAGCTGTTGATGTGGGGTTTGTTGTAGGAATAACTGCGGCAACAACACCGATAGGCTCTGCAACCTTCATTGTACCGAAAGCCTTGTCTTCTTCGATAATGTCGCAGGTCTTTGTGTTCTTGTAAGCGTTGTAGATGTACTCGGCTGCGTAGTTGTTCTTGATAACCTTATCTTCAACAACACCCATACCTGTTTCTTCTACTGCCATCTTAGCGAGCGGGATTCTCATCTGGTTAGCGGCGATTGCTGCTGCCTGGAAGATCTTATCAACCTGCTCCTGTGTAAAGGTTGCGAATTCCTGCTGTGCAGCTCTTACTTCTGCCATACGAGCCTTGAGAGCGTCAACATTGTCAACGATCAGCGGGCTTACGGGAGCAGATTCAGCTGTCTTGTTGCTTACGATTTGCTTCTTAGCCATTTTGTCCTCCTGAATGTTTTAAACTGTTCTTTCTTATTGTACCGTTTTTGCGGTCTGCTGTTATAGTTTACCGCAGGGTCGGCGGTTTACCCATTTGTTATTTTTTTAACAATATCATTATATCAATTTGAAGCGCATTTTGTCAATCTTTTTTTCTATGAAAATGGCTAAAATAAGATTGTTCCTTTTGTGCATATTGTATAATCGGCAGCGCAGAGGGTGGTATGTGAGGGATAAAGCGGCATATGAAGCCTCATTCCGCCCAGCTTTTAGAAAAGTCTGTTTTTTCAAAAAAGTGCTTGTTCTCAATCCCTATCCCCTTTAGAACACTCTGTTGACTTTGCTTCGTGCAAAGCTTGGTGTGTCCTTATTTCGGCGTCCTTGCCGAAAGCCCCTTTCCCCGGGAAAGGGGCTGAATGTGTGGCTGCCGCCCTCACCCCGCTTGGGGCTACGCCCCAAACCCCATTTTTAAAAGTTATGTAGGTTTTTCGACAGACTGACAGCCGTGACTTAACCGCCACGGCTGTGCATTGTTTAATTGTAATCAGCTCTTGAAATGATCTCCGTATTTTTCTTTAAGTATCTTCCACTGGTAGTGGTAGCATTTCGCGTTTTGGAAATATACTTCGCTCTCTTTATCAATGTGTAAATCAGGCTCGTCATTTGCTAAATCAAAATACAGACCGTAAGCTCGTACATAGTTGTTACTGTCATATGTTTTAATGGTATTATCGGCAAAGACCAAATACGATTCGTTTTTTTCAAGCAGCTTCATTACCCCTGTTATAACGACAGAATCTGCGTTATCGATCAGATATTTACGATAAGCAGAGTATTTTTCAATGTCTTCTTTTTCAATTTCCATTTTTTCGGTATCGCCATCTTCAACATACGACTGATATATGTATTCCATGTATTCTATCAGCGAATCAAGCCAGGCAAGTGGGGTATTTCCGTTATAAGATTGAGCTATACTGATCGGTTGGTTAATGTAAATTATATCTCCTTGTTTATAATCTGTATCAAAGCCGTAACTGTCAATAATCTCATCTATCATCACAGGAGTAAATGTCATATCCTCACTGGGAACATCTTGAGGTGGGATTACTTGCACATCACCGCATTTGCCATTTATAAAATAATAACTGTCACCAACCACATGACATTTTATCGCAACCGGGCTTGTCATGCGATTCTTCATAAACTCGGATATCCCTTTATAGCTTGGCTCGAAGCTTGCAGTGATATCATAAGGAGAAAACGACAACCCGAAAAAAATTCTGTCATTTGTAATAGTATATTTACTGCTGTCATACGAAAACGTCTGATATCCCTCAATATTCTTTACAAAGTTTTCTTCACTTTCCTTGCTTGTATTATCTGTTTCGGAGCTGTTTTCAGTAGCCGAGCTTTCGGCTTTGCTTTCGTTATTGCTGTCCGTAACCAAACTTTCATTCGGCGGAGTAGTATCACCTACACTGCCGGTTGCAGAGTTACTTGTACAGCCGAATAGCATAAGAGCGGATAAGATGAGTGCTGTTGTTTTGGTTAGTTTTTTCATGATTGATTACCTCGATTTTGTAGTCCCACGTTATCTCTTAAAATGCTCCCCGTATTTTTCTTTCATAGCTTTCCATGATTTTTCATAACCGTATAGTCCTTGAAAATATATATCATCATCACCGAAGAGTGAGGGCACATCATCACAAGCTAAGTCGTATTTCATAGGATATGCTTTATGATAAGAGTTACCGTCATTTGTGCCGGGAACAGGTGTTACTGCCACAAAAGCAAGATACGACACCTCTTTTTCCATAGGTGAACCGGAATCTGCAAAAACAACCTTTCCGTTATTTTCACGGACAAAATTGTTAAACGCATTGCATTCTTCGATTAGAATTTTGGTTTGAGCTATATTAATTTCATACTCTTTTAGCGTTTCCTCATCAGGAATTTTATTTGCCTTTTCTTCATCTATGTATTTTTCGTATTCGGCAATTTCTTCTTTCTTGTTTTTTATATCTTCGTCAGCAGACATCAGAATAGTATTACCATTTTCATCTATAAACTCGCAAACATGAAAGCCTTCTTCGATATAGATTACATCTCCTGCCTTTAAATCCGATACAGCGTCGGTGGTTTTGTCAATCACTTCTTCAATAACAACCGGAGTATATACTCCGTTCAGAATATTATCCTCAGAAAAATCCTGCACGGTTTTGATACCGCTTCTACCGTTCTGGAATACATAGCTGTCCCCTGCAACCTTGCATTTGATTACAAGCACTTCATCATCAACTGTATTTCTTGCAAGGGGCAGAGTGACTGTTTCGCCGGTAAATGGACCCATTGGATCTCTCTTTTTATTACCATACGCTTTGCGTAAGGTTGTTTTTACATACTTATCCTTATCATACGAAAACGTCTGATACCCCTCAATATTCTTTACAAGATTCTCGTTATTCTCCTCACCGGAATTGCCAGATATTGAACTGCTGTCTGTTACAGAGCTTTCGGTTGCAGAACTATCATTTCTGCTTTCACTCTCTGTACCCGAACTTTCGCTCGGCGGTGTAGTATCACCTACACTGCCGTTTGCAGAGTTACTTGTACAGCCGAATAGCATAAGAGCGGATAAGATGAGTGCTGTTGTTTTGGTTAGTTTTTTCATGATTGATTACTTCGATTTTGTAGTTCCGCGTTATTTCTTGAAATGATCCCCGTATTTTTCTTTCATATTAGCCCATCCATAAATATAACTGTAATGAAACCAATTATATTTTTCATTCTCCCCCAGCGATTCCGGTTCTTCGTCACCAAGATTGAATTTCTGCGCATAAGAATAGTAGTAACTGTTATCATCGATTGTATCTACGATTTTAGTTGAGTTCACATAGGCAAAATATGATTTGTCTTTTTGCATAGGAAATCCTACGCTTAAATTCAGTACCGGAGTGTCGCTTTCTTCAACAAACTTATAGTATGCCTTGTACTCGCTCTCCATTTGCTGATATTTTTTAACTTGAGCCTGCATTTCAGTTATATATTTTTCATTGGCTTTATCTCCATTTTTTAATTCCTCATCTATTACATTTTGCAACTCGTCCAATTTATCCTGTAAAAACTTTAATGTGTCCTGATTTTTAAGTTTATAATAGCTATATAAGTCGCGGGTGATATTGTAATCTTCTTGAATATAAATAATGTCTCCGACTTGAAAATCCGGGTGATACGAAAATGTATCGATTATTTCCTCAACGATAACAGGAGTATAAACACCCAGCATATAATCATTACTTGCATTCATATTGTCGAGCTTGGAAATTTTATCAATATACTCTTGTCCGCTTTTGCTGTATTCAGAGGATTTTACCGTAACATCGCCGCACTTGTTTTTCTCAGAAAAATACAAGCTTTCGCCCGCTATTCGGCACTTTATGGCAACCGGCCAGTATAACGTGCCGAATATGATATTATTCGGAATCGGATTTGTCGGATAAATGTAAATATCATCAACCGCTTCACGTTCAGAATATATTGATACAGAATTAACCTGATACTTATCATTTTCATAGGAAAAAGACAGATATCCTTTGCTATCTTTTATAAAGCCATCTTTTTCGTTACTAAGTTCAATAGCTGTGCTGTTTTCAGTAGCCGAGCTTTCAACCTTACTTTCGTTTTTGCTGTCCGTGACTGAACTCTCCCCCGGCGGTGTAGTATCACCTACACTGCCGTTTGCAGAGTTACTTGTACAGCCGAATAGCATAAGAGCGGATAAGATGAGTGCTGTTGTTTTGGTTAGTTTTTTCATAATTTTTTCCTTTCGCGTAGTTGTGCTTTGTGAATAAGAATTGCAGGTATAGATTGATACTGATAGTATATCTACTGCTTTTATACTATCATGAAGTTAATCAGATGTCAATTTCTCCCCCCCGATTTGTGAAATATAGCCAACAAAAATTGTCAAAATAGCCAAGTAACGGCTTACCCTCGCAAGCCGCCGCTTCTCATCTCACTTAATCTCAACAACAACATCAGTACCTATTCCCGCCGCCTTTATCACTCCGCTTTTCTCTGCGGTGTCGGGCTCATACGGTTTTCCGTCCCTTATATAAGCTATACCGCACTTTCTGCCGTTACTCTGAATATCGGGGATATTCTCCGCCGGGATATGCACCTTTGCGGTCGCTCTCCACAAATTAATATCAAGCACTCCGTTTATCCTGTCAGCCGTTATGTCCATATCGGATTTCGAGGTAAGTTCTATGCTTCCCGAGCTGTCTTCTATAACAACGCTGTCGGCTGAGCCGTCATATTCGATTCGTCTTATATCAATGGAGTTTATGCAAAGCAGTCTTGCCTGTGCCGATATTTCGCAGTGGTCAGTAAGCTGTTTTGGCAGGACTATCTTCACCGACACGTTTTCCTGTGCCTCATATCGACTCATCTTATCCTTGCGCAGGCACTCTACATCAAGCTTGTTTTTACGGCTGTCGAGCCTTACCTTGAATACCGAGCCGATATCCTCCGCCGTTTCCGAAGAGAATATAACATGCAGCTTCTCGTCGTCACCGCCGGATACGGTGATATCACGCACGCTTCCGGCATTTATATCAAAGTGTGTGTTGACATCTATATCATATGCCGTTTCGCTCGTGTACTGAGCCGCACCGCCTTTTTCCGGCAAATTTCCGCTTACAAGCTCGTCAAGTGTCACCTTGAATATCTCCGCAAGTATGGTCATATTTTCAATATCGGGAAGACCCTTACCCGTTTCCCACTTTGTCACCGCCTGACGTGAAACGCCTATACGCTCCGCAAGCTCTTCCTGAGAAATGCCTTCATTTTTTCGTATCTGCTTTAACTTTTCGCTGAAATCCATATTGTCTTCCTCCTGTTTTCGTTTGGCTTTTGTGAACAGCTATATCATACCCTGTTTTTCGAGTAGCCACAATAAATATCTGCTTACAATCGTTATTTTTCTGTGCTACTTTGCGTTGCATATGAAAAATCGGCATAACAAAGCGGAATGTGAAGCCACATTCCGCCGATGATCTTCATTAAAACTGCAACAGCATAACAACAAGTGCTATTATAAACACAGGAGAGAATATCGCAATCAGTTTTCTGTGCTTATGCTCTCCTCCGACAGGCGTAAGCTTTGCCGCTCCGCAGAACGCAAGCAGTACCGCCACAAACGGCGCCGCAAAGTAGGAGATATTCACGATAAGGTTTCCGAGCGCCGCCGCCGCATCTACAAGCCCGTCCCACAATCCGCCGATGCCCGTGAGCTGTTTCTGATACGTTATGACCGTCACAAAGAAGTTATTTATCAGATGAAGCACCATTCCGGGGATTATCGTATCGTATCTTACCGCCATAAGTCCGAAGATTATACCGCTTAAAAACGCATATGCGAACTGATCGAAGTTACCGTGCGCCAGTCCGAACACCAGCGCCGACAGGATAATTGCAGGCGTATCGCCTATGGGTTTCAGCGAACGGAGCAACAGATGACGATAGATTATCTCCTCAAATACCGGCGCCGCAAACGCCGTGAATATAAGCGTTACAATGCCCGATGAGAAGCTCGACGGCGCAATAGCGTCCATCACATTCTCTATCTCTCCCACACCGAACAGCAGTTGCAGGATATAGTTTATGCAGGCAGTGATATTGCTTCCCCACATTGCAAAGGCAAACATCGCAGGGATAAATATAAGCGGATAGTACGACTTGTTCTCATACTGCGTGTCAAGCCGTTTCAGCGGTCGGTACTTTTTGTACAGCACCCCGAATGCCAGCAGCTTCGGAACATATGTCGATATATTGCTGAAAGTGTAATTCAGCACGGTGAAAAGCGTACCGCCCGTATCAAGCCCTGCGCCGACAAACGAGCGTAACAGCATTACCATCGCAACAAATATGACTTTCTGAAGCAGTACGGATATAATCAGCGCGATGCCGACATCAAGACACAGCCTGCGTATATCCGAAGGCTTAAGGTCATCTTTCGAGGTCAGAATATCAAAGCTCTGCTGTCTGTATCTGTCCGCTATAATACCGGTAAGGCTTTTCTGCATTTTAACAGAGTCCTTTCGTTAAATAATCATCATAGCTATTATATACGCCGTGCACAGAATAAATCCCGCAATAAACAAAGGTTCTTTTGCAACAGCGATGAGTTTCTGCTTTTTGGTAAGTGCGGGATAGTTGTTTACCGGTCGGTAAAGGCGATTGTTCTTTAGCTTTCCTATCGCCGCCGCTATGCCGACTACAGCTGTTGTCAGTATAACAGCAAGGTAAATCATCAGCGCTGTCATAAACGCCTGTTCGCCGCCTGTAAGCCCCTCTCCCTGCTGAATATGCGTAAACGCCGATATAAAAGTTTCACTGCTTACAGCCACGATCGCTATTCCCGCAATAGAGTTGAATATGGCGTGCATTATCATTGTCGGCATAATACTGCCTGTCGCATATCTCACATATCCAAGGCAGATACCGACAATAACCGTATAGCAGAACTGATGTATATTACCGTGCGCCATACCGAAGCACAGTGATGAAACGAGTATCGCAAAGCCGTTTCCGTAAGGCGCAAGCGAGGACTGTATAACTCCCCTGAACCAGTACTCCTCAAACACCGGTGCCAGCACTGCCATCTGTATGAACAAAAACGCAAGATACCACGCACCTCTTCCCGTTCCCGAAGAAACTATAGGAGTAAGCGTATCCTCGACCGCCGAGCGATTCTGTACTATAAAAAAAGATATTGCCATCACCGCAATGTTTGCCGCCTGACCCGCTCCATACATCGGTACGAACCACGATATAGCCTTACCGAGCCTTTTGGGTTTCTTGTAAAGACTGCCGTCAAAGTGATATCCCAGAAGCTTTGATGTAACCGCTATCGCCAGTACATAGAGTATAAGTATATTGGCAAGCGCCTGCACAGAAGAGGTTATCTGCGCATCGCAGTCAGCCATAAGCGCCCCGATGAGCGCAGTTACCGCATCGGCAACACACCGTGCCGCAAATATGACTATTAAAGCCAGTCCTGCCTTTTTGCAGGCTGTCCTGAAATCAGCGGCGCACATCGAGAACTTCTCCCGTTTCCAGCATTTCCTTTACATAGCTCGGCAGAGCAAAGCAGCCCTTGTGAAGCTCTGTGTTATAATATCTTGTCTTAATTCCGAGTGAATTCCAGTGCTGTTCATCAAGATCCTTTATCGGATCAAGTCCCTTGCTCGCAAAGCCGAACAGCCAGTGTCCGCTTGCGTATGTCGGGATATGAGCCTGATAAACGGCGCACACGGGGAACACCGACTTTATACGCTCGTGCGCCCTGCACATAGCCTTTGCGTCATTTACATAGAACGGACTTTCGTGCTGATTCACAAGTACACCTGTATCGGTAAGCGCATTGTAGCAGTTGCCGTAGAACTCGGGTGTGAAAAGTCCCTCGCCCGGTCCGAACGGGTCGGTAGAATCGACTATTATAAGGTCATATTCGCCCTGCTTGCGTCTTACAAAACGAAGTCCGTCGGTAAAATGTATATCAAGTCTGGGGTCGTGCATCGAAACGGTCATTTCAGGGAAATATTCCTCGCAGACCTCGACGACCTTTTTATCTATCTCGACAAGGTCGATATGCTCTATAGTGCTGTAACGGCACAGCTCCCTTACCGTACCGCCGTCGCCTGCACCGATAACAAGCACGTTCTTTATATCCTTCTTTACCGCCATAGGAACGTGAACTATCATATCGTGATAGATAAATTCGTCCTTCTGCGTTATCATTACATATCCGTCAAGCGCAAGCAGTCTGCCGAATTCGAGCGACTGAAACACGTCTATGCGCTGATACTCGCTCTGCTCGCTGTAAAGCTGTTTGTCAACTCTTATAGAAAATCTTACACTGTCGCTGTGATTTTCCGTAAACCAAAGATCCATTTGTATTACCGTCCTTTCAATCTGTAAACGCATAAGTCAATGTGGTACGGCGGACGAATTTATTCGTCCAGTATCATAATATTCTTTATTTCGAGGTCCTGTGTACCCGTAAGGAAACAGCCCTTATCCCCTGCATATTCTATATATGCGAGAATTTCATCTGTTATCTGCTCACCGGGTGCAAGTATCGGTATTCCGGGCGGATAGCACATTACAAATTCACCGCTTATCTTGCCGGAGCTTTGTTCGATCGGTACGCTTTTCTTGTTTCCGTAGAATGCATCCTGCGGCGACAGCTTAACTATAGGATTGATATACTCGTGGTCAAGCATACCCGTCTTATCCTTTGAATATATACGCTTTATGTCGTTGAGCGCTCCGATGAGCCTGTCGAGATACAGTTCCCTGTCGCCTATCGAAACGTAAGCGAGTATATTTCCTATATCTCCGAATTCTATCTGTATGCCGTATCTGTCACGCAGAATATCATACACCTCGATACCCGCAAGCCCTATATCCCTTGTGTGTATCGACAGCTTTGTCACGTCAAAATCATAGAACGCACCGCCGTCGCACAGCTCCTTTGAGAATGCGTAATATCCGCCTATCTCGTTTATCTCGTCACGCATATACTGCGCATAGGACTGCACCTTTGCGAATATCTCCCTGCCGTGAAGCGCAAGGTTTCTTCTTGATATATCAAGGCTCGACATCAGAAGATAGCTTCCGCTCGTCGTCTGCATAAGGTTAATTATCTGCCTTACATAGCCCTCGTTCACCGTGTCTGCTGTAAGTAAAAAGCTGCTCTGCGTCAGCGAGCCGCCGCTCTTGTGCATACTTACTGCGGCAAAATCCGCACCTGCCTTCATTCCCGCAAGCGGCATATTGTCACCGAAGTAGAAATGCGTTCCGTGCGCCTCGTCCGCAAGAAGATACATTCCGTGTGCGTGTGCAAGGTCGGCTATCTTCTTTATATCCGAGCACACTCCGTAATAGGTAGGATTATTTACAAATACCGCCTTTGCGTCGGGGTTTTCGAGTATCGCCTTTTCAACATCCTCGACCGTCATTCCCAGCGGTATGCCCAGCTCCTTGTTTACTCCGGGATTAACGTAAACAGGCACTGCTCCGCCGAGAATAAGTGCATTGATAGCACTGCGGTGTACGTTACGCGGCATTATTATCTTCTCGCCACGCTTTGCTACGGCAAGCGCCATAGCCTGCACTGCGGCGGTAGTTCCGTTTACTATAAAGAATGCGTTCTTTGCGCCGAAAGCCTCTGCGGCTATCTGCTCCGCCTCTTTTATGACGGAAACCGGGTGACAGAGGTTATCGAGCGGCTTTGATGAGTTCACGTCCACCGTCATACATTCTCTGCCTAAAAATTCCGTCAGTTCGGGGTTGCCCCTGCCCATCTTATGACCGGGTACGTCAAAAGGCACTATGCGCTTTGCCCGGTATTCCTTTAACGCCTCATATATAGGCGCACGCTCCTGTGAGAGCATATCATCAGTCCTTTCGGGAAGGAAGTAATGTTGTCATAATATCACATTGATATTTTTGTAGGGGAGGGGCTTGCCCCTCCCGCAGATTTATTGATTACGTCTTTTGCCGGTTCATCAGTCAAAAGTGTGAGATCCGCTCACCCGTAAATATTCATCCCCGAATATATCTCTATCATCTCACGCCTTAGGTTCTCCGTAATTCTCAGTCGCTCCTTAGGCGGAATGTCATATATATCCGTATTGAACAGGTAGTTTTTCAGATCCATCTCACGCACCATAAGCCTTGTGTGGAATATGTTCGCCTGATACACGTTTATATCTGTAGCGTCATATTTCGTCAGCGTATAATCGTTGATAAAATCCTGTATCGAGGTTATATCGTGGTCGAGATACAGCTTTCTGCCGCCTACATCACGGGTAAAGCCTCTTACCCTGTAGTCTATCGTTATAATATCTGAATCGAAACTGCCGATAAGATAATCCAGCGCATTAAGCGGCGAAATCTCTCCGCAGGTCGAAACGTCAATATCTACCCTGAACGTTGAAATGCTGTTGTTGGGGTGATATTCGGGGTAGGTATGCACCGTAACGTGCGACTTATCAAGGTGTGCCACCACTGTTTCGGGTATCATAGCAGAATTACGCTGAGGATGAAGCGGTTTTCCGTCCACCATTCCCCTGTTGCACGACTTGTCTATCTCCATACTGTCCGTAGCCTTTTCACTTATCAGCAGTGTTACACTCGCACCCTGCGGATCGTAATCCTGCTTTGATATGTTAAGCACATTCGCACCGATTATATCCGTAACATCGCACAGTATGCCCGTAAGTCGTTCGGAATTATACTGTTCGTCAATATAGTCTATATATTCTTTCTGCTCTCTTGCTCCTTTAGCATAACAGACATCGTATATGTTGAAGCTCAGAGTCTTTGTGAGGTTGTTGAAACCGTACAGCTTCAGCTTTTTTTCCAACAGACACACAACCTTTCGGAAAAATATCTGCAATAAACGCAGCTAATATAATAATATAGTAAAACTGCCCTCTTGTCAATAAAAACTTGTGTAAAGAAGCCGCCGACGGCTTTAATGCTCATCGGCGGCTCTGAATATTATTCTGTTTAATTTGAGATTACACGTTATCCTGACCGGGAACATACTCAAGACTGTCGTCTGAAGTTGTAACCTCTGCAGTTTCCTTCGACTTTATTTCTCCCGAAGCATCATTCTTATCCTTGAATACAAACTTCAGCAGGATAGGAGTTACTACAGTAGTGATAACCACCATGATTACTATAGGACCGAAAAGTCCGCTGCTCATAAGTCCCATATTAAGACCCTTATCCGCAACTATCAGCGCAACCTCGCCACGGGAAATCATTCCCACGCCAATCTGTAATGCCTCTTTGTTCGTGTATCTGCATATCTTTGCGCCGAGTCCGCAGCCGACAACCTTTGACAGTATAGCGACTACCAGCAGTACAATGGCGAATATGATGATTGTAGGTGTCATATTTGTAAGCGTTACCTTAAGACCTATGCTTGCGAAGAAGATAGGCGATAACAGCAGATAAGACATTGTATCAAATCTGTGTGCTATATACTTCGTCTTTGACGTACTTGAAATTACAAGACCTGCAACGAACGAGCCTGTAATATCGGCAACACCGAAGAATTCCTCGGCAACATACGCAAAGAGAAGGCAGAGCGCAAAGCTGACAATAACATAACGGCGCTGATTTTCTTCCGTTCTCTGTGTCCACTTGTTGAATACGAAGTGGAAGAATACACCGAACAGCAGAGCGAATGCGAAGAAGCCGAGTATCTTCAGTATTACTATACCGATATTTCCCGACTCGGGATCTGCAAGAGATGTGATTACCGTCAGTGCAATGATACCGAGTACATCGTCTATAAGAGCCGCACCGAGTATTGCGTTACCCGCTCTTGTGTTGAGCTTTCCGAGTTCTTTAAGCGTTTCGACAGTGATACTTACCGATGTTGCGGTAAGGATAA
Source organism: uncultured Oscillospiraceae bacterium (assembly GCA_900539195.1). Classification (GTDB taxonomy): domain Bacteria; phylum Bacillota; class Clostridia; order Oscillospirales; family Ruminococcaceae; genus Ruminiclostridium_E. Next base: position 40,430 of record UQBC01000001.1, read on the forward strand.
CACCTACGAAAACATCCTGAAGGAATGTCGATGTCGAAAGAGTGGGATCTGCCGTACCGAACAGGAACGCTGTAGCGGCACCGCCGACCAGAGGAACGATAACACCGATAAGAGCTATTATCGAGCTTGCAAGTCCGCACTTCTTCATCTCACGGATATCCGTTTCAAGACCTGCGACGAACATAAGCACGATAACGCCTATCTCCGACAGATTGCTGAGTATCGGAGCGTTGTCAAGAGATACAAGGTTAAGACACACAGGGCCTAAAATAATGCCCGCAACCAGTGCGCCGACTACCTGAGGCAGCTTTATAACCTTTGACAGCAGTCCGAATGCTTTTGTGAAAATGAGGATTATCGCTATATAAAGCAGATATGTGTAATCCATAATTCATCTTCCTTTCCTTTTGTTCTACTTTTTCTTTTCGTCACAAAGGCTATATCGCAGCTGTGCGATATAGCCCCTGTTTTTTCTGTATGCCCGTATTATAACACCTATTTAGATTATGTCAATCCGCCTTGAATGTTAAAACAAAATTTTTCGTCAAAATCTATGAATTTAACAAACAAAATTGTTATAAGTGGATAATTTTCTTGACAAATTTCCATGAATTTTTTGAATGGCTCGTTATTCATTTTCGCAATACTATTATTTGTAAAGCTGACATTTAAAGTATTTCCTTTTTCAGCTAAAATCTTTCAAATCGGCATAAATAAAAGCGTTGCGGGATTTTTACATTTCCGTAACGCTTTTATGATTATGAATTTATCATAAATATTTATTCAGCATCTGAACATTTCAGCCAATCTTTTCGACCATACATACAGCGTGGGCGGCTATACCCTTTCCTGCTATGCCAAGGCCCTCCTCGGTAGTCGCCTTTACGTTTACATCGTCCGTATCAAGCCCCAGCGCCGCCGCTATGCTCCTTTGCATATCGGGAATGAACTTTGCAAGTTTCGGCTTTTCCGCAATTATGGTTATATCTGCATTTGTAACGTGTGCGTTTTTCCCGTCAAGCAGTTTTCTGACGTGTTCAAGCAGCCGCATACTGCTTATACCCTTGTATCTGTCGTCACTGTCGGGGAAATGCTTTCCGATATCTCCGAGAGCCACAGCTCCGAGCATAGCGTCCATAAGTGCGTGTACCGCAACATCTGCGTCACTGTGTCCGAGAAGCCCCAGATTATCCTTATTCGGCACCTCCACACCGCAGAGTATCAGCCTTCTGCCCTCTACAAGCCTGTGCACGTCATATCCGTGACCTACACAAAGTTTAGATGCGCCTGTTTTCCCGATAATATATTCCGCCATTGCTATGTCCTCTTTCGTGGTCAGCTTTATATTGTCATAACTGCCCTCAACGATAAACGGCTTTATCCCATACAGTTCCATTACCGATGCGTCATCAGTTATCCTTGCGTCATTCACATCGAGCTTTTCCGCCGCCGCAAGATAGTCGGCTTTTCTTGCCGCCTGAGGTGTCTGTGCAAGCCACAGACCGCTTCTGTCGGGAGTAGCTGTGACAACACCGTCCTCGCATACCTTTACCGTGTCCTTGGCTCTTACCGCCGCCAGTGCCGCACCGTGCTGATATGCCGCCTGTGCGACCCTGTCTGCCGTCTTTGCCGTCACAAAAGGTCTTGCTCCGTCGTGTATCGATACAATATCGCTCTTATCAGAGGTCTGTCTTACCGCTTTCACCGACGACTCAAAGCGTGTAACTCCGCCTGTGATGATCTTTATCGGCTTATCGGTATGTATGTTTTCACTTACAAGCTCTCTGATTTTATCTGTATTATCCTCGCTTGCCGCTATTATTATTTCATCGGCGTTGCTTTCGACAAACCGCTCTATGCTGTACAATATTACCGCCTTGCCGCAAAGCTGCGCTGTCATCTTATCAAAGCCCATTCTCCTGCCGCTCCCTGCGGCTAGTATTATCGCACTGGTAAACATACCTCTCCTTTACGATCAGTCAAAATGCTTATAGTTGCCGAGGAACTTGAAATACTTCATTTCCTCCTCAAGTATCGTCATAAGCCGTACTACCTCGGGGTCAAGCGCATTTCCTTCAAAGTCGAGATAGAACACCACGTCGAACGTTTCCCTCTTTATATCCTGCTTTGCCTGCGGAACGGGCGCGCTCTCTATCTTAGTGATATTAAGACCGTACAGTGCAAAACGAATAAGCATTCTGTACAGTGAGCCTGTCGTATGCGGCAGTGACATACAGATAGAAATTATATCTGCGTCCGGCGTTATCTCAGGGTGCTTTGATATGCAGATAAAGCGTGTAGTGTTGTCAGGGTTGTCGGCTATATCACGCTTTACCGTTTCCAGTCCGTAAAGCTCGGCACATCTCTCGGAACATATTGCAGCTATCGTGTTATCATCGCTGTTTGCGACCATTTCTGCGGCAAGAGCCGTATTTGTATAAGGCACCTGTCTTGCGTGATAATCCTTTAAAAATCCGAAGCACTGCTTTAGTGCCTGCTCGTGTGAATAAATTGTCTTTATATCCGCACCGGGCTTTGCGGCAAGGCAGTGATCTATCTTTATCTGAGTACGCTTGCAGATATAGAAATTGTACTTTGCAAGCAGATCGTATGTCTGCCTTATATCACCTGCCGTGCTGTTTTCAATAGGCAATACGCCGTAATCCGCACTTCCGTTCTCCACCGCCTCGAACACGTCAGAAAAATCGGGATAAAAATCGATCTCAGAGTCGGGGAACAGCTTTACAGACGCTTCTTCCGTATTACTGCCCTTTGTTCCGGGGCAGGCGATTCTTACCGGCTGTGTTTTCGGACTTTCAAAGTGCGGCACGGGTGCATCGGACAATATTCTCTGCTGTAAGCACTTCGATATATCCATTATACAGGTGAAAAGCTGACCTGCACCCTCCGCCAGATCGTCGGGCGATTTGCTCTTTATACGTTCGAGTATTTCCTGCTCACGCTTTCCCTGGAACACCTGCATATTGTTTTCTTTCTTGTACTTTGCAACTCCAACACACAGATCCATACGCTTCAAAAACAATCTCAGTATTTCATCGTCCGTAGCGTCTATCTCTTTTCTTATCTCTTTGAGATCCATTTTTACTCTCCGTTTCTTTATTTCGGCATTTTTTCCGTTATACAGCAATTGCCGCAGAGCTTTTTAAAGTCCTGCGACAATGCGTTATTTTTAATTTTAATCTGCCTTGGATTCAACCGCAGAAGACGAACTGTCCGCCCCCGCCTTGGCATAATATACGGTTACCGTTTCTGAATTTTCAACGTCAACCTTTTCGCCGACCTTCTTACTGCACTTGACTACATATCCTGTCTTGACGCCGTTGGTATCGCTTGTTTCCTTCTTTTCAAACTTCACGTTTCTCTGCGACAGTATAGCGGTATACTCGTCTACCTTAAGTCCTGTATAATCAGGAAGCGCTATAGTCGACGGACCCTTGCTGACTACAAGCTTTATCTCCGTGCCTGACTTGATCTCCGTGTCCGGTTCTATGCTCTGGCTTATTACTATGCCGTTTGCAACCGTATCGTCAAACTTGTATTCGGCGTTTATCTTGACAAAATTATATGTATCCTGTATAGACGTGAACAGTGCACCTGTAAACGTCGGGCAACCGTACACGATCTCCGGTGCGGCATCAGAGGACACCGTTGTTGAAGCTGTAGTTGTTTCGGCAACACTTGAAGAAGCTGTGCTTTCGGGTGCGGAATAATAGTTCGGGTCATATGACGTATCTGAATTGTTGTCAGTCATCGCAAGCACCGCAATAGCGATACCGAATCCGATTATTATAACTCCGCATACGATTATGGTCGCAATTATCGCAACTTTGTTGTTCTGCTTTTTCTTCTTGCCCTTTGCGTTCTTCTGTGCAGGCGTCTTTTCCGGCTCTTCCGTAACCTCGACTCGCTTTATGCGCTGAACGGGGCGTACCGGCTCCTGCTCCGCCGTATTGAACTTAGGCTGTTCAAACAGCTTTACAACAAGCTCCGTTATAGTCTGTATACGGTTTGAAGTGTTGAGCTTCAGACCGTTCATTATAACCTTTGAAACGTGGCTCGGCACATTTCTGTTTATAACCATAGGTTCGGGACAATTATCGTTACCCAGTCTTGAGATGGATTCTGTCGGCGCACAGCCTGTCAGTACCCTGTACAGAGTAGCGGATATGCCGTATACATCTGTCCATGTGCCCTGCCACTCGGCGGAAGAATACTGTTCGGGGGCAGAATATCCGGGGTACATCTCGCAGGCGATCTCGGTGCCTGTGGTTCTTCCCGCACTTATCTGGAAATCTATGAGCTTAAGTTCATTCTTCTCCGTTACAAGTATTGTCTGCGGACTGATTCCTCTGTGGATTATCCCTGCCGAATGCACAAGGCTGAGCGTAGTCAGTATCGGAGGGAAAAGCTCCTTTACCCTGTCCCATGTAAGCTCGCCCGAGCAGTTGGCAAGATAATTTTTCAGCGTTATGCCATTGATAAACTCGAATATTACATACGCCGTGTTGTTCTGCGGGAAAATATCGAGCACCGTCTGTATGTGCGTCATTGAACGTGCCTTGAGCAACGCTTTGTTAAGCTCTACAAACTCCGACATATACGTCTTGTAAAGCGGAAGCTGGTTAGGGTCTACCACTATCTGAGGATCGCCCTTCTTGCGCGAGCACAGTGTATCCGGCATATATTCCTTAATTGTGACTTTTGTACCCGTTACCTTGTCAAAGCCGATATATGTAGCGCCCTCGCCGTTGTAGCTGAGCAGCTTTCCTGCGATATAGCGGTCGTTGAGCACCGTCCCCGGTGCAAGATATGACGGCAGATAAGGCGCGTCATTGCTGTAGCCGCACTTCTCGCACGGTCCGTCGCTCTCTTTCTCGTTCATACAGCCTAAGCACAGTCTGTTTATCTCTGTCATTCAGACATTCCTTTCAAAAGAGGATCTTCTCCTCGCAAAGTTTTATGTATAACCGCCGTCTTCCGGCGATAATTATCTATAATTCAGCTACTATATAATAACTTAAAAACCGCTCGATGTCAACGGTTTCGGGCGATTTGTAATAATATTGTAACTTTTTAAAAAAAATCGGTGTTAATTTAAATAATATTGGTATTTCTTTCTATAAAATATTTTGTGGAAGTTGACAAAGCACTGCCACAGGGTTATACTTGAATAAAAAAATCTGTGTATAAGGTGATATTATGTTCGGTAAAAACAAACGACCCAAAGATACAATGTCGGTAAAGGATATGACGCGGCTCGACAAACGACCGCTGAAATACGTTACCATGCGCGACCCCGATACATATAAGGAGATACGTCTGGGCGAAAACGGCGCGGTGAACATTATGGACGGCGATTTTGTGCTTGTCTGCCTCGGCAAGGACGTAATGCGTTGTGACCTGTCGGAGGTGCGTGTAGGCGAGCTTATGAACCTGTCGGGCATAACGGTCAAGGGCATTGATAAAGGAACAGGTAAAGAAATGTCTGTAATAGCTTACTTTGCGGATAAATTCTGATAGCGAAAACTGATTTTGTTAATTACGGCCAATTTACAAAGTACAATTTTGTGAATACTTCATAAAACATCATATTTCTTATCGGATAATATAAAATCTCTGTTGACATCGCATTTTTGTTGTGATATGCTTTAAATAGCATTAAACATATATGTTATCGCAAAGTATCCCATTATAAATTATCAGTTAAAAAGTTCAATTTTCTTTCGATTATAATTTTTCAACGAGGTAAAATATGTCCTGTAATTTCTATATTCTCTGCAAATACTGGAGAAAACATCTACGCACCGCTTTTGCACTTCTGTTTTCCGGACTGCTGCTTACCGCGATCATCACCACGGTTTTTCTTTTCATTCGTGAAGGAATCAATCAGGAGGTTGAATCATGGTATGACAGCTCCGGAAAATATGATCTTATTCTTAGCGTTTCCGATGATTTAAAAAGCGAGCTGATCCCTGCCGACGCAGACTGTATACACGAAACCGTAACCGTACCGGGAAAAGTCGATTTTTACGGTAACGAATGTGTCTACGGCTATACTACAGAAATGGGCTACAATTTACTGCACATTCCTATGGTAAGCGGTTCGTTGCCTGTTTCGGAAAATGAAGCCGCAGTTGCACAGTCACTCCTTAAAAGTGTCGGTTATCTCGGAAAAAGCGGCGACAGCATAACAATAAACGGCAGGCAATATATTCTTAAAGGCATTATCGGAGAAGACTATTATAGAAGAGCGCTGTGTGAAAACGTCGAATATTTAGAAGGTCACGGGGTAGCGCCTGAGCCTCTTCCCCTTATATATGTCGGAAAGCCGTCAGACGCTCCTGCGGCAAGCTACACTGTTGATCTGTACGCAGGCGAAGGCGTTACAGTATGCGACGAAGAAGATCATCATTACATTTTTGGCATTTCCGACAGGGAATTTGTTACAAAGCTTGAAGAAAGCTATCCCCCGGGAAGTGATAATGATGCCAGTCTGCATTATTTTTCAAACTACCACGGAAAAGATATTGCGAGTAAACAGCATATTACCAACGCTAATACATTATGGCTGATCATCATGTCGTCTATTTGCGCATTGATCGCTGTATTGTCTTTTATCTGTATGCTCAATATAGTTTTCAAAGAGCGTGAAAATACCGACCGTCTTCTGCATAACATAGGCTTTTCAAAATCAAAAAGCGTTATTATGTACGCAACAGAAGCCGTTATGCTTTTTATAGTCCAGACGGCACTCGGAATAGCTCTCGGCATACTGTTTTATATTCTTATATTCTCAGTCCGTGTCGAATTTATGGGTATGAAGCCATACGGCGGCTTTACGACCGACCCCATCGTTCTCGGTGCAACTGCCGAGCCTATTGTAATTGCCGTTATATTCTCGGCGATCACAATTGCTCTGGGATATCTTGTGTTTACGCCTGTCGTACTTTCGTCCAAAAAGCAAAAGAAAAAATTACTTCCTTGCTCGGGCTCGGCAGGCAGTATGATCTCACGCGCTCTCAGCAGTAAAGGCATAACTCTTATACAGACTGTTGCACTGTCGCTGATAGTGTTCGGAACTACTCTCGGCTATATGCGATACACCCGTGACGGAAAGGAATGTCATAACTATCTTTATTTTGACTTTCCGCCCGTTTATTATGCCGGTTGGCTTGACATGGAGGAGTACGGGATAGCCGATTATCTGAACTGCGATCCTATAGGAGTAATCTCACTCGGCGCAGAGGAGAACCACAGCCTTAAAATAGCGGATTTCAATTATTCCGTCGGTTTATCCGACAAGGACACTGAAAATTTCCCCGATGCTTTATCATTCGGCTATATCGGAAATACCTTTGCCGTGTGCGACAGTGAAACCTTCGCCTACAACGACAACCGTGAAACAAAAATACAGATAGATGACAGTATAAAAGATAGCATTACGGCGGCTTCGGACGAACAATACAAGAGCTTTTTAGGCTCGGACGGTATCGGCGATAAATACTGCTACAACATTCCGATAAGACTTGCCGATGAAAAAACACTGGAAGCGCTTTCTTCATGTATTTCCGGCGGTATGCCCGACATTTCCGCACTTAACAGCGGAGAACAGATCATTCTGGTGCGTGACTATGACCGCAACGTCTATAAGGAAGGCGACAGCATTGAGATAATGGCGCTCAGCGCAAACGACACAGGCTACGGTATCGGTAAGGTAACAGAACACACCTTTAAGATCGGTGCAACGCTCACGCTCGACGGTTTGACGGATAAAACGCTTGATTATCTTCTTGATTTCGGTTTCAGGGATCAGAGCAACAGCGGATATTTCCTGCTGACCACCGCCGCAGGCGCGGCTTCCTCCGGCTTCCCCGGAGCTGTGTACAGCAGCGTTTATTCACCGACCGATATTGACGGCGGACTTGTTCCTACAACTGCCGGTATGACCCGCAACAATTTAAGCGAGCTGAAAATGCAGAGCTTTATAGACAAATTCAAACGATTATCGGGAACAGCCGCAACAATTGTTATAATGTCACTTCTCGGCTTTGCGGCTTATTTCAGCTGTATCGGGCTTAAAATCAGAATGAGGTCTTACGAAATATCCGTGCTTCGTGCATTAGGAACGCCGCTTTCACGGATACGAAGAAAGCTGTTTATCTCAAACCTCAGAATACCGATCATATCAACCGTTATCGCGGGGCTTGCCGCTTACGGAGTAGAGCTATTTACAGGCATGATGTATGACAAGGTCGTTTATCTGAAAGAGTCCGCTCAGGACGATATAGCTTCGGATATTATAAATTACTGTTTTCTCAGTGATGTACCCTGGACTGTCCCGCTTATAAAGCCGCTTGTTATAATTTTTATCGTCCTCTCGATAATAACGGTTATACTCACTTTACTTTCAACAAAAAAATTCACATCTGAAATATCTGTTCAATTGAACGAGGAAAGGAAAAGACGATGATCAAAACAACAGGGCTTACCCGTATATACGGTAAAGGCGAAAACGCCGTAGCCGCCATAAACAACCTTGATATCCGCATAGATGACGGAGAGCTTGTCGCAATAACAGGTAAAAGCGGAAGCGGAAAAACCACTCTGCTCAATGTACTGGGCGGACTGGATAAAGCAACAGACGGCAGCGTTTTCTATGACGATACCGACATAACAAAACTCGCAGATACAGCACTGGCGGATTTCAGATTGAACAAGATCGGCTTTGTGTTCCAGTTTTACGATCTGATACCGGAGCTTACCGCAAAAGAAAACATACTTCTTCCGTCAAAGCTCGCCAAAAAGGGCAAAACCGATATATCGGATACCGTAAAAAAGCTGGGTGTTGAAAGCCTGCTCGGCAGATACCCGTCAGAGCTTTCCGGCGGTCAGCAACAGCGTGTAGCCATTGCAAGAGCTCTTGTCAACAACCCCTCGGTCCTTCTTTGTGATGAACCTACAGGCAACCTTGACGTTGCGACAGGAAACGATGTTCTTTCTCTTCTCATTGACCTCAACCGCAACGACAACCGCACAATAGTCATTGTAACACACGATAATCAGCTTGCCGAAAAATGCGACCGCATCATCCGCATTTCAGACGGTAAAATCGCAGATTAATAAACAGCCGTATTTGCTCATAAAACAAATACGGCTGTTATTATATCCATTTATTCACGCCTTAACCGAAATAATCGATCTTCATAGCCTTCTTGACCTCGCTCATAGTCTGAGCGGCACACCGGCGTGCCTTTTCGGTACCCTTCTTCAGCACATCGTAAACGTAGTCCATATTCTTCGCAAGCTCCTCACGGCGCAGTCTTATCGGCTCAAGTTCCTCCTGCATTACATTGTTGAGGAACTTCTTTATCTTCATATCGCCAAGACCGCCACGCTTATAATGCTCTTTCAGCTCGTCAAGGTTCTTGTAATCGGGCAGATAACGTTCAAAATGCTCGTCTGTGCAGAATGCATCAAGATAGGTAAACACCGTGTTGCCCTCGATATGACCGGGGTCTGATACCTGTATATGAAGCGGATCGGTAAACATACTCATTATCTTTGTCTTGATGTCTGCGGGACTATCCGCAAGGTAAATGCAGTTGCCCAGCGACTTGCTCATCTTCGCCTTGCCGTCAGTGCCGGGCAGACGCATACAAGCCTCGTTTTCGGGAAGTAATATTTCCGGCTCAACAAGCACAGGCTCATAGATGGAGTTGAACTTGTGGACTATCTCCTTCGCCTGTTCGAGCATAGGCAGCTGATCCTCGCCTACCGGTACTGTCGTAGCCTTGAAGGCTGTAATATCGGCGGTCTGGCTTATCGGATAGCATAAGAAGCCTGCGGGTATGCTTGCTTCAAAATTTCTCATCGTAATTTCCGCTTTTACGGTAGGATTACGCTGTAATCTTGATACTGTAACAAGGTTCATATAGTAGAATGTAAGCTCGGTAAGCTCAGGTATCATCGACTGAATGAATATCGTTGACTTTTCGGGGTCAAGTCCTGCCGCCATATAGTCAAGCGCTACCTCGCCTATGTTACTGCGTACCTTTTCGGGATTGTCGAAGTTATCGGTCAGTGCCTGTGCGTCTGCGATCATGATGTATATTTCGTCAAAATCGCCCGTGTTCTGTAACTGCACTCTGCGTCTGAGCGAGCCTACATAGTGACCTATGTGAAGTCTGCCTGTGGGTCTGTCACCCGTTAAAATAATCTTGCTCATAATATTTACCTCATTTTTATACGGCTTAATAAAAAAGCTCCCGTTCCGAATAAGGAACAGAAGCCGTATCTGCAAGCCACCTTATTGTTACGCACATAAAAATGCGCTCTCTGTGTAACGGTCAGAGCCTTCCGTCAGAAACTACTCACTTATCGCTTTCGGTCTGCCCTCGCAAGTCCATTCGTATCGGATAAATACACCGCTTTTCAGCTAATGCGGCTCTCTGTAGTATCTCTGCCGATATTACTACTCTCGGTCAACGGTTTGATATAGGTTTAGTATATCACCTTTTCCCACCGTTGTCAAGCACGGCGAGCGGCAATGTGCCGCCTCAAATTCGCCGTTCCGATTGTCAGCGATATGAGCAACCTCCGTTACCGGCGGCAACATTACGCAACTGCGTATTTATCACTCTAATAACATCACAGCTTCCACCGCCCTCGTACTATCACTCACCCCGCACTATCACAACTTGCCTCCCCTCGAAAAAGGGGAGGTGGATTGACGGCAAGGCACAAACTGTTGCTTTGTTGCGTTTTACTTGCGATACCCCTGCCTTTTTTAATTTGCCAAACTTATCTGCCGTCAAGACGGAGGGATTGCACTCCGTCAGCACAATTATTTTAATAGGCGGAACTTGGAGCGGCTCACAGCCACACCGCCGTTTTTATCTCCTCCATTATACCATAACAGCAAGCTTAACATTCTCTTCGTTGTATAAAAAACGGACATCGGTAAAATGCCGATGCCCGTTTTTATATTCAGTTTAACCGCTTACCTCTTCGTCTTAACCGTAAGCACCTTGCTCCACGAGCCATACTGCTTTGATGAACCGTAAGTCTTATACGCTCTTATTCTGAACTTATAGCTTGTGTTAGCCTTCAGGCTCTTGACCGTATAGCTTGTAGAAGTAGCCTTAGTACCCGTGTAAACAGTCACCCATTTACCGCCCTTGTACTGCTGTAACTGGTAGCCGCTTGCGGTTGTACCCTTGTTCCAGCCGAGCGTTATTGAAGTCTTGGCAGTGGATTTAGCCTTGAATCCGCCTACTCCGTAGGGGTTGGTGTTTACCTTTACCTCACTGCTCCACGAGCCATACTGCTTAGTATTTCCGTAGGTCTTGTACGCTCTGATTCTGAATCTGTAGCCGGCAGTGCCTGCCTTTAAGCCCTTTACAGTATAGCTTGTGTTGGTAGCCTTAGTAGCGGTGTAAATAGTCACCCACTTACCGTTCTTGTACTGCTGTAACTGATAACCGCTTGCTGTCGTGCCCTTGTTCCACTTCAATGTAACAGAGGTACTTGACTTTGAAGAACACTTGAAACCGCCTACGCCGTAAGGATTGGTGTTTACAGTCAATACTGACGTATAATCGCTGTAAGCACCATTCTTGACCGCTCTCATACGGAACTTGTATCCTGCTGTTCCTGCCGCTAATCCCTTGACGGTATATGAAGTCGTTGCGTTGCTTGTTATCTTTGCAACATTGACCCACTTACCGCCCTTGTACTGCTCTATCTCATAGCCGCTTGCATTTGCATTCTTGTTCCACTGCAAGGTCACATTCGTACTTGTCAATGATTTTACTTTAAAACTTGTTACCTTTGAAAGTGTGAGCTTGGCGGTGTAATCGCTTATATAACTATCACCGCACTTTGTACATGTGTACTGTGTATAACCTTCGCTTTCAAATGTCGGTTTTACGACATTCTTTAAATATTCATGTGCGCATTCTATATCAAAGTATACATAATCGCTGTTATTGTGTACCCAATCTCTCCAGTCAGAAGTATACTGATGGAACATATTGCTATTGTATGACTGTAACAACGCTCTGTATTGTCCCTTTCCGAAAGTTGTTTGAAATCCGCTGTTAACATATGTTTCTCTGCAAACAGTCTTGTATTCATCACCCGATAAAACAGCAACAGTTAAAACATAATGGGTTGTTTTTTCGGTATCATTCCATGTAAACGATACGTTATCAGATTCTTTAAAACCATTTGATGAAATATTTAAACATGGTTTACCCGGTAAATTTTCATTATAGCATATATCGCATTTTTCGTATATTGCTAAATTACCGCCCGTAAACTCCTTGTGTCCGCATCTCTGACACAAATGTGCATATTTGTGCGGATGGTCCGCCTCAAAATATGTACTGCCGTAATTATGCCCTAAAGCCGAAGTCGAACGGCTCTCTGTCGCTCCGCAGGAGCATTTACGTTCTTCCGTTCCTCCGCTCGTGCAGGTCGCCGAAGTCTTTGTATACCACGAACCGTAGGAATGAGAACCGGTGGTTACAAAAGTATTTTCGCTACTCCAATACTCTTTACCGTTTACTACAGCATAAAATTTATAATAATATCTGGTACAGTGAACTAACGTTACACCCAATTCAGTTTTGATATTAAACCACGGACTCATCCACGAACTGTTCGTATATGTTTTTTGCGTGTTATCAAATCTTGACCAACCGTTTGAAAATGAATCTCCGTCTTTACGCACCTGTATGCCGATTCTTGTTACGGGATAACTTGTCGGCTTATTAACCTCACCGTGAACAATAGCATTGTCGTTGTATACCTCATCTGTATAGTGAGATGACGTATTCAATAATTTTACATTATCGGTTGAGGGTGTTGAATCAAGATATATAAATCCAATAAGTGGTGAACCTGAATATCTTTTTGACCCTATTGTCGAGCCGCAAGAAAAACCGTTTACTATTCCGTTTGTGCTCGTGGCATCGCTTCTTCCACCCTCATTTACAGTCATTTTACCGCCATTAACACTAACTACATAAGCTACATGACCATATGAATTGTTGGTACACGACCCCCACACGGCAATCGATCTTGCCTTTGCTGTTGTTCCTACTGAATACCCTGCATTTTTAGCGTTGTCATACCACTGACAGCCATTGCCAAGCATGGGAAGTGCCACTCCGGTATTGTCGTATGCCTGCTGCCAAGCATAATAAGTACATCTTATTGTTGTAACACCATTTATTGTCTGCCATTTTCCAAAAGGATTCGAAGCAGCACTCGCCGTCAAACTCGTACTCTCCCTCACCATCGGCAGATTATCCCCCAGCGGCGTTGCAACGGCCGTCAGCATCATAACCGCCGACAGTACCGCCGCGCCTAATCTCTTAAATCTCATAATTTTATCCCTCTTTCTTTATAAATAATATAAAAAGGCACAGTCCACCCTAAATGGACTATGCCTTTATTACCATATTGAATTTTACGCAGAGATATTGTGCAGTATTTACAGAGGTGCTATTATAGAGCCCCCCCCCGTTTACATAAATTGTAATTTGTTGTCTTGCACATATCTCTCACCATTTCATATTATCGTCTGAATATTTAATTGCAGTTTATTTTTCTTTAGTATATCACTATTGTTAATTGCTGTCAAGTATCAACCAGGTAATTGCCACAGTACGCATAAATATTCAAGCGGTCACAGCATATCACCGTAACCGCTTTATATTTATCGCTTTGTTTAACCCCGCCGTTTTGCTATCTTTTGCTGTACTGCAACAGTATTAAAGGCGGAATTTGAAGCGGCACATTGCCGCCCGCCGTTTTATAAATTACCGCTTCGTGTAACCCCGCCGTTCAACTAACCTAAGCTGATTGCTGACAATTCCAAAGGCAGAATTGTCAGCGGCGACCCGCCGCCGAAGCCGCACTGTGCGCTGTGGAAAACGCTATCTGTAAATTATATCCGCCAGTATAAGCCGCACAGTCGATTATCTCCCCTGCAAAATATAACCCGTCAATCAGCTTTGACTGCATCGTTTTAGGATCAATTTCTTTAAGCGATACTCCTCCGTCGGTGATTATCGCTTCTTCTATCGGTCTTAGTCCCGTCACCGTAAGATCAAAATGCTTCAGCGCATTTACAATCGCCGCTCTATGCACCTTTGTAATCTCACTTATCCTTGTATCGACCGCAACCCCTGCCTTGTCAAGCACAGGCTCTACCATAGCCTGCGGCAACAGCCCTCTCATAACAGTCGAGATCTGCTTTGTGTGCTGTTCGCCGAAGTCACGGAGCAGTCTTGCGTCCAGCTTTTTATCGTCAAGCGCAGGCTTCAGATCTATCTCAAGCCTGTAAGTGCTTTTCTTGACATAAGCCGATGCGGAAAGCACCAGCGGACCGCTGACCCCGAAGTGCGTGAACAGCATTTCTCCCTGCTCCCTGTACACAGGCTTGTTCTTTGCCGTATCAATAAGCGACAGCGTTACATTTTTAAGGCTAAGTCCCGACATATCACAGCAGCAGCTTTCCTTTACGCATATCGGCACAAGCATAGGCTTTGGTTCTACTATCGTATGACCGAGCGCCCGTGCTATCTCATATCCGCTGCCGTCCGAGCCTGTACCGCTGTAGGACGCTCCGCCGGTCGCTATTATGACGCTGTTTGCATAAACCTCGCTCTCGCCGAGCCTTACTCCTTTTACCCTGCCGTCCTCGGTTATAACGCCTTTTGCGTGCGCTGTGATAACCTTGACGCCAAGCGTACCCATGCGTTTTTTCAGTGCCTCAACTATATCCTTTGCACTGTCTGAAACAGGGAAAACACGGTTTCCCCTCTCCGTTTTAAGAGGCACTCCAAGCCCCTCAAAGAAATTCATTGTATCATACGCCGAAAAACCCGCAAGAGCGCTGTATAGAAAGCGGCTTCCTGTGGGTATGTTCTTCATTATATTGTCGTTGTCACTGTTGTTTGTGACGTTGCACCTGCCCTTGCCCGTTATGGCGAGCTTTTTTCCGAGCTGTCTGTTATGCTCAATCACAACGGTGCGTACACCGTTCTCAGAGGCAAAAACGGCGGCAGCCATACCTGCCGCACCTCCGCCGATTATTGCTAAGTCGTAGTTCATTATACGTCCTTTTTATATACCTGATTTTCTTCCCACAGCTTTTCCAGCTTGCCGAAGGTCTGCTCGATGTTGTCCTTGTTTCTTGCGCTTACCGCAACGATTATCGCATTGAGCAGGCTGAGCGGAGCAACGAGCGAATCCGCAAAACTTGCCATATCGCTCCTTGCTATAAGCAGTTCGTTCGCATAAGCGGCGAGCGGCGATGTCACGCTGTCGGTTATCGCCACAACGTTTGCGTTACATTTCTTTGCATATGCCGTAGCCTTTATCGTACTCTGCGAATATCTGGGGAAAGATATTGCTATAAATGCGTCCTCGCTGTTCATATGTATAATCTGCTGATAGATACCGCTTGTATTGATAGCCTGTACAAAATGCACATTATCGAATATAAGCTGGAAGTTATAATCAAGAAATCTAGCAAGAATACTACTGCTCATAGCGCCGAGTATATATATTCTTCTTGCCGAGCATATCTTCTCTATAGCCCTGTCAAAAGCCTTCGGGTCGATTTCCTCAAGCGTTCTGCGGATACGGTCCATATCCTGCGTAAGCGTGTTCTTAAGTACTCCGTCGTCGCCGATACGGTCGTTTGTGATATTGATACGCTGTACCGCTGTAAGACGGTTCTTTATCAGCGACTGTAAGCTCTTCTGAAGCTCCGGATAGCCCTCAAAGCCCATTTCTATAGCGAAACGCACAACCGTGGACTCGCTGACATTAACAGCGTTTCCGAGCTTCAGAGCGGTCATATACGCCGCCTTTTCATAGCTGTTTATAATGAAGTTTGCAATGAGCTTCTGACTTTTCGAGAAAGTGCTCATCTTATTTTCAATCTGAACAAGTAGATCTTCCTGCATTTTAATATCCTTCCGGCATTCCGCCAAATTTTGTGAATGTTTTACATATGTTAATTGTACTACACTTTGCAAAATTTTGCAAGCGAAAAATGCAGGATTTCAAAATTTTCCGTCAGAATAGTCGAAACATACATTTTTTTCAAGCAAGATTTCTTTCATATGCAAGCATACAGCCGGTTTCTTGCGTGAAAATTATTGTTCAATATCGGAAACGGTTTTCATCATCACCGCCAGGGCATACTCCGCAGTCATATATCCGCCGTCAACGACCCCTGCCTTTTCTGCGTCTGTTCCGACAGCGTATATACCAAGGTCTGCACCGCCGTGCAGGCACTGCGTTACCGCTATTGCCTTTGCGCCTTTGGCTATAACCGTTCCGAGCGCCGCTCTTACCTTTTCGGGCATTCCTCCCGCTCCGTAGCAACGTATGACAAAACCCCTGATACCGCCCTCATACAGCATTTTTATCATATCCGGGTTGAATGACGGATGCATATCAAGCAATGCCACCTTTCCGTCCGCTTTACAAAGCGAGTTGTCATAATTATACCTGCCGTGATTTTCACTGTCAGGGAAAGTTACGCTGTCGTTTGCGATTTTCCCCTCGTTTCCGGTTGCTGAACAGAAAGCGTCATCAGAAATCGTATCAATCTTTGTGCAGTCACGTCCGTTCATGATTCGACCGCCAAAAACGACAAATATATCTCCTGTTGAAGCTTTATCCGAAACCGTGAAAGCGTCGGCAAAATTTTCCGGTGCGTCGCTGTGCCTGTCAAAGAACGGTCGCTGAGAGCCTGTAAGCACCACAGGTATCGGCAGATTCCGGAACATGACTGACAGTACGGCGGCGGTATATGCCATTGTGTCCGTACCATGGGTTATGACTATCCCGTCATATTTCCCGACATTTTCGTCGATCGTGTTGCCGATGCGCTTATGGTCGGCTGTCGTTATATCGCTGCTGTCAATGTTCATCAGCGAAAGCGGCGTGACTTCATATTTCTCAATTATCTGTGGCATAAGCGACAATATCTTTACTGCCTGCTCCTCGCTTGAACACGGCGCAAGTCCGCTTTCTGTGCCTGCGCACGAAAATGTTCCGCCCGTTTGTATCCATAATATTCTTTTTCTCATATCCACGCTCCTTAAGCTGTTCACTGCTGTTATTATACACCGTCACGCCTGCTTATACAAGCGGTTTTATACCTTGACGATGTGCGATTTTACCCGCATAATTATGCGGTGTGCTGTCGCACTGTGTCTGAGAACGTTTTAACACGGTTTATACACACCTTGACGGCGTGAATAAACCGTGTTATAATATATTAAATATAGTCACTAAACAAAATCAGGTTAGGATATAAGATGCACGAAGAGTTTAAAAATGAAAAATGTGCCGCCTGCGGCATGAAGTTCTTTGATGATGAAAATATAGTGGTGTGCCCCGAATGCGGCACACCGTACCACCGTGAATGCTGGGAAAGAATAGGCAGCTGCATTCATTCCGCAGAACACGGAAGCTATGAGTGGAAAGGCGAAAATCAGGAGCTTCGCGAGCACCTGGAGAATGTTGAAAATGCCGAAAACCGGAAGTACGAAAACACGAATGACGGCTTCGAGATAATACACGTTGACAGCTATGACGAATATCGTGAAATTATGGATAAGAAACTTCTCGAACAGCAGAAGGACTTTGAAGCGATCGACGGTGTGACTGCGCAGGAACTGCTCAAGTTTATAGGCAAAAACGGCTACTACTATCTGCCGGTATTCAAGGATATACGGAAGAACAACAAGTTACTCAAGCTTAATTTTGCCGCTTTTCTGATGTTCCCGGTACACTGCTTTTACCGCAAGATGAACCTGTTCGGCGTTGTCATGATGATACTTCTGTTCCTGACAACTGAGGCAAAGATACTTCTCAGCCATTTTGCCGAACAGCTCGGAATAAACGACGATATGCTTATGACGGCTTATATAATCTCTACGGCGCTTTCTCTTGCTATTGATATATTTGTGCTGATGTTCTTCAACTACTTCTACTTCAAGTCCTGCATAAAAAGGATAAACATGATAAAACAGCACTACTCAAACGAAAGCTATGACCGTGTGCTTGCAAGGATAGAAGCGGCAGGAAGACCCGGTATTTTCTATGCGGTGGCATTCTCGCTCTGCGCTGCAATAGCAATAATCTTCGTGTTCCAACTCATCAACCATATGCTCGGCATCGGAAATTTACCGCTGAATACTTTTATCGGCTGACAATAGCCGACACGGAATGTACGAAAGGAGGGCGGCGACTTTGGGAAAACTCAATACATTTTACGGTAAAAAGGGCGAAAAAGGTATGTCGCTCCTTGTATTCTTTGTATTTTTCGTACTCGGCTCGGCGCTCGGAATGTTTATGCAGACGGCTTCTCTTGAAGAAGAGTTTACCGGTGCCGCCGCCGCTGCAGCATTCTTAGGCAGGGACTGGACCGGTGTTATGCCGTCTGTCGGCAGTATAAGCGGATTTCTCCGCGGAATACCGTATCTTCCGACTATGCTTTGCCCTGACCCTGTGCTCCAGTACAAATTATTTATGCTGATAAATTCGGCGGCATATGCGTTAATACCGCTTGCGGCGTTTCGCCTTTCGGACAGACTGGGTGTGGAAAAGCTGTGGCAAAGACTTATTATAACTGCGCTTTGCGGCATTTTCCCGTCGGTGCTCATCTATTCGCACTATCTTCTTTCCGAACCGCTTGCCGCTGTATTTGTAATGCTTCTTCTGCTCGTTATATTCAGAAGAGAAAAGGAAGGCGGCAAAAAAGCAGGACTGTTCTTTGCTTCTGTTATATCGGGACTGCTTACAGCAGGCGCTTATTTTCTGTCGCCTGCCTGCATAGGTATATTTATTGCTGTCTGCCTGTTCTGCCTTTATACAAAGCTCACAGGCGGCAGAAAGTCGGTTTACTTCAGCGTATATGCTGTGACGTTCATTCTGCTATTTGCGGCAGATATAGTACTCACATATCTCGCAATGGGTATGTATGACTTTTCCGGGGGAATCGTACAGTCGGTACAGAGCTCTCTCGGCGCTCTTGCCGACGGCTGTGCATCACTGCTCACCCTTATAGGCGGACGGCTGTACTACTTTATCATTTCGACATGGGGTATAGGCGGAGCGGCGCTTACATTTGTTGTGATAGCGCTTGTAAGCTTTATCCGCAGTAAAAGAAAAAATGAAGAACAGTATTATGACGGTTCTTTTGTATCAATGGGCGTGTTGTGTGCTCTTATGCTTATCTTCACTCTGCCTGCCGATGCGTTCCTCAATGTTGACGGAATTACGGCGGCGCAGGATACCGTATTCGGTGCCGCATCGGTATTCACTGTAGCCATTCCGTTTATACTTTTGTTTTTCAGCTATATTTTCGTATATGGCATAAGCTATTCAAGACTTCTTCTGAGCGTCACCGGAAACGGTCTTGCCGCTACTGCGGCTCTGCTTCTTTATAATGCCTCAGAAGCGGGTACGCAGATACTCAGCAATGTAATGACACCGGGCATTACGACTATGCTTATCGGATGTGACGCATCATCCGGACTTACAAGCTCGGATATGCTGTATCCTGTCTGCCTGCTGTTTACCGTATTTGCAGCGGCAGTACCGGTCGTATGCTGTACCAAGATACAAGCATCAAAGATAACCGCTTTTATATTTACGGGAGTGATTATATACGCAAGCATTGCGGCAGCTTCAAGCGGACTGTTCGGCTATGCCGAGGAAAGCCGCGAAAACGTGTCGGACACGCTCAGGATAAACGAATGTATCACTGCTTATTCGGGCGGCACAGAAAATAAGACAATAGCCGTTTATGATGAGGATCGTATGACTGCTATGAGCATACAGTACTACAATCAGTCCTCAACGGTCAAATATATAAATGAAGGTCAGCCTGTCCCATCGGACTGCTATCTTGTCAGCACCGATTCGGTAAAGACCGACGGAGCTTGCGTGCTTATCGGACGTATAAACGATATAAATGTATATGCAATCGGAAAGAACGCTATCAGGCAGAGCAAAGATGAACTGCCGGAAAGACCGGAAGATAACGACCTTCCCGAAAGTGAACAATAAGAATTACAAGAGACTAAGGAGAGAAACCCAAAATGCCTAAACTGAAAAAGAAAACCCGACAGATGCAGCCGTCAAGACTGCTTGTACTCGGTTTTTCCATCATAATACTGACAGGTGCAACACTTCTTTTCCTGCCCATATCTTCAAAAAGCGGTCAGTTCAGTAGCTTCATAGACTGCCTGTTCACCGCCACAAGCGCAACCTGCGTTACCGGAATAACCGTTTTGGATACCTTCAATTATTTCAACGGCTTCGGTCAGGGTGTCATACTCGCTCTTATACAGGTCGGCGGTCTGGGATTTCTTACATTGGTTACATTCATCAACCTTATACTCGGCAAAAAGCTGGGCTGGTCAACCGTAAAGATTGCCGCAAGCGACCTTACCGACAACGCACTCGAAACCACACCGAAAAGGCTTTTCTATGAAATAGTCCTTTACTCGTTCGCTATAGAATTTGTCGGCGCTGTCATACTTTCATTTGTCTTTGTTCCCGACTTCGGCGCACTCGGAGTTTTTGAAGCGGTATTCCTGTCCGTTTCCGCTTTCTGCAACGCAGGCTTTGATCTGCTCACCGCAACTCAGGGAGCAGTGGGACTGAGCAATTACACCGCCAACCCCCTTGTTATGATAACCGTTACGGTACTCATCACAACAGGCGGTCTGGGCTTTATCGTATGGCGAAACATAAGACATTATAACAAAACAAAACGTCTACTTCTCCATACAAAGCTGGTTCTTATAATGGCCGCAGTTATGCTGCTTGTCGGCGCCGCTATAATATTTATAGTAGAATTCGGAAACCGGGACACGCTCGGACAGATGCCCGTAGGAGAAAAAATCCTCACATCTATATTCTTAAGCGCAAGCTCCCGTACCGCAGGCTTCCCCTGCTTTGATATGAACGATCTTATGCCCTTTACAAAAATAATTATCACCATCCTTATGTTCATCGGTGCAGCTCCTGCATCCACAGCAGGCGGTATCAAGATAACGACCGTTGCACTTGTCGTTTGTACGGTAATTTCCGTGCTTAAGGGCAGAGAGGATACCTATCTTATGGGTCACAGGATAAAGCGTGACGCTATATATAAAACATTCACCGTTATCGTTCTGTCGCTGACTTTAATAGCCGTTTCATTTACCGGCATACTTATGTGCTGTGAGGGTATGTCGCTTCAGAAAACAATATTCGAGGTAGTTTCCGCATTCTCTACTACAGGCTTCTCTGTAGGTGCGTCTGCAGAGATGAATGTCCCCGCAAAGCTGATAATGGTATTCACCATGCTTGCAGGAAGAATCGGTCCCGTAACGCTTATGACCTCTCTTATAATAAGAAAAAATCACAACTCGGACAAGAACAGGATTCTCCCCGAGGGAAATATACTGGTAGGCTGATATGGCAGAAAAATATGAGAGCTTCGACCTTTCCGGCACAAAGATATATGTTTCCGAGGATCACCGTTTCGGCACTGACGCATTTCTTCTTGCAGATTTTGCCGACCCCGCACCTCACCATAAGGTGTGCGACCTGTGTACAGGCTGCGGTATAGTTCCGCTGATAATGTGCAGAAACATATCCAAAAAGCCCCCGAAAGAGATATACGGCATTGAGATAATGCCTGAAGCTGTAGAGCTTTTTGATAAAAGCGTTGCCGAAAATAACCTTTCGGACAGAATAAAGCCGGTTCTTTGCGACCTTAAAGACCCGCAGGGCGTACCCCGTGAATACTTCGACATAGTGACGGTAAATCCGCCCTACTGGAAAAAAGGCTCGGGTGAGGAACGCCTTTCCGATGTACAGGCGGCGGCAAGACACGAGATACTGTGCGATATAGACGATGTTATGAAAACCTCAGCGTCACTTTTAAAATATGGCGGAAGTCTTAAAATATGTCAGATACCGCTTCGCCTTGCCGATGTCATCTGCTCTATGCGTTCACACGGGATCGAACCGAAGGTTATGCAGAATGTAGTTAACCGCAGAGGCGGTAAGCCGTGGCTCGTGCTTATAAGCGGAAAAAAGGGCGGCAAACCCGGAATGGAGCTTCTCCCCGATTTTGAAGTTTACACCGGCAACGGCTACAGCGATGAAATGAACAGAATCTACTACGGCACAAAAATGAAGAAAGGCTGACACAGAAATATGGCAGGAAAATTATATATAGTCGGCACTCCGATAGGAAATTTGTCGGACCTGTCGCCGAGAGCTGTTGAAACACTCGGCAAGGTCGATTTTATCGCCGCAGAGGATACAAGAGTAACTCAGAAGCTGCTTACCCACTTCTCTATAAGCAAGCCTATGGTGAGCTACCACAAGTTCAGCGGTAACAAGCGTGGCGAGGATATAACCGCCCGTCTGCTTGACGGCGAAACCTGCGCCATAGTGACCGACGCAGGTATGCCCTGCATATCCGACCCCGGCGAAGAGCTTGTAAGAGAGTGCCACGAGCACGGCGTTGAGATAGAAAGCGTACCGGGACCCAGCGCCGCAATAACAGCGCTTTGTATGAGCGGACTTGACACCTCACGCTTCAGCTTCGAGGGATTTTTAAGCGTTACCAAAAAACAGCGTGACGAACACCTTGACGAAATCAAGGACTTTTCAAGAACGCTTATATTCTATGAAGCGCCCCATAAGCTTAAAAACACTCTCGACGATCTGTACAGAGTTCTCGGAAACCGACAGATAGCCCTTTGCAGAGAGCTTACCAAGATACACGAGGAAGTTATTAAGGGTACTATATCAGAAATGATAGAACGCTACAAGGAGCTTACGCCGAGAGGCGAATATGTGCTTGTAGTCGAGGGAAAACCAAAGGTAAAGGAAAACGAGGATATAACGCTTTCCGATGCCGCACTTATGGCAAAAGAGCTGGTCGACGATGGAATTAAGCCGTCCGACGCCTGCAGACAGGTTGCAGGAAAAACCCCGTTCTCAAAGTCGGAAATATATAAGGAATATCTTAATATGTAAATCTGCCGTCAGGCTTTAATAATACCGAAAGGAAAAATACTATGGAAGAAAAGAAGAAAAAGAATTACGTTGTTCCCGTTATAGGCGCTCTCATAGCTGTTGTAGCGTGCGTTGCCTATATCGTTATGAAGTTTGCGTCACAGCAGCAACAGCTTGAGGACAAGTGGAGCGAGTATGACGATTGCGGCTGGATGTAATTTTTCAAAATAACTATTGAAATTTCCGTATCTTTATGATACAATTAGAATGATAACATAAACGGAGGTGTTTTTATGAAGCACATTAAGACAGTTAACAAGGCTAACCTCAAGGAAACAGCTGCTAAGGGCGGTTGCGGCAGATGCCAGACTTCATGCCAGTCCGCTTGCAAGACAAGCTGCACAGTAGCTAACCAGAAGTGCGAGGCTTTAAACAAGTAAGCCACGGGTAAGAGAAAAGCTTTGAAAGCTCCCGAACAAAAACGGGAGCTTTTGGCTTGTTTGAATATTTCGGCGGGCAACCGCCTTATATAAGAAAAGGATACAACCAATGAAAGAAATGATACATAAGTATGTACAGAACGGTCAGTACATTGTACTTGACGTATGCAGCGGCGGCGTTCACGTTGTCGATGAGCTGACATATAAGCTCCTTGACTATGTCGCTCCCCCTTTTTCCGATGTATGTCCCGATGAGATAATTGCTAAGATGGGTGGCTTCGACAAAGAGGACGTAAAGGAGTGCTACGCAGAGCTTAAAGAGCTTTACGACGCAAAGATGCTGTTCACTGAGGACGATTACGAGCAGTACGCCGCAATGGCTATGAAAGCTCCTATAAAGGCTATGTGCCTGCACGTTTCGCACGACTGTAACTTAAGATGCAAATACTGCTTTGCCCAGACAGGCGACTTCGGCGGCGACAGAATGCTGATGAAACCCGAAACAGGTAAGAAGGCTATGGACTTCCTTATTGAACACAGCGCCAACAGAGAGAACCTTGAGGTCGACTTCTTCGGCGGCGAGCCTCTGATGGCTTGGGATACCGTAGTCGAAACTGTAAAGTACGCAAGAAGCATAGAAAAACAGCACGGCAAGAACTTCCGCTTCACCATTACAACAAACGGTATGCTCCTTGACGATGAAAAGATCGACTATATCAATAAGGAAATGTCAAACTGCGTATTATCGCTTGACGGAAGAAAAGAAGTTAACGATAATATCCGCCCCACTCCGAACGGCAAGGGAAGCTATGATATAATCGTTCCGAAATATCAGAAGCTGGTAGCCGGCAGAGGCACAAAGGACTATTATGTAAGAGGTACGTTCACAAAGTACAACCTCGACTTTGCAAACGATGTTTTACATATAAGCGATCTCGGCTTTGAACAGCTCTCGGTAGAGCCTGTTGTGACCGATCCCGAGATGCCTTACGCTATTACAGAGAGCGACCTGCCCACGATATTTGCCGAGTATGACAGACTTGAAAAGCTGATGGAGGAGCAGAAGCTCGCTAATAAGCGCAAGTTCAATTTCTTCCACTTTATGATAGACTTAAATCAGGGTCCCTGCGCCGTAAAGCGTCTGCGTGGATGCGGATGCGGCAACGAATATGTTGCCGTTACCCCAGACGGCGATATTTATCCCTGTCACCAGTTTGTCGGAATTGAAGAGTGGAAGATGGGCGACATTTTCTCAGACAAGATTGATCAGAAGATAAAGGATTACTTTGCCGGTATACATATCTACAGCAAGGAAAACTGCGGTAACTGCTGGGCAAGATTCTACTGCTCGGGCGGCTGTAACGCAAACAGCTTTATCTATGAGGGCGATGTAAAGAAGCCCCACAAGCTGTCCTGCGAACTTCAGAAAAAGCGTATCGAATGTGCCATCGCACTTGCGGCGGCAGGTAAAGACGCCGAATAACCGGATATAAGATAGGACGTGACCGCCAAAGTCACGTCCTTTATTTTATATATCTATCTTTAACAGCTCCGCCGCATTTTTATAAAATATCTTATCCTTTGCGCTGTCGCTTATCGGCATTCTGTCGATCATACCTATCTCATCGTGCGGATCGCTCCACGGAAGGTCGCTTCCGAACAATATCCTGTCCTCGCCGTATGCCCTGAACATTTCCATAAACATCTCGTCCGACATATACTCTGCACAGTACGCTGTGTCAAAATAGATATTCCTTGCGTCCCTGATATAATACAGCACACTCTCCCAGTTTGCCATTCCGCCCATATGCGCCCCGATAAATGTGCAATTGGGATACTTCTTCGCCATTTCGGCAAGGTCTGCCGGCATTGCGTGGAACGTCATAGATGATATAGGGTCATATCCCATGTGAAGAATAACCGGAAGCCCCAGTTCACCGCATTTCTTATATATTCTCTGCATACACGGCTCAAACATAAAATGGCCCTGATAATCCGGATGTAATTTAACACCGTGAAGCCCCAAGGACGATATGCGTTCAAGCTCGCTGTCAAGCTCATCGCTGTCGGGGTGTACCGTGCCGAATGATATAATATTGCCGTGGTTCTGAGCTATTGCCCAGTTGTTGATAGTCGTCTGCTGTGTGGGCTTTGTTGCGACCGGCAGTAAAACGCCGTAATCTATACCCCACTCTTTCAGCTTCTGCCTTGTATCGTCTATTCTTCCGTTTGTATAAACGTTGCAGTTTGCCGTATCCTTCAGCTTCTGCACCGCTCTGTCGGCTATTTCATCAGCATAGGCGTGTATGTGAAAATCAATGTACATCTTCTGTTCCTTCGTTCTTATTCGTCAAATAATTTGTCTGTCTGTTTCCCGTCAAGCCCTGCGAATATCGGAAATTTTCCCGTTCTCTCTATAGTTTGACCGTTTATCATTCCTATATGCGAGGAAATGTGCCTGAACTGTCCTAAGATAAGTTCAAGCCTTGTATATTCACACCCATCAGGCTTTTCGTCAAGCTCTTCATCACTCAGCTCATCAAGATATTTTTCCGTTTTGAGCCGCACTTTATGCAGATAGTCCAGCAACTCTTTATCGCTCAGAACAACATTGCAAGGATTATCGGGATTGTCCATTCCGTTTTCGTGAAAACCGGGTTCTGTGAATTTTGACGGATTGAAAAACCACTTGTCAGCCGAGTGAATGGCATGATACACATACCGCCACGCAGGTGTACCGCAAACCGGTGCGTTTCTGTCGTATGTTTTAATTGCCGTTTCCATATTGATAAAGTTCGTTATCGTTTGTTTTTTTATCATTCGGCATACGTCATTCATATTTTACTCCTTTGAAAAGTTACCTCTTTTTGTTCTGTAGTTGAACAGCATATCAATATAGCTTTTGTAGTACGGTATAAATGCGCCGCTGTCGATAAGCGAATATATTTCATCTCTGTCCGCCCACTTCGCCGCCTGCACTTCCTCAGCCTGTAATTTTAGCTCGGACACAGCTATATCCTTGTGTATTACATAAACATCGTCAAACCCGCGCTCAAAATGTACCGTCAGCATAGGGCGGTCGTGCGAAAAATCGTGGGTTATGCCGAGCTCCTCGTACAGCTCACGGCTTGCCGCCTGCCTGCTGTTTTCACCGGTGACCGCACTTCCTCCGACCGATACGTCCCATTTACCGGGGAAGCTCTTTTTAAACGGTTGACGCTGTTGTATAAGCATTTTGCCTTCGCTGTTAAAAATGCATATATGTATAACAAGATGGTAACGGCTTTCGGGAAGCGGATCTCCGCGTTCTATAGTTTCTCCTGTAAGCCTGCGTTCATCGTCGTATAAGTCAAACAGCTCCATATTACAACCTCCGGGTGTTACTATTATAGCACTTCTCATGCCTATGTGCAATACGAACTAATGCTTTGCTTTTATCGACATAAAAAGAGGAGTACCTTTCGATACTCCTCGCGGCAAGCTGCCGCTCCCAATTCCGCCTTTTTGACTGATACAATACCGCTACAGTTTGATTAACGGCGGATTCAACTGATAGTAGTAAGCCAAACAAAAAGAGGAGCATCTTCCAATACTCCTCTTAAATTTATGTTTTCGCTATCGTTCAAACCGCCGTCAGCGGAACTTGCATATATCGCTAATGTTCCAAAAGGCGAATCGGGAGCGGCGGCACGCCGCCCGCCGCCAGCTTAGTTGGCAAGACCTGAACGTTCGATACCTTCAACGAACTGCTTCTGTAAGAAGATGTACATGATAAGTATCGGAAGTAATGACATTAAGCATCCTGCTTCTATCCATACCAGATAGTCACTCGCTATACCATTCTGTTCACCTGTGAAATAAATCATCATGGTCGTACCCAGACGGTCAATTTCCATTGCTATCGTGTAGGGATTTGTGAAGAACATACCCGTTACATAAGAGTCGTTCCAGTACCATACGATTGAGAAGATGAATACTGTTAAGAACGAAGTCTTAGCATTCGGTACCATAACACGGATAAACGTCATGAAAGGTCCGCAGCCATCGAGGTATGCGGCATCTTCGAGATCCTTGGGCAGTCCTCTGAAGAACTGTCTGAACAGAAGTATAAATACGCCTGCTCTGATACCGTTGCAGAAGAATGCCTGTAAGTACAGTGCGATAGGAGTACTTACAAGGTTAACTGCATCGCCTGTAATAAGTCTTATAAGACCAAACACATCAAAGAATCTGAACTGCATATACAGAGGGATAAGTATTACCTGTACGGGGACGATGATCTGTAAGATAACAATACCGAACATAAGTCCCTTACCCTTGAACTTGAAACGTGCAAAGCCGTAACCGGTGATACCGCAGGTAACGACCTGGATCATCGAGCACACAACGTTTACAAGTATCGTTTGTAGGAGCACCTTCGGGAAGTCCATTGCTACCCATACATCAACGAAGTTGGAGAAGATAACTTCCTTAGGAATCCACATTACTGAAGGGTCACTCATTTCCGACTGAGGTCTGAGTGCAGTTGACAGCATATAGAGCATAGGATACAGAATTACGAAACCGAGTCCGAACAGGATAAGGAAACGGAACACAGGCCATACCTTGTCGGTAATTCTTCTTCTGAAGATGTACTTGTAGTGCTTTCTTTCCTGCTGATTGTAGTTACGATAATTCTTGATTATCTGCCAGTTGCTTACATGGTAGATATTCTTGAGTTCCTTAGCCTTTTTCTTTTCAGCCTTCTTCTGAGCTCTCTTTGATTCGGGCTTTCCTGTTGCGATAGGCTTGATAACTCCTACCTGAAGCTCGTCTTCAGCCTTTTCGGGAGCGGCAGAAGCATCAGCTTCGCCGTTGATCTCCTTTATAGCCTCGCCGATAGCTTCGGGAGAAGCGTTATCAGCGGGTGCAGCTGCGGCTGCGTCTTCATTAGTCTGCTGAACATCAGCATTTAACTGTTCTAATTCTTTTTCGCTCACAACTACACCTCCTTAATCATTTTCGTAGAATACGAACTTAGATACGATAGCCACTATAATTGCAAGTGCTACTGCAACTATAAGGAAGTAAATCCAAGCCATCGCTGATGAAAGACCGTATTTTAAGTTTCTCGACTGAGCAAGCACGATCTTCATTACGGCGTTCTCGGAATCGATGAATGTATCGATGACCGTGTATATCAGGTTTGCCAATATCATCGGGCTTATCATCGGGAAGGTAATCTTCCAGAAGAATTCCCATCCTGTTGCACCCTCCATAGATGCCGCTTCCTTTGCGGAAGTAGGTATCTGCTGTAATGCGGCAAGGAATATCAGTATCTGAATACCGGCACTCCATAACAGGTTGAAGATGTCGCTTGTGATTGTCTGAATTGTTGTCGTCAACTGTTCGTTTAGGTTGTAGATACCCAAAAATTCAAGCAGCTGGTCAACTAGGTCGGTCTGGAACAGTGCGCTGAACTGCTCACCGCTCGAAATACCGTTGTTTGAAATATCTCCTCGTATTACCGCAAGTACAGGACCTGTTGCAACGAGAACCGGCAAGAAGAATACCGCTCTTGCAAACGTTCTGCCTCTGAACTTCTGGTTAAGTAGCAGTGCGATAAACAGTGAGAATATCATTACTACGACTACCTGCGGTACCATTGCTCCGAGTGACTCGGTAAGCTTGGGGAGGTAATCCTGATTCTTGAAGAGTGCCTCTTCATAGTTTCCGAAGTTGTTCCACTCGGTATAAATACCCGCTGAGGACATTCCTCTCTGTGCAGCCTGCTCGGGTGTTGTTACGAGCTCGGTGTAACACAGTGAATACCATGCCGACTGGAATATCGGGATAAGGAACATATAGATAACGCCGACGATCCATATTGCTATGAAACCGTAACCGTAAAGTCCCTTTTTCTTTTCATAAGAAATACGTGATTTCTTGATTTCTTTCTGTACTCTGGGCTGTCTGCGGCGGATATCCACCTCTTCGCCCTCTACATTGAGCGCTGCTGCGGCAGCTGTCATATGAGCCGACTTCTGAACAACAGATTCTGCTGTAGCGGCAGGCTCATCAGCGGAAGCGTCGACCGTTTCCTGCACTGTTTCAGGCTCTGATACTGTTGTATCAGCTACCGTTTCGGCAGGAGCAGCCTGCTCGGCTGCGGGTGCGTCATTAACGGGAGTCTCGGCGGCATCGGTCGTCTTCATTGCTTCAATTTCTTCATTCGGGTTGAAATTCGAATTATTCATCTGTTTCTCCCTTCAGTCCATATTGTGCAAGATCGATGTCCTTGCCGTTGACGGTGAGAGTCATTTCTCTTGTATTTACCTTGATTGTCTTACCGCCTTCAAACTCGGTTTCAAGCTCATCTCCGGAAATTCTTGTGTAGTTTGTAATTTTGAGATTAGCAAAGTCCTTAAGCTCATCCTGATAGAGCTTGTATACCTTAGCCGAGGGTTCGAGCCAGCCCTTGTAGTTTGAATAGAAGAGCGTCTCGTAGTCGCTGTCTGTGAAATCGTTGGGGTCAGCATACATCATATCATAGTGAACAGGTGTTGCTGTGAGAAGTGCCAGTATAATCGTGTCGTCAGCGTTGGCACTTGCGTTTACTGCCTTTGTTGTGTAAGGCAGATAACCGTGGATCACGATCTCATAGAACGGAATATCGTAGTCAAACAGATCAAAGTTGCTTGATGTTACCGGTACATCCGTGAGGTAGTCAACATAAGGAAGCGCATAGGCGTTTGCTCCGCGTGCGAGAAGTGTAAAGCCTGCGTCCTTGAACTGCTTGTAACCATCGACGAGCATATTCATTGCATCGTTTCTGGAGTAGTTCTCACGGCTGAAGTCGCTGTAAAGTAACGTTGTAGCATCACTGAGGCTGATAGTCTTGATACCCTCATTTGAGAACGAGCTTATCAGCTTCTTGTAAAGGTCAGGCCAGTAATAAGGCGACAGAGTTGTCTTTGTTACAAGTCTTACCTGATTCGGGATACCGAATGCAATATCCCAGTTGTTAGTTGTTGCATAAGCCTTTGTGGTAGCCTTACAAGCGTTGAGCGTGTAGCTGTAGCCGTTACCGCTGTCCTTCATGTAAGTGATACCTGCGCTTGCAAAGAGCTTACCGTTGATGCCGTTTACATACTCTGCAAGAGTTGTATAGGCATTCTTGCCGCCGAGCGTACCTGCATAGTTTACATCGGCTGTGATAAGTCCCTTGATGCCGGCACCGTTGAAGTCGTTGTAGTTAGCAACGATATCATCAACGCCGAGTTCATTCAGCTGCTTGATTATCTCCTGTGCCTGCTCGTATGTAGTAGCGGGAGTTTCAAGATTTATAGGGAAGCCTGCAATTGACTGAGCCTTTATTGTACCGCCGTACAGGTCAAGATAGTAGCTGTTTTTGATGTCATCTGTCTTATCTGTGAAGCCCTTTTCTTCAATCATGTAGTTTCTGTAAGCCTCAGCTATGTCTACAT
This sequence comes from uncultured Oscillospiraceae bacterium, assembly GCA_900539195.1. Lineage (GTDB taxonomy): Bacteria > Bacillota > Clostridia > Oscillospirales > Ruminococcaceae > Ruminiclostridium_E. Next base: position 71,418 of record UQBC01000001.1, read on the forward strand.
AGGAAAGGTCATCACCTGCGAGAGGATAGAAACCTACTGTGAGGTTGGGCTGATTTATCTTGCCCTGTTCGTAAACTGTAAGCTTACGGGTACCCATATAGTAAGTGTCTTCTGCTCTTACCTTGAACTCAAACCATGTGTTGTTGTATGATGTTGAGTTCTGACCGCTTACTGTTGCATTTACGGAAGCGCAAGTATCGCCTGACTCAGCAATTGCCATATAGCCGTGCTTTGTCTTTTCGCCGTTTGTAACAGCACCGATGACAGGGAGGTAAACCTGCTCTGTCTTTGAAGGTCTTGTCAGCTGACCTACCGATGTATCAAGTCCATATACATCGTTGTTGTATGCCTGAGCATTTATACGCTGGTTGTTGTAGTTGATGACAGCGCCGGAACCGTCCGGTACTACCATATAACCTTCATCTTCAGAAGTAGCCGCATTGAAGAACTGTAAAAGACCGATGTCCAGAAGTACAAGGCCCTTTGAATCTGTAGCTTCCTTTTCCTTGATTTCTTCAGAAATTATAGAAACATTTACATTGTCCTTCTCAAGCGTGATTGTCATAGGAATCTCCGCTTCGATCTTGCTTATTCTGTAGATGATCTTTACGCCGTTCTCGATTTCCTGAATCTCAAAATCTCCGGATTTTATCGAACCGTCGTAAATGTTCATTCTCTGACTGGTATGCGTTGAAACATCACCGTAGACAATATAGAAAGGTGACTGCATATTCTTTCTCTGAGCTGTCTTGGCATTTTCATCCTTATCCGCATTCAAAGGAGTTGCCCACCATACATAGCTGTCGCTCTTTGACTGGAGTGCAAAATTCGTTGTGTCCTCATTGAAGTAAAGCTTGTAGCTGTCGTTTTCAGCTATTACTTTCATCTCTGCAAGGCCTTCAGCGTCTGTTCTGGGCTTGTTCTTATCGTCCTTGTCATCCTTATTGTCGGTTGTTGCGTCCGATTTATCATCAGATGCGTTGTTGTCTGTCGTTGCCTGCTCTGTCTGAGATGTGCCGTCATCGGCGGCGGGCTGTTCGTCCGACCACGCTACAACTGAGCTCATTGACACAAGCATTGCGGCTGTGAGCAGAACTGCGAGTATCTTTTTTCTGATTTTAACCATTTTTCTGTCACACCTCCGCTTACAGACTGAATCGATACATCAGCTCGGTATAGATTGAGAAACCGAAGATGTAAACCTGCTGGAACAAGCTGAGCAGAAGCACGAGCAGGAACAGTATAACTACCATTGCCGCAACCGTGAATATCATAGCGAGAAGAGTCTTGGGTACAGAGTACTGATGAACCGTCTTGATACCTGATATCATCAGAACAACGCTCCACAGTATACCGAGATACTGGAAGAACACTATGAAAGCACCTTCGCTCTTGAGCAGTACATTACTTGCGATAATTACAACTATCTGAGTGATGAGGTAGGGTACCAGCGCATAAGCACTGACACTTGTGATTGCTTTTATTGAACCTTCGCCGTCAAACAAGGTACACAGCGACCAGTTACCGATTACCCATGTAAAGAACAGGATAATTGTCTGAACGAGAAGCGGCACTATGTTGAATATCTTGACGTAGTTCGTGTTGAACAGGAAGCCTGTCATTACTTGCTGGCAGACCGTTATAAGGAAGAAGCACAGTACAATTACCATTGAAACCTTTGTGTTGTACGCTTTCTTCCAACGCAAATCCTCAAATCCTTCAAAAGGATGTCTTGCAACATAGAACGGCCATTTCCAAGCGGGCATATCTAAATCAAATCTCATTATTTATTACCTCCCGCTTTTTTAGCTTTTAAATGTTTCTTTACCTTGCTGAGAACAACAAGAGCAACAATTATAACAAGAACGACCACCATAAAGATATTGAAGTTATCTCTTATGAACTGCATTCTGTACTGCTTGAATGCTCTGTCATAACCGGCTTTGCTGTTACGGTAGAAGTACTCCATAGCCTTTTCGTAGTTGCCCTGAGAAAGCTCTGAGTTGCCAAGTCCGATATAAGCAAACCAGTAGTTGCTGTCACGCGTCAGTACTTCCTGCCACGGACCGCTTGCTTCTTGGTACTTACCGAGGTTGTAAAGTCCCATTGCCTCGTGAACGATGTCGCCGAACTCTGTACGCTTGAATGTTGTGATAGAGTTCTTACGGCTATCAAGCACATATACAACGCTGTTGTAAGCTTCGATTGATGTTACATTAGTGAACAAACCCTTCTGGTTGCCCTTTCCGCCGTAGATGAACAGCAGGTCGCATTCGTCTGTATACTCGAATATACGTCCGTTTGCATAGTCCAGAAGTCTTATTGTACCGTCTTCGTCAACGTCAACGTCTGTGATCTGAGAACCGTATGTCTGGTTCTTATAATAATAGGAAGCCATATCGCCGTATGTATAATCTGAGAAACCGAGGTTTATCAGGATATTTTCACCGGCGGGGTTCATCTTCTTGAAGATATCGGTAGTAGCACTCTTTGATGCTGTTACTGTGTAGATGAAACCATCATCATCAATATCGAAGTTGTTGAACTCCATGGGAACTGCCTGAATGAATGCTGCGGCAGCCTCACGGGAAAGAATAGTTCTCCAGAACTTGTTTGCTATAGCCTGTGCTGTCTGTTCAACACGGTTAGCGCCGAAGAAGTTACTGAACGAACCGTCGGGCGCAAACATTACCGCACCCTCTGTAATCGACAGAATGTTTACATATACGTTGCCGGCAACGTCTACAACAACCTTGTTGGGCTGGAACGTAACATCTGAATCATAGAATTCCGAGGCAGGTCTCTCAAATATCTGAAAAACCGTACCGTCTGCATATACGCCGAGTACTCGGCTGTTGTCGTAGTCCGCAATGTAGATCATTGTCGACTCGTTTTCATTTTCCGCATCTTCAACGTGTCTTACGAATATGCCGTGAGGATTCTTAAGAGTTTCATATTTCTTTGTTTCCGGATTATAGAAGTAATCCATAATCTGGAATGCTCTTGAGTAGTTTACATCGGTAACAAGAATTCTGTTGTTGCCCGAGTCAACTATATACAGGCTCTGTGTTTCGCGGTCGATGTACAGATCCTGAGGCTCTTTGAGTTCGCCGATTGTGACTTCTTTTGTCACTTCACTGCCTGTCTGATCGGATATTTCCTTCAGCTGGGCATCGGTGTTATATCTTGTGCCGGAGCCGAAATCGAGACCTGTTACAACTCGGTCAACGACGTATCCGGTCTGTGACGGTACAGGATCGCCCCACCAGTCGTAGTTATAACCTTCATACGGCTGATCGGCAAAAGCTGAACTGCACAGCATGGAAACCGCCATAATAGCCGAAACGGCTGACGCAGCGATTTTCTTCATGTTTGGCACTAAAATCATCCTTTCTGTATAATTTAATATTAGATCAGTCTTTCAGACCGCTGGTTGCCATAGTTTCCATAACGCTGCTCTGGCAGAATACGAATACTATGATAGGCGGCAGCATTGTGATAACAACTGCGGCGGCAGCAACGCCGGCACGGGCGATACCTGCGGCACTTATCTGCTGCATAACGGTCGGAATGGGTTTTAATGCCTCATTATAAATGAATGAATAACCTGTGATCTGCCATGCGCCCTGGAAAGCGAATATCAGAAGTGTAAGCCAAGCGGGTTTAACGTTCGGCATTACTATCTGCCAGCAGATTCTGATGTGGCTTGCGCCGTCAAGCTTTGCGGCTTCTATCATACTGTCGGGTAACTGACCCATGAACTGTCTCATAAGGAACAGACCCATAGGCGTTGCAATGTATGGCAGGATGATTGCAAAGTATGTATCGATCATACCCAGTGTTGCCATTACCATGTACTGCATGATGTAAAGTACGGTAGATGTGAACAGAAGGGCAACTTCGATGATCTTGTTGAGTGCCTTCGCACCGGGGAATGCAACCTTGGAAAGCGCATATGCCGCCGACGATGAGAAGAGCAGCTGTGCAACCGTAACTACTACAGCTACGAATACTGAGTTGAAAACGTATCTTGAGAACGGTACCCACATATTGGACGCCGTTGCAAGCAGATCAGCAAAGTTCTGATCCGTGATGTTCTGTACATACATTCTGGGCGGGAAGAGGAACAGTTCCTCGACCGGCTTTAATGACTGTATGACAGACAGATAAATGGGGAAGAGCATGAACAGGCCAAGCAGAACGAGCACTGCAAATATGAAAATGTCGCCGCCGAGAGAACCGCCATATCTTTTTCTTCTCCTTTTAGTTATCTTCATAACTACCTTCCTTTCTTAGAGAAAAATACATAATGTGATCCTCCGATTAGTCAAGATACTTGCCGAGGAGCTTTTTGATACCCCAGTTGGCAAGAAGCATTACTGCGAACAGTACGAAACATATTGCAGATGAATAACCCATCTCGTAACGTATTGAACCGTAGTCATAAGCGTGCGTCATAATTGTGTGTGCCGCATAGTCTGTTGAAGGGAATGCGGTAAGGAAACGGCCGACATCACCGGCTGTGAAGGAAGCGGTGATCTGCATAACTGCTGCGAACAGCAGCTGAGGTCCCATTGCAGGTACCGTAACGAGCAGAAGCTGCTGTGTACGGTTCTTAATACCTTCGATAGCACCTGCTTCGTATCTGTCCTTAGGAATACCCTGAAGACCTGCACGAAGAGCAAGGAAGCCCGCACCCAGCGACATCCACAGCTGAACTACGATAACTACACCCATAATGTAGTTAGCATCTGTCAGCCACTGACGTGCGCTGTTGATGATACCGAGGTCAAGCAGATAAGAGTTTGCTATACCGTATGTATCACCTGAGAAGATGAGCTGCCATGTAGTATAGATGTTACCTGCCAGAGTAGGCGCGTAGAAGATGAATGTGAATATCGTCTTTAACGCTCTGGGCATTTCGTTGATAAGCCATGCAAGTATAAAGCACATGATATAGCTTAACGGACCTGTGATGATTGCAAATACAAGTGTGTTTTGTATCGCCTTTAAGAAGACTTCGTCTTCAAGTATCAGCGAATAGAAATTGCTAAGTCCCACGAACTGGGGAAACTGTACCATGTTGAAGTTCGTAAAGCCCATAGGCAACGACAGCAACACCGGTATGATCGTAAAGATCGTAAAGAGTAGGAAGTAAGGAGCGAGCAGTATGTAAACGCTTCCGTTCTTCTTCATCTCTCGCAGTGTATATCTGAATTTGCTGTCTTCAATATACTGCGTTTTTTCTTTGTTAAACAAACCGATAACCTCCTCTATAATTCAGCAAAGCGTGTGAGGGCGAAAGCCCTCACGGCTTTTCAAGATCATTTTTTAACGCTTGACAATTCCTGATACTTTCTTACGATCTCAGACTTTATCTGATCATTATAACTCATAAGCGTATATCTGGGATTACCGGCATCGTTAACAACCATTCTGAATGCGTTGTTTACATGTCTTGTAACTGCATATGATGCGGGAATGATCGGTACTTCCTTAAGGTAGCTCTGCTGTGACGAGATTTTCTCATATTCGGCAGTTGACCAGGGGAGCTGCTCAAGTGCCTCTACATTTGCCGTATCAAAACGTCCCATAGGACCCATAAGAGCTTCAATCTGCTTACCGTAGTCAACCTGAATGTCAGTACTTGTGAACCACTTTACGAAGTCCCAAGCGGCAGCCTGGTTGGAAACCTTGTTGAATATTACCGCACCACTTCCTGCAGAGTTTGCAGCGTGGTTGATTGTTCCGTCAGCCTGCTTTGTTCCGGGTACCAGTGTGAAGTCCCACAGGCCCTTGATTTCGGGAGCTGCTACAGACAGCTGGTTGTAGAATGTATAAGGCTGAATAACGAGGGGCATCTCACCGGTTCTAAAACGTGAGAACGCGTCGAATGTCTGATCAAAGCTGAATACTGTGTAGAACTTTGTCCACTGCTCAAACACTCTTATAGAGTCCTGAGTCATAAAGTTCGTGAGATTCAGATTCTTGATATCAGATGTCTTTATACCGTTATAATCTGTTGTATAAAGGTCTTCATTGTAGATATCCTGTCCGGACTGGAGCATCAGCATAATGAATGTATTACCGGAATCGAATGTATTTGAAGAAATATTCTGAGGAAGTATCAGACCTACATCAAGGTACTTTCTCTGGAGGGTCGGGAGCATATCAGTAAGCTCTGCCCATGTTTCGGGAGGATTCTCAAAGCCAAGCTCCTCAAGTACGTCTGTTCTGTAGAACAGCATCGGGAATGTCTGTGAAACGGGAAGTCCGTATACACCTGTCGATGTACCGTCGTTGTATTCGTAAAGCGTCATTGCGTCCTTCGCAAATCGCTTTGTTACCGCTTCATAATCCTTGAACTGTGTCATATCAACGAGCAGTCCTCTTGCGGCAAGCTGAATCGGGAAGTCGCCGCCGATGAAGAGGGCGATTTCAGGACCCTTACCGGCAAGTGTAGCTTCAAGTACAGAACCCTGTACGAGGTTGATAGAAGCCTGTATGCCGTTGTAGTCGGGGTTTGAGTTGAACTTGTTATCAACCAGGTTCTTTACGACTGTTGCCTGGTCACGGGCAAGCGATACCCATACATCAAGCGATGTAGCGCTTGCGTCCGAAAGGTTCGTATAGTCTTCAAAGAAAGAGCCGATAAATGCATTGAATCCGAATGCGATCTCGCTGAAGAAGTTTCCGTTCGGTGACGCAAAATCCTCGTGGCAGGTCGCTACCTCTATGTAGTCAAGCTCAAGGGGCTGACCGCGGTAGTCACGCATCCATGCTGATACTGACGAAATGCTGTCCTTGATACTACTTGCCATTATCGGAATATCTTCAGGCTTGTTGATACATCTTTCGAGGTAGATACACATTGTTTCAAGTGCGGCTGCCTCAGAACCCTTCTTGGTAAGGCTTTCGATGCTTGCCTTCTCAGCACGCAGAGAATCAACTATTCTCCGGAACGCGTCCTGAATGCCCGGTATCTTCTTTTCTACGAAGTAATCCTTGAATTCATCAGGGTCGGGACCTGTAATCATAAGTATTCTTCTGTAGTACTGGTTGAGTTCGAGTACGAGATCGTCAAGTCGCTGCATAACCTCGCCGATCAAACCGGGTATAGCTTCAAGGGTAAGTGTGTGCTCTTCACCTGCTGTAAGATAAACATAAATGTCGTTTCCGTCAGCATCCTTAGGAGTCATGTTGTACCAGTCGGGAGAATAGATGAACTGTACGTCATCAAGCTCCTTACATGGTACCTTGCCGTCAATGTAGATCCTTCTGTTTGAGAAGAAGCCACGCATCTGGTTCTGTCTAGCCTTGAAGTTGAAACGGTAGTAACCGTCGTTTTCAACCTTGAAGTTGTAAGTGATCGCCTGCGTTGCCTTGCTCCATGTTGCCTGACCGATAGTGTTGTAACGCTGCTTGGTCGGGTGGTTGGGACTTGTCATATAGGTCGTTCTGTCGTAAGTAGCATATAAAGTCGACGCTGTCTTATAAAGCGCATCCTCTGCCTGTAAGAAGATGGTGTTTGTACCGAGCTCTTCGTTTGTCGATGAAAGAGCAGGAGTATTCTGCACCTGATCGTCAGTAGGCTTTATCGAGTCATAGCTTACAAGCTCATCGTAGTTCTTGAACGTAAACGAATGGAATACGCCGTAGGTTCTGATACCTTCAAGCGTAAGCGTGTGAGTACCCTTTTCAAGGTAGAAGTAATAAGGCTCGTTGTAAAGACCTTCCTTATCCTTAATGGGGTACTTAACCCAACAATCATAGGTTACCTGACCGGGTCGAAGATCGTTGTCCTTGCTGTCACGTGTAATCTCTCCCTCATCCTTCCAGTAACGGTCGAGCGTAAGATCCTGTGTAGCTGTGAAAGGATAATCTCCGTCGATTTTAAGTCCGATATCCAGTACAGTATTCTTTGTTTCGTTGCCCTCGATAGGATAGTAGATAGCCTCGAGGTTGTAAAGACCAGTCTCTTCGACATTGAACTCATATGTAAGTGTGAGCTTATCATTCTTCCATTTTATTGTGGAGTAATGATCTGTCTTGAGATCGGTGCTTTCTGCGAGAAATGCCTTGAGTCCGTTGTAGCCGTCGCCCGACTTCTCCTTGATCTCTTCGACTGAAGGAATAATCTGTGCAGCTTCTTCGGCTGACATGGATGATGAGCCGCCGTTTACAAATGCTGTGCCGTCTATCGTACCTTCCTTGTAGTCGGTAGCATAGATGGTAATTTCCTTCTTGGGCTTGCCGGCATCCTTATGACTGTCGTAATAAGTGCTGTACTTGCCCTCCATACCGGTGATCGTGATTCCGCTCACAGAGCTATCGGTCGTCGTGCTTTCCTCGGATTGTCCGGCAGAAGTATCGGTTGTTTCTTCTGCGCTGACTGCGGTTGATGTAAGTGACAATGAGGATATAAGTGTCGCACATGACAATATACCCGCTAATGTTCTTTTCATCCTGCTTGATTTTGTTGCCACAGTAATAATCCACCTTTCTGATAGTTGTCGTTTATGTTCAATCGAAAATATGCTAATTTCGACGAGTTAAGGAATTTATCCGTGCATATTGTAGTCCGAGTTGTAGACGGATATCTTTCCGTCCTCAAGCTCAACACGCACTTTATCTCCGCCTCTTATGCCGAGGGCTTCGAGATATTCTTTGGGTATCTGGAGTCTGCCCGCTCTGTCAAGAACAACAAGCTCCTCGTGATCCGAACCGCTCTGCTGCATAAGCTTTTCATGCTCTGCACGTTGCTGTTCGCTCATCTTTTCGAGTTCTCCGAATGAGAGAATCTCTGTTTTCTTTCTCAGCATCTCGCTAGATGTACGTCCGTCACGGATAGCGACCACACGGTCGATCGATTTCGACAGATTTGTATCGTGTGTTACTATTATAATGGTAACGCCCATCTGACGATTGAGCTGTTTGAAAACATCAAGTACCATAGCCGCCGTCTTGGTGTCGACCGCACCCGTAGGTTCGTCCGCAAGAAGCAGGCTGGGATTGTTTGAAAGCGCTATTGCAATAGCCACTCGCTGCTGTTCACCGCCCGAAAGCTGACCGAGAAGCGAATTTTTTCTCGCCGACAGTCCCACCATATCGAGCAGTTCCTCCGCTCTTTCTCTTCGGTTCTTGTGGCCCGAAAGCAGAAGCGGCATCTCAACATTCTGTATCGCAGTAAGATACGGTATAAGGTTTCTGGCATTGTTCTGCCATACAAAACCGACCGTTTCCCTCTTGTATTTTATAAGATCCTTTTCGTCAAACTTAAGCAAGTCCTTACCGTCAACGTAAAGGCTTCCCGCCGAGGGTTTATCAAGTGCTCCGAGCATATTCAAAAGCGTTGATTTACCGCTTCCGCTCGCGCCGACGATTCCCATCAGCTCACCGCGTTCTACCGTGAGGTCAAGTCCCTGAAGCGCCATTACCTCAACGTCCGTGGTTTTATATATCTTGACAAGGTTCTCACATTGCACCATCACGTTTTCCGGTGGCGCAAGCATCATTCTCTGAGGCATCACTCCACCTGCTTTCTGACGTCTGTAATGCGTCCGTCATCAAGTGTGTAAACGACATCGCACTGTTCCATCATTGCAGTATCATGCGTTGTCATAACAATTGTAAGACCGTCTGTATGTACAAGCTCTTTAAACAGATTCATAACCGCAAGTCCCGTAGGCATATCAAGCGCCGCAGTAGGCTCATCGGCGAATATCAGCTTCGGCTTATGCGAGATCGCCCTCGCTATCGCCACTCTCTGTTGCTCACCGCCCGAAAGCTCTCCCGGTCTGTGGTGCATACGCTTTTCAAGTCCCACTCTTACAAGGCATTCCTTCGCCCGCTTTACACGCTCCGCATAAGGCATACCCACAAGTCGCATCGCAAACTCAACGTTCTCATACGCCGTCATTGTCGGTATAAGCGCTACAGACTGGAAAACAAACGACATATCGTTTCTTCTCAGCTTATCCATTTCCTTGTCGGTAAGTCCGGTTATCTTTTTACCGTCAAAGTAGACATCTCCGCCGGTCGGTCTGTCAAGCGCACCGAGTATATTTATGAGCGTGGTCTTTCCCGAACCCGATCTGCCGCGAAGTACCACGAGCTTATTCTTTTCGACTTCGAGATTTATATCCTTGAGTGCGTCAACGGTAGTGCTGTCGTTGATTTTAAAACTCCTTGATATATTCTCCGCCCTTAAAATCGTTTCCATAGATAATTCTGATCCTCAAAAAGCACGACTGCGATTAAACACGCCGTAACTAGTTTCATCTGCTTTTTGTACCAAATGCACAATAACCATATACGATTAAGCCTTTAAACACGGAGTATTTAGAAATAATGTACAAAATGGCACAAAGGTCTATAACATAGTAATTATAGCAAATTATCACCGTACTGTCAAGGTTGATAAAAGAACTTTCACATAGTGCAACCGATTTTGATTTTATGTACAAATCTGAGTTGCCCTTAGCAAATAGTTACAAACCTACGTCTGAAATTTTGGTAATTATGACGAATGCAAATTTTATCGACACTATATCTTGATTTTTTATCCCCTGACTTTGCTATTTTTGATGTAAACGTTTTCCACATTGAGAAAACTTATAACTTAATTTAGCTAATTCTTTAACCATCTTAATGAAACTTTGTTTATTATGCACAAATAATTTCGTCATTTTTTTTAACTAACCAAATCGATAGTTACTTAAATTTTCAATGTAACTTATGTAAACGTCTCTATCTGCTCGCTAAGTTCCATCCACTCAGCAGTCAGCGCCTCTTCTTTTTCCTTCAAAGAAGCTATTTCTTCGGCAAGTTTACTTGTCTTTTCATAGTCGGTCGCTATCTCAGGCTGTGACATCTGCTGTGCAAGCTCTGCTGTTTTTGTTTCGACATCTTCTATCGCCTGCTCGCAACGCTTCAACGCACCGTTCAGTTTTCTTAGTGTGCTTTCACGTTCCTTACGTTCTTTATAATCGTTCTTCTTTGCCTCGGTAACAGCTTTCGCCTGAACTGCCCGGTCAGCCTGCTCCGCCTGTTCCTTTGCCGCCTTCAGTTCAATATACCTGTCATAGTTTCCGTCAATGTTGACCGTGCCGTTCTTATCAAGCCACACTATCCTGTCCGCAAGCTTGTTTATGAGATAACGGTCGTGTGAAACGATAAGAAGCGTACCGCCGTAGTTTGCCAGCGCATTTTCCAGAGCCTCTCTCGAATGTATATCAAGGTGGTTGGTCGGCTCGTCAAGCAGAAGCATATTTGCTTTACTGAGCATGAGTTTCAAAAGCGACACTCTCGCCTTCTCACCACCGCTGAGCTTACCCACATTCTTGAAAACATCTTCACCCTTGAACAGGAACTGTGCCAATGCCGAGCGAACTTCAGTCTGCGTCATTCCCGGATACTTGTCCCACACCTCATCAAGCACAGTCTTTGACGGGTCGAGGTCAGTCTGAGCCTGATCGTAATATCCGCACTGTATATTGTTTCCCAACTTAAACTCTCCGTTATCAGGCTGATACTGTCCCATAAGTATTTTGAGCAGTGTTGTTTTTCCGCAACCGTTCTCACCGAGTATAAATGTCGTGGTATTTCTCTTTATATCAAGCCCGGCATTGCGGAAGACCGTAACCCCGTCAAAAGATTTTGACAGATTTTTAGCGATCAGCACATCGTTTGCTCCCCCATCTTTCGCCCTGAAAGAGAATTTTATTGCTTCCGGCAGCTCCTCCGGCTTTTCGAGCGTTTCCTTCAGCCTGTCCGCCTGTTTCTGCTTTGATGCCGCCGTGATGAAGTTATGCTCCTGTCCCCAGCGTTTCTGCTGTTCGACAATGCCTTCAATGCGGTTTATTTCTTTTACGGTTCTGTCGTATACTCTCTGCTGAGCCTCTCTCGCCTCAGCCTTTAAATCAAGATATCGTGTATAATTACCCTTGTATTCATGTAACGTCTTGTTTTCCATTTCAAAAGTCGTATTTGTTACTTTATCAAGGAAATAACGGTCATGCGAAATAACGATATAAGCGCCTTTGTATTCCGTCAGAAACTTTTCGAGCCATTCGCAGGCGGTGATATCAAGGTGGTTGGTCGGTTCGTCAAGAAGAAGTATGTTACTTCCAGAAAGAAGCAGCTTCGCAAGCTGCGCCTTGCTCTTCTGTCCGCCGCTCATAACGCTTATCGGCTTACCGAAATCCTCTTCCGAAAAGCCCAGACCGATAAGCGCCGACGAAGTCATCGACTTATAGGTAAGTCCGCCGTCACGCTCAAATCTTTCCTGTAACTGCATCTGCCTTGACAGCGTCTGCTCGCTGTGGTCGCCCGTATCTATCGCAACCGCTATATCCGCAAGCTCATTTTCAGCGTCAATAAGCGGACGGAATATCTCCAGTACCTCGTCATATAAAGTGATATTATTGTCACGGATAACATACTGCTCCATACAGCCGAGTTTTATTCCCGCCGCCTTGCTTATACCACCGGTTTCCGCCTCCTGCCTGCCGTTTATGACGTGCATCAGCGTAGTCTTACCACAGCCGTTCACGCCGACAAGTCCCGCCCTGCCGTTTTCTTCAAGACGGAAATTCACATCGTGAAACAGCGTTTCACCGCCGAAGGACACCGAAATATCATTACCGGATAATACTATCATACCGCATTGTCCTTTCCGAAAAATAACGGTCAGAGTATTGCTCTGACCGCATATATTCTGATTTACACCGGAATTACTTCTTTAAATTCTCAGGCTTGTACTTGTTGAGTGCATCATTGTTAAGATCAAGCGCATAGCCCTTAGCCGTTTCGTTGAGTATAGCCTTGTAGTCGTCGTCCTTCATAACGTGAAGCACGTTGCTGTGATTCTCCGTGAGCCAGTCCTCACGTTCCTTTATATCACGGCGTACTACCGCATAGTAAACGCTGTCGTCCTCGTAAACTCCGCCCTTGTCTGTATCAAGCTCAAATGCCCACTTTACAAACTCCTCGCTCGGTGAAGTATCCGTCTTGCCGAGCAGGAATTCGTGGTCATGCTCCTCTTCTTTACTTCCCGATGTTCCGCTGCTCGTTGTATCGTCCGATGCGGTTTCGCTTGTCGAAGAAGTTACAGATGATGCCGCAGAAGAAACTGCCGATGAATTGCCCGAGTTGCTCTCGGCCTCAGCCTCAGCCTTTTCCTTTGCCACAAGGTCCTGATACTCGTGATATACCTTATCGTAGTCCTCGCCGGCAAGCAGTCTGTCAACATAGCCCTGAGCCTGTTCCTTCTTTGCCTTCTTGCCCTCGTCGGTCGTTATCTTGTCGCCGTTGCCCTCTTTAAGAGAAACCTGTATTATCTGGAATCTGCCGTAATTGTCATAGAAATAAGTAGCTATATCCTTTTCGTCTGTTGCGGATATGCCGTTTTTCTCATAGTAAGCGTCAAATACCTTCTCGCTCATCTTGTTTACAAGCTGAACAGCCTCGTATGACTTCTTGCTTATTCCGCCTGCCTCATAGTTCTGACCGTAGGTTTTTCCTGTGCTGTAGCCGTAATAGGAGATCTCAGTGTTCCACATCTTCTTTACAGAGGCCTTCACAGTGTCCTCTTCCTCGTCTGTGAGTGAAAGGTTCAGCTCCTTGAACTTGTTCTGGATTGCGACATACTGCTTTACCTGCTCTAATGTACGGTCCTGAACATACTGTGAGAACGTCTTGTCCTGTACATTGTAGTTGTAGTAGCTGAAATTCTCTATCTTCGACGAGCTTGTTCCCATAGCCTTAAGCTGATCGTCAACCTCCTGCTGAGCCTCGCCTATAGCCGTCTGTTCATAAAGAAGATATATGCCCGCATTTATGGTCTGATTGTCAACCGAGCCTATAGTCGATACATCCGCACAGCCTGCAACGCTTAATGTGATTGCCACGGCGCATATTGCCGCTGCCAGCCTTTTAAAATATTTCATTGCTTTTCTCCTTACTGTTTATAAGGGGCTGTGCCCCGATTATTTCTGCAAATTCCGCCGTTATCTTAATGTAACGCCTATATTCTCAAGTGCCTTGAGCACCTTTGCAACAACTGCGTCCGCCTCATCGTCAGTCAGCGTAGCGTCTTTCTTTCTGAGTATCAGCTTGTATGAAAGGCTCTTCATACCTGCCGGCACCTGCTCACCCTTGTACATATCGAACAGACGTACAGCCTCAAGATGCTTTGCGGTCTTTTCTATCACAGCAACTATATCTCCGCTCGGCACGTCCTCGTTGCACACAAGGCTCAGATCCCTGTATGTTGAGGGGAACTTGGGCAGTGCGGTATACTTTACATCGCCGTCCGCATTATTGAACATTACTTCCATACTCAGTGTAGCACAGTAAACTTCTGTATTTACGCCGAAGTTTGCCGCAGCCTCAGGATGAAGCTGCCCTACATAACCGATAAGCTCGCCGTTTACCGTAACCTTTGCACATCTGCCGGGGTGGAATGTCGGATTGTTCTTTTCAGCCGTGTATACGACATTCTTTACACCGAGCTTTGCCATAACCTCCTCGGCAACGCCCTTTGCGGTAAAGAAGTCCTCGCCGCTTCCGTAAAGCGCATAGCACAGAACATCTCTTTCAACAGGGAGCTGATTTTCTCCTGTCGGGAAATACTCTCTTGCTATCTCGAAGAATCTGCCTGCAAGGTTTCTGTTGCTCCAGTTCCTTCTTACAACTTCCATCATTGATGTAAGCGCAGAAGTACGCATTACGCTTGTATCCTCGCCGAGCGGACGTCTTAACACAACGCTCTTTCTTGACTTCTCGTCCATACGGAGCATTTCATAGTCCTTAGGCGAAATAAAGCTGTAGGTCATTACCTCGTAGAATCCGAGTGCCAGCGCAAGTGATATTACCTTGTCCTCGAATATCTGTTCGGGCGTTCTCTTGCCCTGTGATGACAGCTTCGGTATAGTCGAGGGGATTCTGTTGTAGCCGTATATACGGGCAACCTCCTCCGCAACATCGCACGCACGGTGCATATCTATACGGGTAGGCGGAACGATTATCTCGCCGTTTTCATAACCGAAGCCGAGCTTCTTTAATATTTCTATCTGCTCATTCTCGCTTATATCCGAGCCTAAATGCTCGTTTACCCACTTATAGTCGTGCTTTAATCTTTCGGGAACATACTCGCTGTGGTTCTCGTCGATGATAGTATTCACTACCTCTCCGCAGCCAAGCATCTCGATAAGCTGTAACGCTCTCTTGAGCGCCTTTTCTGCATTTACCGGGTTAAGACCC
This sequence comes from uncultured Oscillospiraceae bacterium, assembly GCA_900539195.1. Lineage (GTDB taxonomy): Bacteria > Bacillota > Clostridia > Oscillospirales > Ruminococcaceae > Ruminiclostridium_E. The sequence continues at coordinate 86,682 of UQBC01000001.1, forward strand.
TTTTCAAAGCGTGAGCTTGCCTCAGTACGCTCGCCTATCTTTCTTGCTGTACGTCTTACCGATACGCCGTCAAAGCAGGCAGCCTCAAATACGACAGTAGTCGTATCCTCCATAATACCGCTATGCTCGCCGCCCATAACGCCGGCTATGGCGATAGGCTTCTTTCCGTCTGCGATTATCAGCATTTCGGGAGTCAGCTTTACCGGCTCTGCCATTTCGTCGAGCAGCTTTAATGTTTCTCCCTCTTTTGCGTTTCTTACAACTATCCTGTTGTCCTCGACATATCTCAGATCGAATGCGTGCATCGGGTGACCGTATTCAAGCATTACGAAGTTCGTTATATCAACAAGGTTGTTGATAGGTCTTACACCGCTCGCTCTCAGCCTTCTTGCCATCCACTTGGGCGAAGGTCCTATCTTTACGTTCTTTACAAGCGCCGCCATATAGCGTGAGCAGAGCTTTGTATTTTCAACGCTTACTCTGATTTCCTTTGTAATATCCCCGTCAACGCCCTTGAATGAAGGCTCGGTGTAGTTCATAGGAATATCAAACGTTGCGCTTGCCTCCTGTGCAAGTCCGAGTACAGAAAGACAGTCGGGGCGGTTGTTCGTTATCTCAAACTCTACTATAGTATCGTCTGTCTGTAAAGCCTCGCATATATCCATACCCATCTTAAAAGAATCAACATCGGGATCGTTGTTCAGTATAAGTATTCCGTCGTCTGCTACGGGATAGTCAAAATCATCCTTTGTAAGACCAAGCTCCGCATAAGAGCACATCATACCGTTGCTTGCAACGCCTCTCAGCTTGCCCTTTGTTATCTTTGTTCCGTCTGCAATGGTACTGTTGTGCATACAAGCGGGAACTATAGCTCCCTCAAACAGATTCTGCGCCGCAGTAACTATCTGCACAGGCTCATCCCTGCCTGCGTCAAGCTGGCATATCCACAGCTTTTCGCTGTCGGGGTGACGCTCCAGCTTCAGCACCTTTGCAACTACCACGTTATTTATAGGATCGGACATCTTATGATAGGTTTCAACCTTTGAACCGCTCATCGTCATATCCGCTACGAATTCCTTTATTGGCATATCGGCTTTAACATAGTCGTTAAGCCATCTCATTGATAAATCCACGTTAATATCTCCTTTTACGATTCCTATCGGTATTTCTGAATTCTCTTATCTGAACTGTGCGAGGAAACGCTGATCGTTCTCGTACAGCAGACGCATATCGTCTATGTTATATCTCATCATAGCAATACGCTCAAGTCCTATACCGAAAGCGAAACCGCTGTATTCTTCGGGATCTATTCCGCAGTTGATAAGTACCTGCGGATGAACGATGCCTGAACCGAGCATCTCTATCCAGCCTTCGCCCTTGCAGAGCGGACAGCCCTTGCCTCCGCACTTGAAGCACTGTAAGTCAACCTCGGCTGACGGCTCTGTATACGGGAAGTGGTGAGGACGGAAGCGGAGCTTTACATCGTCGCCGTAAAGACGCTTAGCAAACGTTTCAAGCGTACCCTTAAGATCGCCGAACGTGATATTCTTATCTATTACAAGGCCTTCACACTGGTGGAAAATAGGCGAGTGCGTGCCGTCAACAGCGTCGGGACGATAAACACGTCCGGGGCTTATGATAGCTATAGGAGGCTTGTTTTTAAGCATTGTTCTTATCTGCACGGAAGATGTCTGTGTACGCAGAAGGATCTCATCGGTAATGTAGAATGTATCCTGCTCATCTCTTGCAGGGTGTCCGTCCTCTGTTAAAAGCATATCGAAAACGTACTTCGTTTCCTCGACCTCAGGACCGTCTACTACAGTGTATCCCATTCCTCTGAATATTTCCTTGAGCTCGTCAAGAACTATATTCAGCGGATGACGTACTCCCATTGCCTGCTGCTTTCCGGGCATAGTAACGTCAAGCGTTTCCTTCTTTAATTTCTGCTCCATAAGCGCAGATTTAAGCTGTGCCTGCTTCTGTGCAATAAAACCCTCAAGCGACTGTCTTACATCGTTTGCAAGCTGACCCATAACAGGTCTTTCCTCAGCGGACAGCTTACCCATGCTCTTGAGTATCGCTGTAAGCTCGCCCTTCTTGCCGAGGTACTTTACTCTCAGTTCGTCAAGCTGCTTAACATCAACGCAGTCGCCGATAGTCTTCAGCGCCTGCTCTCTTATATTCTGTAACTGTTCTTTCATACCTTTATTCTTTCCTTAGTTTTAATATCCTTGATTTAAAGCCTGCCCTCAGGCAAAGACGATGGAACCGAATAGTTCCACTGATAACACGACCTTTCACGCATTTTCGGCGTCGGTTAATAAATTATGGTTATATAGATATGTCTTTTTATGGAAATTTAAATCAAAGCCTATACCTACACGATAGACATTATAACAGAAATCCGATACTTTTGCAAGTGTAATAAAGCAGTTTTATGGAAATTTTGCAGGATTTTCACTTGTGTTGCCGCCTTGATATATACAAAAGCACCCGCCATAACGGTGGGTGCCTCATCTCATATTAAGTTACAGCTCAGGTTCGCTTGACCCTCATGTGCTTTCAGATGCTTCTGACGATGTATCGTCATAATCATATGCCTTGACTTCCTTGAATAACGTCATATCGTCAAAAGCATATCTTTCGGGATATGCGCCAAGGATATAACTGTCAACGTAGTAGTCGCCGGTAGTGACTACGGTTGTCTTTGTAAATGCCGCCGAATCGTCTGTCGCCTTGCTGAGATCCCCGATCTCTTCATATCCTGTCCAATATGTCATTATAACTCTGCACTGATCGTCGACCAATGCATAATAATATCCGTAATCGTCATCGGTTGAAAACGTATTGAATGAATCCAGAAGCTTATGGTCGGCTGAAGTCTCGTCCATAAGTGCATAAGTCTGCATTACTACATAGCCCTGAGCAGTATTTGCCGCCACGTCTTCACTCGGCGCCTGAAGATTTGAAAGTCTTATTTCGGTAAAACCTTTCCCTTGCTCTGCCTTTGCCGCAATATAAAGATAGTCGCCCTTGCCGATCGTCGCCGTGCCTGCGCCATATTCATATGTAAAATATCCGCTGTCTTTATCCGGCGCATCCGCTCTGTACTGTATAAGTATTCTCTGCGAGCCGAAATAGAAGCTCTTTGCCTTTGCCTGAGCCTCCTGCGGTTTACCGGCATTGAGTGATGCAGGCAGTATTATAGCTGTAAGTATTCCGATTATTCCGATAACTACAATAAGCTCCACCATTGTGAAACCTTTTTTATTATTAAGTTGTATCAGCTTGCGCATCAGTCTGACCTCCCCATAAAGCTGTAGACTATATTTCATGTTAATTTTACCATATTTTTTATGCAATGTCAACTGAATTTCTAACACTTTTCCTGTTATATTCGGCTTTTTTGTTATAATTGCCATTAAAAACAAAATCCCCCGCAGGTTTCTGCGGGGGATAAATTGCTTATTTACGCTTATTGCTTAAAGCCGAAATTACTTTCTCTTCTTAGCAACGATAACAGCGCCTGTAGCGAGAACTGCAATGCCTGCTACTACTGCAACGCTCTCAACACCTGTGTTTGTGCTGGGCTTTGTAGAGTCACCTGTTGTAGGAGCATCTGTAGCGGGAGCGTCTGTAGCGGGAGCATCTGTAGCGGGAGCAGAATTGCCACCGTCAACTACATTGCCAAGACCGTCGAATGCAATAAGTACATTGCCTTCAGCGTCGAGAACTTCACACTTTACAACTTCAATTGTAGCGATAGACTGACCCCATTCCTGAAGTGCAACCTGCATGCAACCGATCGTCTTAGCGTCGCCCTTAGCGATGGGGTTGTCAAAGCCGTTAGCTGTCAGCTGATATGTATAATCGCCGATCTTCTCGTAGCTCAGATCCTTATCGTTTGAAGCATCGTCATCCTTGTTGGGGTCTGTAGCGAGCTCAAGAGCGTCATCTGTAACTCCCCAGTACTGCTTGCTGGGCCAGTTGTATGTATCCCAAGCGTCTGTACCATTCTGGATGTCGCCGCCGTTGATTGAAAGAACAACGCCGCCGCCTGTAGCACCGTCCCAGAACTCACGGTTGCCGTCTGCACCGTCAGCATCCTTTTCGGGAATTGTAACAGTAAATCTTGCGCCTGTTACCTTTGAGTAGTCGATATCATACTTTGTAGCGGGCTTGCCCTCTGCTTCATTGCCTTCGTTGTAAACCTGAACGAGCCATGAATCGTTACCTGATGAAAGGCCTGCAGACTTGCCGTCTGCTTCTGTTACCTTCTTAAGGCTTGATGCGCTTGCTGCTACAGCTAATGTGCTGAGTGCGAGCGAAGAAGCTACGATACCTGTCATGATCTTTCTTAACTTCATTGGAAAAATCCTCCTAATAAAACTTAATTTCGTTTTGTTACACACTTGTGTAACTTTACACACCTATTTTAACATTTCGTTTTTTTAAAGTCAATGTGCATTATGCCTAAAATGTATGTGAAATTTTATTGAAACTAACGGCATTACACAGCATCAAGGGCGTAATTTAAGTAAATTTAAGATTAACGGTGAATTATGTTATGCTTTTGTGATAAAAAGGGTGGATGAAACGGTGCTGTAATATACCTCTCATTCTCTTATACAACGGGTTTGTTCGGCAAAAATGAAAACTGCTTAAAATTTTGCTTAAAAGGATTGAGAAAAGCCGAAAAATATGGTATATTTAATGTATATGGGAACTTGTTGTATCCCGAATAAGTTAAAGGACGGAAAAATTATGTCTATCGTATTTGACGAAAACAAGCGTGTATTCAAGCTCGACACGGAAAAATCGAGCTACGCATTCCATATCACCGACAGCAGAAACCTGCTCCACCTGTACTACGGCGGCTATATTCCGGAAACGGATATAACTCATATGCTCCGCATACCGAATGACGAGCCGTTTGTACCTGCGGTACACGACGCTATGGGACCTCACAGCTTTGACTGTGCGCCTATCGAATTTCCGACATCGGGCGTTGCGGATTTCAGAGAACCGGCAATGCAGGTAATGGATATAAACGGTATGTCCGCCTGTGAATGCTACTACAAGGATTACAGAATTTCAAACGGCAAGCCGAAATTAAAGGGGCTTCCCGCTACATACGCCGCAGACGACGAGGCACAGACGCTTGAGGTATTCTGCTACGACCCGCACAGCGGTCTTGACATTACACTTATGTACAGCGTATTCCCGAAATTTGACGTTATCACAAGAAGCGTAAAGGTCGAAAACAACGGTCTTGCCGCTATCGACCTGCGCCGTCTCATATCAATGAGCCTTGATCTTGACAGAATGGACTACGATATGATAACACTGCACGGAACATGGGCAAGAGAACGCCATGTACAGCGTTTCCCTATACGTTTCGGCAAGCAGTCGATAGATTCCAACAGAGGTGCTACAAGCCACGCTCACAACAACTTCTTTGCGCTGTGCGACCACACCGCAACAGAGGACTTCGGCGAAGCTTACGGCTTTGCTCTGGTGTATTCGGGTTCGTTCTTAGGAATGGTAGAGGTAGGTCAGTATGAAAAGACAAGGGCGCTGCTCGGTATAAATCCGTATGACTTCTCGTGGCACTTAGAGCCGGGAGAAGATTTTCAGGCACCTGAGGTCATCATGACCTATTCCGGCGAGGGCTTAGGTCAGATGTCAAGAAACTTCCACGATGTTATGAGGAACAACCTTATCAGAGGAAAGTGGAAGGATATGCGCCGTCCTATACTTATTAATAACTGGGAAGCGACATATTTCAACTTTGACACGGACAAGCTCCTTGATATAGCAAGAGAGGCTAAGAAAGCCGGAATCGAGATGCTCGTCATGGACGACGGCTGGTTTGGTCACAGAAACGATGATAAATCTTCCCTCGGCGACTGGTTTGTGAACGAGAATAAGATAAAGGGCGGTCTTAAGCACCTTGTAGACGAGGTAAACAAGATAGGTCTTAAGTTCGGTATATGGTTCGAGCCTGAGATGATAAGCCCGGACAGCAAGCTGTATGCGGAACATCAGGACTGGTGCATACACATTCCCGGCAGACACCGCACGACTGTAAGAAGTCAGCTTGTACTTGATTTTTCAAGAAAAGAAGTGCGTGACTATATCTATGAGCAGATGAAGGCTATCCTTTCAAGCGCAAACATAGAATATGTAAAGTGGGATATGAACAGACAGCTCAGCGAGGTCGGCAACGAGGTATTCCCTCCCGAAAGACAGCGTGAGATATGGCACAGGTATGTCCTCGGCGTATATGAAATGCAGGAAAGACTGCTGACAGACTTCCCTGACCTGCTCCTTGAAAACTGTGCGGGCGGCGGCTCACGCTTTGACGCAGGTATGCTGTACTACTCTCCTCAGATATGGACAAGCGATGATACCGACGCTATAGAAAGGCTCAAGATACAGTACGGCACTTCTATGTGCTATCCCTGCTCCTGCTTCGGCGCTCACGTTTCGGACAGCCCGAACCACTGTGTAGGCAGGATCACTCCGTTTGAAACAAGAGGACACGTTGCGATGTCGGGTACGTTCGGCTATGAACTTGACGTTACGAAGATTTCGGACGATGACAAGTATGCGATAAAGGAACAGATAGAAGAATTCAACAAGTACAATCCGCTTGTGAGAACGGGCGATTATTACAGAATCGGCGATCCGTTCGCAAACGACCGCTTTGACGCATGGCAGTTTGTCGCAAAGGACAAGAGCGAAACACTCCTCGAATATGTACAGGTTCTTAAGGAGCCAAGCGTGTTCCTGCACAGAGTAAAGCTGAAAGGGCTTGAAAAGGGCTGCTACTACAAGCACGAGCAGACGGGAAGGGTTTATTCGGCAGAGCTTCTGATGAACAGCGGATTTGACATTCCTTCGTTGTGGGGAGATTTCAGGTCGTTTATTGCGCATTTTGTAAGGGTGAAGTAAGATTGTTGTCAGTATGGGGTGTCCCATGCCGATTATTCAGGGTGAAATATTATGAAAAAACTCGGTGTTATACGACTCATCGTCTGCATTGCGGCGATAATAATGGAGCTTTTACCGCTCGGTGCGGTACTCAAATACGGATTGATGTCCGACAGCGGTCATTTGATTTTCCGCTTTGAGAATTACTCGTATTTCGATGTCACTCCGTTCGGATATGCAATGTTCAACTATATGATATGCGCTGTGATGACAACTATTACGGCTATGCTTTCTCTGCTGTGGATATTCTTCGGCAAGAAGCGTCAGACACCTATTACGGTTTTAGCTTCGATAGCACTGGTAATGTCGCTCGTCCCGTACCTTACACAGACATTCAATGTTTTTACTGTCATAATCTCAGCGCTTATAGCGGCGGTGCTTGTGCTGTCGGTAATAATTCAGATAAAGCATGAATAGGAAAGGAAATGTACTATGCCGCGTTCATCAAATCAGAAACCGAAACTGTTGTATCTGGAAAAAATGTTCCGTGAAGAGTCAGACGAACAGCACCCGCTTACCGTAAAGGATATTATATCCGGGCTTGACAAGGTAGGCATAAAGGCGGAGCGCAAGGCTATCTATGACGATATAGAGCTTCTGCGTGAAGTAATGGATATGGATATCTGCTCGGACAAAGTAGGAAGCTATTATCTCGGAACAGACAGGTTCCAGTTTGAAGAGCTTCAGCTGCTTGCCGATGCGGCAGCTTGCTCAAAGTTTATAACCGAGGACAAGTCAAGGGAACTGGTTGAGAAAATATCACATCTCACCAGCAACTTCAAGGCTCGCGAACTGCAAAGGAGCGTAATCGTAGCAAACCGTGTAAAGACGGAAAACCGCAAGATATACTATAATATCAACAAAATACACGAGGCGATAAAGCAGCAGAGGAAAATCACCTTCCACTACTTCAGATATGATATCAAAAAGAAAAAAGTCTACAAGACATCGGGCGGACGGTATGTAATGTCGCCGTACTCGCTTGCGTGGGAAGATGAAAACTACTACTGCATAGGCTACTATGAAAAGTATAACGCTATATCGAACTTCCGTGTTGACCGTATGGAAGACGTTGAAGTTTCCGGTGAACCCGCTGTTCCCGCTAAGGACTTCAACCTTGCGGAATATACCCGCAGGATATTCGGTATGTTCGCAGGAAGCGAAACCGTAAGGGCAAAGCTCAGCTTCGACAACTCGCTTACAAGCGTTGTCATAGATAAGTTCGGCTCGGACATAACAATGCACAAGCTCGATGAAAATCATTTTTACATATCAAAGGATATAAACGTCAGCCCGACATTTTTCGGCTGGTTGTTCCAGCTCGGAGCAAATGCCGAAATTCTTGAACCGCTGACTCTGAGAAAAGAATTTACCGGCTATCTCGACAAGGTAAGAAACCTGTACTGAACCGACGCTAAGAAAGATGTATCTGTATGGCAAAGTTGAAATCCGTATTTACAAAAATACCAAAGTGGCTGTATTACACAGTGCCGGCTTTTGCCGCGTCGCTTACGCTTACTCTGCTTGCAAAAAATACGACCGGGTTTGCCGAATGGTACAGTACAAATATATATCCGTTTTTTGTCGGCACTGTCGGGCGGATCACTTCTGTACTGCCTTTCTCGCTGTGTGAGTTGCTGCTGTACACGGTAATTATCCTTGCCGCTGTCGGTGTAACCTTTACCGTTGTCAGATTCATCAAAGGCAAAGGTAAACGGAAACGGCTCATGACGAGGGTGCTCGCCGTTGTGCTGAACTTTGCGGTCAGCATATTCTTTGTATTTACGCTTTTCTGTGGAATAAACTATAACAGAACACCGTTTTCCGCAGTCAGTGGATTTACCGTTGAAGCCTACACGGCGCAGGAGCTTGCCGACCTTTGCGTATACATTCTTAAAAACGCAAATGATACCGCCCGGAAGATAGAAACCGATGAAACGCTGACGGTAGAGCTTGACAGCAAAATAAACCTTGACGAAGAATGCAAAAAGGCAATGAACCTGCTCGGCGATAGGTACGACAGCCTGTCGGGGTTTTATCCGGACGCAAAGCCGGTAATTGCATCAGAGGGTATGTCTTATATGAGAATACTCGGAATGTATGCGCCGTTTACAATAGAAGCAAATTATAACGCAAATGCGCCGGACTTTGCAAAACCGTTCACGGTGTGTCATGAACTGTCGCATCTGAAAGGCTTTATGCGTGAGGACGAGGCAAATTTTATCGCCTATCTTGCCTGCACAGGCTCGGATAACGTGTATCTGCAATATGCGGGCTGGGTATACGCTCTTATCTATGCCGCAAATGCACTTTATTCGGCGGCAGGCTCGGAAATATACAGCGAGCTTATGAGCTATGCCGATGAAAAAGTAATAGCGGAGCTCAGCGCCAACAGCGCATACTGGAAGAAATACGAAACTCCGGTCGCAACTGTCGCCACAACAGTGAACGATACCTATCTTAAATCGCAGGGGCAGACGGACGGAAAGAAGTCATATGGCAGATTTGTAGACCTGATGATAAGCTACAGAAAAATGCAGGCAAGTGAATAAAACGCTGTGCAGCGTTATAAATATAATTATCATTTATTCCCGACCGTTACGCAAAGCTGAGGTAAGCACAAATGCTTCGCAAGGGCGGAATTTGGGGCGGCACATTGCCGCAAAGGGCGGAATTTGAGGCGGCGCATTGCCGCAGGAGATTTTATGGCAAATAAGAAATTGTACAAGAAAGAAAGATTTTCAGGCTGTCTGGTCGGCGCCGCCGCAGGTGACGCACTCGGCTCGCCCGTAAAGACGATAACCAGAAGTCAGATAAAGGATATCTACGGCAAGAAAGGCATACTCAAGCTGAAGCCGGAAAAGCACCAGAAATATGCCCGCATATCAGACGAGACCCAGATGATGCTGTTCACGGCACACGGTATACTGTGGGCAGACGCGGCAGGGCTGAAAACAAATGAAGCCGACCCGGCGGATTATGTTTTCCTGGCACTTCAGCAGTGGCTGTACACACAGACAGGCGGTACATCATCGGTAGCGCTGCAATGGATACTTGACGAAAACGAAACAGGCTTTCCGTGCGACCTGCTGGGCGTTCCGGCTCTCGCAAAAAAGCGTAATCCGACAAAACAACTGGTACAAACCATTGCCGATATAAAGTCGGAACACACATACGGCAGAATAAGACGACCCATAAACGCAAACAAGCTGTTTGACTGCCTGCCGAGAGCAGTACCGACCGGACTTTATTTTTACAGCGACCCCGCGCGTGCATTCGCAACAGGCTGTGACCTTGCCGCCATTACCCATTCGCACCCGACAGCATATCTTGCAACGGGCTGTCTTGCCTCGATTATAGCTTTTATCTGCAAGGGAAATTCGATTGAACAGTCCGTACTAGATACAATGAAAATGCTTAAAGAATACGACGGTTTTGAAGACTGCTTTGCGGCGCTTGACAAGGCGCTCGCTCTGCTGGACGAAACGACTTCGCCGCTTACCGACGTTGCCGAGCTCGGAAACGGCAGCACAGCCGACTCTGCCCTCGCTATCGGCGTATACTGTGCCTGCGTGCATTACGACTATCTCAGCGCAGTACAGCTTGCGGCAAACCAGGACGGTATCAGCGATATATGCGCATTTATTGCGGGCGCACTGAAAGGCGCACTGCTCGGATATTCCGAAATTCCCTCCGGATTTGTAAAGAAACTGCAGTTTGCGGATACTGTAAAGACCTATGCCACAAGGCTGACAAAAGCCGCTCCAAAAGGTTTTATGAAAAGATAAGGAAGCGATTATAAAAGAATGGTCACGGATATGACTAGCGGCAGGACCTTTTCCGTTCTGCTGAAATTCTCTCTGCCGATGCTGCTCAGCGTTGCATTTCAACAGCTTTATAACATTGTTGACAGCGTTATTGCAGGCAACTTTGTAAGCGATATGGCGCTGGGTGCAATAGGCGCAAGTTACCCCGTCACAATGATATTCATGGCAGTGGCAACAGGCGGAAGCGTCGGTGCGTCGGTCGTTGTTGCACGACTTTTCGGTTCAAAGAACTATACATATATGAAAACGGCGATAAACACGGCGCTGGTTTCGTTTGCGGCAATCGCCGGAGTGCTTACCGTGATAGGCTGTGCCTTATGTTCACCGATGCTGACATTGCTCGGCACACCTGATGATATATTTGCGGACAGCGATATTTATCTGAGGGTATATGTCCTGGGGCTTGTGTTCCTTTTTATCTACAATGCCTGCAACGGTATATTCACCGCCCTCGGCGACTCGAAAACACCGTTGTTCTTCCTGATAGCGTCGTCGCTTGGAAATATCGGGCTTGACCTGCTGTTTGTAATAGTATTTCAGATGGGCGTCGCAGGCGTTGCATGGGCTACATTCGCCGCTCAGGGCGCGGCAGGCGTTGCGGCGTTCTTCGTACTTTTAAGACGTGTCGGAAAGATACAGTCGGATACTCCCAAAAAGCCTAAAATATTCTCTTCTGACGCACTCAAGCAGATAAGCCGTATTTCCGTTCCGTCAATATTACAGAGCAGTTTTGTATCAGTAGGAAATCTGTTCGTGCAGAGCCTGGTAAACAGCTTCGGTTCATCGGTAATAGGCGGTTATGCGTCTGCTATCAAGCTGAATACTTTCGCAATAACCTGTTTCTCAACGCTTTCAAACAGCGTGTCGAACTTCTGCGCTCAGAACATAGGCGCAGACAAGACCGACCGTGTTAAAACGGGTGTGAAGTCGGGTATGCTGATGTGTCTTGTTATAGCGATACCTTTTGTAGTGTGCTTCCTGCTTTTCGGCGGAACGCTTGTAAACCTGTTTGCGACACAGGCTAACGCTGAGATAATCGCAACCGGCAGTAAGTTTCTGACTATCGTTTCCCCGTTCTATTTCTTTGTCTGCATAAAGATAGTAATTGACGGCGGTGTAAGAGGTTGCGGCGTTATGACGCCGTTTATGATAAGCACCTGTCTTGACCTTGCATTGCGTGTTATTTTCGCCTATATCCTCTCTCCGTTCTTCGGCTCGGACGGAATATGGCTGTCGTGGCCCGTAGGCTGGGTGCTTGCGCTGGTTGTAGATCTGTTCTTCTACAATTACTACATAAGAAAAGGAAAAGCCTTTACGGCGGACGGCACACTTTAATTTTACATTAAAACTTTATATCAAGGTCCGTTGTCTGAAAAGACGGCGGACTTTTTGTATAATGAATGATGAATGATGAATGATGAATAATGAATAATTGTGGTGACCGCCGTTGGCGGTGGATTTGAAAAAGGGACAGTACTTGATGTAACGTGTGTTCTTTCTGACTGACATTGAGTTTTTGTAGGGTTAAGGTTAAGTGCAACGTGTGAAAAAGAAGCATCACAATTTGCTCCCTTGTGTAAAGGTGAGCATCTGTTGCAGTGCGAAGCACTGCCAACTATTGAGGGATTGTCAGCGGAGGTGATGGCAAAAGGTCGGCGGTAGGCAATCCCTCAGTCTGTCGAAAAACCTCTATCATTATCAAAAAATGGGGTTGAGGGGCGGTAGCCCCAGTAATATAGCCCCGGCACGGATGCCGGGCGTGTATGCCCAAATGCTCTATGCAAGGACGCATACAAGTGGTCGAACAAAGTCGGTGCAGGACGCACCGACAATAAACGACCACGATTGCACAGATGCAAAGCCAACCAAGCATACACAGCCTTTCACCGGGGAAAGGGGTTTGGGGATAGGGATTGAGGACAAGCACTTTTGTTGAAAAAACATACTTTTTCTACAATCTGAGCTCCCTTTACACAAGGGAGCTATAAATCAGTGCTTGGCAGAGCGTGTTTTCCTTTTTGAATGATATTGGGTTTCGTAGAGAATTTAGGCTAAGCGCAACATAACAATTTGTATATAGCATTCCGTATTCTACAAATTGTAAAACTCATTCAATATCTGCCTTGCGCTGTAACCACGTTCCGACAATTTAAGTGCCGAATATACGCTCATTCCGCAGTTACAGCCGTCACCTCTTGTCGTAAAGCTGTACAGTCTTTGCGTATAGCTTATATCAAACGACGGAGAACGGATATCAAACAGACTGCGGAATTCTTCACACGACATTCTTATACCGCATACGCTAAGCCCCAGCACATTCCCGTCACCGTCACGGTTTATATTACTTATCCACTTTGATTCATCGGGTGGAATAATAAGAGATGGATACGCAGTCAGCATTATTTCCGCTATGCCGTCCGCTGTCAGCTGACAACTTCCGATATAATAATCCGCAGTCTTATCCTTTTCGCAGTACAGCTTTTTCACATACGGGTTTTTGCAGTCACCGGGCGATATCATAGTTCCCGATGAAATACGGCAGACGGGCAGAAAAACAGCTTTACCGTCTACGGTGAAGTTCTGCGATAATGCATATTCTGCTGACTTTTCCGCATATTTTCTGTAGATCGAAAGCTCTGCGCCGAAATGCTCAAGCCCCTCCCTTTCGTCCATATAATCAAGTCGGGGATATCCGCTGTCAGGCGCTTTGCCCGTTTTAAGCAGATATCTTGCCGAACAGTCAAGCGCTATTGCTACTGCATTTATCCCCTCGGTATCATTATTATCCGGCGGACTGTCAAGCGTTTTCAGCTCACTCAGCACACAACCGGCAAGAAATTCCTTATACGCATATTCCGTGTTACAATATATTACCGTCTGCGGTCTTATCTGCTCTGTCCTTGCCGAAAAACACAATAGTATGACCACAGGCATAACGGCTACCAGCACAAGCCCGGCTATAAGCAGATACAGATATTTCTTTTTCATTGCGCCGATTTTTCCTTTCTTGACTTATCAGAACAAATAGAGTATAATAATAGGGAATAGACGCTTCGGTAAACCGGTTCGTCCGTAATTCATTATATTCACCGTTTTTACGGTATAGAATATGCGAGGCTATTATAAACGTATAAAGAAAGGAATAAATATATGAACGAGCGATTTCAGAAGCTTTGCCGCGACTACAAAATCCAGACGGCAATAGACCCGAGATTATATGACAAATATAACGTAAAGAGAGGACTTCGTAACAACGACGGAAGCGGTGTTGTTGTCGGTCTTACAAACATATGCTGTGTACACGGCTATGTTATCGACGAGGGCGAAAAGCGCCCTGCTCCCGGTCAGCTGATATACAGGGGATATGATATCTGCGACCTTGTAAGCGGCGTTGAAAAGGACGGAAGATACGGCTTTGAAGAAACAGCCTACCTCCTTCTTTTCGGAAACCTGCCCGACAAGGAACACCTTGAGGACTTCAAGAAGATAGTAACACACTACCGCACTCTGCCCCCCTACTTTGCAGAGGACGTACTTATGCGTTGCCCGTCATCAAACATAATGAACAAGATGGCTCAGTCGGTACTCGCACTTTACACATATGATAAAGAGCCTGAGAACAAGAGCATGGAAAGCGAAATGCTCAAGGCTATCTCGGTTATCGCAAGACTGCCCGCAATAATGGTAGGCGCTTATCAGGTAATGCGCCGTTATCTCTATAACTCAAGTATGGTAATGCACCCGATAAACCTTGACGAGAGCCTTGCGGAAAGCATTCTGTCCACACTGCGTGACAACCGTGAGTACACAAAGGAGGAGGCAAAGCTTCTCGACCTTTGTCTTATGCTCCATGCAGAGCATGGCGGCGGTAACAACTCGACATTTACCTGCCGTTGCGTAACCTCAACAGGTACAGACGCTTATGCGGCTTACGCTTCCGCTATCTCGGCACTTAAGGGTCCCCGTCACGGCGGCGCAAATATTAAAGTCATGGAAATGCTTAACTGTATTGAAAACGGCGTAAAGAACTGGGAAAACGAAGGTGAAGTTGCAGACTTCCTTACAAAGATATTAAACAAGGAAGAAAACGACCACAGCGGTCTTATCTACGGTATGGGTCACGCTGTATACACCCTGTCAGACCCAAGAGCCGTACAGCTCAAGAAATCCGCTCTCAAGCTTGCAAAGGGCACAGAGATGGAAGCCGAGTTCAGACTGCTCGATACTATCGAGCGTCTTACTCCCCAGTTGTTTGCAAAGAACAAGGGCGATGTAAAGACAATGTGTGCAAATGTTGATATGTACTCAGGTCTTGTTTACAAGTTCCTCGGCATACCCGTTGAAATGTACACCGCACTGTTTGCCTGTGCAAGAATGCCCGGCTGGTGTGCTCACAGAATGGAAGAAATAGAAAACGGCAAGCGTATCATGCGTCCTGCCTACAGAACGCTTATCAAGAACAGGGATTATATTGCTCTTGACCAGCGCTGATTATAAAAGAACAATTGAAAGGCGCAACAATGAAAGGAATACTTTCCGATAAAAAGGCAATATCGGCAGGAATTATATCCGCCGTTGTACTTACCGTACTGAGAATAATCCAGCTCAATACAGGTACAGAATATCCGTCCAATCTCTATGCGGCGGGAAGCGAGGTTCTTAACACAGTATACCATATACTGCTCATAGCATCGGCTGTGGCTGTCAGCATTCTCGCTTTCTTCGACATCAAAAGTTCTCAGCCCAAAACAGCCGCAGAGCTTTCAGCGAAAAGCTGTACCGCCGTGGGTATTGTAATGATACTCGCAGGTGCGGCATGGATACTGCCTGTTATAAACGACTTTTCCGCAGGAACAGTCGGAATATACACGATAACATCACTTGCGGGCTGTATAGCGTATCTTGCAGGCGGTATGACGATAATGTCGTCGTCAAAGATAGTCCCTGCGCAGTGCGTAAGCGCAGTGTTCATAATCATCAACTATCTGATAGTAGCCGTAAAATTCTATCTCGGCAGTCCGATAATAACCGGTATGCCGCAGAAGCTTATGCTTATGCTGTTCTATATCCTGACTATACTGTTCTGGATAAATATGGGCAGATTTATGTGCGGCGGCGAAAAGAAATTCACAAGAACCGCGCTTATAGCTTCGGGATATTTCAGCGGAGCGTGCTCTGCCGCTTATCTTATAAGCTGTTTTGCGCTTGCGGTAACAGATTCCGAAAAGTGGACGCAGCTTATTGACGCACCCGACCTTGAACTTATAATCACCGCTTTTGTACCCGCAGCGCTTGCAGGTATAGTACAGTTCTCAAAAAAGGCGGTTCCCGCAATCACAGACGACGCTTCCGTTCCGAAGCAGGATATTGTTTCCGCATCGGAAGAAACCGCCGCCGAAAGCGATACACAGGACGCCGAGTAAGCGTCCGAGGAGAAAAAATGAAAAACATCACTATACTACGTCTTAATAAAATACTCAGAAAAACAGCAGGGCTTACTGCGCTGGTGTGCTTTATTTCTGCACTCTGCGGCTGTTCCGGCTCATTTTCGGCAGGCGACCTGCTGGCTTCTCCCAGACTTACCGACGAACAGAACGAAATATACAATGCCCTGACCGCAAGCGCGGGCAGGGTTGATTTGCGTTATCCCCATACAGGAGAATACCGCAGTGCATTTGTTATCCACAATATAGACGATGAACCCACCGACGAGGCGATAGTGTTCTATGAGCAGAACAAGACCGATACGGCAAAAGAACCCGGAGCGCAGGACGGAAACGCAGTCGGAAACCTGCGTGTAAGCTTTCTTGACAAGGACGAAAACGGCGACTGGAAGGCGACCTATGAGCTTCCCGCCGCAGGCACCGAGGTCGAAAGCGTTGCTTTTTCAAAGCTTGGCTCGGATAAGGAAAAACTGCTCATAAGCTACTCCGTCCTCGGCTCTTCCGACAAAATAATGTCTGTTATTGACTATGAAAACGGCGTTGCGACACAGCTCGGCACAGTAGGATATTCATCATATATAATGCTTGACAACCTGACCGAAAGCGGCGAATATCTTGCCTGCTTCAACCGTGACGGTGCAAAGAAGAGCGCTAATATGACCGTCTACGGCTGTAGCGACGGCAAGACCCTCGGTATGATATACCCGGTGTTGTCATTCGGAAACGGAGTTACCGATTTTGACAGAATAACATCTGCAAACTGCCTTTTACTCGGAAAGAAAATGCCGTGCATAGCGGTCGACTATCTCATTTCGGAAAACTATTACGGCACAACCGTGCTGTATTATAACGGAAGCTCTTTTGCAACAGCCGAAACAACAGTGAGGTACGGTGCAGACACCAACTATTCACGCCATGTGAACGGCTATACTCCTAAACTGTCTTCGCAGGATATCGACGGCGACGGAATAATAGATATCCCTGCAACCTCGCCGCTCCCCGGATATGAAAACCTCTCATTCCCCGAACAGATATGCGCGGTCCGCTGGTACAAGCAGAATTGCAGCAAGATAGAACTTACGGCATATACATTCGTTGATCCTCAGAGGAACTTCATGCTCACCTTCCCCGGAAGATGGGTCGGAATGGTGACCGCAACCGTCAACACGGAAGACAACTCTGTCACCTTCTGGAAGTACGAGGGCGACATAAAGGAAAACGAATACGCTCTGCTGACAATAAAGACCGTGCTTAAAAGCGACACATCGGCTCAGAGTGAACCGGATACTCAATCGGCACTGCGTGACGGTTTCAGACTGTTCTCGGACGACAGCGAAAAGACGATATATTACAAGAGTATTATGTACGAGGGATTGTCGCTTACCGATGATGAAATAGAAGCGGCTGTCAAAGTGCGTCCGGAAGGATACGACAATGATGCGGCTCTGCTCAGCAGCGGAAATTAAGCCGGAACGGCATAGTGAAAGGCAGGTAAACATATGAAAAGAATACTCGTTTGTGAAGATGAAGACGCAATCAGGGATTTTGTCGTAATAAACCTGAAGCGCAGCGGATATGACGTTATAGATGTCAGCAATGCCGCTCAGGCTATGGAAGCGTATGTGCACTACGGCGGGCTTATCGATGTCGCGCTGCTTGATATAATGATGCCCGGCATGGACGGCAGCGAGCTTTGTCGTTGGCTCAGACAGAAGAGCGATACTATGGGTATCATTATGCTCTCCGCCAAAAGTCAGGAGGTAGACAAGATACGCTGTCTTACGCAGGGTGCGGATGACTATGTGACAAAGCCGTTCTCTCCGTCTGAGCTTGTTGCAAGAGTCGACGCAGTATACCGCAGGGTGAGCCTGAGCGTTGCAAGACCGCCCGAGGACGAGGGCAGAACGCTTATCTCCGGTCCGTTCTCAATAAATACAAAGAGCCGTATTTTCACAAAGAACGGAACAGGCATAGAGATAACGCAGGTGGAATATCAGCTGCTTGAGTATTTCATGGAAAACAGCGGCTCGGCGCTTGACCGCAAGAGCATACTTAACCGTATATGGGGCGAGGACTATTACGGCGACGATAAAATAGTCGATGTCAACATAAGGCGGCTCAGAATGAAAATAGAAGAGGACCCGTCAAATCCGAGATACATAACCACCATATGGGGCTACGGCTACAAGTGGTGCGTAGACGAGCTTGCCGCCGCAGGCGAGTTCAACGGATAAACAAACGGAGGTAAAGGCTTTGGCAAGACGCACGACGATAGCTAACCGCTGGTTTCTTAAAAGCTTCAGCGCGGTAGTTATAGTTCTGGTACTGCTTGATATAGTTATGTACTGCGTATTCAGGGCGTACTTTTACAGTACAGTCGAGCAGACGCTCCGCAGTGAGCTGAACGTTATATCCACCGTGCTTACACGGTACTACAACAGCAGTTCGACAGGTAGCGGCACCAACTATTCAAACGAGATACGAGATACCGTTGAAAGTTTCACCAAAAAAGACCGTATGGAGCTTATGATGATAAACTCCGGAGGCAAGGTCGTAATAACGTCAAGCGGATTCGAGCCGAGCAACTCCTATGATATGCCCGACTATGACAGCGCAGTTAAAAGTGGAAACGGCATAGGTGTTTACAGCGGCTATCAGAGCAACGGCGAGAAGGTCATGGCAGTCACCGGACTGCTTGAAACAGGAAACGACAACTACAGCGCAGTAAGGGTCATAACTTCGCTTTCAAAGGTAGATAAACAGCTCGGCGTGATTATGATTTTCATAATAGCGATAAGCGGAGCTATCATAATACTTATGCTGGTGCTCGGACTTTACTTCATAAAATCGATAGTAATGCCTTTAAGGCAGATAAGCGTAAACGCACGAAAGATAGCAAAGGGCGACTTCGGAGTGCATATTGAGGAAACCACAGATGACGAACTCGGTGAGCTGTGCCACGTATTCAACTATATGGCAGACGAGCTTGAAAACTCGGAGAAAATAAAGAACGACTTCATCTCTTCCGTATCACACGAACTGCGTACCCCGCTGACGGCGATAAAGGGCTGGAGCGAAACGATCGCCGCAAGCCCTAATGATAAGGAAACCGCCAAAAAAGGTATGCGGGTCATTGCGGAAGAATCCGAAAGACTTTCCAATATGGTTGAAGAACTGCTTGACTTCTCAAGGATACAGGGCGGCAGGTTCAACCTCAGCAAGGCGAATATGGACGTGTTTGCCGAGCTTACCGACGCTGTGATAATATATTCCGAAAAGGCAAGACAGGAAAATAAGACGCTTCTGTATGACGAGCCGCAGGAGATAGTAACTATCTTCGGCGACAGAAACCGTATAAGACAGGTGTTTATAAATATAATAGACAACGCTATAAAATACTCCGCAGTAAACGGACATATCATAGTAGCTACTGCTATGACTGCCGACTCGGTTATCATTACCATTGAAGACGACGGTTGCGGCATTGCCGGATCCGACCTGCCCAAAGTTAAAGCCAAATTCTATAAGGCGAACAACACGGTAAGAGGTTCGGGAATAGGTCTTGCGGTTGCAGATGAGATTGTGACCGCACACGGCGGAACACTTGATATTGAAAGCGAACTCGGACGATATACAAGGGTAGTGATCACCCTGCCGATAGCTAAAAAGGACGAACAATAAGAAAGGCTGAATATGAGCGAACAGAACAAGAAGATAATCAAAACAAAAGTCGGCGGACAAGCTCTCATTGAGGGCGTTATGATGCTCGGTCCGAAAAAGGGCTGTATGGCTGTACGTCAGCCCGACAGGGAGATATACACGGAGGTGTGGGACAGGAAGGCTCCGAAGTGGTATAACAAAGCGCCATTTATCAGAGGCTGTATAAATTTCGTTTCACAGTTGGCGGACGGTTACAAGTACCTTAACAAGTCGGGCGAAGTGAGCGGAATGTTCGATGAAGAAGAGGACGAAAAGGACAAGAAGAAAAAAGAAAAAGAGCAGGACAAACAGGCAGATAACGTAAGCAAAGAAAAACCGGAAGATAAAAAGGACGAAAAGAAAGACGGCAATAGCGCCGCTCTGACAACGGCTGTTGCGGTCATATCGGGTATTCTCGGCGTAGGGCTTGCGGTCGCACTGTTTGTGATACTGCCTACGCTTATATTCACAGGGATACAGACGCTGTGCGGAGATACGAATATATCCGCATTCCGCTCACTGACGGAGGGTATTATTAAGATAGCGCTTTTTGTCGGCTATCTGTGGCTGACCTCTCTTATGAAAACGATGAAAAGGCTGTATCAGTATCACGGTGCGGAGCATAAGACGATATTCTGCTATGAGCATGGCGAGGAGCTGACTGTGGAGAACGTCAGAAAGTACAAGCGTTTCCACCCCAGATGCGGTACCAGCTTTATATTCCTGACGCTTGCGATAAGCATACTGGTATATACCCTGCTCCCGATAAACAGCGAGCTGTTCATTGAAGCATTCGGAGTATCAAAGCTTATCGGCGATATGCTGAGAGTATGCTGTAAGATAATTTTCCTGCCGATAGTCGTAGGTATCTCATACGAACTTATCCGTATCGCAGGAAAGTATGACAATGTGGTTACGAAGATAATTTCCGCTCCGGGACTTGCTATACAGCGTCTTACCACAAAGGAGCCTGCCGATGAGATGATAGAGGTGGCTATTGCGTCAATGAAGCCTGTTCTACCCGAAAATGCGGAGGACGCAAAGTGGTAATAAGGCAGGCGGTACGGCTTATAAGCGATATGCTTGAAAGCGTTACCGACGATGCGTATTTTGAGGCAAGGCAGATAGTAAGCGAAATCAGCGGCGGTAAAATGCCGTTTGAGGAAATCACCGAGGCACAGCTTGCCGAGTGCGAGGATAAGGCGAAAAGACGTAAAACGGGCGAGCCGCTGCAATATATTTTAGGAAACTGGGAATTTTACGGCAGAAAATATTTTGTCGGGGAGGGAGTGCTTATTCCCCGTCCCGAAACAGAACTTCTGTGCGATATAGCAATCGAACATCTTAAAAACACGGGCGGTACGGCGGTGGACTTATGCTCGGGGAGCGGATGTATCGCTGTTACAACAGCGCTTGAAGCAAATGTCGGAACTGTAGGCATAGAGATATCCGGTAAGGCATACGGCTATTTTCTGAAAAACATAGCCGAAAACAAGGCAGAAAAGCTTGTCACTGCGATAAACGGAGATATTTTCGATAAGGATATACTTGGACAGTTTCCTGATGATTCGTTGTCTGCCGTGCTTTCAAATCCGCCGTATATATCTTCTGCGGATATGAAAACTCTGCAAAAGGAAGTAACATTCGAGCCTGAGCTTGCACTTTTCGGCGGTGAGGACGGACTGGACTTTTACCGCAGACTGGTGCCGATGTGGGCAGTAAAGCTCAGAAGCGGAGGACTTTTTGCAGTAGAGATCGGCGAAGAACAGGGACAGGCTGTGAGCGATATATTCAAAAAAGCGGGACTTACACCGCAGGTCGTTACAGACTACAGCGGTCACAATAGGATAGTCAGCGCCGTAAAGCAATAGAAAATAAAATCTGTACATTTTATTGTACAGCGATTATGATAGAATATAATCACAGGATAAAACCGAACACAGAAAGGACGGGTAAAATAATATGGCAAAGGCAAACACAAAAAAGGCGACACCTACCGTAAATCATCCTACCACCCCGGAGGAGAAGAAAAAGGCTCTTGATACCGCTATGGAGCAAATAATCAAGAACTACGGTCAGGGTGCTGTAATGTTCCTAGGCGGAGAGGGAAATAAAAAGCTGGATGTTGAAAGCGTGCCGACAGGCTCTATAGGTCTTGACTATGCGCTCGGTATAGGCGGTCTGCCGAAGGGCAGAATTATCGAGATATACGGACCGGAATCAGGCGGTAAGACAACGGTTACGCTCCACGCTATCGCAGAAACGCAGAAGCTCGGCGGTATGGCGGCATTCATAGACGTTGAACACGCTCTCGATCCCGTTTACGCAAAGTCGCTCGGTGTTGATATCGATCACCTTATCGTTTCTCAGCCTGACACAGGCGAGCAGGCGCTTGAAATTATGGAAACGCTTGCACGCTCTGGTGCTATTGATATTGTCGTACTTGACTCGGTTGCCGCTATGGTCACAAAGGCGGAGATCGACGGTGAGATAGGCGACAGCTTTGTAGGCGTTCAGGCAAGACTTATGTCAGCGGCTATGAGAAAGCTGACAAGCGTTATATCAAAGTCGAATACTGTCGCTATCTTTATAAACCAGGTGCGTGAAAAGATAGGCGTTATGTACGGAAATCCCGAAACTACTCCGGGCGGTCGTGCGCTCAAGTTCTATGCAAGCGTTCGTATAGAAGTCCGCAAGGGTGAGAAGATAGTTGACGATGGCGAGATAATAGGTTATACTACTAAGTGCAAGGTCGTAAAAAACAAGGTCGCACCTCCGTTCAAGGAAACGCAGTTCGATATGATATTCGGCGAGGGTATTTCAAGGCTTGGTGAAATCATAACTATGGGCGAAGAGCTCGGCTTTATCAAGAAGAGCGGTGCATGGTACAGCTATAACGGAGAGAGGCTCGGACAGGGCAAGGAAAAGACCAAGAAGTTCCTCAAAGAAAATGACGATCTGCGCCTTGAGATCGAGGGCAAGATAAAAGAGAATATGTCAAAGCTTGATATGTCGGCAAGCGAGGACGACAGCGACAAGGCTGACACCTCAGAAACCGCCGCAGAAAACGAGCTTAAGGAAATCGGCGAAGAAGCCGCAAAGGCTGACGCTGCCACAGCCCCCGCTCCTGCGCCTAAGAAAAAGGCAACTGCAAAGAAGAGCGTTGTAGTCGAAGCCGACAGCGACTTTGAGGAATTTTCGCCTGAGGACCTCGGCTGATGTCATATACGGACGATGAAAGAATAAGGGCAAAACGCAGAGCGCTGTATATACTCGCTCAGCGTGACCACTCTAAAAAAGAGCTTTATGACAAGCTTATAAAAAACTATCCTCCCGATCTGTGCGAGATGGTAGTCGGGCTTATGTGCGAGCATGACCTGATAAACGAGGAAAAGTATACGGAAAAGCTATACAAGGCATATATAAACAAGGGTTGGGGTAAGTCCAAGATCCGCTTTGAACTGCGAAGAAAGGGCTTGCCCGACAGCCTTATTTCACAGCAGGAAGAAGAATATGACACGGAGGATTTTATAGACGAAATTATACATCTTGTAGACAAAAAATACTCAAGCAAGCTGGATTTTTCGGATTATAAAAGCATACAGCGTGTTACTGCGGCGCTTGCACGCAGAGGCTTTGCGTATGATGATATAAAGCTTGCATTATCCCGTATAAAAGACGGGGATTATGACGAGGAAGATGAGGAATATGACGAATAGACCGTAATATTCAGAATATAAGGGAAACGGAAAGGTAAGGAAAAATAATGGCAGAAACGATAAAGGTCGGAATGGTTTCTCTCGGATGTCCGAAGAACCAGTGCGACGCTGAGCTTATGCTTGCAAAGATAGCGAAAGCAGGCTTCAAAATAGTAAACGAGGCAGGTCTTGCGGATGTTGTTATTATCAACACCTGCGGCTTTATACAAAGTGCAAAGGAAGAAGCCATCGAGGAGATAATGGAGGCGATAAGCCGAAAAAATGACGGTATCAACAAGAAGATAATCGTAACGGGCTGTCTTGCCGAGCGTTATCAGAAGCAGATGGACGAAGAATTCCCCGAAATAGACGCAGTGGTAGGTATTGCAAAAAACGATGATATAGTTGAAATCATAAACTCGGTAATGCTGGACAGGAGGGTCATTACCTTCGGCGACAAGCTGTGTCACAATATGGAGGGCGACAAGCTGCAGTCTACTCTGCCCCACTATGCATATCTGAGAATTGCGGACGGCTGTTCAAACAAATGTTCTTACTGCGCAATACCGCTTATAAGAGGTAAAATGCGTTCCAGAAAGATGGAGAACATAATAGAGGAAGCGAAGAAATTTGCCGAAAACGGCGTAAAGGAACTTGTTATAGTAGCACAGGACGTTACGGCATACGGCATTGACCTTTATAAGAAATACGCTCTGCCGGATCTGCTTAAGCAGCTATGTAAGATAGACGGCATAAAGTGGATAAGACTGCTTTACTGCTATCCCGAAAGAATGACGGACGAGCTTATCGAAACAATAAAGACAGAGGACAAGGTGCTGAATTACATTGATATTCCGATACAGCACTGCAACAAGGAAATTCTCCGCAATATGTACCGTGGCGGCGACGAGCAGAGCCTGCGTGAACTGTTTGCGAAGCTTCGCCGTGAAATTCCCGGCGTGGTGCTGAGAACAACGCTTATCACGGGCTTCCCCGGTGAAACGGAGGAGCAGTTCAGCGAGCTTGCCGAATTTGTAAACGATATAAAATTTGAGCGTCTTGGCTGCTTTGCCTATTCTGCGGAAGAGGATACTCCCGCCGCCGAAATGCCTGACCAGGTAGACGAGGGCGAAAGACAGCGCAGAGCGGATATAATCACAGGCGAACAGGAAATACGCATGGGCGAATATTACGCAGGTATGGTAGGCAACACCTATGAGGTCGTCTGTGAGGGCTTTGACCGCTACTCCGATATGTATTTCGGCAGAAGTATGCACTTCGCTCCCGAAATTGACGGAATGATATATTTCACATCGACAAAAGAAAAGCGTCCTGTCATCGGAGATTTTATAAACGTTAAAATAACCGACGTACTTGAAAACAATCTGCTCGGAGAGCAGGTTTGACGCTGAAAGGACAGAGGTATGAATCTAGCTAATAAGCTCACACTGCTTCGGGTGATACTTGTTCCGTTCTTTGCGTTCTTTATGCTTGCGGGCAATATTGTTCCATACAGCTATCTGTGGGCGGCGATAATATTTGCCGCTGCCAGCATAACCGATACGGCAGACGGTAAGATTGCAAGAAAATACAATATGGTGACAAACTTCGGCAAGTTTCTGGATCCCCTTGCGGACAAACTGCTTGTAGTCACCGCTCTAATATGCTTTGTTGAGCTTGGCTGGGCGAGCGCATGGGTAACGGCTATTATAGTAGCCCGTGAATTTGTGGTATCGGGAATACGGCTTATTGCCGCAGGAAGCGAGAAGAAGATAGTAATTGCGGCAAGTATATGGGGCAAGCTGAAAACAGCCTCTACAATGGTTGCAATATGCGTTATCATAATACTGCATATTCTTGTCGGCTTCGGCGCAATCACCGCGGAAGCCTTCCCCGTACAGCTCATCAGCGATATACTTATGTACATATCCTGCATACTTACGACGGTTTCGGGACTCAAATATCTGTGGGATTACAGAGAGGTTCTGAAAACCGATGCGTAAATGCGGCACTTTAAAAATTTCAACAACCCGGAGGAACTATGGGAAGAGATAAACTCGGCAGCCGTCTTGGCTTTATACTGCTCAGCGCAGGCTGTGCAATAGGAATAGGAAACGTATGGAAGTTTCCTTATGTGGTAGGTCAAAGCGGCGGCGGTCTTTTCGTCCTTATATATCTGTTCTTCCTTGTAATACTCGGCATACCCGTGCTTACTATGGAGTTTTCCATAGGCAGAGCGGCTCAGAAAAGCCCTGCGAAAATGTACGAACAGCTTGAACCGAAAGGCAGTAAGTGGCACATTCACGGAAAGGTTTCGCTTATAGGCTGTTATCTGCTGATGATGTTCTATACAACGGTGGCAGGCTGGATGCTGAAGTTCTTTGTTTCGACCGCATCCGGAGAGCTTGTCGGAATGGACACTGCGGCTGTCGAAAATCACTTCAACGTTGATGTTCTGGGCGACCCTGTTTCGCTTATCGGCTATATGGGCATAGTCGTTGTGATAGGTGTTCTCGTCTGCTTTATCGGCGTACAGAACGGTCTTGAAAAGGTCACTAAGGTGATGATGCTCGCCCTGCTCGCCATAATGGTGGTGCTTGCGATAAACAGCTTTACAATGCCCGGCGGAGCGGAAGGACTTTCGTTCTATCTGCTGCCCGATTTCAGTGCTATAGAAAAGGTCGGTATAGCAAATATCCTTGTAAGTGCAATGAATCAGGCGTTCTTCACGCTGAGTATCGGTATGGGAAGTATGGCTATATTCGGCAGTTATATCGGCAAGGACAGATCGCTTCTCGGAGAATCGGTAAATGTAGCGCTGCTTGACACGTTTGTTGCGGTAGCGTCCGGACTTATTATTTTTCCCGCCTGCTCGGCATACGGAGTGGACGTTACAAGCGGTCCGAAGCTGTTATTTATAACTCTGCCTAACATTTTCAACAATATTCCTCTCGGCAGGCTGTGGGGAAGTCTTTTCTTCGTATTCTTGTCATTTGCGGCGCTGTCAACGGTGCTTGCCGTGTTTGAATGTATAATAGCAAATACTATGGACTTATGGGGGCTCAGCAGAAAGAAGGCCTGCATTATAAACGGCATACTTCTGTTTTTACTGTCTGTTCCCTGCTGTCTGGGATTCAATGTTCTCAGCGGCTTTCAGCCGCTTGGCGCAGGAAGCACGATACTTGACCTTGAGGATACTGTAGTCAGCAACTTCATTCTTCCGCTCGGCTCGCTTGTATTCATTCTGTTCTGTGTAACGAAAAAGGGCTGGGGCTGGGATAACTTCGTAAATGAAGCGAATACCGGCAAGGGTCTTAAGATAAAGAAGTTTATGAAAGGCTATATGACGTATGTTCTGCCTGTACTCGTAATGTTTGTGTTTATTATGGGTCTTGTGGGACTTATAAAGGGATAACCAAAACTATATAGCGCAAACCCCGCCGTGTATCATTCTCCGATACACGGCGGGGTTTTATTATGTCCTTATATCCGGTCAGCCTGTGTCACTTGCCGCTTTTCTTTTTGCCTTGCGAAGCAGCGACACTGAAACCCTTCCCACTCTGAGCCGTTTCGTAAAAATCGGCTATCAACTTCATCAGCTTGCCGTCAAGCTCGTAGTAAATATCCTTGTCAACGTTTTTGCTGAACAGTTCTCTTCTATTCTTGTTAGTCCTTTGTTTTTTCGGATAGGTCGTTTCAAAAAGCGTGTCAAGCTGTGCCTTGTGCTTTATCGCTCTGTCGCTGTCAAGAGAGTTGTGACCCTTGTTCTTTTCGGTCACAAGAGTGATATTGTCGTTTTTCTCAACATTGGCAAGTACGCTGTTTTTAAGGCTTATCGTCTTATCGTCCGTGCTGTGCAGAATAAGGAACTTAGTGCCGTTTGCGGTTGCTTTCGCTATTCCTGCGTGGGCTGTGTAGCCTGCCGCCTTGCCGTATTTGATACGCTCGTACAGCTTTATATAGGCTCTAAGGATATATATCCATCTGCCCATCATAGCAGAGCCTTCTTCAAGTACCATTTCGCTTGTTCTGTCAAATCCGCTCTGTACGAATACCGCCTTTATGTCATAAAGATGATAGCAATGCACAGCAGATACCGCATATCCTCCCCAGCTGTGACCGAACAGATACAGCGGAAGCGTGTTTGTTTTGGTAACAAAACTGAGTGCCGCATCAAGATCCTCCGCCGACTGAGGAAGCCCACGCAGTGACTTTCCTCCGCTTAAATGACTGCCGCTGTTGTCAAAGGCAAATATCTTGTATCCCCGTCTTGCAAAATACGCTATCTCGGGCAGATAGCTGAGCTGTCCGTCAAATATACCGTGTGAGAAAACTATAAGCCCCCTGAAGCTGTCATAGCTTTCATCGTGGTAGTAAAACCCCGTGTACTTATAGCCACGCTTTGACGGGAATGTGACCGGCTCGTTTACAAGCCCCTTATAATCGCTCAGATCCGGCAGATGTGCGGAATCGTATATCTCGAACCGCTTTCCGAAAACGCTCTCATAAAGTATTG
Source organism: uncultured Oscillospiraceae bacterium (assembly GCA_900539195.1). Classification (GTDB taxonomy): domain Bacteria; phylum Bacillota; class Clostridia; order Oscillospirales; family Ruminococcaceae; genus Ruminiclostridium_E. The sequence goes on from UQBC01000001.1 coordinate 114,862, forward strand.
CGGACAGCAGAAGGGATATTATCATTATCAGCAGTACAGCGCCGAGAATGATTCCGGCGACCGACAGCACCGAAAGAAAAACGTCCACCTGTTTTCCTCCTTATGCCTTTTTTATACGCTTGCTGTTCTTTTCCCAGTGTTCTATAATTCTTGTCTGACCACGTTCCACCGCAAGAGAATCCGCAGGAACGTTCTTCGTGATAGTCGAGCCTGCCGCAGTAGTCGCATTATCTCCGATAGTAACGGGCGCTATCATATTTGTGTTACAGCCTATAAATGCGTTGTCGCCTATTGTGGTGCGGTACTTCTTTATACCGTCATAGTTTGCCGTAACACAGCCGCAGCCGAAGTTTACACCCTTGCCCACATCGCTGTCGCCGATATATGTAAGATGCGCTATGCAGGTGTTTATGCCGATTTCGGAGTTCTTGACCTCTACAAAGTCGCCTATCTTTACACCGCTGTGCAGATGAGTATTCGGACGCAGATGCACAAACGGACCTGCCTTAGCCTTGCTGTCTACCTTGCTCTCGTGTGCCTGTACGTTGTTCAGGATAACGTTATCCTCTATAACGCAGTCAGCTATATAGCTGTTAGGACCTATCTCACAGCCGTTGCCGATAACCGTTTTTCCTCTGATTATCGTATTCGGAAGTATAACCGTATCGTGACCGATCTTTACGTCCTTACCGATTATGATTCCGTCCGACAGAGGAATATCCACACCCTCGTCCATAAGCTCAGCGAGCTTTCTCTTTCTTGCGACTTCATTCAGAGCGGCAAGCTGACTGCGGCTGTTTGCGCCGAGTACAACGTCCGTGCTGTCTGCTGTGTATACGCCCTTCTTTTCGGCAACGGCAACAGTATCGGTAAGATAATATTCGCCTGCGGCATTGTTGTTGCCGAGCTTATCTAAAAGTCCGGACAGCTTTTCCGCTTTGAACCAGTAGATACCCGAGTTTATCTCTTTTACCTTTGCCTGTTCGCTGTCGCAGTCCTTCTGCTCAACAATAGCCTTGAAAGTATCGTTTTCCTTTATTATTCTGCCGTAGCCTGTGGGATTATCGACAATAGCGGATACTACCGTAACATCGTTACCGCTGTTTTTGTGATACTCATAAGAGCCTGTTATGGTGTCTGCGTCAATGAACGGAGCGTCACCGTACGCTACCAGTATATCCGCATTTTCAGCCTGTGCCTTTTCGATAAAAGATTTTGCCTGCATTACTGCGTGACCCGTACCGAGCCTTTCCTTCTGCTCAAATGCGGGGTATTCGCCGAGCGTATCAAGATAAGCCGTTACCTGCTCCTTGTGAGCGCCGACTATAACTGCGGTATTGTCAACTCCCGCCTGCTTTACAGCGTCAAGCACCCAGCGGAGCATAGGCTGAAACAGCACTTCTGCAAGAACCTTAGGCTTGTCGGATTTCATCCTTTTGCCATCACCTGCGGCAAGTATTACTGCGTATTTTTTGTTGTCCAAAGTAAGTCATTCCTTTACAGATTTTTAGTAATTTATCGTGTGGCATAAAACCGCCATAATAATATTATTGTCGCACATTTATCCGTATTTTTCAAGTGCTTTTTAAAAATAATTGCTTTTTTCATTTCACTGTGGTAAAATAAACGATATAGACGGCTTTGAAATGCCATTTTCACGGCACTGCAATAATTCTATTCTGAAAGGACAGCAAAAATGGCTGAAACTTATATATCCATCGAAAAAATACGTTCACTCGCCGAGGTCGGCACAATAGACGAGCTTAAAGACAGTACGGATATGAATGAGATATTCGCCGCCTGCGCTATCGCAAGCAAGAAATACCTCGGTCTTATCCCTTATGACGAACAGCTTACCGCCGCCGCAGAGCTTACAAAGGGCAGGATTACCGAGATGAAAACGGGCGAGGGCAAGACGCTTTGCGCCGCATTTGCCGCAAGCTATATGGTGAAAAACGGTCACAATGTCAGAATACTCACCTTCAACGATTATCTTGCAAAGCGTGACAGCGAGTGGATGAAGCCGATATATGACGCACTCGGCATAAGCTCGGCTTGTATCCTGCATTCGACCGATATTGCAGACAAAAAAGAGCTGTATAAAAATCAGATAGTATATATAACCGCAAGAGAGGCAGGCTTTGACTTTTTGCGTGACTTCGTTGCGAATACGCCTGAGGACTGCGTACAGACGGATTTCGACTTCTGCATAGCCGATGAAGCTGACAGCATGATGATAGACGAGGCAAGAGTACCGCTTGTAATAGCAGGTGAAACCGCCGTAAAGCCCGATGAAAAGCTGCCCGAGGTATACGAGTTTGTCAAGGATTTTGACAGCAGTATGTATGAGATAAACGAGGAGCTCGGCACTATCTACCTTACCGAAAAGGGCGAGGATAAGTGCGAGGAGCTTATAACGGACGGCTCGGGGCTTTATGACGAAGAGAACAACGAGCTTCTGATACGCATTACGGATTGCCTTAAAGCGTGCTTCCTGCTTAAAAAGGACGTCGATTATATCGTCAAGGACGGTAATATAAGAATAATAGACGAGTTCACGGGCAGAGCGGCTGAGAACCGCCGCTATCCCGGCTCGTTACAGCCTGCTGTCGAGCTTAAGGAGGGCATCACCTGTACGAGCAGAGGTGTTATAATGGGCGTTGTGCCTATGCAGTTCTATCTGCGCCGTTATCCGCTTCTCAGCGGTATGACCGGTACTGCGAAAAGCTCGGAGGACGAGTTCTGGCAGTTATACGACCTTAAAGTAACCGTTATACCTACCCATACGCCCTGCAGACGTGTCGATCATCCGTATGAAGTATATCTCACAAAAGCGGCAAAGGACAACGCAATTGTTGACTGCATAAAGACCGCCCACGCAAAGAATCAGCCTGTGCTTGTCGGAACGTCAAGCATTGAGCTCAGCGAGGAGCTGAACGGTCGTCTTGCGGCAGAGGGTATCACCGCAAACGTACTAAACGCAAAGAACGATGAGCTTGAAGCCGAGATAATAAAGGAAGCCGGCAGACCCGGCACTGTCACCATATCAGCCAATATGTCGGGCAGAGGTGTTGACATAAAGCTGGGCGGTGCGGACGAATCGCAGAAGGACGAGGCTGTAGCGGCAGGCGGTCTGCTGATACTCGGCACATTTATGAGCGAGAGCGAACGAGGCGATATGCAGCTGCGCGGCAGAAGCGGCAGACAGGGCGATGTGGGCGAGAGCCGTTTCATAATCTCACTTGAAGACGAGATTATGACAAAATACGAGATAAAGAAGTTAATACCGAAAAGGCATTATCCCACCGCCGAAACGGGCAGACCGATCGACGATAAGATAGTACTGCGTGAGGTCGACCGCATTCAGCGTATAGCACAGGGTGATACGCTCGAGTTGCGTAAACGTCTGCTTAAGTTCACTATGATAGGCGAAAAGCACCGTGACGCAGTGTTCGGCAGAAGAAGAGCATTCCTGACAGGCGAGTCTGAGGTCGATATATGGCAGAACGAATTTGCCGATGATTACAGCACAGCCGCACAGAAGTTCGGCGAGGACAAGGTAAACGCCCTGCAGAAGCGTGTCATATTACAGGTAATAAACGAATACTGGAGCGATTATCTCGATTACACCTCCTATCTGCGTGACGGTATCCACCTCACGAGAATAGGCGGCAAGAATCCTGCCGATGAGTATAACATAACCTGCGAGGAATTTTTCTCAGGTATGGAGGAGCAGGTGATAGATACTATGGGCGAGCGGCTTCAGACGCTTCTCAGCCTTGATAATATAGACGATTTTGTTATAAATACTCCGACAGAGCTGTGGACATATACGCTTAACGAAAGCGGAGAGGAACTGCTCAAAAAGAGCTTTATCGAAACGGCGCTTTCCGAAGAGGAGGAAGAAAGCTATTACGATAACGGCGATGACAGCGACAGTACGGACAAAGACGAAACGGAAGAACAGACAGACGAAAAGCCGACAAAAAAAGGCTTTTTCGCAAAATTATTCGGTAAGAAGGATTAAGATATAATGGCAGACTGCATAGCGGCAATATCAACACCTATGGCAAGCGGCGGTGTTTCAATGATAAGAATATCCGGAGCGGACGCACTTAAAGTTGCGGCAAAGGTATTTATACCGAAGTACCCCATGCGTGATATTGAAAAGATGGACGGCTATACCGCCGCATACGGAGATATTACGGCGGACGGTACAAAGCTCGATGACGGAGTGCTTTTAATCTTCCGTGCGCCCCACAGTTATACCGGAGAAAACACAGCCGAGATAACCTGTCACGGCGGCATCCACGTTACCAAAAGGGTACTGCAGGCGGTATTATCCGCAGGCGCAGTAATGGCTCAGGCAGGCGAATTTACAAAGCAGGCACTCGTAAACGGCAAGCTGTCGCTGACAGAAGCCGAGGGTGTAATTGACCTTATAAACGCAGGCAACGATCAGCTTCTTTCCTGTGCGAGAGCGCAGACGGACGGCGCATTATACCGCAGGATAGAGGCACTGTGCGAGGAGATAATTGCTATTACATCGGAGATAGCCGTATGGATAGATTATCCCGACGAGAGCGAGGACGAGGACGAAATAGCAAAGGCGGACTGGCTGAAAAGTGTCACCGCTGTAAAAGAAAATATCGACAGCCTTATAGCAACGTATGACTGCGGAGAAATACTCAGAAACGGCATCGCCACAGCCATAGTCGGAAAGCCCAACGCAGGAAAGTCAACGCTTATGAATCGGCTTACAGGAGTACAGAAAAGCATAGTGACCGATATTGAGGGTACTACCCGTGATATAGTCGAGGATACGGTACAGCTTGGCGATATAATGCTGAAGTTAGCCGATTGCGCAGGCATAAGGGAAACAGAAGATACTGTCGAGAACATCGGCGTACAGCGTATGATAGAACGTATAGGCACGGCACAGCTTATCCTTGCGGTATTTGACGGTTCAAGAGAGCTGTCCGATGACGATAAGCGGCTGATAGGACTTCTCCACGGCAAGACGGTAATCCCGATAATAAATAAATCCGACCTTGAAGCAAGGGCGGACACGGCATTTATAGAAAGCGAACTCGGTAAAGCGGTAATAATCAGCGCAAAGACAGGTGGCGGCGCAGACGAGCTTGAACAGGCGATAAAAAAGCGTTGCGGAATAAGCAACCTTGACGCAGGCGCAGGCTTTCTTGCAAACGAGCGTCAGCGACAGTGCGCCTTATCGGCACAGGCGGCGGTCGACAGAGCATACAATGCACTTCACGGCGGTATGACCGCAGACGTTGCAGGACTTGAGCTTGAAGCGGCGCTTAGCAGCCTTTATGAGCTTAGCGGAAAAACCGCAAGCGAAGAGGTAATAGACAGGATATTTTCACGCTTCTGCGTGGGAAAATAACCTTATTGTTATTGCGGATAGCGGATTTTCCGTTATCCGTTCTGATTTTTATAACGATAAAAAGGCGGCCGCAAATCCTGCGACCGCCTTTTTCATATATCATTTTTTCTTAACGGAACAGCGTACATTCTCCGCTTTTCCTGTAATACGCTATGCGTTCCTCTATAACCTCACGGGTAGTGTTGTAATACTCCGCAAGGCAGTCTATGCAGAAAAACTCATCGGCGTTGCGTGTGACCAGCTTTCTGTAGATCGCTATATCATCGCCGCCAAGCAAAGCGCCGCACTTCTTGCAGGTCTTGTAGTTTGCCATTACAGCTTTACTACCTTTGCAGTATATACCGCACAGTCGTGAGGCTGTAAGGTAGTTACATATCTCTCGGAGAATCTGCCTATATCCTCGTGCGACCAGCAGTCGTGCATTTCAAGTCCTCTGCCTGCCGCCGTGCTGAGACCTATATCCCAGAACTGTAACGACATCTCCGCAGGCACATCGCTGAAGTTATACATACCTATAGCGTAGTCGCCGTTGGCGAGCGGCTTTACAAGTGAGAATACGTTTTCGGGGTTGTTCCACTGGCTTATGCGGTAGGGTCCTCTGCACTCGATATCCTGGTTTATTGCGATAACTTCCTTATTGGTCAGTATCTCCTTTGTCCTGTCGGTCATGTGACGTATATCACAGCCCATCATAAGCGGTGAATTCATCATTGCCCACAGTGAGAAATGCGTCTTGTACTCTGTATCGGTACAGCCGCCAAGACCCTTGCCTTCCTTATTGCCGAACTGATCGTCGCTCTCGCCGTTTATGTACTGGTTGTTCGAGCCGCCGTGCATACCGACTACGAGCATATCTATATCATTGTGACAGAAGCAGCCGCCGTAACACTCGTTGCCCATCTGCGACAGCGCAAGGCGCTTTATCGACTCCCAGTTATCCTGAATATCGCCTGTCGAGCGGAAAAGATGAGCGCCGCTCTCTCTTATCCACTTGTATATATCGTCATTACCCCAGTTGCAAGCGGAGAACATTATCGGTCTGCCGCAGTTTCTGAGGGCGGTAGACATACGCTTGTAGAGTATCTCACCGGGTATATGCACAGGCTTATAGCAATAGTCATATTTCAGGTAGTCGACACCCCACTCTGCGAACGTTTCTGCGTCCTGAAATTCGTGCTCGAAGCTGCCGGGGTGACCTGCGCAGGTATGCGTGCCGGCACATGAATAGATGCCGAATTTAAGTCCCTTAGAGTGTACATAATCAGCTACAGGCTTGATGCCGTTCGGGAACTTCCAATGATCAGGCACAAGCTCGCCCTTTTCATTTCTCTGCTTTTCGCTCCAGCAGTCGTCTATAACAACATATTCATAGCCTGCGTCCTTGAGTCCGTTTTCGATGAATGCGTCAGCCGCCTGCTTTATAAGCTCTTCGTTTATCTCCCAGGTGAACGTGTTCCAGCTGTTCCAGCCCATAGGGGGTGTCATTCCGAGTAACTTTTCCATTTTTGTTTTCCTTTCAGTAATTATTCTTCTCTGATATTATTCTTCAAAGCTGTCCTCTTCGTTTCTTGTGTTCCACAGCTCGACCAGACGCTCCATTTCTTCTTCTGTGAGCGAAATGCCCTTACCCATTCTGCTGTGGTCGGGCGCCCATGAACGAATATCATACTTAGGCTCTCTGTCGTTCCAGCTTACCATATTAAGCTCAATGTTGTACTTGCCCTCGCTGATAACGCCAAGCTCCTGTGTTATTTCATACTTGAATTCTGCCATATCTTTAGATCCTTTCTTGTATACGGAGTTTTTTATATCAAAGAGGATTTAATCCTCTTCTCCTGCTGTTTTATCCTTTTTTGTTTTCTTTTCGTGTTTTTCTTTCTTCACCTTTTCGGGCTTCTGCTTTTTCTGCTTCGGAAGCCGTGTATCGTCCGCTACATCGACTGCATCGAATATACAGCGGTATCTTGGCGGTATCAGCTTGTTTATATGCCTTTTACCGAAATACCACATCTTAAACTTTGCCGTATCAAGTACCTTGTCAAGATATGTATTTATATGGTTGCGGCTGGTTTTGCCTATGTCGATGAACTCTATCATTCTTGCGGGCGGCTCATAGCTGATTATGAAATCCGCCTCGTTGCCGTGCTGTTCAAGGTTACGAAGCCCTTCTTCAAGCTCCTCATCGGTCGGAAGCTCCTTTATCCAGCTCTTCTCATCGTCCGGCTCAAGATAGCTGTTGTTTTCCTCGCTCTGACCGCCGCCGAAAGCAAACACGGTCTTTTCGGCAATTGTATAATATTGCCCTCTCATAAGCTGACGCAGATTGCCCGATATAAGCCTTGTTTTACCGCCGCACCACTGCTCTACGGGATATTCTTCGAGCAGGTCGAAATTTTCGTGTACACCCTCTACAAAAAGCACATTGTATTTCTTTTTGCCGAGCTTTTTAAGCATTTTCTTTTCCTTTTTACTGCCGTCCCAAATACAGCCGAAATCGCCCGTAATTATCAGTGCGTCACCACGTCTGAGCTTTTTCAGCGCCGGTGACCTGAATCGTGTTATATCGCCGTGCAGATCGCCTGTAACACATATCATAAGCTATATCCTTCTTCCGTTCTCTTATTGTCTTTGTCCGTATTTACGATCAATGTATGCTCCAGTCGATCGGTCCAATGCCGTTGCTTTTCAAAAATTCGTTGACCTTTGAAAAATGACGGCAGCCGAAAAATCCGTTATATGCCGACAGCGGGCTTGGGTGCGCCGCCGTGAATACTGCGTGCTTCGGATTTGTGATAAGCGGCATTTTGGACTTTGCGTTGCTTCCCCATAAGATAAATGCCGTAGGCACGTCACGCTCGTTTAAAAGCTCGATTATCCTGTCGGTAAGTATCTCCCAGCCTTTTCCCCTGTGACTTCCCGCCATACCCTCACGGACGGTAAGCGAGGTGTTCAGCATAAGAACTCCCTGCCTTGCCCAGTCGGTAAGCTCGCCCACCGACATATCAAAGTCTATGCCAAGGTCGCTGTGTATCTCGGTGAAGATATTTTTCAGCGACGGGGGCGGCATAACTCCACGCTTTACCGAAAAGCAAAGTCCGTGCGCCTGTCCCGGACCGTGATATGGGTCCTGACCTAAAAGCACCGCCTTTACCTTTGAGTACGGCGTGTATTTCAGTGCGTTGAAAATGCAATCCGCAGGGGGATATACATTGTATCTGTTATATTCATCGACAAGAAAAGCTCTCAGCTTTCTGTAATATTCGCTCCGGAACTGGTCTGCAAGCAGCTCGTCCCATTCGTTGCCTATGTTAACCATTTTTTATCTCCGTCAGATCTCGTGCGTTCTCGCATAATCGAACAAAAACTGCTGTGCTATCCCCTCGTTGCCCTTTATACATTCCGGCAGACCGTCGGGGTATAGTTTCTGCTCGATACGCTTTATCCATACATCTCTCGGGAAAGCGTCCGTCTTATGATAGCCGAAAAGCAGTACGCAATCGGCTACCTTATCGCCGACGCCCTTTATCTTTTTAAGTTCTTCCCTTGCCGCTATGGTATCCATAGCTTTTATACCGTCAAGGGAAACCTCGCTGCTACTCAGCTTTTCTACTGCGTCAACTATGTACCTTGCTCTGAAGCCTGCTCTCAGCGGTGCTAAGTCCTCGGCAGTAACTCCGACAAGCTTTTCAAGTGTCGGGAACAGATAGCCTCTGTCCGTCTTTTCTCCAAAGCTCTCACACAGCCTGTCAATAATACCGGTGATACGCTTGATATTATTGTTCTGCGAGATTATGAAGCTGATAAGCGTTTCAAACGGCTCTTGCCTGAGTACCCTTATGCCCGGATTTTCCTTGCAGGCAAGCTTCATATGCTCATCCTCGGAAAACTGTTTTATCAATACGTCATAGTCGGTATCAAGGTCAAAGTATGACTGCCAGTAAGAAATATCGCTTTTTTCTATGCCGTGAACAGTATAAGTGCTGTCGCCGTTGTCGGATATTTCGGCATATCTGCCGCCTGCTATACCGCAGAATCTGCCGTCAAGCTCTTTCCAGCGGAAAGCCTGCCCGCAGAAAAGCGTGCGCCTTATATCAAACCGTTCGCAAGTGAATGTGTAATCCATATAATCATCTGCCGTTATCTGTTTTGTCGGGAAAAATTTTTGATTTGGTCTTGATTATTTCCGTTATATATAATACAATATTAACAGGGAAATTACAAGTCCGACGTGAAAAATTTTTTCTTTTGTCCCCCTATAAACCGACACGGCTTTTAAATCCTGCGGTATTTTCCGCATTTGCCGAATTTTCTGAAAGGAAACGAAAAAAGTGAGAGAAAGTATACTTACAATACCGGTAAACGAAGTGTTCGAGCCTCGTGAGGGCTGTCCTATCTGCCGTATGAGAGATACGGTTGAGGAGCATATCTGCGAATATATAATGGGAGCGGCTATGATGGAGCCTGACGTAAGGCAGGATACCAACAGGCTCGGTTTCTGCTTTACGCACTATCAGCAGCTTATGATGCAGAACAACCGCCTGTCGCTCGGTCTTATGCTCAACAGTCATCTTGAGGAGTTGAGGGGCAATATTTTTGAGAAGAAGGGTTTATTTGCGCCCAAGGACGCAAAGGCTAAAAAGGCAGGCGCAATAGGCGATACCTGCTTTGTCTGCTCAAAGGTACAGTGGGGTATTGACCATATGCTCGAAACGGTATTCACAATGTTCGCAAAGGACGGAAAGTTCAAGAACCTGTTCAAGTCGCAGGAGTGCTTCTGTATGCCTCACTACCACTATCTTGTACAGATGAGCGAAGCAAAGATGGCAAAGAACGACAGAGCCGAGTTCATAAAGGCTATGGATACGATAATGCAGGAATATATAACAAAGCTCAACAGTGATGTAAACGACTTCTGCAACAGCTTTGACTACCGTAATGCAGGAAAGCTCCACAGCGAAGAAATGGAACACGTCCGCACATCTATAGAAAGAAGCGTTTCGTTCCTTACAGGCAGAAAGCCGAATTCAAAATAAAAGGAATGTAAATTAACCGCCGTTAACATTTAACGGTGATTCACAGTTAAACCTCGTAACCCGAAAATCCTGTGAAACCGCTTGAAATTTTTGACGGCAAGTTGTATAATTAAGTATAAACCACTTTTACGGAGGTGTCCATGAGTAAGAAAAATACAGCGGCTACCATAGCTACAATAATCGTAGCTGTCCTTGCCATAGCAACGACTTTATTCCTGCTGTACCAGACCTCACAGCAGCAGATACAGGAAAATCAGTATAATTACGTTCCCTCGGACGAGGTGAACGAAGAAATGAATATGAATGCGGTTACTCTTATCAAGAACAACTGCGAGGTGTTCAGAATTTATCTCCAGTACGGTCTTCCCCATCAGGCAGAGCCGTATAACAACGTTCCCGAGGACGGGTATTACACTGTAAAAAGCGAAAACTACAAGACATTTTCAGATATTGAAACGCTCGTAAATTCGACATTTGTCGAAAAAGAGGCAAAGCGTATCCTCACAAACATAAACGGCGACGATGTTGCAGTCTATGCCGAGGAAACTGACGATGACGGAAACAAGGGCATCGGTCTTGACGCAAAAATGGTGGATGAGAACGGCAGATTCAAGGCTATCGCCTATGACTACACCTGGTCAGAAGCAAAATTCACCCTTCTCCCCAAGTCAAACACCGAGTGCGATATAACAGTCGAGCTTAACCCTGCGGAAGAAACCTCGTCCGCTGACACTTCTTCCGGCTCGGAAAGCGGTAATACAAAGAAAATCACCGCCAATATGCTCAAGGTAAACGGTCAGTGGCGGCTTCAGAAGCTGGTTTACTGATAAATGAACAAAAAGGACAACCCTCTTAAAGTCTATGCTGTCGTAAGTCAGATAGGCTTTCTGGTAATCACTCCCCTGCTGATATTTATCTGGGGCGGCAGTGTACTGGTAAATAAATTCTCTCTGCCGTCGTGGGTGATGATCCTGCTTGTGTTTGCAGGAATAATCACGATGATCTCGGGAGTGGGAACTTATCTTAAGAACCTTATAAAAATGTACGGCGGAAAAGACGATAAGAAAACCTACAAGTATCTTTCAGACCGCCGTGACAATGACTATTACGACGATGACCGCCGTGACAGGAAGCTGTAAATATGAAAAAGAAAATTACCGAAACGACCTCATTCAAGGAATGTATGGCACTGCTGCCGTACTATATCGGTGCGCTTGTTTTGCTTGGGATCGTGAGCGTTATCCTGATGATTTCGGGAATAGGCGACTATACACTGCTTACGGGTGCGGTAGCAGGAACTGCGGTTTCGGCACTGAACTTTGTTCTTATGGCAATCAGTGCGGAAAAAGCGATAACTCTGACCGAGAAATCCGCAAAGCTCGCTATGAACGGCAGCTACGGAGCAAGGTATATCGGCACGTTTATAATTCTCGGCGTGCTGATGTTCTTTAAAATTATCAATCCCGTCACAGCCGTACTTCCGCTGTTCGTGCCGAAAATTGCGTATACCGTGACGGCATTCAAGGAGAAAAGCGATTTCTGACAACTACATAGCATTCTTTGAAACCATACTTATGGGGTTTGGGGCATAGCCCCAAGCAGGGTGAGGGCGGCAGCCCCACACTTAGCCCCGGCACGGACGCCGGGCGTGTATGCCCAAAGGCTCTGCACGATGCAGAGCCAACCAAGCATACACAGCCTTTCACGGGGGAAAGGGGTTTGGGGATAGGGATAGAGTAATTGCTGTTTTTGATTAAATCCGCTTTACTAAAACAATCGCTTTACAACAGCTGTAATTTACAACTGCTGACTTAACATTAAATTTATATAAAAATATAAAATATTCATTACGGGAACGACCCGTAAAAATAAGGGAGGAGCATTAGAAAATGACAGACCTTATAAAACCTATGGCGGAATTCTCCGTCGAAGGACCGCTTAAATCAATCAGCTTTGATATAGGAAGCTACAACGTAGTAATAAGCGAGAGCATCGTTGTACAGTGGATAGTAATGCTGGTACTCGGCATCGTGTTCTTTATCCTCGGCAGAAACCTCAAGGTAAGATCGACCTCACGCAGACAGATGGCGGCTGAGTATCTTGTAAACTTCTTCAACAATATGGTGCGTGACACCATGGGCGAAAAATACAGAAAATATACCCCCTATATAGGCGGACTTTTCTGCTTCTCGATTCTTTCGAGCCTTATGGGCCTTTTCGGCTTCAGATGTCCGACCTCGGACCTTTCCGTAATAGCCGCATGGGGCATCACGACATTCGTTCTGACGCTCAGGAACAAGCTGAAAACAGGCGGTATCAAGGGCTATCTCAAGGGCTTCATCGAGCCTATGCCTTTCATGCTCCCGTTCAATATAATCGGTGATATAGCAAATCCCGTTTCACAGACACTGCGTCACTTTGCAAATATCCTTGCAGGCTCTGTAATCGGAGGACTTATCTACTTTGCTTTAGGACAGGTCGCAAACGGCCTCGCATCTATCGGCGTACCCGCCGTATGCTCGCTGTACTTTGACTTGTTCTCGGCATTCATTCAGGCTTATATCTTCTGCACACTGACAATGGCTTACGTTTCAATGGCAGAATGCGGAGATGACTAATCAGTTTACCCCCACAGGAAACTGTGGTGTAATAAATAACAATTATCTACCTACAGGTAGAATAAAATGACGGAGGACTTTGATATGGAAAACTTATCACAGGCAATCGTACTGGGCGCATCTGCAATAGGTGCAGGTCTTGCTATGATCGCAGGTCTTGGCCCCGGTATCGGTGAAGGCTTCTGCGGCGGTAAGGCTGTTGAGGCAATCGGCAGACAGCCCGAGGCTTCAGGCGCAATCACGAGAACAATGATCATCGGTGACGCTCTTGCGGAAACCACAGGTCTTTACTCACTCGTTATCGCTCTGCTGCTGATGTTCGCAAACCCCTTCATCAGCCAGCTTTAATCTCTGGCAGACTACAACACGAAAGGATTGAAGTGAAATGACGGATATGCTGAGAATAGCCGAGGAAGCCGCCGAGCAGGCAAAGTTTTCTCTGGTCAGCATAGATCTTAACACTATAGTCTTCACTCTGATCAACACGCTCATCATCGTTCTGCTTTATTTCTTCTTTCTGCACAAACCCGTCTGCAAGATTCTTGACGAGCGTGCAAAGACAGTAAACAAGGATATGGACGACGCACAGAAGGCGAAGGAAGAGGCCGCCGCAGTAAAGGCAGACTACGAGCATCGCCTTGAAACCTCAAAGGAAGAGGCAGCCCGCATTGTAGCCGACGCTACGAAGAAGGCGCAGGCAAGAGAGGACGAAATCATCTCTGCCGCAAACGAAGAAGCCGCTTCTATGAAACAGCGTGCGGAAGAATCTATCGAGCGTGAAAAGAAGCGTGCGGTAAACGAGATAAAGGAAGAAATTTCCGATATGGTAGTTATGGCGGCTTCAAAGGTTGCCGAGAAGGAGATAAACGCACAGGACAACGAGAAGATAATCGACTCGGTTCTGTCGCAGATAGGAAAGGAGAACTGAAATGGCTGCTGTTGACAAGACATACGGCGACGCATTGTTCTCTCTTGTTACCGAAGAGGATGAAAAGGCTCTGCCCGACATTCTCGGACAGCTTAAAGGCGTTTCGGAGGTATTTGCCGCCGAGCCGGACTTTATAAAGCTGCTGCGTACTCCTACAATCCCGATCGAAGAAAAGACGGCGCTTGTAAAAGAGGTCTTTGACGGAAAGGCGCATAAGTTTGTAGTGAACTTTCTGTGCATTCTTACCGAAAACGACAGGCTGCCCGACTTTGAGCGGATACTGGCATACTTCACAGAGCTGTATAACGAAAAGCTCGGTATAGCGGATGTTACTGTAACCTCTGCGATGCCTCTTTCGGATACGGCGGCTGAAAAGATCAGAGCAAAAATGGCTGAGATTACGGGTAAGACCGTTAATATGACGCTGAAAACCGATGATAAGCTCATCGGCGGCGTTGTTATCAGCTACGGCAATACGACTATCGACGGAAGCGTCAAGGCAAGGCTCGAACAGCTTAAGGCTGATATTGCCGGAACTATCGACTGACATAAAAATCGTCAGCCGGTAAAAAAATACGAAAGGAAGAACCTCCAATGGATTTACGCCCGGATGAAATAACAGGCATAATTAAATCCCGGATCAAGGACTACGGCTCAAAGATCCGTCTTGAAGATACAGGTACTGTTGTAACTGTAGGTGACGGTATTGTTCGTATACACGGACTTGAAAAGTGTATGATGAACGAGCTGCTGGAATTTGAGAACGGCGTTCGCTGCATGGCGCTCAACTTAGAGCAGGACTTTGTCGGTGCGGTTATGCTGGGCTCAGATGCCGAGATCAAAGAGGGCGATACAGTAAAGCGTACAGGCTCTGTCGTATCTGTACCCGTAGGTGAGGAACTGCTCGGACGAGTAGTAAACGCACTGGGACAGCCTATCGACGGCAAGGGCGCTATACTCGCAAAGGAAACACGCCCGATCGAGAAGATCGCACCAGGTATCATTACGAGAAAATCTGTTAACGTTCCGCTTCAGACAGGTATCAAGGCTATCGACTCCATGATACCGATAGGAAGAGGTCAGCGTGAGCTGATTATCGGTGACAGACAGACAGGTAAGACCGCCATTGCGATTGATACGATCATAAATCAGAAGAAAACAGACGTAATTTGTATATACGTTGCTATAGGTCAGAAGGCTTCTACGGTTGCAAACGTAGTTGAACAGCTCACCGCCGCAGGCGCTATGGACTACACAATAGTAGTTTCCGCTACTGCAAGTGAGCTTGCGCCCTTACAGTACATCGCTCCCTATTCGGGATGCACCATGGGTGAATACTTCATGGAAAAGGGCAAGGACGCACTCATAATCTACGATGACCTGTCCAAGCACGCTGTGGCTTACAGAGCACTTTCTCTGCTCCTCAAGCGTCCGCCCGGACGTGAGGCTTACCCCGGCGACGTATTCTATCTTCATTCAAGACTGCTCGAAAGAGCCGCTAACTTAAACGAGGACTACGGCGGCGGTTCGCTCACCGCACTGCCTATAATCGAAACACAGGCAGGCGACGTTTCTGCATATATCCCGACCAACGTTATTTCGATAACCGACGGTCAGATATTCCTTGAAACAGAGCTGTTCCACTCAGGTGTAAGACCTGCGGTTAACCCCGGTATCTCGGTATCCCGTGTCGGCGGTAACGCTCAGATAAAGGCTATGAAGAAGGTATCCGGTACTCTGAAACTCGAATATTCGCAGTTCAGAGAGCTGCAGAGCTTCTCGCAGTTCGGCTCGGATCTTGATAAGGATACAAAGGAACGTCTTGCAAAGGGCGAGCGTATCGTTGAGATATTGAAGCAGGGACAGAACTCTCCTGTAGCTGTTGAAAATCAGGTCATAATCATCTATGCCGTAATCAACAACTATCTTAAGGACATTCCGCTTGAAAAGGTCGGCGACTTTGAGCGTGACCTGTATAAGCACATGGAAGAAGCTCACCCCGATATTACAGCAAGCATAAGAGAAGAAAAGGTACTCACTCCCGATAACGAAGAAAAGCTGAAGGCGGCTCTTAAGGATTTCTCGGAGAAGTACGTTTAAGACTAAGATATAAGAATCAAGCGAAAGGAAGAATAGTTATGAAAAAGGCATCACTTGTACTGAGCATCGTTGCTTTAAGCATATCCGCACTCACCCTTGCGCTCACGGTTTTAGAGCTGTTCTATAAAAAGACGACTTATATCGACAGTGATAATATCCGATAAAGGAGGCTTTGCATGGCTTCGGGAAATATGAAGGACATCAAGCGCAGAGTAAAAAGCGTTGAGTCCACTATGCAGATAACGAAGGCTATGGAGCTTGTTGCTTCTTCCAAACTCAGAAAGGCAAAGCTCCGTGCCGAAGACGCACGTCCGTTCTTTGATGCACAGTATTCCCTAATGTGCCGCATTGCAGGCGAAACGGAGAACTTAAGCACCGTATATACAAGACACAGAGAGGTAAAGAACCGTCTGTTCATTGTAATTGCGGGCGACAGAGGTCTTGCAGGCGGTTACAACTCCAATATACTGAAGCTGGTACAGCAGACTCACGGCAATGAATATATGCCTAAGATAATAGCTGTCGGCAAGAAGTCTGCGGAGTTCTTTACAAAGCACGAATATGACGTAGTGGCGCAGTTCCCCGGCATTGCGGAGCATATCAAAACGGCAGACGCTGCCGATATAGCGCAGATAGCGACAGATCTTTTCACAAAGGGAGAGGTCGATGAGATAGAGCTGTTCTTTACGCAGTTCGTATCTCCTCTTGTACAGACCCCTACCCGTATGCCCGTTCTCCCCATAGACGCTCCGACAGGCAAGGCAGTACCCGAAAACAAGGCAGGCACTACCTATGACCCAAGTCCCGAGGCGGTTTTCAACCGTGTGATACCAAAGCTCATAACGAGCCTTATCATGTGTGCGGTAAACGAAAGCTACGCATCGGAGCTGGGCGCCAGAAGAACAGCTATGGAAAACGCAACGGACAATGCGGAGGAAATGATCGCAAGCCTGTCACTTATGTACAACCGTGCAAGACAGGAAAAGATCACGAATGAGCTTAACGAGATCGTATCGGGTGCTAATGCGCTGAATTAATAAGAAAGGACAGGACTGATCTATGCCACAGAATATCGGCACGGTTGTGCAGATCATCGGTGCGGTACTTGATATAAAGTTCCCCCCGGAGCATCTGCCTAACCTGCTTAACGCCATAGAGATAGAACACGAGGGCAAAAAGCTGACCGTAGAAGTAGCACAGCATATCGGCGACGATACGGTACGTTGCATTGCTATGGGCAGTACGGACGGACTTGTAAGAGGACTTCCGGCAGTAGATACGGGCGCATCAATAAAGGTTCCCGTAGGCAGACAGACCCTCGGAAGAATATTCAATCTGCTCGGTGAGGCTGTTGATAACAAGCCCCAGCCCGAAACAGAAGAAAAATGGGAAATCCACCGTCCCGCTCCGTCATTCGAGGAGCAGGAGGGTTCAACACAGGTACTTGAAACGGGTATCAAGGTCGTAGACCTTATCGCACCTTACCTCAAGGGCGGTAAGATAGGTCTGTTCGGCGGTGCCGGTGTCGGTAAGACCGTACTTATTATGGAGCTTATCAACAACATCGCTAAACAGCACGGCGGTCTTTCGGTATTCACAGGTGTCGGTGAACGTACCCGTGAGGGTAACGACCTTTACAACGAAATGACCGAGTCCGGCGTTATCGAAAAGACAACGCTTGTTTACGGTCAGATGAACGAGCCGCCCGGAGCAAGAATGAGAGTAGCCCTCTCAGGTCTTACGATGGCTGAGTACTTCCGTGACAAAGAAGGTCAGGACGTACTGCTCTTCATAGACAATATATTCAGATTCACACAGGCAGGCTCTGAGGTTTCCGCCCTTCTCGGACGTATGCCCTCAGCCGTTGGTTATCAGCCTACACTGGCGACCGAAATGGGTGCTTTGCAGGAGCGTATCACTTCTACAAAGAAAGGCTCAATCACATCCGTACAGGCGGTTTACGTTCCTGCGGACGACCTTACCGACCCTGCGCCTGCAACGACCTTCGCACACCTTGACGCTACAACTGTACTTTCAAGAAACATTTCATCAATGGGTATCTTCCCCGCTGTTGACCCCCTTGACAGTACATCAAGAATACTCACTCCCGAGATAGTCGGCGAGGAGCATTACGAGGTTGCAAGACAGGTACAGTCGATACTCCAGCGTTATAACGAGTTACAGGATATTATCGCTATTCTCGGTATGGACGAGCTTGACGACAACGACAAGCTGACCGTATCAAGAGCAAGAAAGATTCAGCGTTTCTTATCTCAGCCGTTCTCCGTTGCAGAACAGTTTACGGGTATGAAGGGTAAGTATGTTCCGCTCAAGGAAACGATAAGAGGTTTCAAGGAGATCATCGAGGGTAAACACGACGATCTTCCCGAGTCGGCATTCCTGTTCGTCGGCACTATCGACGAAGCTGTTGAAAAGGCTAAGAATGAGAAGGCGTAATAACAAGGGTTATTTCAGCCCGGTAACGATAACCGCCCTTTTACTGGCACTGCTTATAGCAGGTCTGCCGTTTATAGCAAGCGGACCTGTAAAGGACGATGATATTCTGACCCCTCTGCCGACCCCTGAAACAACGGCGCAGGAATCGTCGGTCATCGTAACTACAAAAAAGCGCACAGATGTATCACCCGCACCGTCTGCTTCAACAAAGCCCGGAAACGATGTTACGGGTGCTATTGCAAGCAGTGAAACGGTGTCGGACGTGCAGAGAAAAGCAAAAGCGCTTGAAAGCGTCGCACTTTCACTGTACAACGAAAACGGCGACAGCCTTACCGCTGATATGGTAAGACAGAAAGCCGCCGTGCCCGCAGATGAACATTTTATCGTTACAATAAGCGTTAAAAACGGCAGCGTAAGTAAAATATCGTATTTTACAAAAGACTATTCCGTTTCTTACGCAAACGGCAGTTATTCCGCACTTGCGAATATCGCCGATGAAAATTTTGAAGATTTGGTATTGTTCTTATAACTCCCGCGGAAAGGAAAGATGATATGACAGAATTCAAACTGAAGATCCTTACCCCGGAGGGAGTAGTATATGACGGTATGGCTGAAAGCGTTATCGTCCGTACTACCGTCGGTGACAAGGGCATACTTGCAAAGCACGAGCCATATGTTGCGGCGCTGACAATAGGACAGGCGAAGATACGCATTGACGGAGCTGTACGCATAGGCGCAGTTTCTTCGGGTATAGTCGAGGTCACAAAGGATCAGACATCAATACTTGCCCAGTCGTTTGAATGGGCAGACGAGATAGATGTCGAGCGTGCCGAAAAGGCAAAGGCTCTTGCAGAAGAGCGTATGAAGCAGTACAAGGACGATCAGCGTGCTCTTGATATTGCCGAGTACAAGCTCAAGAGAGCAATAAACAGAATAAATACAGCCAATATAAAGCTGTAATACCATCAAAGCAATAACCGCCAACGGTCAGTTACCGTTGGCGGTTATTGCTTTTTGTTCAGTTATTTGTTATCAGTCAGCCATTGCCGCTTTTAAGCGCTTAAGTGTTTCTTCTTCACCGAGCATCTGCATTATGGTATACAGGTCGGGGGAATTTTTTCTGCCGGTTATCGCTACTCTGAGTATTCCGCAGGCATCGGCAACCGAGCCTTTGTAAGCGTCGGGATTTGCCTTGTATTCCTTGATGTTGGGGCAGAAGCCTAAAGGCTCACCGACTGCCTTTACACCGTCAAACCAGGCACTGCTGTCAACCTTGTGGTCATAAGCCGAAATATATGCCGATAAAAATTCCTTGCGCTCGTCGGCAGTCAGCTTTTCGTCAAACTCATAGCCGTCCACGCCGTCACCGTAAAGATACGGGAACATCTCCGACAGATCGCTCCACTTAGCAATATCCTTGCGGACCTTCTTGCCGTTATATTTCCACAGCTTTATGCTCTCCCTGAACTTTTCGGGGGAAGCTGTGATATAAGCGTTCAGCTTTTCATCGTTATCCTTTGCCCATACGCTTATCTCATCAAAGAGCGTTTCCTCGCTCATCTTCGAGATAACATCACGGCTTACGCTTGCCAGCTTATCCATATCGAACAGTGCGCCGCTGACGGGCATCTTTTCAAGCTTGAACTTAAACTCCGACATGTCTGCATCGGGGTTCTTCATTCTCCACTCCTCATAGTTTGAGTTTGCGATAGTCATAAGGTATTCAAGCACCGACTGAACAGGGAAACCGGCTTTTGAATAGAACGAAACGCTGGCTTCGGGGTCTTTTCTCTTGCTGAGCTTTCTCTTTTTATTCTCGCCGCCGTCCAACTTCATTATCGGGGCAATATGAGCATACTTCGGCATTTTAAGACCGCTTGCTCTGAAAAGCTGTTCGTGCAGAGGATATGAACTTATCCACTCATCGCCTCTTATAACGTGGGTAGTACCCATCAGAAAATCGTCTACAACGTGTGCAAAGTGGTATGTAGGGATACCGTCCGACTTTAAAAGCACAACGTCCATTATGTTTTCGGGCATTTCGATATTGCCTCTTATAAGGTCACGGCAGGTTATCTTGTTTTCTGCGTTGCCGTCTGAGCGTAAACGCAGAACGTATTCCTTGCCTGCCTTTATATTGGCTTCTATTTCTTCAATGGACAGATTTCTGCACTTCGCATAGCTGCCGTAATAGCCCATATCGGCTTTTTCGGCCTCCTGTGCCTTTCTTATTTCGTCAAGCTCCTCCGCCGAGCAGAAGCACGGATATGCAAGGCCACGCTTAACAAGATCCTTTGCAAAGGTCTGATATATCTCTTTTCTCATACTCTGTCTGTATGGTCCGTAGCTGCCCTTTTCGGGTTCGCCGTCTGCCGCCGCACCCTCGTCAAAGCATACGCCGTACTGCGCAAGAGATGTGATTATCTCGTCTGCTCCGTGTTCAATCTCACGCTTTTTGTCGGTATCCTCAAGACGCAGGTAGAATACACCGTCCGACTGTCTTGCCATACACATTGAAATAAGTGCGGCATACAGACCGCCTATGTGCATAAAGCCTGTGGGACTGGGTGCGAATCTTGTCACAGCCGCCTTGTCGGGAAGCGTTCTTGCGGGATATTTTGCAAACATATCCTCAGGTGTTGTCTTGATGTCACCGAACAGAAGCTCGGCTAAATAATTGTTGTCCATTTTTTCGCCCTTCGTTTTTTAATTTAATATACGCTTTTTAGCAACCTTAAGTATCAGCACGATAGCCGAGCTGAGTACCAGATTTATTGCAAGCTCTACAACAAAGTTAAGTCCCACGAATGCGGTCACCATATATGCACCGACATTTTCAAAGCCGGCACCTGCTGCCCACTGTGCAATAGTGTCATAAAAGAACACAAGGCAGCCTAAAAGGAAAATACCCGTATTTACTATCGGTGAAACAATACCCGCGCCTATTACTCCGAGTATATCGTTCTTGCGGCTAAACAGACTGTAGATAAATCCTGCGGCGGCACCTGCAAGAGTTCCTTTCAGAAGCACCGTAATTATCGTACCGGGAATGTTGATAGCAAGAAAAGCACCCGCGTCTGTAAACAGTACGACTACGCCGAATACAAAGCCGAGCCATGCGCCCGCCTTCCAGCCATAAAGAGCCGCACCGACTACTATCGGAACGAGTACAAGCGTAATGTTGAATACGCCGAAACGGATCGCTATAGCCATAGCCTGTAATACAACTACTATTGCCGTCAGCAGTCCCATTGTTGTGAGCATCACAGTTTTGTTTTTTGTAGATGCAAGTGTGTTGTTTGTGTTTGACATAAAAATCTCCTTTGCTGAAGTCCTGTTGTCAGCAGGTACCTCGCAGGGTTGTATATTTTACATATCATCCGCCGTTCAGAAAACGTTCACAGCCGGTAACCGCAGAAATAGCATCTGTCGGTTCCGTCCACAATGCCGCTTACTTCTTCTGATTTTTCTTGTAGATAATATGCAGACCCTCTAATACAAGATCGGGATCGACAATAAGCTCACGTCTGCAAAGCGGAGCTATAAGGCTTGCATAGCCTCCCGTTGCGACTATTGTCGCCTTTTCGCCGAGCTCTTCTTCGTATCGCTCTATCATGCCGTCTATCATGCAGGCGATACCGCCGATGACGCCGGCTCTCATACTGTCGGGGCTGTTTGTGCCTATCATCTTTTTGACAGAATCAGCGCCGATAAGAGGAAGAGATGCGGTTTTGCCGGACAATGCCTCGAATGATAATCTCGGTCCGGGCGCTATTGCGCCGCCGAGAATCGCACCGCTCCTGTCGAGTGCGAATATCTTAAGGCAGGTGCCGACATCTATGAATATGCACGGCATAGGATATTTACTCTTTGCCGCTACACCGCCGCATACAAGGTCGCTGCCGAGTACGGACGGATCGTCAATCTTTATATTAAGTCCTGTTTTTATACCGGGGGAAACGATAATAGGTTTTACGTTACAGAGCTTTTCTATTCCTTTTTCGAGTATGGGAGTTATCGGCGATACGACAGAGGAAATGATACAGCCTGTTACAGCCGCATTTTCAAAGCCGTAAAGGGATAATATATCCTTCAGCTTTATCGCATACTGATCTTCCATTCTGGAAACCTGCGTGTTGAGCCTGGATATAAAGCTCAGTTCACCGTTATTGTCAAAACCGCCGAATACTATGTTAGTATTGCCGACATCTACTGCAAGTATCATTCTTTGTCCTCCGATTCTTCGGATATGTCGTTTTCTATTATATCATCAGTTTCGCTGTTGTCAATATCTGCGGCTTCATTTACAGCCTTTGTCAGTTTTACAGGCTTCTTTATTTTTTTGAGCACCAGTATCAATCCGACAAATATTGCTATACCGATAACCGTCACTATAAGCCCCGTGCCAAGTCCTGCCGCAAAGAATCTGAACTCTACAACGTGTTCGCCCTCCGACAGCTTTACTGTCATCAGAGCGTCATTCAGTGCGGTATCATAATCCGTTTTTACGCCGTCAACGTATACCGTCCAGCCCTTTTCGGCAGGGATAGTGGTAAACAGTATATCATTGCTCTTTGCGTTTACCGTAAAGCGTATGTCGGTCTGGCTTACCTTTTCGACCTTTGTATCGGCGTTCTTTTCCCACATCTGAGCTATTGCCGATGTTTCCGCTTCCTCATTATATACTGCGAACTGCGGCTCTCTGAAGTAAAGGTCGCTCTTTTTCAGTGCGAGCTTTACCGTTACTTCCTCGCCCTTTTCAAATCTGCCGAGATCCTTTATATTATGGTTGTCGCTTTCAAAGCATATACCCTTGTACGTTCCGTTTACATAGAGTGACGCTTCACGCTGATAGTCGGTCGGCAGGAACATATAGATCTCTCCGCTCTTTGGCGCAGTTATCGTATATGTTACGCTTGCTTCGCCCGTTACATCCGTAAAGCCTATATGCTGATTTTCAAACGAGCCTTTCTTGCAGTTTTCAACATAAGGCTCGCCGTCTGCGGAGAATACGGTGAAGAACTCCCTGTTTCCGCCCGTCATAGCGTTAAGCAGTTTATTCTGATTGTCAAATACATCATACTTTGACAGCTCAAGCGATGATACCTTGCTGTCTGCAAGATAGCCTATCGGCAGAGCGTCCTTGTTTTCCGTGACGGTTATATCATCTGCGGTTTTTATGTTGGCTGTGGATTCGCCTGCACAATCGAGGATATATTTCACACCGAAGATATCGCTTGTCAGCGGAGTGTTGCCCGAAAATCTCGAATAGTGTCCGTTTGACGTAAAACCGAAATACCCCAGCATATCTATAGCCCTTGCATTCAGCGTACTGCTTGAATGCGACAGTCCGTACATATTTACCGCCATCGGGTCGTTTACCGAGCGGAAGAAGTTCTTTTCTATCCTGTAGAAACCATCGTCCTGCTCCTTTATTTCTTCCACCTTTTCACGCAAAGGAAGTATAACGCTTAAGTAGCTGTCCCTTGTCGAGAATGTTATATCCTGGTGCATCTTTGTAAGCGTGTTTGTGGTGTTGAAGCAAAGCTCCGCACATATCACCGCTGTCACAAGGATAACGCCTGTCTTTGATACGTTTTTTCCGCCGCCGTAATGCCTTACCGCAAATACGGTAATTCCCGCAACCACCATGAATACTATGGCAGGGAGCGCAACTGTTATGCCATCAAATACCTCTCTGCCCTCACTGCCGAGCGTCGTGATGAATGTATCCTGCGCCTCAATGTATATTATAAGAGCAATATAACTCAGCGTAATTGCACCTATCGTCCTTGCCCTGACCTCTTTCAGCTGTTCAAAGCAATGCGCCGCAAGCGCCACTATCACAAACGACAGCATAAACGAGTATCTGTAAGGCAGCCAGTTCGGCATCTGTCCGCCGTGCCATATCATATCAACCGGACGGATATACATACTTACTACAAGCAGACCGATAAGTGCGCCTGCCGCAAGCTTTTTCTTAAAGCCATATGCCTTACAGCAGAAAAATCCCGCCGCAAGCACTAAAGCCAGCGAGCCGCAGAATATAAACGGCAGTCCCTCCATTCTCACCGTGTCGTAAGTATTCGGGAACAGCTTTCTTGCTATATCTATAAGGTCAAAATTATTAACAAGCGAATAATCCGGCTCGGTGAAGCTGAACTTTCCGTTCTGTAATGAGTTGTAAACGGGCAGTATCATAAATGCGCTCATCATAGCCGCCAATATGCCTGACAGTGCGAAATACTCACCCTTGATTATAAATCTCTTGACTATTTTACCGCCGGTGTTTCCTGTATATGTTTCAAGTGAGAAATAACGGCAGATAAAGTACAGCAACGAGAATATCGCCGCCATAAAGCCTATGTAGAAGTTTGTTACAAACGCATATGCCAACGAAAGTACAAGCAGTCTGAACCTGTTTTCCTTTATCAGTGAATCGATACCCCAGCAGATAAGCGGAAGTGCAATAACGCAGTCAAGCCACATCGGATTCATGGTCTGTACCACCATATACGCACACATGGCATACATCGGCGCAAACACAGCCGCAGTGGCCTTTGACAGCTTCTGCGACTTATGTGCAAACAGCGCAAAGGTTACGCCGCACGCACCGAACTTTGCGAGCATCATTGTGAGCAGACCCTCGGTTATCATACTGCGCGGGAATATCCACACAAGTATATTGAACGGGCTTGCAAGGTAGTAGCCGATTATGCCCATAAACTCGCCCGACAGGTTTCTGCTCCACGAATACATCAGGCTTTCGCCGTTGCCTATTACGTCATGCACATAGTCAAAATAGAAAACATACTGTGCGTTAAGGTCAAGCGACAGCACCGACCTTTCACCGAACGGGTATATATCGAACGTCACATACGCTATACCCATAAGTATCACAGGGATAAGAAATGCCGCAAACAGATAACCGTTTCTATAGCACAGATGCCTGAAAGACAACATTTTTTCTCTGAAAGAAGCCATTATTTTTCGTCCTCACATTTTTGTCTGTGTCCCGACTCTTCACTTACTATATATCTCGGGCGCTGTTTTATCTCTTCGTATATCTTGCTCAGGTAATATCCGATAATTCCGATACCGAGCATAAGTATACTGCCTATTATCAGCAGCAGGAGTATAACGGTCGAAAAACCGTCCGCCGCCGTCCCCTTGCAGAAGTTGACTATAGTCTGCACCGCCAGTATCACAGCGAATATAAAGAATAATATACCCGACCAGGTGATAATGTGCATAGGGACATTTGTAAAGCTGGTTATCGAGCTTAAAGCGTACTTGAACAGCTTTCTGAACGACCACTTGGTTTTGCCGGCATTTCTCGGCGCAACGTCAAATTCGACACGCTCAGTCCTGAAGCCTACCCAGCTTGAAAGCGCACGGAAGAATGTCAGCCTTTCGGGCATTTCGTTAAGCGCATTGACTACCTTGCGGTCCATAAGCTTATAGTCGCTTGCGCCGTCAAGCTCAATGTTTGAGCTGTTCTTCATCATACGGTAAAAGGTCTTTGCAAAGAGCTTGTATACTATGCCCTCCTTACCCCTTGACGCTTTTATGGCTTCGACTACCTCCGCACCGCTCTTCCATGCGGTGTACATCGTTTCAAGAAGCTCCGGCGGGTGCTGCAGATCGCAGTCTATCACCGCAACGCAGTCGCCGTCAGCGGCTTTCAGCCCTGCAAAGATAGCGCCCTCCTTGCCGAAATTCCTTGAAAAATGAAGCCCTCTTATATGCTCGTCCGTTTCTCCGAGCTGTTTTACAAGCTCCCATGTGCCGTCCTTTGAACCATCGTCTACGAAAATCAATTCATAGTCATCGAGCGGTGCTAATATGCCGCCAAGCCTTTCGGCGGCGGCAGGTATATTTTCCTGCTCGTTGTACGCAGGTATTACTACTGAAATCATTTTATTCTCCGACTATATTTATCTCTACCGTCTTTTCACGTTCTCCGTCGAAATCCATATATATTATGTACTGGGACAGTCCGAGCGAAATCTCGCTGTCGCAGATAGCCGCAACGACAGAGCCGCCTGCAAGCTGATGGCAGATAGCCGCTCTGAGCGGCTCTTCCGCAAGAGTAGATACTTTTTCATAGTATTTGAGATATCCGTTCAGCGCCTCGGGATCGTTTGTCGCTGTAAACACCGACGCAGTGGTGTGCATAGAAGAAATTGAAATAATGCCGTTTCTGATATTGGATCTGCGTACGCACTCCATGACATCCTCGGTAAGATCCATATAACCTGTCTTTGAGGGAATGGTGATGGTGAATGTCTGTTTTACGTTATTCATAAGACTTGTCCTTTCATATTGCGGCACTGCCGCCTTAAATTTACCTTTTTACTTTTGTATTTATTCTTACTCTGCCTGAGGGCGAGGTTATTCCGAGGTCGTCGCTTTCCGCAGCTCTGCCGTCGCTCATTGCGGCAAGCCCGTTGATATAGCACCGAGTACCGGGAGAGATCACGGTATCTGCGTCCCCTGCAAAGTCGATGTCTATGCTTCCCGATGAGTTTACAAGCTTACCGCCCGAAAATTCATCTATATACATATCTATCCTGCCGCTGTCGCATTCAATATCAAGCGTGCCCGTGCAGGACAACCGCTCTATTTCCGCACTGCCGCTCTTGCACCTGATATTCACCATATAGCCGCTCACCGCACAGCAATGCAGATCAGTCGACGCAGAATAAAGGTTAAGGCTTTCAAACGGTTTATCCGGTAGCTGTATTTCTATCCTGTAGCTGAACTGCTCCGCAGTATACAGTGTAATAACAAAGCTCGGTACCTGTTCTATCACAAGCCGTCCGCCGTCGTCATATACCTCAACCTCGGTGTCGCTGACATACGAAACGTGTATCATGTCATCGGCAGACCGTGTTATGTACACCGGTATATCTGTTGTTTCCACTGTCAGAAATCCGGTAAACGGAAAGCTCTCTTCACCGCGCTTTACCGAACTCCTGTAGTCCTTGTCGAGGAACGCCGCACAGCACAGCGCCGCAATAAGACACACCGAGCCTGATAAAAAGAACACCCGTATAAGCACCTGAACCGTGTTCAGCTTCTGCACACGCATATGCCGGAAGCGGATAGCGTCTTTCAGCTTCATTCTTTGTCAGATGAGAAAAGTCTGTATACATATGAAGCTGCGGCGGGACACAGCCTTGCCGTACTGAGAAGTATAAGTCCCAGCCCGAACAGCAGGCTTGCCGCACCGAAAAACAGCATTGTAAGCGCCGAAAGGTCGGACACAAATATACTGCCCTTGCCGACAGCCCTTATCACCGCCGACGGCAGTGTTATCATTCCGTTTGCGATAAGCGCAAGCGCAAAAACCATCACAACAAGTATGCCTGTGAAAATTGCCGCCGATAAAGCGATATGACACACCGTCTGCGGTATGCGTGAGAATTTGCATAAAGTTTTAGTCTGCATAAAAACTCCTGTATTTTCTGTCTTTATATCAGGGTAAACTGCGCATTGCACATTCTGCCCCATTTTGTTTATACAATTAAGTTTATTATAACATATGTAGATTACTGTTGTCAAATTGAAGCGGGGATTTTGCAGTCACCTGTATCGTGACTGAATGGATTGAAATTGATCGGAGTACAATCTCTTTTTCTGCACTACTCCAAATTCAAAATCCGTGCTTGAAGCAAGGACGCTTCACAGCGGTCGCACAAAGTCGTTATGCACGGATGCATATAGTCAGCCACACCAAGTCACTGCACGATGCAGTGACAAAAAATGGCTGACAATGCACGGATGCAACGACCACAAACGACCGCAAGAAAGCGCAACCACAATTATTCACTGTTCATTATTCATCATTCATTAGCATTACCCTCTCTTGTTCCGACACGTTTTTCACCGTACGGGGTATAAAATACAAGCTGTCAGCATACAGCATAACAATGAAAGGGGAGCTTTATACGAGTGTTGAAATAATAAAACGAAACGGAAGCGTCACCGCTGTGATAAGCGGCGAACTCGACCACTGCGAGGCGGCAGGCATACGGATGCAGATAGACCCCGAGCTTGAACATCTTATGCCGACTATGCTTATTCTGGATATGTCGGGTGTAACATTTATGGACAGCTCAGGAATAGGACTTATACTTGGCAGACAGCGTGTAATGGAATCGCTCGGCGGCGGTATCACAGTCAAGAACCCTTCGCCGTCCGTCCGCAGGATATTGCAGGTTGCGGGACTTTCAAGGCTGATCATAAGCGGTAAGAAAACGGAGGAATAAAAATGAAGTGCGAAAATTATGTTAAGCTGTCGTTCCCTGCCCTGTCACGAAACGAAAGCTATGCAAGAGCGGCTGTCGGCGCTTTTGTTTCCCAGCTCGACCCGACACTGGATGAGCTGGGAAGCGTCAAGGCGGCAGTGTCCGAAGCGGTGACGAACTGTGTAGTCCACGCCTATTCGGAATGTGAAACTGTCGGCATTATAAATATAACTGCTCGTATAAAAGAAGAAGATGTATACATAAAGATAACCGACAAAGGCTGTGGCATAGAGGATATAAAAAAGGCGATGGAGCCGCTGTTTACAACAAAGCCGGAGCTTGAGCGGAGTGGGCTCGGCTTTGCGGTTATGGAAAGCTGTTGTGATAAGGTCAAAGTATCATCAAAGGTAGGTAAAGGTACAACCGTTACCCTTACATTCCGTTTTGATAAAAAGGTGCTGAAATGAGCGCCGATAAGGACAATTCTTTCATCACGGAGCATTTTGCTCTGGTGCATTCTATAGCAAGCCGATTCAAGGACCGTGGGATCGAATATGACGAGTTGTTCTCGGCAGGGTGCGTCGGACTTGTAAAGGCAGGCAATAATTTTGACGAAAGCAGGGGGCTGAAGTTTTCAACATATGCCGTACCGGTTATCATGGGAGAGATCAAACAGCTTTTCCGTGACGGCGGTACTGTCAAGGTGAGCAGGGGATTAAAGGAGCTGTCGCTGAAAATATGCCGGCTGCGTGACGAGCTTATCAAAAACGGCGAAGAACCGCATATTTCGGTGCTGGCGGAAAAGCTCGGGATAACGCCCGAAGAAGCGTCGCTTGCGCTCGGTGCGTCATTACCGCCGCTGTCCCTCAGCAATTATGATGATGAGGAAAACGACGAAGGAACTTTTGACTTGCCTGTTGAGCCTGAACAGCCGAAAGCGCTGGACAGACTGGCTCTGCGACAGCTTGTTTCCCGTCTTGAACCGCTTGACCGCAGGCTTATAATACTGCGTTACAGCGAGGAATGTACGCAGAGCAGAACGGCAGAAATACTTGGAATGACGCAGGTGCAGGTGTCACGCAGAGAGAAGAAGATACTGGAGGGGCTGAGAAAACAGTTGCTGTGTTGACTGCGGCGGCAGATTGCCGCTGACAATTCACCTTTTTTTATGTTTCTGCTTTGCCGAGATTATGTTATCGGCGGATATCTGTGACAGGAGGATCGGATACGCGTATAATCAAAAAATCTTTTCTACAAAATAGCCAAAACCGACAACTCTCATAGGCATTATTCCTGCTATTTTGACGGCGCAGTAATTTACTGTTAATTTGCCGTACGAAAGTGTTTGTGAAATATAAACAAAAATCAAGCGTAAGGTTTATGTAAAGAATCTACATTAAACAAAAAATGTTGAAAACTCGGTTGAAACTGTTGAATTGCAACAAGGGCTGTTGGGATATACAATAGGTATTGTAATAATACTTGTATGTACTTGCACAATAGCAGTCTGCCAGACTTAAAGTTCGTGTTTAAAACGAACTGCAAATTTATTATCCCTATCCCCAAACCCCTTCCCCTTGGGAAGGGGCTGAGTGTGGGGCTGCCGCCCTCACCCCGCTTGGGGCTACGCCCCAAACCCCATTAAATAAACAAGAGATTATTATTTAGCAGTCTGGACAAATGCGCTTAGCAAAGTAAAACAATAATACCCGACAGGAAAGGAAGTTTTCAACTATGTCAAACGAAAGATATGAACTTAACAAAAACCTCGCCCAGATGTTAAAGGGCGGTGTAATAATGGACGTTACAACGCCTGAGCAGGCAAGAATAGCACAGGAGGCAGGCGCTTGCGCAGTTATGGCGCTTGAGCGTATCCCTGCCGATATAAGAGCCGCAGGCGGTGTCGCAAGAATGAGCGACCCTGCTATGATAAAGGGTATTCAGAACGCAGTTACAATTCCCGTTATGGCAAAGTGCCGTATCGGCCATTTCGCCGAAGCGCAGATACTTGAGGCTATCGAGATAGATTATATAGACGAGAGTGAGGTTCTTTCTCCCGCCGATGACAAGTACCACATCGACAAGACAAAGTTCAATGTGCCTTTCGTATGCGGTGCAAAGGACTTAGGCGAGGCACTCCGCCGTATCTCAGAGGGTGCTTCTATGATACGAACAAAGGGCGAACCCGGTACAGGCGACGTTGTACAGGCTGTAAGGCATATGAGAATGATGCAGCAGGAGATCCGCAGACTGACATCTATGTCAAAGGACGAGCTTTACCAGGCGGCAAAGGATCTTCAGGTCGACTATGAGCTTGTAAAGTATGTTGCGGAAAACGGCAAGCTCCCCGTTGTAAACTTCGCCGCAGGCGGCGTCGCAACTCCTGCCGATGCCGCTCTGATGATGCAGCTCGGTGCTGAGGGCGTATTCGTAGGAAGCGGTATCTTCAAGTCAGGCAACCCCGCAAAGAGAGCCGCCGCTATCGTAAAGGCTGTTACAAACTACACTGACGCTAAGATGATCGCAGAACTGTCGGAGGATCTCGGTGAAGCGATGGTCGGCATAAACGAACAGGAAATCGCTCTCCTCATGGCAGAACGAGGCAAATAAGCGGCAATGTGCCGCCTCAAATTCCGACCTTTTTAAAGGTTAAGACATAGCTAAGATTAGTGGAACGGTCGGGGATAAACGATATTTGGGCTTATTGC
>UQBC01000002.1 GCA_900539195.1 uncultured Oscillospiraceae bacterium
CGCGAGCTGGGTTCAGAACGTCGTGAGACAGTTCGGTCCCTATCTGTCGTGGGCGAAGGATATTTGAAAGGAGCTGTCCCTAGTACGAGAGGACCGGGATGGACGCACCTCTGGTGCACCAGTTGTCACGCCAGTGGCACAGCTGGGCAGCTAAGTGCGGATCGGATAAACGCTGAAAGCATCTAAGCGTGAAGCCGTCCTTAAGATAAGATATCCCACTTTTAAGTTAAGACCCCTTGTAGACTACGAGGTTGATAGGTCTAAGGTGTAAGTTGTGTGAGCAATTTAGCCAGCAGATACTAATCGGTCGAGGGCTTAAACCTAATAAGAATATATGTTTTGTTTTTAGTTCGTTATTCAATTTTGAGGGAATATCCCTTAAAAGTCGGTGTTGATTGTGATGAGGTTCCACCTGTTCCCATTCCGAACACAGTAGTTAAGCTCATTTACGTCGAAAATACTTGGCGGGTGACTGCCTGGGAAGATAGATAGATGCCGACATATATGCACCTTTAGCTCAGTTGGTAGAGCAACTGACTCTTAATCAGTGGGTCCTGGGTTCGAGTCCCTGAAGGTGTACCAGACTTAAAAAGAATAGGCCCATCAGCCTATTCTTTTTATCTATATGGCCTGTTGGTCAAGCGGTTAAGACTCCGGCCTCTCACGCCGGCGACGGGGGTTCGATTCCCCCACAGGTCACCAATGCACCATTAGCTCAGTTGGTTAGAGCAACCGGCTCATAACCGGTCGGTCCGGGGTTCGAGTCCCTGATGGTGCACCAATTTTATTGGTGCCGAGCTTTTTACCTATAGGGGTGTGGTTCAATGGCAGAATAGGGGTCTCCAAAACCTTTGACGTGGGTTCGATTCCTACCACCCCTGCCAAATAAAAAGCACGCTACAGCGTGCTTTTTCACTTTATTAAATATGCACCTTTAGCTCAGTTGGTAGAGCAACTGACTCTTAATCAGTGGGTCCTGGGTTCGAGTCCCTGAAGGTGTACCAAGTTTAATCCCGTGTATTTTGCACGGGATTTTTTGTTGTATGTATCTGCAACAGCCCGGCTGATTCAGTCGGGCTGTTGCTTTTGATCATTTCGGCAGGTGCAGGAAGCCGGCGGTGAAGGCGTTGGGGAAGGTGAAATTTTTCTGACCGTCAGCAAATTTTACATATATATGTTTATCAGCGATTGACTGTACTTTTCCTTCGCCGAATTTTTTATGTATTACGGTCATACCTACTGTTATTGACGATTCGTCAAAATCGTGGGTATTGCTGCGTTTCCTGTCGGGAACGGGTAAAGCGGCTTTGGGAACGGGTGATTTAATGCCGAACTTTTCGGTGACGAGTGGAGGTACGGACGGATATGCCGATGATTTGCCTGAGGTTTGGACGCCGGGCTTTCCTGCAGGCGTTTTTGCGATTTCTTTCTTCAGCATTGCTATATCCCTGTCGGGTACGGAGGGCTGAGGAGCGTTCATTGATTCCTGCTGATTATAGAACAGCTTTTTGTATTCATCTTTTCTTATAGCGGTATCCCAACCGCCTATCTCCTTATCGTTACGGTGCATATCAATTCCGGTATAGGTAAGGCTTGCATCCTCGTAGCGTTTGAACTGGAAAATGGAATGATTCATAAGGCTGGAGTTGAAAACGCCGAGCGAACATAAAAGGTCGAAATCCTTTGTATCAAGACCGGTCACTTTTTTGAAAAGACCGGGTTCAAGCTGGGTTATAACGTCCTTGAGGCAGGATTCACGGTAGTCGGTAAGGTACATAAATACGGGAATTCTTGAAGCGAATTTCATCAGCTTTTCCTGTACCTCCTTACGCTTTGACTTGAACTCCTTCTCGGCTTCGGTAAGCTCTTTCTTTTCTTTCGGGGTGAGCTTTTCTACGCCGTCTTTCTTCAGCTTCTTTACAGCCTCGGACTTGTTGATGATTACCTCAAGCTCCTTGTTGAGATTGCGGAAAGCCTCGATATTTTCAAGTGCGGTCATTGCCTCTGTGCTTGCCATAAGACGTTTTAATGTATCGTTATCAACGTTTACAAGCAGGGCGGACTGCCAGCGCTTTGCGAGGAGGGTTGCGGAGGTTCCGGCAAGGGTAATATCAAGAATAGCCTGTGCGTTTACCTGCTCCATAGTCGAGCCATCATAGGCTAAGACGGGCAGGAAGTTTATAAACTCGCTGACGTTCTTTTCGGGGTTTGTGTTCTCGGAATTCAGATTGCAGGCATAGTCGGATATCTGGCGGAGCGCACGGTCAAGCGCAAAGTCGAACACATAGCATTCGTGCTTGATTATCTCGGCTTCGCCCTTCTCGTTTTTTACCGTCCAGGGCGACTGCACACGGAAAGCCGACTGGAAATAGGTTTCCGGGCTTTTAAGATTGCGGAGCATAAATATGCCTGTCCACGGCTTTACGGTAACGCCTGTTGTCAGCTTTCCGCAGGTGAGGGTTATTGTCCTTGTAACGAGAGGATCGCCCATAGAATCAATAACGGGCTTTACCGCATCAAGACCTACGCCCGCTTTTATACCGGCGCAGACGTTTATCTTATAGCCCTGATTGTAATAGTTGTTCTGGCTTTGCATAAGAAGATTGTACATTGCAAAGCAGGACGCTACGCTCGGCAAAAACCATAGGGTGTGCGACAGTACGTTAAGAAGTCTTGTGTCTGAGAATGGCATAGGCGGACGCTTGTCAACACCAAGACTTACCGCAATTTTAAGGTCGTCTACGCTTGCAGGGAGATATGCGCCACGGATAAGATCGAGCCATTTCTGCACCTCGTTCTCGTTTACGAAGCGAGCGTCATCGCCTTTTCCCTTTGCGGAAAAGAACAGATTCAGATCGAAGCCGTCAAATTCTCCCTCAGAGGCTACAGAGCGTATACTTTCGGGAATTTTATAGGTCATCATCACCATACGGGGAAGTGACAGATATGGGTTGTTTTCGCCCTTCCAGTTTTCTTTTGCGCTCTGTTCATCTGAATAAGTCCAGTTGAAAATCTGTTCTTCTATGAACTCACCGCTGTGCATTGCTCTGAACGGGGTACCGGACAGATAAAGGTAGTGTGACGAGGTTATCGGCAGGAAGGTTTCGTTTACGGCATTTCCTGCTTCTTCCTTCTGATATTTTTCTGCGTCAAAGTCTATATCTTCATCGTCGGGATCGTCAAACAGCTTCTTTGCGTTTTCTCTCCACGCTCCGAAATGGTATTCGTCAAATATGACTATATCCCAGTTGGTAGTATGGATAAACTCGTTCTTGTATTTTATACCGCCGTTTTCGTTAGTACCGAGCAAATCCTGAAACGAGCCGAAAACTACTATCGGTCTTGTGCTGTCGGCATTGTAATATGCCTCGTCGATATTCTGCTTGTTATTATGTGCGTCCTTGTTTGAAACGTACTGCCAGCCCTCAAAATCAACGTGAGTTCTTAAGTCCTCGCTCCATGCCGACTCTACGGCAGGCTTGAAGGTGAGAATAAGAATACGCTTGAAATTCATCTTCTTGCAAAGCTCATAAGCGGCGAAGGTCTTGCCGAAACGCATTTTTGCATTCCACAGGAACTTTGGTATGCGCTCAGGCTCGGTCTTTTTAATGTTTTCAAAGTATTCAATCGTGCGGTCTACCGCTTTACTCTGTTCCGGACGCATTTTAAAGTCTGCGGTGCGGTATTCGTCCGTCCTTTCGCCTGTGCGAAGCTCACGCACGGCGGAGCGGACATCATTTACGGTACAGTTGTACCATTCGTTCTTGTCGGTGTTTTCGTTAAGACGGTGAAAGCCGTTACGTTTAAGAACGGCGTGTACGTCATGGTCGTTGAAGCACGAGCCGTCAGGACGCATTGCCGATTCCTCGCAAAGCACGGTGTAGCTTATCGCACTTGTATGGAGCTGTTCTTTTATACGCTGCTTTACATCACGGTCGGTGTAGCCTACTTTTATGTAGCCGTCGTGAGTGGTAACGCCGTTCAGCTTGTAGGCATAGATAGTCGGGTTTACCTCGGGGCGAGGGGTCACATACTTTTCAAATACGTCAGCCATTGTTGTCACCGCCTAAATCCATCGGTCTTATCATAGACTCGATAAAGTTTATTTCTTCATCTGTGAGATTGTATTTTTCGTAGAGTTCGGAATCTGTCCACGGTTTTGAGAAGTCTTGGAGGGGGACGAATTGGTAAACACCTCTCGGTCCGTTTTGCGTTTTCTTTTTAATACTTACTAAATATCTGAAAAATCTCGTTTGTATGTATGTTATGATATTTTTGCATTGTTCTTTAGTGAAATTGTGCTTTTGTGGGTCAAAACCGATAACAAGAAAAGTTTGAGAACAGACACTGTTTTTATCGCCTAAAAACGGCTTGCCCAATATTTGTTCATCGTATCCATTTCCGCCTGCGGCGGGGATATAGACTTTATACAAATCTTTTGTTGGTGAATTTTTGGGTAATTGTGATTTGCTAATCCACCTTACTGTTCTTTCTCTATTGATATTGAGATAGTATTTTATACAGTATACAGAATCCGGTTTATCGTGGTAATCAGTCCAGTTTGAAGTAAGTAAATTACTGTCATCAAAAAAGTGTTTTGCACTAACCAAACCGGAAAAGTTTTTATTAATATCCGAAAAATAATTTCCTTCAACTGATTCGATTTTTTCTAATATAGAATATGATTTAGGGTTTCTTACAACTATTCCTGAATTTTTAGAATCAAGATAGTCAAATCTATTTAAAACAAGCTGGTCTTGTGATTGGTGAAAATAATACTCGCACTTTCCGAAATAATCTCTATCCCACAAGAAATAGTTAACACCGCCTTTAATGTCAACGCCGGGAAAGCAATCCGATGCATTTTCAAAATCGTGAATAATTTTGAATTTATTAGATGCTAAAGCAGCATCGACCCAACTATCCGGTATTCCTTGAGCTGTTTTTGTCATCCAACGGCTCGGTGTAATCATACAAATATATTTTGGGCGAAGTTTTATTGCCTTTTCGATGAAAACGTTATATATAGATTTTGCATTCGCACTATTACCGCCTTCTATGCCGAATGTCATCTGATACGGCGGATTTGAAATAATAACATCGAACTTCATGCCAAAAATCTCCTCGGGGTGTAATGTATGTATCCATTCATACGCATAATATTCACGTTCTTCGCCACGGTCGTACTGCGTTTCGGACGCACCGCAGAAAATGCATCTTCCGGACTTGTCGAACGAGTGGGGGATACGCTTGAAACGGATATTTCCGTCCGCATTTTCAAAGTGTGTTACAGAAAAAGCACTGTTTGCGTACTTACTGCAATAAAGGCTTCTGCGTGAGAGCAGGCTTGTAAGCTCGGTTATCGCAATGCCGTAAAGCTGATTTTTAAAAATATGGTCTATTCGTTGCTGTCTGTCGGGGATAACGGCTTCAAGACCTTTTATAAGGCGCTTTGCTATCTCACGCAGGAAAACTCCCGTTTTCACGGCGGGGTCGAGAAACTTTGTATCGGGAGATGAGAAAAGCTCCTGCGGGAGCATATCGAGCATTTTGTTTACTATCTCCGGAGGTGTGAAAACCTCATCGCTTGAGAGATTGGCAAGGCAGGACAGAACATCGGGGTTGTATACCTTTTCGTAAAGTCCGCTTAAAATTCCGGTTGAAATATTATCAGCCATTTTCCCATAACCTCCTGTAGTTGCATATATATTTCCGTAAAAAAGTACCCTCGCCTTCTGTGCTGTCGCTGAGGGTGAGCTGAGAAGCCTTTTCCTTATTGCCGTTTACCAGTTCGTCAAAGCTGTAATCGCTGCGCTGTATATTACTGCCGAAAACGAATGCCCACTCGGAAAAGACTATATCCTGTTCGGTATCGTTGCAGTTTTCGTCTACGCACTTAAGAGTAAGGGCATTTCCGCAGACGATATTTCTTGACAGGATAAAGCGGACGGATTTTCTTGTATCATCGTTGCATTCTTTTTTGCAGACGGATCTGTATTGCTTGTCCCACTGCTTAAACAGCCGTTCACGGCAGGTTTCGACATTATCCGCCATTATATCGACACCGTAAAGACTGCTTACCGCAAGGAGCGAGTATTTTTCATATTCAAGAGGACTGCGACCGTATTCAGACTTTACGACCGCAAGTTTTCTTGCAAGAATTTCGGTAAGGAAATTGCCCGTTCCGCAGGCGGGTTCGAGAAAACGGCTGTCGATACGCTCGGTTTCCTGTTTTACAAGGTCGCACATTGCCTTTACTTCACGCTCGGCGGTGAAAACCTCGCCGTGTTCGGTCACACGTTGTCTGGATTTTATTTGTTGTTGCACGTTATTTTTGCTCCATAGATAAAAGCTGAATTTAATTCAACTTTTTTCAATAATTATTTCGTTTAATGCAACTATTTTAGCATAAACTTGAATTAAATTCAAGTTATTAAATCAAAATAGTGAATTAAAGGAATGTTGATTATGAATGAACCGTATGATTTCGGAGCAAGGTTGAAGAAATATCGCAATGAAAAAAATATCACACAGGAGAGAATTGCAAAAATTC
Organism: uncultured Oscillospiraceae bacterium; assembly: GCA_900539195.1. GTDB lineage: Bacteria > Bacillota > Clostridia > Oscillospirales > Ruminococcaceae > Ruminiclostridium_E. Next base: position 6,554 of record UQBC01000002.1, read on the forward strand.
TTGGTGTGAGTAATTCTATGATTAGCAAATATGAAAACAATACTGCCAGTCCGTCTTTAGATTCGCTCTGCACATTGTCAAAAGAATTATGTGTATCAATCGATGAATTGTGCGGCTTACAGCAATCCGGAACGGTTTCGCTTATCGGGCTTACGGACGGACAGTCTGACTGTGTTCGCTTGCTTATAGACGCTTTTCACGAATACAACAATACAGTAAGAAAAAGGCTCAGCGATGAGCAGTACAGGGTACTCGGTCAGATACTGGCGGAATTTCTGAAATAAACGCAAAGCACCGCCTGCACGGGAATGTGCGGTCGGTCGGTTCAAAACGCACAGCATTATCACCTGTGCGTTTTTTCGTTATAACTGACAATTCCCGACTGCTGTTTTTGTGCAAAAGGCGGAAAATAAAAACCAAACCGCAAAATCGGCTTTCAGCTTCGTTACATAAGACAAGAGAGAAATTTATTTGATTGACAGCTGCTCACCTTTTATATTACAATGGTTTTATCAAGCTTAAAGGAATGGTTACAACGCTTAGTTTTTACATATCGCTTGCCGAAACGGCGGAGGATAAATCGCTCATAGAAAGGCTATATAACGGCTATGAGCGGTATATGTATGCCGTTGCGTTTTCGGTGCTTCATAACGAACAGGACGCAGAGGATACGGTGCATGAGGCGTTTCTGCGCATCATAAAAAATCTCGGCGAGTATGATTTTTCCGTCGATGCTAATACAAAGACACTTCTCGGCGTGATAACACGCAATATTGCTATTGACCGCTACAGACATAAGAAAAAGCACGAAAGCGGGAATGTCGAACTGAACGAAAACACCATAGGCTCTCAGCTGCCCGATACCTCGGAGCTCAGCAACAGCGAGCTTAAGGCGATACTCGACAGCCTGCCCTATGAGCTCAAGGAGGTCATACTGCTGAGATATGTCGCGGGATATACGCTTAAGGAAACCGCGGAGCTGCTCGGTGTTACTTTCGGTACGGTACGCTACAGGCAGGATAAGGCTATAATCGCGATCGAAGAGCTTATAAAGGGGTGAAGATATGAACTGTACGGATAGCAGGATAAGAGATTATATCCTCAGTGAGTTTGCCGAGGCTGTTCCGGGTAAAGAGGCGGAGCACAGCTTTTCAAAGCGTTACATCAGACGCAGAAAAAGAATAATCAGAAAATACGCACGGGTGCGCAGATCGGCTGATATACATACAGTGTATCAGCGCAGGGCAATGAAGTACGCTTTTATTATGACCGTGATCGCTATTTCGTATATTGTCGGCTTTACCGATTATATAAGCGCGGGCGGGTTCAATTTAACACCGCATAAAGAGCAGTCGCAGGTATATTATTTCGGCGATATAAGCGGGTATCCCGAAACACTGACGAGCCGTTACACAATAGAAGATACACTTTACGGATACAGCGAGCAGATTTTGTGCGATACCGATACCAATTACAGCGTTTATTATACCGATAAAAACGGCGGCGATGTTATAATATCGCAGTGGGTCGCAAGTGTATTCAAGGGTGACATATGCATAAACACGGAAAGTGCATCGGTTCTGCCGACTGACATAACGATAAACGGACACAGCGGGTTTTACTATGCGACAGGTGACGGTCGGCATTGCTGTTGTATCGTATATGACGATTGCATTATGATTTATTCGTGCAGTAAGGATAAACAGACTGTTATCTGTCTTGTAGAGCATACCCGCTTTACGGACGTTTGATGAAAGGAAAGAAAATGCCACTGTTACATATAGAAAATCTGATTAAAAGCTATAAAGGCAAGAAAGCATTGGACGCGGTCACGCTTGATTTTACGGTCGGGGTAAACGCATTGCTCGGCGCTAACGGAAGCGGAAAATCCACTATGATGAATATAATAAGTACCGCTCTGTCGCCGACAGGCGGCGCGGTGTATTATGACGGCAGGGAGATTTGTTCGCTCGGGATGGAGTATCGCAAGGTGATGTCTGTGCTGTTTCAGCATCAGCCCTATTTCCCGTCTGTGACGGTGAATGACTATATGCTTTATAATGCGGCACTGAAAGGAATGAGCGGCAAGGACAGACAGGCTGTTATCGATAATTCTCTCAAAAGGCTGAATGTGCTTGACTGTAAAGCTAAAAAGCTGAAGGAATTATCTGGCGGACTCAGACAGCGTGTTTTTATAGCACAGACAATAATGAACGAGCCGCAGGTGATAATTCTTGACGAGCCGAGTGCGGGACTTGATATTGCGGAGCGTGAGGAGCTGAAAAAGACAATAAAGTCGCTCGGAGAAAATGCCATAGTGATAGTGTCTACGCATATAGTTTCCGATATCGAGGATATTTCGGATACGGTGCACATAATCGATAACGGAAAGGTGATAGTAAGTCGGAAAAACGAGGGCATTGAGGATATGTCACGTTATTATCTGGAGGTTATCGGAAAGGGCGGAGCTTATGCTTAAAACGATGCTCCGTGAACGACTGCCGTCAGCCGCATTCGCCTTTATAATGGTTGTAAGCATAGCGTTTATATATCTGTACACCTCGTCGGCTGAGGCGTTTAAGTGGAATGTATATGAACAGAAATATGTAAGCAAAATGACCGCCGATGAATTTTTGACACAATATCCTGCCGATTATGAAAGCGCGCGCAATAAGTTTTTTTCTATAGATAACCTTGAGGGGATAGATACAGATGATCTGTCGGAGGATAAGCTGATGGCTCTGCTTGCGGGTGATTATTGTTTCAGTGAAGCAGAGAATATATGGCGGAATCGGCAGTATTCAATGCCGGGAAGATTTGCCGATACGGTTATAAACGACTATGAAATGATGTCGGATATGTACGATTATTATGCTCCTATGCTGAGATATGAGGAGCGGCTGAGCGAAAAAAGGACGATAAACGAGCGAATGCTTGCAAGAACCGGCACAAGCAATGCCGACAAGATCAAAAGTGAAAAAATACTTTCCTATATCTCTGAAATTCCCGAAAAACCCGACAGTATAGCACCGCTTGTCAGTGCGGATATATTTTCGGAGAGCTTTGCGAAGGATGTGCTGTTCATATTTTTCGTGGCGGTGCTGTGCTGTCGTATGTATTCGGGCTACAGACAGTCGGGATATCTTGATTTCATTAAAACTACAAAATGCGGGGCGGGGAAGTTCTTTGCCGTGCAGTACTTATCCCACCTTGTTATTATGACTGCGGCGTATATTTTGTACTGCGTTTTGTATCTTCTGTTCATATTATCGGGGGCGGGCACTGCCGATGTGCTGTTTATGCCGTGCCAGGTGCTTAAGAGTGCGGCGTATTCTGTGTTCCCGCTTAACGTATGGCAGTATCTGCTTGTTATGGCGGCGGCAAGATATTGCTATTATCTGCTTGCATTTTCGCTGTTCGCATTTATTTCCGCTATTTGTCCGCTTGATGTCATATCTGCGGCGGTGTGCGGTATCGTATCGGCTGTTCCGATTTATACGGCATATGTGACTGCGGGAGATACGGCGGTAGGAGCGCTCGGTCGGTTTGTTACGGGAAATTTTGCAGACTGCTTTGACAGAGCTGATCTGACGGTGATATTTAATATCGCAGTGCCGGATATAGTGCTGTGCACGGCTTGTTTTATTGCGGCGTTTTCAGTTGTTACTGCCATCGTTATTATAACGGGGCGCATTCTGTGCAGAGTTCGTACATCAGCAGGTACATCTGTAACTTTCGGAAAGGCGGAGTGTGATGTTTAAAGCGTTTTTGCGGTTTGATGCGGGCGGCAAGCTTATAGCAGTATCAGCGATGCTGCTTGTGATAATTATGGTCAAACCGTTTTTGAAAAATGACAGCGGAAACGCAATGCTTTATCAGGACGCTTGCGCGAGAGCACAGACAGTGACGGGTATGGAACATAATGCGGCTGAAGCAAAGCTTGATGAGATAGCTGTCGAGGAAAGTCAGAAGGCTATCCTTGAAAGCAGCGACCCTGTCGCTCTTCAGACGAAGCTTGATAAGGAGAAGAATATCGGCTTTATACTTGACGGAAACCTGTATACCTTGCAGAAGGCTCAGGAATATATAGATAATGCGAAATACGGCACAGGCATAACGCACGATGTACCCTCAGAACGCTATTATGATAATCTTGATGCGTATAAAAGGCTTGATACGCCATCTCTTGTGATAAACGAGGTGTGGGACAGCTATTATAATATCACGGGGTTTGATCTTACGGCTGTAACGGCACTGCTTATAGTGGCACTTGGATTTTTGCGCAGCTTTGAGCTTGGCACGGACAGATGTGAAGTGATAACGGCGAACGGAAGTAAAACGGCAAGGCTGAGGTTTTGGTTCTGGTTTGTGCTGACGGTAGTGATTACGGTTATTTCGTTTGCCGCAGATGTGGTGATATCCGATGTTATGATGTCGGGGGATCTGTTTTCGCTGATGATACAGGGAATTAAAAAATTCACGACCTGCTTTACAGAGCTTTCACTCGGGAATTATCTTGTATGTTCACTTGCGTTCAGAATTATGACAGCGGTAAATATGTTCTTCATATTTTTCATCATCGCAAAAGCGGCAAGGGACACATACCGCTATTTCACAATTTCGCTCGGGATACTTATGCTGTCTGCGGTGCTGAAAGCTACCGTACCGTCAGTAAGCTGTTTTCTGCCGCTCGGCTTTGCCGATATAGATACGCATATATTGAATGCGGTGTGGCTCGGAGGATATGATTCGCTTTGGCTTCATATGGCGGTAACGGTTATACTCACGGTGATGCTCGCTGTTTTCACTGCGGTAAGCTCGGATAAAATCAGGTAATGTGGAGGTATTATGAAAGAACGAAGAATAACAGCAATAATTGCGGCGGCAATAGTTACCGCACTTTGTATGTCGGGCTGTGTGGACAGCTTTGACTGCACGTTTTATGAAACTACGGGAAACACAAATCCGTTTTTCGTAAAAACGCAGGGGGATTGCTTTTATATCCCGGATTATTCGGAACACCCGGGCATATGGGAGTATGACACAAAAGCACTCACGATAACGAAAGTGATCGATTATGAGCAGGTAACCGATACAGCACTTAACATTCACAACAGCGGTGTGCCTGCGACAAACTACGGCGTTATCCCCGCAGGGTTTATAATGATGTCGCAGGAGGGAGCAAAAAACCGTGACTGCTATGATGGCGATATATCATATTCGACTGTGTACTATCTGAATTTTGCGGGCGAGGTAAAGCATACTGTCAGAATAAAGCAGTATAATGAAAATAACACGGATATTAAAAACGGCGAGCCGCTTATAAACGAAGACACTTATGCGGCGTTTGATGATTTCAGCAATTTCTATGCTCATAAGGGATATATCTACGGCTATGATTATGAACGCCGACCGATAAGACTTGATCCGCTTACCGGGATAAGGCAGACAGTATACGATAAAAGCTGCAGCGACTATGTGGGTATTTATGATAATTACATATACGTTCAGGGGGACGATGGGATAGCCCGGATAAGTGAAAGCGATCTGTCCGTTGATAAGACAATAAGTGATACATCGTCACTTGCGGTTCCTTCCTGTCAGGTGTGCAGTGATGATATTATCATAGGCTACAGCAGTACAGACGGACAGGTCGTTATAAAGTTCGGGGAATATGTTAAAAACGTGCCCGAATACATAGATGATGTTACATATGCGGACGGCAGTTTTTATTATATAAGCGAAAATTCGCTCTATAAAACGAGTGATATTGAAGCAAAAGGAGAAAAGACGGCGGACGGATATTCGGGTATTCATAATGCAAGCGAAAAGTGGCTCATACTCACAAATATAAGTGAGGAGAGTATGGCTGTATTTGATATAGAAAAACAAAAAATTCTGATATTCAATAAATAAACATAAAAACACCGCCTGCACGGAAATGTGCGGGCGGTGCTTGAAAATCGTATAAGAAAAAGCGGTCACTGGGCTGTATCTGTCCCTGTGACCGCTTGATTGTTTAATTTATGTCTGCTCACGCTTTTTGAGTATCTTGCGGAATGTAAGAGCGAAGATAACGGTACAGCAGATTGCCGAGGTGGCATCCGCTACGGATTCTGCGAGATATACACCCTTTACACCGAGAAAATTCGGCAGGATAAGGGCGAGAGGGATAAGCAGTATCACTTTACGCAAAAGGGCTATGAACAGTGAAATTTTAGCCTGACCGAGAGCAACAAACATACTCTGGCAGGTACGCTGAAGTCCGAATATGGTCATGCCTGTAAGGAAAAGAGGCATCATTCTGCCGACTGTTTTTATAAGTGCGGTATCGTCTGTGAACATTCCTGCGACAAATTCGGGGAAGGTAATCATAAACAGGTTTGTCAGGGCAAAGAATGAGAACATAATTATCACGGAATATTTAAAGCAGAGGCGGACACGGTCTGTGTTGCCCTTGCCGTAATTGTAGCTGACTATCGGAACAAAGCCCTGTGCAAAGCCGCTCAGAGGCACGGCGGCAAACTGCATTGCGCTCTGCATTACCGTAAGGGTGCTGACGTATATATCGCCGTAGCCGCTAAGCGAGCCGTTGAGAACGAAGCCGACAAGACTTTCCGTACTTGCCATTATAAACGGGGCGATTCCGAGTGCGAACAGCGAGCCGATTATTTTTATATCGGGCTTAAGATATTTCGGCTTTATTTTCAAAGTCGCTTTGTCGGATACAAGAAAACCGACTATTATAAAGGCGCTTACCGCCTGTGATATTACCGTTGCGAGCGCCGCGCCCGTTACGCCCATACCGAACACATAGATAAAAAGCGGATCAAGGCCTATGTTGAGGATTGCACCGATTATTACGGCTATCATTGAAATTCCGGGTCTGCCCTGTGCATTTATGAACGAATTAAGTCCGGTTGCAAACATTACGAACAGCGTGCCTGTAAGGTATACCGAGAGGTAGTCCGTGGCATAGCCGATAGTAGCGTCGCTTGCGCCGATAAGGCGGAGCAGGGGCTCCATAAAGATGTAGGTTATGCCCGATGTTACTACAGTAAACAGCACGAGCAGTGAAAAGCCGTTGCCGAGTATCCTGTGCGCTCTTTCACGGTCGCCCTTGCCGAGCGCTATTGAGGCAAGCGGTGCGCCGCCACCGCCGACTATCTGTGAAAATGCCGAGATAAGAATGATTATCGAGCTTGTAACACCGATACCTGCCAGTGCATCAGTGCCGATAAGCTCTATGTGTCCGATGAAAACCCTGTCAACTATGCTGTACAGCAGGTTTATAAGCTGTGCCGCAAAGCCCGGCAGTGCCATTTTAAGTATAAGAGGCAGCATCGAGGCTGTGCCGAGCCGTTCTTCGTATTTGTTATCCATTTATAGTATCTCCGTGTTTTGTCTTTATATCTGTAAGAGAGTATATCACTTAAATCATAAAAAGTCAAAGCAGGGCGGGGCGGCAATGTGCCGCACCAAATTCCGCCTTTAGAAATGTTTGAGGTTGGCTGAGCGTGGCAAAACGGCGGGCGGCTGTGAGCCGGTTCAAATTCCGCCTTTGGAAATGTCTGAGTTATCCGCAGGGTAGCAAAACGGCGGTGACTGAAAGTCACTGTAAATTCTGCCTTTGGAAATGTGCCGCTTCAAATTCCGCCGTTCTGGCAGTTGGCGGTTGTGTGAATAAGACTTGAGAACAGAATCTCATACTTTTGTAGAATCGGCTGAAGTTTTGGGAAAAGCGGTTTGCACTATAAAAAACAAAAAGACAGCGCCGTCCGGCACTGCCTTTAATGTTTATAAATTTATTGCAATTACGCCTGTTCGCTTGGGGCAAAGCCTGTTCTTTTCAGAGCCTTTGAAATTGCGAGAGCGGCAAAGTATGCGAGAATTACGCTTGCTATATCCTTTATAAGATAGGGAGCGGATACAAGCAGGAAGCTCGTTAAGAGATCCTTGCCTGCAACGAGAGCGTACTGTACAAATCCGCAGATATGGCAAGCGGCAACGCCAAGGATGCCCATTGCTATTCTAAGCGGTACACGGAACTTTTCGGGCATATTTCTGAATGCGATTCCGCTGATGGCCGCCATAGCGATAAAGCCGATTATAAATCCGCCCGTAGGACCTACTATTGAAGCAATTCCGCCCTTGAAGCCACTGAATACGGGAACGCCTACCGCACCGAGCAGAACATAAACGACCGTTGAAACGGTTGCTCTTGCCGTGCAGAGATAAAAGCCGCAGAGGGCTATTGCAAAGGTCTGTAATGTAACCGGTACGCCGGAGGGCATCGGGATCGCTATCTGCGAAAGTATAGCCGTGATTGCCGCAAAGAGCGCACAAAGTACGATTGTTGTGATTTTCTGTCTGTTCATATTTTTTTGTTTCCTTTCCATTTTGTCAAACGACTTTAACAGAATACCACCGCCTGCCGTCACTGTCAACTGAACTGCACAAATAGGTGACAATCGAGAACGGTCTGCGTTTTAACTTAATAACCTAATTGTACAAAATAACTAAAAGTTATGTGGTAAATGTGTGAAAAATGCAAATTGATTTTTTGGCGGGCAGAGGTTATAATTAGTTCAAATGAGAATGTTGTAAACGTTTAACAGCACTCATAAAAATTAAACACTACACAATATGTTTGGAGGTAATTAAAATGAAGATGAAAAGATTCATCGGTGCAGCAGCTGCAATGGCAGTAGCAGGCACACTTACAGTAGGCGCAGCAGCAGAAACTTATAATGCTTATATCGGTTTCCAGACAGCACCCTACTCATTCAGAAACTCTTTTGATGACGCTACATATGGTAAGGACGTTGCAGACGGCAAGTACTTCAACAGCGTAATCGTATGGGGCGGTAACGACCCTGAAACATTCCCTCAGTATGAAGACAAATTCGATGATGATATGCCGGATGGTAGTGCCGGCTATGTTATTCCTGCTACATACACAGATGTAAAGATCGACAAGGACGGCACATACAAGGTTGGTGTTACTGACTTTGACTGGGCACTCGACGGCGCTTCTTCTTTCAACCTTCTGTTTGTTTCAACAGATATTCCTTTTGATAAGGACGCAGGCGAAGACGGCGAATCTATCGCTAAGTTCTCTGACTGCAAGGTTATCGTTGATGGTACAGTAACATCAGAAGTTGCTGATCCTATCATTGATACAGAAGACGGTAAGAAGTCAGGTCATACAAAGGTTCTGTTCGCTAACATCTGGAACGATGCTCTTAAGAAAGATGGTTATAACGGTGCATACCCCACAAAGTCTTTAGAGATTGAATTTACAGTTTCAGGTCTTGGCAGCGGTGAAGAAGACACAACAGCTCCCGCTGATACAGATGCTCCCGCAACAGATGCTCCCGCAACAGAAGCTCCCGCAACAACAGGCGATTCTACAAAGCCCAGCACAAACACAGGTGTTGAAGGCGTTGCAGTAGTTGCAGGTGTTGCACTTCTCGCAGCAGGCGCAGTAGTAGTTGCTAAGAAGAGAAAGTAATCTTTAACAGAGATTAGCAAATAATGACAGCCCTCATTCGTGAGGGCTGTTTTAATATCACGACCGAAAGAGGAAATATGAAAAAATCTATAATCAGACGTGCGATAGCTGCGTTTATTGCGGCGGCTATGCTTGCAGGCTGTGCGGCGCAGGACAGCGGTGTATTATCGTCTGTCGGAAACAGCTCGGCGACCGAAAGCGATGTATCATCGTATGTTGAGGATATGAGCAGTGTCGATGAAAATTCTGAGGTTACTTCCGTTGACAGCTCAGTAACAGAGAGCGACACATCCGTAACAGAGAGCAATACATCTTCCGATACCTCCGAACAGGAAGAAAGTAATACTTCAAAGCAGGGAAATACATCAAAGTCAGAGAACACCGAGAAGCCTGCCGATACAACAAAGACACGGGCAACCGCCGACACGAAAAATAACAGCCAGAGCAAGCCTGCTTCATCCGCAAGCAATTTCACTGTTCAGTGGAAGAAGTCGAGCGACTGGGAAGAAGGCGGTAAGAAGTGCGGAGGTTATGAGATTGTTATAACAAATAATGGCGATACGGTGAACAGCTGGACGGCAAAGGTAACCGTCCCCGGCAATACAAAGCTGATGTCGCAGTGGAACGGAATATTCAGCATTTCGGAAAACACAATGACGGTCAAGAACGAGAGCTACAACGGAACTATAGAAAAGGGAAAGAGCGTTTCATTCGGATTCAATTATTCGGCTGACGCTTATATCAATGAGGGTAAAGTGACTGTGAACGGAAGTACCGCAGGAACGAGTGCCGGAAATAACAGCAACAATAATAATAACAATAATAACAATAATACGTCAACGACCAAAAAGCCGGCGGCAACAGTTCCTCCGGCACCGAGCGACCCTAAAGGCACTACGCCGGTATCACAGCACGGTCAGCTTTCGGTAAAGAACGGACAGCTTGTTGATAAGAGCGGCAAGGGTTATCAGCTCAGGGGAATGAGTACGCACGGGCTTACATGGTTCCCTGAATTTGTGAACGAGAGTGCATTCAAAACGCTCCGTGACGACTGGAACACGAATGTTGTCCGTCTTGCAATGTATGTTGACGAGTGGGGCAACGGTCAGTGCTATATGGGCAACAAGAGCGGGAGCCTTGAACTGCTTGAAAAGGGTGTTGACATCTGTATCAAGCTGGATATGTATGTTATCATTGACTGGCACGTTCTTAATCCCGGCGACCCGTCCAAATATACAAACGAAGCGAAATCCTTCTTTGAAACGGTATCAAAGAGATATGCAAAATATCCGAATGTAATTTACGAGATATGCAACGAGCCGAACGGCGGTGCATCGTGGAGCAGTAATATCAAGCCGTATGCGGAAAAGATAATACCCGTTATCCGCAAGAATGCACCGAACTCGGTAATTATAGTAGGTACGCCAACATGGAGCCAGGAGATCGACAAGCCGCTTTCAGATCCGCTGAACTACAAGAATGTAATGTATGCGTTCCACTTCTATGCGGCAACTCACGCAGGACTTCGTTCAAATGTAGAAAACTGCGTGGCGCAGGGATTGCCTGTATTTGTGTCGGAATTCGGTACTTGTGATGCATCGGGCGGAGGTGCGAACGACTTCAACGAAACGCAGAAGTGGCTTAGCTATTTTGACAAGCAAGGCATAAGCTACTGTAACTGGAGTATCTGCAACAAGGATGAAACCTGCTCGGTACTGCGGCCGGGAACATCGGCAAACGGTAACTGGAGCGAGAGCGATCTTACCGAAAACGGTAAGTGGATTCGCAACTGGCTCCGCAAGCACTAAGCGGCGGTGCCCATGGGGCACGGCAAATTCCGACCTTTGGAAATGTCGGTAGTTGGCGTGACTTTGCAGAACGGTCGGGGTTTGACGATGGCTGAAAATAAGCTGTCGAAATACTTGTTTGTTTATTCCCGCCGTTAAACAAACGTGAATACACAGCAACCGTATTTAAAGGCGGAAATGCGAGCCGAGACACTCGGCTTCCGACCTTTTGAGAGGTTTGCGGTTGGCTGGGCTTTGTGGGACGGTCGGGAGTTAATGAAAACAAGGAGATAATATGCTGAACGATATTAAATGGTTATTTTTCGATGTCGGTTCAACACTTGTTGACGAAACCGAGTGTTATAATCATCGCATACGAGATGCTATTGCGGGAACAGATATTACCTTTGAGGAGTTTAACGAAAAACGTTTGTATTTTTCAAAGCAAAATCTGAAAGGCGATATTGAAGCACTGAGATATTTCGGACTTGCAAAAACTCCTTGGCATCATGAAGATGAAAAGCTCTATAAAGATTCCGAAAACGTACTCAAAATCCTATGTGAAAAAGGATACCGTATAGGTGTAATTGCCAACCAGTCGGCAGGCACTGAAAAACGACTTGAAAGCTGCGGCTTGATGAAATATATACAGCTTGTTGTAGCTTCTGCCGAAGAAGGAGTTGCCAAACCTGATAAAAGAATATTCGATATAGCACTAAAGCGAGCAGGTTGCAGTCCGTCCGAAGCGGTAATGATCGGTGACAGAGTGGATAATGATATAATTCCCGCTAATGAAATGGGAATGATGACGATATGGGTGAGGCAAGGCTTAGGCAAATATTGGACGATTTCTGACGAGAGCGAAAAGGCTGATTTTACGGTGGATAACCTATCGGAGCTTTTGGACATTTTTTGATAAGGCTTAGGCGGAAATATCGCAAAAGTCTTAAGCACTATGAATGAAAGAAAGGTTGTGTACTATGTTTAGCAAATTAAAACATCGGCTTGACAGGAAAAGCAAAAGGGTGGTTGCGCTGTTGGCAACGGCGATACTGCTCTGTGGGTTTACGGGGTGCGAAAGAAGTACTATTCCTGATGGTTCTGAGATATCGTACAGCGAAACGGGTTTTGACATTGAACGGATACGAAAAAATGTAATTGTTGACGGACAAGCGATCGAGATACCCATAAAGCTGAAAGAACTGCCTAAGGATTGGACATATGAAACTTCTGCTAATCGATTTGCGGAGGATAGATGTCACGTTGAAGTCAAGGACAAAAATGGCGATTTGCTTTTTAGCTGCGGAGCGGAAAACTACAAAGAGTCCAAAAAGGGTGACAGTAGGATTTTTGATGCTCCTTTTGAGAATGACAAATGTTCGGTTGACGGCATAACTCCATTTAAAACAACTAGAGAAGAAATCGTCGAAAGGTATGGTGAAGCAACAAGTATAAAAAATTTTAACAGTAAAAAATATGAAGGCTGGCAGGAATATAGATATGGTTCTCTCGAGGGAAAAACCTCGAATGATTGGCACGGTAAATGCCTTATTGTTACGTTTAACGAGAAAGGCATTGTTGATTGGGTTACCATTGTTTATACAGACTGAAAATGACGCCTAAGAAAAGTATATAAACGACTGGGCAAGCCTTGAACGTTCTGCAATGCCGGCAGGCAGAGCCGAGGGCAAATCAGAATTATTATCTGAGTTGATAAAGCAGGGTGTAATAACCGAAGAACAGGCAAAGAACTACAGAAACTAACAAAATAAACTCCGTTCAGACTTATAAATGCAGAAACAGAATTTAAAACAACCATTATAAAAATCCGTGTCAGGCGACACGGATTTTTTCTGTTATAGCTGTTTTAATATGTGCAAGACCGTTTGCAATAAGGCATTGACCGGGGTAATATAGGGCAAGGCAGAAATTCGAGAACGGGAAATCTATTTTTGAGAAGTACGCCATCAGGAGCATTATATCGGATATAAGGAACAGCACACTGCCGAGCGCAAGTATAAGGTTGAATCTGTTCTTTATGCGGATAAAGTTCATTATTGCTTTGCCTGTCATAATGCAGATTATAACAGCGTATGAAATGCCGATGATTTTCATCATAACCGAGCCGAAGTCAAGAAGCGGTGAGAACATCATAAACAGCGCTATGGGGATAAATATTATCATTGCAGGGATAAAGTCGGTGGGTCGGGGCTTTTGCATCAGCGAATATGCTATGAAATAGCAGATGTGACCTAATGCGAAAATCGCCGCTCCTGCGATGAAATTTAAGTTTATCGCTATATCTGCGCTCATTGCGAAGAATACGCCGACGGTCAGTATTACTGACGGCAGTTTCTTATCGGGGAAGTATTTCAGGGCGTATATCAGGTTTACTGTGGCGGCAAGCATAAAGAAAACGCTTGCGGTTATTTTTATCGGGTAGAGATGAGTAATTATCAGAGCTGTATCGCAAGCAAGCGATAAGCCGAGAAAAATAATGTTGAGCGGTAAAACGAGTTTTTTCATATATTTGTTTCCTCAGTCTGATCATTCAGTTCGATATTGATTTTTCTTGTGTATCGGGATAGCGGATATTCTCCGTCGTGGGATTCTCCGAAAAAGTAAGCGGACATATTTCCCGCCTGCGTAACTCTTGTAACTCCTGCACAGAGCAACAGGTCGGTAAGCTCTGCTCTGTCAGCCTTGTCGCAGATAAGCCCTGCGGTCTGCAAAAAGCCTTTTGCATTTCTCAGTGTACGCATTATGTCCTTTCTCGGAAGTCTTTTTACAAGCACATTGCACATCATAGGCGACAGTTCAAGTTCAAAGTCGTCTTTTATGATAAGGCTGCAATTCTTACCGTAAAATACGTCGGGAGAAATTTGCCGTATCCCGATTGCCTGTTCAAGACGGGCGGAGTAGCTTATGAGCGTATCTCTCGCCCGTGTGCCTATTGAGGTGTTCCTGTGTTTTCCGACTGCCGCTTCAAGATACGGAAGGAACATTTCGCAAAATAGGGTAAGCTCGGTTTTATCATCGGTGTCAATAAAAACGGTCTGGCAGGAACTGCAGAGCAGTTGCTTTGTAGAGGCTATATGCTCGGCAAGAGCCGAAAATGCATCTGTATGGTTTGCGTAATCGGAAATGTAGCAGAAGCCGAGCTTGTGTCCCCATTCAATCAGCTTAACTCCCGGCGGAGCAAGTGAACGCACCGCTTTTACGGCTTCAGTACCGCCCCATACCACTATGCCGTCGGCAAAGCCTGCAAGCGTCTGGATGGTGCGCACATCGCTTGACGGGGTATCAAAGACATATATGTAGCGTGACAGCAAAGGCTCATATTTGCAAAGCCGCTTTATTATGCGGATCGACAAGCCCTTATCGGCGGACGGAAGCTTCAGTATATTGATATTGCCTGCAAGAAGTCCTTCTGCAACGCTCATCACGGGTAAGCCGTCGGCATTTCCTGCGGCTATGTGGAACAGAACGCCGAGAGGTTTTGTCTGAATTTTTATTTTCGGAGTGATGCCGTTCGGAGAACCGATAAAGCCGTCTGAATCTCCGAGTTCGGTTTTCAGCCTGTATTCAAGATTTTCACGGCTGAGACAGGCGAGTATAAGCTGTTTATAGTAACTTACATTTTCAACGTCAAGCGCTGAGAGCATATCGTCAAATGCACCGTTTTCTATATCCGTGCTGATTTTTTCGGCGGCAAGCATGACCTGCTTAGCAGAAAGCCGACAGTTTCCGAGAGTGTCGCATATCCTGTCTTCAAAACGGGCTAACAGCTTGTCGCACATATCGTTTTCGTATATTTCGCCATCAAAGAAAATCATACGTTCACACCCTTTATTATCTCTTCTGCGCCTGCCGCACAGGTTTTTATATCCTCCGGCGCAACTCTGCCGACAATTTCAAGAAACGGCGTTTTCAGTCCGCAGGAACATTCGCTTCCGTTATGAAGTATGCCGAGGTCATCTGTCATTACGGAAAGCACTGGGGTCGCTTTAACCATAGGAGTTATCAGGTTTACAAGTCCTGTCTTGCCGTTTTCAAGCGGTTTTAACGTATCGACATCTCTGATTATAACTCTGCTGTAAGCGGGAACGTGGAAGTGATGTTCCTTGCAGTCGCAGTATAAAATCGGATGTTCTACCGCTCCGAAAAATTCGATAATATCGTTTTCCTTTATGCCGAGTACCTTTTTGACAAGGCTGTAAAAGGAATTTTTATCGGTCTGCTCGGCATAGAACTGTTTCCAGCCGCCGCCGAGCATTATGCGTGAGCTTTTCGGCATTTTAAGATAAATTTTACGCTCGTCCATTATTCTCAGCAGAAAATAAGTATAAGCGGGAAACCCCATGAATCTTGTCGGAAAACGTGAACGTGAATGCCTGACAATAAGATCTATAATCCTGTCAAAGTCGGGGGAATAGCCGTCCTTTTTATATGTCAGGATATAATTGCGGCTCAGTGCAGGAGCGAAGAGTGTCGCACCGAAAGCCGTCTTTGTTACGGCGGTCTTGTTTCCTCTGTGGTGCTTGTAACCCATGATGATATAGTGGCACGGAACGGGAGATAACAGATTCCTCAGCTTTGATACACGCATAACCATTTTAAGTCCGCAGAGAAGACCGCCCGCGTCAAAGGCTATCGTGCTTTTCCTGCCGCTTGTGCCGGAGGAAGTCGCTTTTATAAGCGGAATACAGCCTTTATTGAAAATCTGCTTTTTCTTGAACAGCAATGTGGGAATAACGGGGAGTTCAGATGCGCCTGCGGGAGAGAATATATCAAGCTCCTCGCATATTCTGCGGTAATCATCGCAATGTGAAATGCAGTAGGAGAAATTTTCTTTTACGGCTTTGGTGAACAGTTCGTCGGAACTATCGGAATACGGGTCTTTTACCCCAAAGAGCTGTCGTCTGTATTTCATCGGTCTTCCTCCGCTGTTTAAATACTTAATATAGTAAAATGATACCATAAAGACCGTGGTATGTCAATAAACGGAAAAAGAAATGTGGTTTACTTAATTACTGTGTAACCTGTTACATTACCTTGCTGATAATTTCGTGTGAAAACGGCGTAAAATTATCGGAAATCTGTAGACAATGACGATAGTTTGTGATACAATAATAATAACCCCGACACAGAGGTTTTTTGTTTGCAAAATCAAGTAAACGATTACCCGAATTTCGGCTTGTACCATTCGGTACACACCGCGGTTCATAAAATGCGGCGGAATATTGACAGACTTATAAAGCAGAGAATAAACTGCACAGAAAGGAATTTTTGCTATGAAGAACATACCCGATGTAAAGCTCGGAATTGCGGCTGTAAGCCGTGACTGTTTTCCCATGAGCCTTTCAGCTTCAAGATGCGAGGCTGTTGTAAAGGCATGTAAGGAGATCGGTGTTGACGTATTCAAATGTCCCACCACTATCGAAAGCGAAACACATATGATGCAGGCTCTTGAGGAGCTTAAGGGCGCAGGCTGCAACGCACTTGTCGTATATCTCGGAAACTTCGGTCCCGAATCGGCTGAAACACTGCTTGCAAAGTACTTTGACGGTCCTGTAATGTTCGTTGCTGCGGCAGAGGAAACACAGGATAACTTAGTAGGCGGCAGAGGCGACGCTTACTGCGGCGTGCTGAATGCAAGCTACAACTTAGCACTCAGAAATATCAAGGCATACATACCCGAATACCCTGTAGGAACAGCTACAGAGGTTGCAGATATGATAAAGGAATTTATCCCTGTTGCAAGAGCGGTTATCGGTCTTAACAACTTAAAGGTTATCTCATTCGGTCCTCGTCCTCAGGACTTCCTCGCTTGTAACGCTCCTATAAAGCAGCTTTACAACCTTGGCGTTGAGATTGAAGAGAACTCGGAGCTTGACCTTTATGCTGCATTCAACGAGCATAAGAATGACGCAAGAATCCCCGAAGTTGTTGCAGATATGGAGAAGGAGCTTGGCGACGGCAACAAGATGCCCGGTATCCTGCCCAGACTTGCACAGCTCGAGATTACGCTTCTTGACTGGATGGAAGCACACAAGGGAAGCAGAAAGTACGTTGTATTCGCTAACAAGTGCTGGCCCTCATTCCAGACACAGTTCGGCTGTGTTCCCTGCTATGTAAACTCAAGACTTACAGCAAGAGGAATCCCCGTAGCGTGCGAGGTTGATATATACGGTGCTATCAGCGAATATATCGGCGCTTGCATTTCGGAAGACGCAGTTACACTGCTTGACATCAACAACTCTGTTCCCGCGGATATGTATGTTGAATCCATCAAGGACAAGTACAACTACACGCTCAAGGATACATTCATGGGCTTCCACTGCGGTAACACAGCTTCGTGCAAGCTGACAAGCAAGACTATGAAGTATCAGCTCATCATGCACAGAGGTCTTGAGCCGGATAAGGAGCCTGATATTACAAGAGGTACGCTTGAGGGCGACATCGTTCCCGGCGACATCACATTCTTCCGTTTACAGAGCACGGCTGACGCTAAGCTGAGAGCTTATGTTGCCCAGGGTGAAGTTCTCCCTGTTGCTACACGTTCATTCGGTGCTATCGGCGTATTCGCTATCCCCGAAATGGGCAGATTCTACCGCAACGTTCTTATCAAGAAGAACTATCCTCACCACGGTGCAGTAGCATTCGGTCACTACGGCAAGGCTATCTTCGATACACTGAAGTACCTCGGCGTTGAGGACCTTGAATTCAACCGTCCCGCAGGTATGCTGTATGATGGTGAGAATCCTTACGCTAAGTATTGATTTAATATTGAGTAAAACCTGATAAATTACCGCTCCCTGTGATTTTCACGGGGAGCGGTTTTGTATATTCAATTATTTGTTTTCTCCGCACGATTGACAGAATAAATTGTTGGAGCTATTGACTGCTTTGCAATTTTTGCAAATCCAAGTCTCAGCGGCAACATTCTTTTCTTTTCTTAGCAATTTGTTATCGTCACAATTTGTTATCGGCAATTCAGGATTTGACATTGAATTAAGTAATGCAAGATCGGCACTGATTCTTGTGTTCTGGACAATACTGCTTATAGCTCCGAGCAACAATGCAGCACTATGAAAAGAACAGTATGTCACAAGGGCTTTTGCAACTGAGCCAAACAGATATAACAAAAATATCCATACATCAAAAGTTTGCTTATCTCTGCTGCCATACAAAGTTTCGACCTCTTGCGTAACGGATGCGGCTTGTATTGATTGCATAAGGCTTAATATAAGGACTACCGTTGCCATGATACAACCGAGAGTTTCTACTCTTTTGCACCATTTCCAAAGATTCAAGGATAAAGAGTTGGGAGCAATGCAATCTGCAATGCTTGTGGGTATTTTTTTGTTCTGATAACCTTTAAACATATTACTCATAATAAATCTCCTTTTGTAATAAAAAGTCATTAGACAAGAAAAATTCAAAATTCTTATCTTTAACACCATTATAGCTTAATAATATGCTAAAGTCAAGAAAAATCTTATCTTTAACATAAAAGGAGTGCTATGATGAAAATTTATGAATTTGAAGGGAAAAAGAATATATGTGGCGACAGAGTTCATGAAGCTCGCCGCCGTGTTCGCCTTACTCAGCGTGACCTTGCGGCAAAATTGCAGATAGAAGGGGTTATTATAGAAAGAGACAGCGTATCACGTATAGAGATAGGTACACGGTTTGTAGCAGATTATGAATTGCGTGCGCTGTCTTCAATACTCAAAGTATCTGTTGCGTGGTTGCTCGGAATAGAAGATTAGCATTTTTATGAAGTGCAGTAATATCCGCTCCCTGCTAATGTGCAGGGAGCGTAATTTTAACTGCTTGCAAAAACGGCTTTTTTATGGTACAATAAAACTACTTATTGACTAAAGTTTCGCTGTACAGGGGAGTACGGCGGTTGAAAGGATAAAGCTGATGGCAAAGAAAAATTATGACGACAACAGTCTTAAACAGCTGAAAGGACCCGATCAGGTACGACTGCGTCCGGGTGTTATATTCGGCTCGGACGGGCTTGACGGCTGTTGTCACTCCGTGTTTGAGATACTTTCAAACTCGATAGACGAGGCGAGAGAGGGCTTTGGTAACAAGATAATAGTTACACGCTTCCTTGATAAAAGCATTGAAGTGCAGGATTACGGCAGAGGTATACCGATAGACTTCAATAAAAACGAGGAAAAGTACAACTGGGAGCTTGCTTTCTGCACATTGTACGCAGGCGGTAAATACGACAATAACAGCGGAGATAACTACTCATATTCGCTCGGTCTTAACGGTCTGGGCCTTTGCTCGACGCAGTTTGCGGCTGAGTATATGGAGGTCGAGAGTAACAACGGAACGTGGATATACGACCTGAGATTTGAAAAGGGCTATAACGTTGAAAAGGAAGAAAGAGGCTTCCGCCGTCACCAGTCGGACGGAACAACGGGTACTAAAATCAAGTGGAAACCAGACCTTGACGTATTCACCGATATCGATGTACCGTTTGAATATTTTGACGATGTTCTGCGCAGACAGGCCGTGGTAAATGACGGGCTGACCTTTGTGCTGAGAAACGAAGTGCGTGACGAGGAAACAGGGGAAACACGCTTTGAAGAGCATATCTACTGCTATGAGAACGGCATCAGCGACTATCTGAAAGAAATCGTAGGCGATACCGCACTCACGACCGAGCAGGTATGGAGCGCACAGCGTACAGGTAAGGACAGAGAGGACAAGCCGGAATACAAGGTAAAGATGAAGGTCGCTTTTGTATTCTCAAATAAGGTACAGCTTATACAGCACTATCACAATTCAAGCTGGCTTGAGCACGGCGGAAGTCCCGACAAGGCTATGCAGGCGGCATTCACAAATCAGATAGACGGCTGGCTGAAAGCTAACAGCAAGTACAACAAGACCGAGGGCAAGATAAAATTTACCGATATTGCCGACTGTCTTGTATTCATATCTTCTAACTTCTCAACGCAGACAAGCTATGAGAACCAGACGAAAAAGAGCATAACCAATAAATTTATACAGGAGGCTATGACCGACTGGCTGAAGCATCAGCTTGAAGTGTACTTCCTTGAAAACCCGGACGAAGCGGTCAAGATATGCGAGCAGGTGCTGATAAACAAGCGCGCCCGTGAAAATGCCGCAAAGGCAAGAGATACAATAAAGAAACAGCTTTCGGGCAAGATAGACCTTGCGAACAGGATACCTAAGTTCGTTGATTGCAGGAGTAAGGATACGGCAAGACGTGAGCTTTATATAGTGGAGGGTGACTCGGCTTTAGGCGCTGTAAAGCAGGCGAGGGACGCAGACTATCAGGCGGTAATGCCTGTAAGAGGTAAGACGCTCAACTGCCTTAAGGCAAGCTATGACAAGATATTCAAGAGCGAGATCATCACAAATCTTATGAAGATACTGGGCTGTGGTGTCGAGGTAAAGGCAAAGGCGAATAAAGACCTTTCGACCTTTGATCTAAATAATCTCAGGTGGGAAAAGATAATAATCTGTACCGATGCGGACTATGACGGATACCAGATAAGAACGCTTATTCTTACTATGCTGTACAGACTTGTTCCGACCGTAATAGAAAAGGGCTTTGTGTATATTGCAGAGTCGCCGCTTTATGAGATAAACAGCAAGGATATGACCTACTTTGCCTATACAGAAGCGGAAAAGCAGAGAATACTTGGCGATATAGGCGAGCAGAAGTATAAGATACAGCGTTCAAAGGGTCTTGGTGAGAACGAACCGGAAATGATGTCGCTTACCACCATGAACCCAGAAACAAGACGGCTTATAAGAGTAATGCCGGAGGACGCACAGAAAACGCAGGAGATATTCGAGCTGCTGCTCGGCGATAACCTTGACGGAAGAAAGGACTATATCCGTGACTACGGCTATAAGTACCTTGACGATATAGACGTATCTTGAGCGGAGGATATATGGAAATTAACAGGATAGAGGTAATATCTGCCGTAGTGTCGGAGATGATAGCGGCACTGCCCGAGGAAAGACGGCAGAAGGCATACATTCATCTTTTCGGCACGGCGCAGACGGCAGGGCTTATCGCATTGCGCAGAGGTGTGAACGCAGAGCTTGCGCAGATAAGCGGACTGCTCCACGACTACCGTAAATATCTGACGGGCGTTGACGAAAAGCACGCAGAAGAAAGCGCTGACGCTGTAATGCCGATACTGGCGAAGACGGGGCTTTTCAGCGTGTGTGAGATAGGCAATATCACAAGAGCGATAGCGAACCACAGCGACAAGGAAAATGTCGGGCTTCCGCTTGATGAGGTGCTGAAAGACGCAGATATTCTGCAACACGTTTTACAGAATACAACGCTCCCCGTAAGATATAAATACGAGAAACGCTTTGAAAAGCTGAAAAAAGAGTTTTCGCTCTGAGCAGGGTATAAAGCTAAAAAGAGGTATAGATTTTGAGAAAAGGAAAGAACGAAAAGGGCGAGAAGAAAATCGCTCCGAATAAAAACGCTTATATAGAGGGTGCAGGCATTGTCGAAAATCAGCCGATAACCGATACGCTGACCGAAAACTATATGCCGTATGCAATGAGCGTTATAGTTTCCCGTGCGCTACCCGAAATTGACGGTTTCAAGCCGTCGCACAGAAAACTGCTGTATACGATGTACAAGATGGGTCTGCTTACGGGGGCAAGAACGAAGTCGGCGAACATTGTCGGACAGACAATGAAATTAAATCCGCACGGCGATATGGCAATATACGAAACGATGGTAAGACTTGCAAGGGGCAACGAGGCACTTCTGCACCCGTATGTTGACAGCAAGGGTAACTTCGGCAAGGCATATTCAAGAGATATGTCGTTTGCGGCATCACGATATACGGAGGCAAAGCTCGACCCTATCTGTGCAGAAATATTTGCGGATATTGACCGTGATATAGTTGACTTTGTGCCGAACTACGATAACTCAATGACGGAGCCTGTACTGCTCCCCACAAGATTCCCTGCGGTACTGGTAAACAATAATGTCGGTATCGCCGTATCTATGGCTAGCAATATCTGCTCCTTCAATCTGTCGGAGGTATGTGAAACAGCCGCCGCACTTATGAAAAACCCCGAACACGATATTGTATCCACGCTTAAAGGACCCGATTTCCCCGGCGGAGGCTTCATATTACAGGATGAGAACGAGCTTCGCCGTATATATGCCACCGGACGCGGAAGCGTCAAGGTACGCAGTAAGTATATCTATGACAAAGCGGCAAACTGTATCGAAGTGACCGAGATTCCGCCTACGACGACTATCGAGGCTATAATAGATAAGATAGTTGAGCAGGTAAAGCTGGGCAAGCTGAAAGAAATTTCGGACGTTCGTGACGAGTCGGACTTATCGGGTCTTAAGATAACTATTGATTTAAAGCGTGGGCAGGACAGCGAGGCGGTAATGAAAAAGCTGTTCAGGATAACTCCTTTACAGGACGTTTTCTCCTGCAACTTCAACATTCTTGTAGGCGGTATGCCGAAGGTCATGGGCGTTGCCGAGATTCTTGAGCAGTGGACGGATTTCAGAATTACCTGCGTAAAGAGAAAGACAAAGTTCGAGCTTGCAAGAAAGAAAGAAAAGCTTCATCTGCTGACAGGTCTTAAGAAGATACTGCTTGATATAGATAAGGCTATAAAGATAATCCGTGAAACAGAGGATGACGCGGAGGTCGTACCGAACCTTATGATAGGTTTCGGCATAGACGAAACGCAGGCTGAATATGTTGCGGATATAAAGCTGAGAAATATCAACAAGGGCTATATCTTGAAGCGTATTGAGGAAATAGACAGCCTTAAGGAAGAAATAGCCGATATGGAGGATATTCTTTCTTCGGAGCGCAGAGTAAAGCAGATAATCATATCGGAGCTTGGCGATATAGCGAAGAAATACGGCAAGTCCAGAAAGACAATGTTCATCTACGGCACTGAGGACGAGGAGAACGAGGCGGAGGAGGAGATACCCGATTATCCCGTTAATCTGTTCTTCACCCGTGAGGGATATTTCAAGAAGATCACTCCGCAGTCGCTGAGAATGAGCGGTGAGCAGAAACTCAAGGAAAACGATGAGATAATCGAAACCTATGACGGCAGCAACCGTGCGGAGCTTTTATTCTTCACAGATAAATTCCAGGTGTATAAGGCGAGAGCCTGCGACTTTGAGGACGGAAAGGCAAGCGTGATGGGCGACTATCTGCCCGTAAAGCTGGAGCTTGACCCGGACGAGAGGATAATAAAGATGATAGCCGCAGAGGACTACAGCGGAACGCTTGTAATGTTCTTTGAAAACGGTAAATGCGCAAAAGTGCCTATGGCTTCGTTTGAAACAAAGACAAGACGTAAAAAGCTGGCGAACGCATACAATGACGGCTCGCCGCTCGTATCT
Source organism: uncultured Oscillospiraceae bacterium (assembly GCA_900539195.1). GTDB lineage: Bacteria > Bacillota > Clostridia > Oscillospirales > Ruminococcaceae > Ruminiclostridium_E. The sequence continues at coordinate 30,267 of UQBC01000002.1, forward strand.
ATGACGCTTATTGACGGCGATTGCGAGTTTATGCTAAGCTCGGACGCAGGCAAGGTCATGATTTTCAACACCGTGCTTATCCTGCCCAAAGCGGCAAGGGATACGCAGGGCGTACAGGTAATGAGGCTTACCAGAGCAAAGCTCAGATCTGCGGTTAAATACAAGGACGGTATGATAAAGGACGCAGACAGCTTCAGGACAAAGACCGTGCCTGTTGCGGGTACGCTGTACGACGAGGATACCGACCAGCTCAAGTTTATGTAACGCATCGTAACAGCAGACAAAAAATATCAGAATTTAGAAAAATATTTTTATAAGTAAAAAAGGGGTCGCATATTGCTTGCTTTGATGATTTTGCATCGTGCAAAATTTTTTTGCAAGCACTCAAAGCGTCCTTGCTTTGGGGCGAGCCCCGGCAGGGACTAGGGGCGGCAGCCCCAGCAATATAGCCCGGCACGGACGCCGGGCGTGTATGCCAAAGGGCTTTGCAAGGATGCAAAGTCAACTAAGCATACACAGCCCTTCCCATGGGGAAGGGGTTTGGGGTTGGGGATAAAGGACTGGCGATATTTGTATAAGAGCAAGTTCTTTTATATAAGTTGAATATCCTTTAAACCTTGAAATTCACCCGCCACTGTGCTATACTTAAATTGCGTCTTTATAATGACGTGAGAGGTTATAATTCAGGCGGTCAGCCACAGTAAAAAGAGGTAGAAAAAATGCTCAGCGATATTGAAATTGCCCAGAACGCAAAAATGCTAAAAATAAAGGATATAGCAAAGGAACTCGGAATTGACGAGGAGGAGCTTATACCCTACGGTCACTACAAGGCGAAGATCTCACAGGAATGTATAGACCGCCTTGAAAGCGAAGAGGACGGCAAGCTGATACTTGTTACGGCTATAAACCCCACTCCTGCGGGAGAGGGCAAGACGACTACTTCCGTAGGTCTTGCAGAGGGTATGTACAAGATAGGTAAAAAGGCTGTACTTGCACTGCGTGAGCCGTCATTGGGCCCCGTCTTTGGTATAAAGGGCGGTGCGGCAGGCGGAGGATATGCGCAGGTAGTGCCTATGGAGGATATAAATCTTCACTTCACGGGGGATATGCACGCAATCACTTCCGCAAACAATCTGCTTTGCGCACTTATAGATAACCACATTCAGCAGGGAAATGTACTCGGAATAGACCCCAGACGCATACAGATAAAGCGTTGTCTTGATATGAACGACAGAGCGCTGAGAAACTGCATAATCGGTCTTGGCGGCAAGGTGAACGGCGTTCCGAGAGAGGATCACTTCCAGATAACCGTTGCAAGCGAGATAATGGCGATACTGTGTCTTGCGGACGATCTTGTTGATCTTAAGGCAAGGCTCGGCAGAATCCTTGTTGCGTATACTTATGACGGAAAGCCCGTATTTGCTTCTGACGTTGAGGCAGTAGGCGCAATGACAGCACTCTTAAAGGACGCTATCAACCCCAACCTCGTGCAGACGCTCGAAAATACTCCCGCTATCATTCACGGCGGTCCGTTTGCAAATATTGCTCACGGCTGTAACAGCGTAAGAGCGACCAAGCTTGCGTTAAAGCTCGGCGACTATGCCATAACCGAGGCAGGCTTCGGCAGCGATCTCGGTGCGGAGAAGTTCTTTGACATAAAGTGCCGTTACGCAGGACTTAAGCCCTCGTGTACGGTTATAGTAGCTACTATCCGTGCGCTGAAATACAACGGCGGTGTTCCGAAAACCGAGCTTACAGCTGAAAACACAGAGGCTCTCAGAAAGGGCATCGTAAACCTCGGCGCACATATAGAGAATATGCGTAAATACGGTGTGCCTGCAGTTGTTGCAATAAACCACTTCTATACCGATACAGAGGCTGAAATAGCCATTGTCCGTGAATACTGCGAGAAGATGGGCGCAAAGGTCGCATTCTCCGATGTATTCTTAAAGGGCGGAGAAGGCGGTATCGAGCTTGCAAACGCTGTTATAGATACAATAAACGAAAACGAGGGCAAGACTAATTTTGCTCCTATATATGACGAGAAGCTGTCCATAAAGGAAAAGCTGAATATAATCGTAAGGGAAATCTACCGTGCGGACGGCGTAAACTATACAACGGGTGCGGAAAAGGCAATAAAGGAAATTGAAGCTGTCGGCTTTGACAAGCTGCCTGTATGCGTTGCAAAGACGCAGTATTCCTTATCGGATGACCCGACAAAGCTCGGTTGCCCGAAGGACTTCACGATAACCGTCCGTGATGTAAAGCTGTCGGCAGGCGCAGGATTTGTTGTCGCACTTACGGGCGACATTATGACAATGCCCGGATTGCCTAAGGTTCCTGCCGCGAACAAGATAGATGTAAGCGCGGACGGCGAGATAAGCGGTCTGTTCTGATGGAACGGTTTATTTCAGATTCGCCCGAAGAAACGGTTGAAATCGGCAAAAAGATAGCCTCTTATCTGAAAGCCGGCGACTGTGTGCTTTATACAGGTGAAATGGGCGCAGGAAAAACGCATTTAACAAAGGGTATAGCGGAATATTTCGGCAGTACGGACGATGTTACAAGCCCGACCTTCGCTCTTGTGAACGAATATGAGGGCGATGTGCCGATCTTCCACTTTGACCTTTTCAGAATAAACACGCTCGATGATCTGTACGCTATCGGATTTTTCGACTACCTCGACCGAGGCGGAATAATGTGTATAGAGTGGAGCGAGAACATACCTGAGCTTGCCTCGTATCTTGACGGCAGGTGTGGTGTGAATATCACTAAAACAGGGGATAATTCAAGAGTAATTGAATATATTCCGCAGGAGGAACTATGCTGATACTCGGTATCGACACTGCCGCCGCTCCTTGCTGTGCCGCCGTGTACGATACGGAAAAGGGGCAGATACTCGGCAGTACGGTGATAAACAACAAGCTGACGCACAGCGTGACGCTTATGCCTGTCGTAAGGGATCTTGTCAGAAATGCGGAGCTTTCTATGGAGGATATAGGGCTTTTCGCAGTGGCGAACGGTCCGGGTTCTTTCACGGGACTTCGTATAGGCATATCGGCGGTAAAAGGGCTTGCCTTTGCATTGTCGAAGCCTTGTGCGGCAGTTTCAACGCTTGAGGCTATGGCGTATAATGTTACGGCTTATGACTGCGTTGTCTGCGCCGCAATGGACGCAAGGTGCAATCAGGTGTATGTTGCGCTGTTCTGCATTGAGGACGGCAAGGTTGAAAGGCTGACCGAAGAGGAGTGCCTTAAGACCGATGAAGCGGCAAGAATGCTGTCGGAATATGACGATGATATAATGCTTGTCGGCGACGGCGCATTTATAATGAAAAAAGCAACGGATAACGAGGGAATGGAAAATGTGAAGATTGCCCCCGATCCGTTAAGATATCAGACGGGCTACGGTGTATGCCTTGCGGCTGTAAATGCACCGCAGTTAACGCCCGAACAGCTTATGCCGATGTATCTTAAGCTACCGCAGGCTCAGCGTGAGCTTATGGCAAAGAATGCTGAGGCGTATAAAGAAAGGAAAGAATAAAAATGCTGGCAATAGGTAGCGACCACGCAGGATATGAACTGAAGTGCGAGGTTAAGAAGTTCCTTGACGGACTGGGAGTCGAATATATCGACTGCGGCTGTAACGGAGAGAGAGCGGATTACCCCGACATTGCAGAAAAGACCTGTGCGAAGATCACAAGCGGAGAATGCGATAAGGGCATTCTGATATGCGGTACGGGTATAGGCATCAGCATATCCGCAAACAAGATAAAGGGTATCCGTGCGGCTTTGTGCCAGGATTATTATACGGCTAAGTACACACGTCTGCACAATGACGCTAATGTTCTGTGCATGGGCGGCAGAGTAATAGGACCGGGTACGGCTGAAGAAATAGTAAGAGTGTTTCTGTCAACAGAGTTTGAGGGCGGAAGACACGCCGCAAGAGTTGACAAGATGATGGCGCTTGAGAATAAGTAAGTATTTAAAAACTGCGGATTTTTCCCTATGAAAATCACGGCAGGGCTATAAAAAACTAATCCAACAATACATAGGGAGAAAAGAGAATGTTATGGCAAACGAGAAACTTCACATCTGTGACCACCCCCTTGTACAGCACAAGGTATCTCTTTTAAGAGATAAGAACACGGGCGCAAAGGAATTCAGAGAGCTTGTAAGCGAAATTTCAATGCTTATGTGCTATGAGGCAACGAGAGATCTTCCTCTTAAGAAGGTACAGATTCAGACTCCCATAGCTATCGCAGAGTCAAATGTTATCTCAGGCAGAAAGCTCGCATTTGTACCTATCCTCCGTGCAGGTCTTGGTATGACCGAGGGCGTTATGGCACTTGTTCCTGCCGCAAAGATAGGTCATATCGGTATATTCAGAGGAAAGGGCGGATCGGACAAAACGGTCGCAAACGAGTATTACTGCAAGCTCCCGTTTGATATAAACGAGCGTGACGTAATAGTTACCGATATTATGCTCGCTACAGGCACATCGGCTGTACACGCTATACGCAAGATCAAGGAAGCCGGCGCACATTCTATAAAGTTTATGTGCATTATTGCCGCTCCCGAGGGTATAGCCGCTATACACAAGGAATTCCCCGATGTAGAGCTCTACTGCGGTGCACTTGACGACGGTCTTAATGAGGATCTTTACATTACTCCCGGTGTCGGTGACGCAGGCGACAGACTGTTTGGAACAAAGTAAGCCAAATAAAATCAAGGAGCCTGCCGCAATTGCGGCAGGCTCCTTTAAACCCGTGCGGTTATTTTATGCGTGGCTGAAGCCCTGTCATGAAGCCGTCAAGTGCGGCGGAGCATATATCGCCGCCTACTATTCTGCCGCTGACGACGATAAGGTTCATTCTGATGTTATCAAGCGGGTTTCCGCTGTCATCGGTGTAGTCGGTAATAATATATGTATATTGTACTGCGTCCTCGCCCTTATACAGTGATAAATCAAAGCCGCACTGCTTTTGCAAAGCATTGTAGTTTTCATATACGCTGCCGAATACGGCAGGGATAACGATATTCTGTACGGTTTCGCTGTCGGCGGATATGCTGTAGCCGAGTGCTTTTGCGTAATTCGCTCTGTCGCTGTACGTTTCGCCGCATATTGCACTGCGGCGGCACATAACAAGAACGGTTAGCAGTGTAATGAAAAGAGCGGCAGGGATAACAAGCAAGCGGATAATTTTTCTGTGTTTCATTTTTCCTCCGTTATGTCAATTTATTGTCGGTGCGGTCGTATGTGAGGACAGTCACTTGAAATTTACTAAAATCTATGCTGAAATATTCAGCAAAATGCTGAAATTTTAACGCAATCTTTAACCTGTTTAAGTATTAATTGCAAAATTTCACTAAATTTATCCGCTTTCATTTGTGATTTGTAACAAATTTGAATGGAGTTTACTTTATTCAAGGCTGAGATTTGGCTGAAATTTGTATAAATTGTACACAAAAAGGGCAAAATTTAAATACGTTTTATATGTGTTGGTGATTTTGCATAACGCAAGGCTTTGATATTTGGGTAATTAGGTACTATCATTTTCGGCGGGATTTTGTTAAAATATTAGCGTAAGGTTATTCTGCAATAAAACAGGAGGTCACACATAAATGGCAAGTTTATCTTTAAGAGGTATCTATAAGCGTTACCCCGGCGGCGTTGTAGCCGTTTCTGACTTTACTATGAACATCAAGGATAAGGAATTCATAATCCTCGTTGGTCCTTCAGGTTGCGGTAAGTCAACAACATTAAGAATGATTGCAGGTCTTGAGGAAATTTCCGAAGGCGAGCTTTTCATAGGCGACAGACTCGTTAATGACGTAGCTCCTAAGGATCGTGATATTGCGATGGTTTTCCAGAACTACGCTCTGTATCCTCATATGACTGTTTTCGAAAACATGGCATTCGGCTTAAAGCTGAGAAAGGTGCCCAAGGATGAGATCAAGAAGCTCGTTGAAGAAGCTGCTAAGATCCTCGACATCGCACACCTTCTCGACAGAAAGCCCAAGGCTTTATCAGGTGGTCAGAGACAGCGTGTAGCTTTAGGTAGAGCTATCGTTCGTGATCCTCAGGTATTCTTACTTGACGAGCCTCTTTCAAACCTCGATGCTAAGCTCCGTGCACAGATGAGAACTGAGCTTTCTAAGCTTCACAAGAAGTTAGGTACTACATTCATCTACGTTACACATGACCAGATCGAAGCTATGACAATGGGTGACAGAATCGTTGTTATGAAGGATGGTTACATCCAGCAGATCGACTCACCTATCAACCTGTATGAGAACCCCGTTAACAAGTTCGTTGCAGGTTTCATGGGTTCACCTCAGATGAACTTCATCAATGCTAAGCTCATCATGCTCAACGGCAAGTACACAGTTGAATTCGGTTCAGAAGATACAAAGACAACAAGAGGCAGAAAGTTCTATGTTGAACTGCCCGGTGCTAAGACAGATACAGAAGCTCTCAAGTACTATGTTGACAAGGAAGTTATCCTTGGTATCCGTCCCGAGAACATTCACGATGAAGAAATGTTCCTCTCTAACGCTAAGACAGGTATGATCGAAGCTACAGTAGATGTTACCGAAATGATGGGTGCTGAGTCTTACCTCTACCTCACATGCGAAGGTATCCCGCTGACGGCAAGAGTATCTCCCAGATGTACAGCTCGTCCTCAGGACGTTATCAAGCTTGCTCTTGATCCTAACAAGGTACACCTGTTCGATCCTAACGATGAACACTCAATCTTAGTTTAATATTTAAATAAGATCTTATAGTCCCCCGGTTTTTAAACCGGGGGATTTATTTTTGGCTAAGTGTGACAAAACTCTTGTATGCTTCTTGACAATGCAATTTTGCTAATGTATAATTTTTATATGCAGTATGCGGATTTCGCTGTGCAATCGAAATCCGTATGCACGACAGCTATGCTGTCACGGAGGGTTACATAAGTGGGATTGAACAATAATAATTCTGTAGAAAAAAGCGGAGCTAAAGCAAGACGCAGCATTTATAATCTTGTTCTGATAGTCGTTGTCGGTGTGCTGTTCGTTACAGGATATACATATATTTTGCAAAAAATGTATAATGACAGTATACTGGATAATGCGATAGCAGAGGACAGTTCGCGCACCGACGCTATGCACAAGGGCGTATCGAATGCACTTACCAGAGAGGATTTTACCGAAATAAATACTGTGGACGATATGAATACCGAGCGTTACAAATCGCTTCAGACATATCTCAATCAGATACGCAATATGAACTCGACAAGATACTTCTATACAGCAAAGAGAAATACAGAGGGTAGGCTTATATATCTTGTGGACGGTCTTGACCTTGGCGCAGATGACTTTGCCTATCCCGGTACATATATTGAAGAAGAGATGATACCGTATATCGAAAGAGCGCTTTCGGGAGAAAATGTCTATTCGCAGGAGATAATCGATACAACGTGGGGTCATATTTTCACAGCGTGCTATCCCGTCAGAGCGAATGACGGAAGTAATGAGATCATCGGTGCGTTGTGTATCGAGACCGATATGGAGCCGACTTATGTATTTATCAGTGAACGTAATAATTTCGTTATGATAATCGGTGCTGCCGGGATAGTTGCGATAGTTATGTTGTTTTTCTGTGTCTGCATTTATATTAGGCATTACCGCAACCAGCAGAAAAAGCAACAGAAAATACTCGAAGAAGCGGCAGAGGCGGCATATTCAGCCAACAGGGCAAAGTCAACGTTCCTGTTCAATATATCTCACGATATCCGTACACCGATGAATGCCATAACAGGCTATGTCGAGCTTGCAAAGCACCATCTCAACGAGCCAGACAAGCTCAGCGGGTATATGGACAATATCAGCAATTGTGGGCAGAAACTGCTGTCGTTACTCAATAATGTCCTTGACCTTGCCAGAATTGAAAACAACAAGACAGTTATCGAAAACACGATAAACGATATTGATGACTTGTTCACGTCCTGTATAACTATGTTTGAAAATTCCGCAGAGAAGAAAAAACTCACTATATCAATGCGCAAGAATATAAAATACAGGTACATCTATATTGATGAAACGCATTTCTCTGAAATCGTTATGAACATAATGAGTAATGCCATCAAATATACCGGAGCAGACGGGGAGATAACCTGTGCTATAAGGCAGGAGGACGGCGACAACGAGCAGATGTGCAATACGGTGTTCTCAATTACCGATACGGGCATAGGAATGTCTGAAGAATACATATCGCATATATTTGAGGCATTCTCGCGTGAACGGACTTCTACAGTCAGCGGTGTAGAGGGTGCAGGGCTCGGAATGGGCATTGTAAAGAAACTGGTCGATCTTATGGGCGGAGAGATAACCGTCAGCAGCGCAATAGGCGAAGGCTCGGTATTCACTGTGTCACTTCCTTGCAGAATATCGTCAGAAGAGGAAGCAAAGGCAAAACGTGCCGATACAGATATTGACAAGACTTCCCTTAAAGGCAGAAGAGTGCTTCTGACCGAGGATAATAATATAAATGCCGAAATAGCAACCGAATTGTTGTCTGATGAGGGTCTTATAATCGAACGAGCCAAAGACGGCGTTGACTGTGTGGAAATGCTGGAGAAAGCGCCCGATGATTACTATGATATTATCCTTATGGATATCCAGATGCCGATAATGAACGGCTATGAGGCCGCAGCCAAGATACGCATGATAGACGACCGCAAAAAAGCCGATATACCGATAATAGCGCTCACTGCCAATGCGTTTTCCGAGGATAAGGACAATGCGATAAAAGCGGGAATGAACGACCATGTTCCGAAGCCTATCGATATGAATGTCCTGCTTCCTGCTATGCAGAAACTGATAACAAGAAAATAAACAAAAAAGACTGTAAATCCGATTTTGGACTTGCAGTCTTTTATATTACTTTTATACGGTAAGTGTACCGTTTTCGCTGATTTCAAGCAACAGTATCTGTTCCTCTCTGCCTGTATCGGCGTTGATATAAATAAGCATCTGTCTGCCGTCAGGAGAGGTGCAGTGAAATTCATAGCAAAAAAGCTCGTTTGTTCCGGCAGAAGGCACTACCGCAATAGAAGTATCGGTAACGGTAAGCTCGGTTGATATTTTCTTTCTTGCCTGTTCGGCTGTGATTTTCGGCTCTGACAGGTTACGTTTTTTGTGGTTTGTAATATATCCTCTGCCGTCAAAGCTCAGAATATCCCCGTTATCCATTGCAACGCTAACTTTGATAAGGTCGGTATACATTATGATATCGTTTTCCGTTCCCGCAAAGTTTACGGTGCAAACGTTGCCGCTTATCTCATAATAAGTGTCGGTGATGTGGTTTATGCCGAGCATAGTGAGATATTCTTTTGCCTTGCCGACCGATTCAAGCGCAGTAAGTGAGCGCGTGGAAACCTTTCTGTCGCCGAGCATATAGCTGAGATAACCGCCGTATTTGGTTACCGCTATTGTGATGCTGTCCTTTGTAAAGATATAAGACGGCATTTTTCCCTGCTCATCGTTTGAATCGCTGTGAGTAAGTCCTGTAGTACCGCACGCCTTTTCAGCCTTTTTCAGTGCGTCAGAAAGAGTTACCTCGGTTGTACCTTTAAGCATTTCGGGTTCTTTTTCAAGAATATGGTCGGAGAACGGACCGTCATAGATAAGGGTGGGGTAGTTGTCGTAACCCTCTTCAAAATCGGTGAAGCCCTCGGTTATATATGACGGTTCTTCGTTGTTTTCTGCTCCCTGCACCTCGGTTACAGCTTTTTCAAACGACAATTCGCCGCTGTTTATGCGCTTTTCAACCTTCCACATATTTTCCGCAAGACGGTCTGCGTATTCGCTGAGAGTTTTCAGCGATTTTCTGTCGTCCTTACTCAGCGCTTCGCCGTCAGAATAACGCTTTGCAAGGCTCTTTGAGAAGTTTCCGACCTGCGACAGGAATTTATAGGTGTTCTCAAGATGAAGCTCGGATACCGGCAGCTGTGCCAGCGAAGATTTTGCTGTGGACGCATCGCTCCAGAGTTTTGATGAAAGCTGCGTCATCATCTCCGGTGTGCCTGCATACATGCCCTTGTAAAGCGTGTTCTTGATGTTGTCGATCTCAGCCGACAGATCTTCAACGTTTCTTGTCATATTCTGCTCGAAACTACGTCTGTATTGTTCCGAACTGTTCATATTCAGTACGGCGGATACACCGACTGCGATTATTGCTGCGGTCAGAAAGCTGATTATCCGCACAAAACAGCGCTTTGAAATATACATATTATGTTCTTCCTTTCATAAAATCGGCGGTAATGCTTATACAAGGTTATTTTTTCATAAAAATTTCAGAATATACCCTGTTTTTTTATCGCAAAATGGTGTATAATTAAATAGCTTATAGATAAGTGGGCAAAGTCCCAATGAAAAGGAGACAGAAATTTGATTTATCTGGATAACGCCGCCACGACAAAGCCTTGTGAACAGGCGATAAAAGCGGTTGAAGACACAGCACGGAGCTGTTTTGGTAACGTATCGTCACTCCACAGGCTCGGTATTGAGTCGGAAAAGCTGATGAACAGTGCGAAGAAAACGATTCTTAAAAAGCTGGGACTTCAGGGAGAAATATATTTTACGTCAGGCGCTACAGAAAGCAACAACCTTGCGATAAGAGGTGTAGCGGACGCTTATAAGCGCAGGGGGAACAAGATAGTTACCACGGCTATGGAGCATCCATCCGTAGCAAGAACTATGGATCACCTTGAAAAGCTGGGCTTTAAAATAATCCGTCTTTCCCCAAAAGACGCTATCGACAATTTTGAACAGTATATTGCCGACAGCGTAACTGCCGATACTATCCTTGTATCGTGCATGGCAGTGAACAACGAGAACGGCTTTAAGGTCGATACAGAAAAGCTGTACAGGCTTGTAAAAAATGCGAACAGTGAAACAATCGTTCATATAGACGGCGTGCAGGGATTTTGCAAAGTGCCGCTTAAAGGTGATCTTATCAGCCTGTCCGGTCACAAGATCCACGGTTTGAAGGGAATCGGCGCAATGTACTGTGCGGATAAGATAAGATTCACTCCGCTTGTATACGGCGGAGGACAGCAGAAAAATCTGCGTCCCGGAACAGAGCCTACAGAGCTTATAGCGTCATTTGAGGCGGCTGTGAAGGCATATCCAACCGATCTTACGCATTACAAGGAGCTGAATGAACATCTGCGTGACAGACTGTCCGCAATGGAGGACGTTTATATAAACAGCCCGGACAACAGCGTATATAACATTCTGAGTTTCTCGGTACTCGGAGTAAGGAGCGAGATCATGCTCCATTCGCTTGAAGAAAAAGAGATATATGTCAGCAGCGGCTCGGCTTGCTCAAAGGGCAAAATAAGCTCCGTGCCGGACGCTTTCGGTATGAACAGCGAAAGAGCGGACAGCACTATAAGGGTAAGCTTCTCGATGGAAACGACAAAGGAAGATATTGACGCACTTTGCGATGAAATAGAAAACGGCATAACACGTTTCAGACGTACAAAGAAAAGCCGCAGGAAAGGAAACATATAATGAACGAACTTATAATGGCAAAATACGGCGAGATAGCTCTGAAAGGGCTTAACAAAGGCACTTTTGAGGATATACTCGTAAAGAATATCAGAAGAAGACTGCGTCACTGCGGTAAATTTCATTACATGAGAAAGCAGTCTACTATCTACATAGAACCTGTCGGCGAATGCAACCTTGACGAGGTAATGGAAAAGCTGAAGGTAATATTCGGTATAGGCGCTTTACAGCGTTGCGCGGTGTTTGAGAAGGATTTCGAGCAGATAAAGTCGCAGGGCGTACCTTATCTTGAAAATGCACTTAAAAACGCAAAAACGTTCAAGGTTGACGCAAAGCGTTCAGACAAATCGTTCCCTATGAAAACTCCCGAAATACAGGCGGAGCTTGGCGGCGCTATACTTGAAGCGTATCCTCATCTGTCTGTAGACGTCCATAATCCCGAAATTACCGTAATGTGCGAGATAAGGGACAAGGGTGCGTATGTCAGTGCCGAGCGTATAATCGGTGCGGGCGGTATGCCTGTTGGCAGTTCGGGCAAGGCTCTGCTTTTATTGTCGGGCGGTATCGACAGCCCGGTTGCAGGCTATATGATGGCAAAGAGAGGTCTTATTGTAGACGGTATACACTTTGTAAGTCCTCCGTATACATCCGAGCGTGCGCTTATGAAGGTTGAAACGCTCTGCGAAAAGCTGACAAGCTATTGCGGAGATATAAGATTCTACTGTGTTCCGTTTACGGAGATACAGGAAGCGCTCAGGGATAACTGCCCCGAAGAATTCTTCACTATCATAATGCGCAGACTTATGGTGAAGATCGCTAATATCATCGCCGAAAGAAATGAGTACGGAGCACTTGTCACAGGCGAAAGCGTCGGACAGGTGGCAAGCCAGACATTAAAGGCTATACAGTGTACCGATGCCGCCGCAGAATACCCCGTATTCCGTCCCGTTATCGGTATGGACAAGAAGGAAATAATTGATATAGCACGAAAGATAGATACATTTGAAACGTCCACTCTTCCTTATGAGGACTGCTGTACGGTATTCACCCCCAAGCACCCCAAGACGCGCCCTGTGTTTGACGAGGTAATAAAGGCTGAGCAGTCGTTTGATTTTGCTCCGCTTATTGAAAAGGCAGTAGAGGGTACGACCGTAAAGCTGTTCAGGATTGAAAACAAGGAAGAACAGGAATAAACCTTGATAAAAAGGAGATGTGGCTTTATGAGCCGTATCGGAGAGCTTCAGCGCCTTATTGACAAGAAAGCTGAAAATGTAGTACAATTATTAGTTGGCAAAGGTAAGAAAATTGCCTGCGCAGAGAGCTGTACAGGCGGACTTATAAGCGCCGCAATAACCTCGGTAAGCGGTTCTTCTGCGGTCATGGATATGAGTATCTGCACCTATGCCGTAAGCGCTAAAGAAAAGTTTATAGGCGTACCGCCGAAGATAGTAGAAAAATACGGCGTGGTAAGCGCCGAAACCGCATCGGCAATGGCTGAGGGAGTAAGAAAAACCGCAGGCAGCGACATTGGCGTATCTGTTACAGGAGTGGCAGGTCCTACAGGGGGCACTGTCGATACACCTGTCGGGACGGTTTATGTCGGACTGAGTACAAAGGGCAGGACGCTGGCAAGGCTTGTTTATACCGACCCGTTACTCAGCGGCGATGAAAGTGCAAGAGAATATATCAGAAAAAGCACTGTGCTTGCCGCACTGGAATGGGCGGAAGAAGAAATACAGACAGAACAGGAACAGCAGGACAATCGGGCGTGAACGCTCAGTCAGGCAAGGAGACAGTTATGGAAAACGATAACGAATTCAAAAAAGATCCGGATATAAAAACCGTTGACGAGATACTCGCCGATATAGACAGAAAAGCGGCAATATCCGAGAGCCTTGAAGAAAGTACAGACGAAAACGATATGTTGGACAAAGAGGTTCTGTCACAGAAGGCATCATATGAGGACAGCACGGAAGACACCGAAAGCATATCCGAAGAGCTTTCGGGTGCAGACGAAGTATCTGACGAACAGGCGGCTTTTGAGGAAGAAAGCGCTGAAGAATATGAAGTCGAAGATGCTGACGATTCAGATGATGACGAAAACTCAGAGAATAATGAAGACACTCCACCTGAAAAGAAGCGTAACATTTTCTATCGCATGGCTAAGAGCATAATTCCGTGGAAAGGCGATAATGCGGGTCTTATAGTAAGAAAAATAGTATTTATAGTTGCTTTGATAGTTTTCCTTGTCACAGCTATACCGCTTCTTTCCGATCTGCTTTCAATGTTCAATGACCAGCAGGTAAGCAACCGCATATCACAGATGTATCAGCTTGACGATACCGATGTACCCGAGGACAATATGGATATTCTTCCGTCATTCAAGAAGCTGCTTGAAATTAACCCCGATACGGTCGGATATATCAGGATAGACGGCACGCTTGTAGATTACCCTGTTGTAAAGACTACAGACAACGACTTTTATCTCACTCATGATTTCTATAAGAATGAGAGCAAGAGCGGCACTATTATGATGGATTATCATAACAAGGTAACTCCTCAGGGTCATTCGGGAAATCTTATACTTTACGGTCACAATATGGCTGTCGGTACATTTTTTGCTCCGCTGAACGAATATTGGCGCACTATGTATGACCAGTACCCCGAAGGCACTAAATCGTTCTATAAAGAGCACCCGATTATCAGGTTTGATACGCTGTATGAACAGGCAGAGTGGAAGATATTTGCCTTTGGTATATATAACGTTGACGAGTCAAGGGGCGAGGTGTACGGCTATAATCTGAAATATAACTTCTCCTCGGAAGATGATTTCAACGATTTTATGATAAATATAATGGACAGAAGCGATATCTTCACCGATGTTGATCTGAAGTACGGCGATGATATACTGACGCTTTCAACCTGCTGCTGGCCTTATGAGGGCAGTGACAGAACGGTAAGACTTGCCGTGTTTGCAAGAAAGATACGCGAGGGCGAAAGTAAAGACGTCGATGTCAGCAAGGCAGAGGTAAACACCTATGTAAGACGCTGGCAGTGGGTATATGATAAGGTAAGCAACGGCTATGACTGGTTTATGAGCACATGGGACAGAAGAAAGCTGCTCAGCTATTCCGCAGATGACGCAAAGCGTGACGGCTATTCATTCCCGGACAAGACCGAATGAACAACATAGCAAAACTAAGGAGCAAAAATGACAACATATATGGAGAAGTATCCTCGCCGTAACGGTGTGGCTACAAAAAAGCCCGGTTTCTGGAAAAGGCTCATCAAGGGCATTATTCCGTGGAAAGGCGACGGAGCGGGCGTGGTGATAAGAAAGCTTGTATTTCTTGTAGCGCTGATCATATTTCTGGCTACTGCGATACCGCTTGTGTCGGATATATTCCTGATGTTCCGTGACCAGTGGAGAAGCCAGGGCATATCGGATATATATATTCCCGACGGCGGCAACAACGGATCGAGCAAGGAAGTCCTGCCGTCATTCAAGAAACTTCTTGAGATAAACCCTGACACGGTGGGATATCTAAAAATAGACGGTACGGCTATAGATTATCCCGTTGTAAAGGGTACGGATAACGATTATTATCTTACGCACGATTTTTATCGCGAGGTCAGCAAAAGCGGCTCGGTAATGATGGACTGCAACTGTGTGGTTTCCCCGGACGGAAATTCGGGTAATTTAGTCCTGTACGGTCACAATATGGCTGTGGGTACGTTCTTCGCCTGCCTGAGCGAATACTGGAGGACGCTTTACGACAGTTATGATTCACCGTCAATGCAGTTCTACAAGGATCACCCGACGATAACTTTCAATACTCTTTACGAAGAAGCAGAGTGGAAGATATTCGGTATAGGTCTGTTCAATATCTACGAGGAGTACGGCGAGGTATATTCAAACTACAATAACAAGCACGATTTTACCTCACGCGATGATTTCAACCACTTCATAATAGATCTTATGGACAGAAGCGATATCTTTACCGATGTTGATATAGAGTACGGTGACGATATTCTTACGTTGTCTACCTGCTACTGGCCTTTCCGCTCGGATATGGACAATGTACGACTTGCTATATTTGCAAGAAAGGTACGTCCCGGTGAAAGCACCTATGTTGATGTGAGCAAGGCAACGGTAAACACCTATGTCAAGCGCTGGCAGTGGGTATATGATAATATAGGCGGCGGTTACGACTGGTCGCAGAGCAACTGGGACAGAAGAAAACTGCTCAGCTATACAGCTGAAGACGCCGAAAAGGACGGTTACACATTTATAGATGATATAAACGATCAGGACGGGGTATACGACTATAACAACGGCGACAATTACGACGGCGACGGTTATGACTATTATTGATTGACGTATGACGTTATGGGAGGCGGTGAGGTTTTGGAAGAAGAGCACAACAAAGATCTGGCAGTTGTATCACAAGCGGCAAAACAGCCTGCTGTAGGCGGATGGGTACTGCGGTTTGCACTCGGCGCCTGTACGGTATGGCTGATAGCGGTCGGCATAATGCTGATACTGAAACTTACCGAAACGCCGATACCGCCGGATATGATAGATTACACTTGTCCGCTCACGGTGGATATACCTGCCGAGCCTGCTGCTGAGAAGAAAAAGCCTTCCATACTGCCCGAATACAAAGAATGGTACGATAAAAACCACGACATGGTCGGATGGCTGAAGATAGACGGCACCAATGTAGACTATCCGGTAATGCAGAGCAAGGGTTTTGATCCTACTAAACCTGTCAATTATGCGGAAGTATACGAAAAGAATATGTACTGGCTGAAGCACGACTTTGACGGGGAATACAGCTATTCGGGAAGCGTGACTGCCGAGTATTGCGCTCATATAGGAAGCGATTACCGTTCACCGAATATACTTCTGTACGGTCACAATATGTCAAACGGAACTTTTTTCCGTGATGTAAATAAATTCGATGTCCTGTATTACGGCAGAGATATGTATGATGAGCACCCTGTGATACAGTTTGATACATTATACGAAAAAGGTCTGTATAAGATATTTGCTATGATGCAGGTAAATGTCGATGAGGAGGACGGAGAGGTGTTCTATTACACCGCACCGTATACTTTCAAAAACAAGCAGGAATTTATCGATTATTATGCACAGGTTCTCGACCGCAGTTTTATCTTCACACCGCAGGTCGATCTGAAATACGGCGATGAGGTAATAGCACTCTCAACCTGCGACTTTCCCTTCGGAAAGAGCAAGAACATAAGATATGTCCTTTACGCAAGAAGAGTGAGAGAGGGCGAAGATCCGTCTGTCGATGTTTCAAAAACGGCGATAAATCCCGATCCTCTCTATTATGATTACTGGTACAGCGTTTACGGCGGCTCATGGGGAGGACGCAATTGGGATCCTGCATTGCTGAAGGGTTATAAAGCCAAAAGGAACAGCTGATACAATAAAACACATTTTCAAAAGGAAGGTAACATAAATGCCTGATTACAAGTCGGTCATAGTATCATCAAACAAGAACCGGAAAAAGAAGAAAAAGAAAAAGGAAAACGCATTCGTTGCCATATTCAAGGGGCTGATACCGTGGAAGGGCGACAGCATAGGCGAGATAATAAGGAAAATAGTGTTCCTTGTATCTATAATTGCGCTTTGCGTAGCAGTGCTGATAATAATAGATACATGTCTGTTCAAGCCAAAGCGTGAGAGCGCCGAATATCGTAGCAGTATCTTACAGCTTGGCGAGCACGAACCGACAGCCGCCGAGATAGAAAAGCTCCCGGAAAAAGCCATAAATACCGAATATGCGCCTTTTTATGCGATAAATAACGATTTTGTAGGCTGGCTGAGCATAAACGGCATTAATGTAAACTATCCTGTAGTACAGGGTACGGACAACACCCACTATCTTGAAACGGACTTTTACGGTAATCCGAGCAAGAACGGCACAATATTTGCCGATTATGAAAACGAGTTCAAGAACACGGGCGAAACGTCTGCAAACACGATACTGTATGGTCATAACCTGCGTACCGAAAACTTCTTTGCCGAAATAACCGAGTACAGAAGAGTTGACCTTGACAAGAGCCTTGAATTTCTGAAAGCACACCCTGTTATTGAGTTCAACACATTGTATGAAAAGGCAAAATACAAGATATTCTCGGTAATGCTGTTAAACACAAGAGAAGAGTACGGAGAGGTGTTCAACTATCCTGCACTTCTCAACTTTACAAACAGGGACGAGTTCAACTACTTCACATCGGAATGTCTTGACAGAAGCGAGTTCTTCACGGGTGTTAACATGAAATACGGCGATAAATTCCTTACGTTGTCAACCTGTGAGTTTGAGGTCGGACTTTACGATATGCGTATAGTAATTGTTGCACGAAAGGTACGCGAGGGCGAATCGGACGAGTTTACGGCAGATGAGATAGAAAGCTTCAAGCGCAACCCTGACCCCAAGCTTTGCAAGACAATGAGAGAGCTTTACTGCTATGGTACAGAGTGGAGCGGAAGATACTGGGATCCCGCATGGATAGAGGGATTCAAGAAAGACAGCTCTTTTGTGTCCGCAGACAGCGATGCCGATAATTAATAGCAAGAGGACAGCACAGAAGAATAAATAAGTTTAATGTAAAGGAGTGGTACCGATGCAGAAGGCATCTATAGGTAAGATACTGTTGGCACTTGTCATAGCCTGCATATACATATATCTGTTCGGAATAGTCCAGGTAGTACACGTCAGCGCAGACAATGACAGGGAGATAGAAGTATCTATACCCGATGTGACAACACCTGAGCAGACACAGAAAACTCCCGAAACCACAACTATAAAACTTCAGAGCGACAAGAAGCCCACGCTCGGTGATATTAAGGCACAGACGACAGCGGCAACAACAACCGAAACTACCACAACCACAACAAAGAAACGCATAGCGGCACCTGCGGCAACATCGGTAGATAATGCTGTTGTAGTTCCCGAAACAACGACCGTTACAACGACCACAACGACTGCGGCGACAACTGCTGCCACCAAAACTACCACAACCACAACGGCGGCAACTACATCTGCACCGGCGCCTGCGCCCGATTCTGACGAGGAACAGCTCACCGTATACGACCAGGTGACAGGCTCGTATTATACGGCAGGAGCAAGAGAAATAATCGCAAGAGCGGTAGTCGGAGAAATATGGAATGAATTTCCTGATGAGGCGGTAAAGGCGCAGGCAGTAGCCGAGTATACCTATATCAAAAAGCAGAACGAAATGGGACTGCGGCCGACAACTGCGCTTAAAACCGATGTTTATGACAGAATATACAAGCTTGTTGACGAGGTGCTCGGTGAAGCAATCTATTATAACGGCGAGATGATACAGAGCGTGTTCTTTGCGTCGTCTTGTGGCTATACAAACAGTGCAAAGAATGTTTGGGGTGTTGATTATCCGTACCTTGTGAGCGTTGATTGTCCGTTTGATAAGACGGCTGACCCTAACTGGGGCAGTACCGACAGCTATTCTTCGGATTACATAAAGAACGCTGTGCAGAATACACTCGGAATATCGCTCACCGGCGACCCGTCAACCTGGTTCAAGATCAACTCAAGACTTAATGACAGAGAACACGGCTGGGTAACGTCAATATCTGTCGGCGGTATGACAAAAGCCAACGGAAAAACGATAGACGGCAGAGTAATAAGAGAAACGGTGCTCGGCTATTCGCTGAAGAGTGCGGCTTTTGAGCTGAAATACGATAAGAACAGCGACAAGTTTACCTTTACGACCTACGGTCACGGTCACGGTGTAGGTATGTCGCAGTACGGTGCAAAGGCGCTTGCCGAAAGCGGTTACACATATAAGCAGATTTTACAGCATTATTTTACAGGTGTGGAGATACACTGAGAATGTTTAGAAAGGGCACCGCAAGGTGTCCTTTATTTCTACGGTTTTGCTTGCATTATACGAAATTATATGTTATACTTAAATCTATATGGTTAAAACACGGAGTGAGAAACATAAAAAGTACGGAAATCATTAGATTTAAAGTGTAAAAAGAGAAAGGAAACAAAAATGATTACGGTATCGGACGTTAGTCTTTCATTTGGCGGACAGATGTTGTTCAAGGACGTAAACCTGCTGTTCACAGCCGGCAATTGCTATGGCGTTATCGGTGCAAACGGCGCAGGAAAGTCCACATTCTTAAAGATACTCTGCGGTGCGCTCGAGCCTACAACGGGCACGGTCACGGTTAAGGAGGGTCTGCGTATGTCGGTGCTCAAGCAGGATCACTACGCATATGACGAATACACAGTCCAGGAAACGGTAATTATGGGAAATTCCCGTCTTTATGAGGTAATGAAGCAGAAGGACGCTCTTTATGCGAAGGAGGACTTCACCGAGGAGGACGGAAACCTCGCAAGCGAGCTTGAGGGCGAATTTGCCGAGCTTGGCGGCTGGGAAGCTGAAAGCGACGCATCAAAGCTGGTACAGGGTCTTGGTCTTGACGAGAGTATTATGTACGCTCAGATGAGCAGTCTTGCAGGTAATGAAAAGGTCAAGGTACTGCTCGCACAGGCGCTTTTCGGAAACCCTGATATAATCCTTATGGACGAGCCTACGAACCACCTTGATATTGATGCTGTGGCTTGGCTTGAGGACTTCCTTGCGGAGTATTTCGGTACGGTTATCGTTGTATCGCACGACCGTCACTTCTTAAACAACGTTTGTACCCACACGGTAGATATTGACTACACAAAGATCAAGATGTATGTCGGAAACTACGAGTTCTGGTATGAATCTTCACAGCTTATACAGAAGATGTTAAAGCAGCAGAACAAGAAGAACGAAGAAAAGATAAAGGAATTACAGAGCTTTATCCAGCGATTCTCGGCGAATAAGTCCAAGTCTAAGCAGGCTACATCGAGAAAGAAGCTCATTGATAAGCTGACGGTAGAGGAGCTGCCTGCGTCAAGCAGACGTTATCCGTTTATCAGCTTTGATATGGAGCGTGAGATAGGCAAGGATATTTTACAGGTCGAAGGGCTTACAAAGACGGTTGACGGCGTTAAGGTGCTCGACCATGTAAGCTTTACTGTCGGCAGAAACGACAAGATTGCCTTTGTTGGCGATAACGAGATTGCCGTTACCACACTGTTCAAGATACTGATGGGCGAAGAAGAAGCCGACGAGGGCTTTATCAAGTGGGGAAGCACCGCAAGCGTAAGCTACTTCCCTCAGGACAACAGCGCATTCTTCAACGGCTGTAAGCTGTCCATCCTTGACTGGATAAGACAGTATTCAAAGGACGAAACCGAAACATATCTGCGTGGCTTCTTAGGACGTATGCTGTTCTCGGGCGATGATATATTCAAGAATGTCGACGTTTTATCGGGCGGAGAGAAGGTACGTTGTATGTTCTCACGCATGATGCTGTTCCAGTCAAACGTTCTTATCCTTGACAGACCTACAAACCACCTCGACCTTGAAAGCATCACCGCCGTAAACAACGGTCTTTCGGACTTCAAGGGCAACGTGCTGTTCGCTTCTCACGACTATGAGATAGTACAGACGGTTGCAAACCGTATAATAGAAATTGCCGACAAGGGCTGCTACGACAGGCAGGGAACATACGAAGAGTATGTTGACTGGAGAAAGGCAAACCACGGCGGCAGCTTCACACTCTGATAAAAGCTGATAAAAGAAATCCGCCCCTGCGAGCGCAGGGGCGAAAATCATATTTCCTTGAAATCAAATTTAACATTTACGCTGTCCATCGTCTTACTTCGTCTGAACCTCGTCATAATACGCTCCTCTATGCCGTCAAACGAGCTTTTGTCCGCATCAAGCAACAAAAGAAGATACTGGCTTCTGCTGTAGCGTGTATATACATCTCTCATTCTCAGCGAATTGTTTATGCTGAACGAAATTTTATCCATTGCTTTTTCAAGCAGTTTTATATCCTTAAGCTCATTTTTACTGCTGTCAACCGCAGAAACAAGGCAGATAGACAGCTTGCTCTCGATTCTTTGACTTTCACGCTTGTACAGGCGGAATATGTATTTGAATATTTCGTACTGGCAGTAAAAAACGCCTTTTTGCTCCTTGCTGTCATCGCCCGTGAGATCGCCTATTACCGCATCGAGATTATTCTGTACATCATTTCTTGGCTTTACCGTAAGCTCGTAAAGCTCGGTGAGGTGTGCGCCCGGTGCGGCACCGTACTGCTCCATAAGATATGCACGGATATAATCATACTGCTTTGCGGCACGCTCATATTCACCCATTGCCACAAATGCACGGATAAGGTTTGCGTGCATCTTTTCGTCAGACTGGTCAAGCATTGTCGCACGTTCACAGAGCGTGATTATTTCTGAGAACTTTCCCATAGGATATAAAAGCTGAGCGCATTTGTCAACTGCGGAATTGTATATAGCGTGAAAATATACGTTTATAGGCTGTACCCACGTTTCTCCGACAGCTCCTGCAAGATAGCCGCTGTTGTAAAGGGCGATAGCCTTTTTATACATACTTATGCGTCTTGTTCTGGAAAGCGACTCGTCCTCGGCTTTATCTATATATTCCTTGAATTTTGTCGAATCAATAACGCATTCATCGCTTTCAATAAAGGCATATGAACTGTGACTGCCTGCTATGAGTTTACCACCGCCGGGTATCATCTCGTCAAGCACCGCTCTTGTTCTGTGTACAAGCGTCTTAAGCGCATTGGCAGGATTTCTGCTGTCCGACCACAAAAGGTCGATTAGCTCGTTCTGGGTTATTTCTCTGCCCCGCTGTGCAATAAGATATTCAAGAAGTAATATCATCTTTGAGCCTCTGTACTCGTTTTCGCACAGACGCTTGTCACGGTATGATATTGAAAACTGACCGAACATAGTAATATGTATCTTATTCGGCATTTTTTCACCTCCCTGTTTTTTCTTTCGTCTTAACGTATGCTTTAATGAAATTTTACGCTAAAGTGTGAAAATGATTTAAGCAAAATTCAAATTTTCTGACGGATGTTATGCAACAAGCGTTGCATTGTTGGCGATTTGTGTAAATACGATGCTATATTCTGTAAATAGCATTTACAGAAATAACTAATATCGTGTAAATATGCACAATTTGCCTGACGAAATGTTGAAACAACTATTGTATAAGTAGAAATATGGCGGCGATTCCGGCTACTGTTCGCAATGTAACCGAAATGTAACCGTACTGTGGCATAATATGCTTGTAAGGTTGAGATGTAGATTTGAGATGATGTCTACCTCACGTTTTTACTTTTCTTTCCGTCATGAGAAACAGCGTACCGCAACAGAGGTTGCAGTGATGCTGTTTTTCTTTTTGTGTGGAAAGCGGTTTACAGGCAGGCTCTTTTGAGCCTGCCTTTTTGCGTTTTACGAAAATCTGAATATTACTTCAGATTTTCGTAAATTATATCAGGTTACTTGGTATAAATGAGTTAAGTTCATCAATAGGATATGGCGTATCGCACATACAAACAATGCCGCCGTAACTTCTTTCAAGCGATGCTTTATCTATAAGTTCATATTTTTTGACTTCCTTGCGGTCGGGATTTGCCGACTTCTTCACTTCAAGAGGGTGAATTTTTCCGTCACACTCGGCGATTATATCTATTTCTTTGGCATTGGAATCACGGTAATAGTACAAATTAGATTTCTTTTTACCGTAAGCATAGCTTCTTATCAGTTCATTGACAACGTAATTTTCATAGTAATGTCCGCTTGCCGCACCGTTCATCAATGTGTCTTTTGTCAGCCACATCGATAGGAAGGCACATAAGCCTGTGTCGCAGAAATACAGTTTAGGTGTTTTGGTAAGCCGTTTCAGTTCATTATTTGAATACGGATGAAGAAGATATATTATGCCAAGTCCCTGTAACAGCTGTACCCACTCCTTAGCAGTCGGCTCTGAAATATCTGCCGACTGTGCAAGATTGGAATAATTGACCTGTTCTGCTGTGAGTGCCGCACAGGTTCTGAGCATTTTCAGAAATCTTGCCGAATCGGTAACTCCGCCCGCCTCGGCAACATCACGCATGAGATAGGTATCAACATATGAGTTGAAATACTCCTGCCGCATTTCTTCGTCAGCCTGTTGAACACGGGGCATACCGCCACGCCATATATGTTCAAATACGTCAGAAATATTGTTCGGATTTGTTTTGTTCTGCCTTTTGCAAAGCTCTTCAAATGAAAAATCAAGCGGTTCATCAAAAATTATACCGCTTTTTTCTCTTTGCGAAAGGCTGTATAAACTCAGTATTCCAATACGACCCGCAAGCGTTTCACGGACATTTTTCATCATATCGTACTGCTGTGAGCCTGTAAGCCAGAACTGACCGTATTCTTCGCTGCTGTCACATATCACCTTTATACGCTCGAAAAGCTGTGGGGCATACTGTACCTCATCAATTATCACAGGTGGCTTGTATTTCTGAAAGAACAAAGCCGGATCGCTTTGCGCAAGTTCCCTTGCCATTATATCGTCAAGGCTTACATACGTTCTGTCAGTGCCATCCGCAAGCTTTTTCAGCATAGTGGTTTTTCCGACCTGTCTTGCTCCCGTCACAAGAACCACCTTGAAAAAATTGCTCATTTCACGGAATTTACGTTCCGCTTCACGCTTGATATATTCCATTTGTGCGACACCTCTTACGATTGATTTACGAAAATCTAAGATTTACTTTATTTTATCATAATTTTGTTCCGCAGTCAAGAAAATGTGTCTTGTTTTTATGAAATTCTAAACTAAACTTTATATTTTCATAAATTTTACTTATCTTCTCCGATTTTTCTGAGCATTATATCGGGGTGAGATGCGTGCTTGATAAGCTCGCTCTTGCTTATCTGCTTATTTCTGTACATATGCATAAGATAGGAGTCCATAGTAAACATACCCGATTCGCCCGACGCTGTGATAACGGTGTCTATCTGGTGGGTCTTTGCCTCTCTTATCATATTTCGTATAGCGTTGTTGCACTTCATAATTTCAAACGCAGGACGCAGTATTCCGTCTTCGCAGGGGATAAGCTGCTGAGATATTACCGAGCATAAAAGCTGAGAAAGCTGGATACGAACCTGCTGCTGCTGGCTCGGCGGGAAAATATCAATAATTCTGTCTATCGTATTCTGTGCTCCGACAGAGTGCAGAGTGGAGATAACAAGGTGACCTGTTTCGGCGGCTGTAAGCGCTGTGCTTATCGTTTCATAGTCACGCATTTCGCCGAGAAGTATTACATCGGGGGATTGACGCAGGCAGGCTCTCAGCGCCACTATGTAGCTCTTGCTGTCGCTGTTTATTTCACGCTGGCTTATTATGCTCTTTTTGTTCTTGTGAAGATACTCTATAGGGTCTTCCAGTGTGATTATATGGCTGTTTCTCTGCTTGTTGATTTCATCTATTATGCAGGCGAGCGTTGTGGATTTACCGCCGCCTGCGGGACCTGTGACAAGCACAAGACCTTTTGTTCTTGCTACTGTATCGGTTATGACCTCCTGCGGAATGTTAAGCTCCTTGTAATCGGGTATATCAAATTCAACTACACGGATGACCGCCGCCATACTTCCTCTTTGCTTGTACGCACTTATACGAAAACGGCTGAGTCCCTTTACAGATACGGAAAAATCGTCATCGCCCGTTTCCTCGTACTTTGAAATATCTCTGCCTGCAAGGCGGTATATCTCTTTTACCAGCCTTTCCGCTTCGGCA
This sequence comes from uncultured Oscillospiraceae bacterium, assembly GCA_900539195.1. GTDB lineage: Bacteria > Bacillota > Clostridia > Oscillospirales > Ruminococcaceae > Ruminiclostridium_E. The sequence goes on from UQBC01000002.1 coordinate 55,565, forward strand.
GGAAGTATTATATCGTCGCTTTCTTTTGTGATTATGCCGTTTTCTTTATACGACACGGCAAGCCCCGATATGAGAAATATATCGGAGGCTTTCTTTTCGACTGCACCTTTCAGTATTTCCATCAGTTCCATATTTTTATTCCTTTCATACCGGTAAACTTTCGCCGTTCCATATCGGCAATGAGTTTTCTTCTTCGTAATAATTGTTGTTTACTGTTTTCCAGCCCGTAACGCTGAGTGTTCCGTCGCTGTACCGCACTTTGCACACAAGCTTGCTCTGACTGTTTATATCCTCGCTCCATGAGAATGTCAACACCTGATCGCCGCGTCCTCCGCCGCTTACTTCAAAGCCCTGCTCCGTCGCCGCTGCGGATATATCTATTATCGTTTCGTCGCTTACAAGTTCATACAGTTTATCCAGTCTTTCAGTCGCCTTTACATCGGCGGCATAATATTCTTCCTGTGCTTTGCTGAGCTTTTTTGCTCTGTCAAGATCCTGCCTTACAGTTACAAGACACAGAACCGAAAGAATTACCGTTGCAAGTACCACGAATATAACTAGCAACGATGACATTCCCACGCTGTTAAGGCTTTTCCTGCCGGATTTACTTTTACCGTTATTCAAGGTCAACCCTCCTTGCACCGGTTATAGTGATGTATGTATATTTGCTGTCATATGCGGTAATATCAAGATACCGGATACTGCCGTCAATGCGCTCTGATAACTTTATCTCAATATTGCCGTCTGCATACAGCTTTTCAAGGTCTGCGATATCCGTTCCGCTCTTGTAGCGCTCTGCTATGTCGGCGGTCTTTATCTGGGCGTCCGACAAACGTTCGGCATATCTCATCTCACTTGCCGCTATTCCCACGACCCTGACGCAAGCAGCCGCACAGACCGCAAATACAGCTATTACTATCAGCAGTTCAACCAGGAACGCACCGTTTCTGGAACGTCTTTTCGTACTCATACGCCGACCGCCTTTCCACCGTGCAGGCTGTAATGTGATGAAGTCGTAACACCATCGCACGTTACGGTAAAGCAAATGGTTCTGCCGTCCGTTTCGGCGGTAAAGTTTTCGGCGGGCAGAAGTGTGTTGCCGCCGTCTTCGCTGAATGGTGCATCATAAGACACAAACAGTTCTTTCAGTTCTCCGCCGTATGCGTATATATAGGTTATGTACTTCTCGCCGTCTATCGTATCTGCAAAGCTTATGTACTGCGTATCTCCGGATTTTCCGACCGTTATATCCGAATCGTTATAGCTTCTCAGCTTCTGGAGTATAAGCGTCTGTGCGGTAGCTGTATCAAAGCGCTTGCCGATATCATCGCCGAGCCTTTTATATACGCTTGCAAATGCAAGTACCGACGCCAAAAGACAGCATACGAACAATACGAATACAGTCAGCACAAAAACCATATCAATACCGCTTTTATTCGATTTTATCGTTTTTGAACGACTACGGAACATATTGTCCTCCTATTTTGATATAACTCTGATATCAGGCATTATATTTGATGAAATCGGACTGTAATGCACAATGCACTCGTTTTCATCAATATGCAGATTGTAATTGTCTATAAGATATTGCAGGTTATCGGGATAAAACCCTTCCACCGCATAGCACTCGGTCGCCGCACGGCGCACACCGCTTTCTACAATATTGAGGTTTTCGCTTTTGCGGCTGTTGTTGCTGTCGGTTATCGATACAGCGGTTATGGCAACTGCCGCCGCCGAAAGCAATACTGCCATTATCGCATCGCGTACTATGTAAAATGCACTTGTATGCTTTCTCATTTTTGTCACCCTATAACTGTCATAACGCCCATCAGCGGTATCATTACCGACAGGAGTATAAATCCTACTGCCACTGCCATTATGATAACCATAGTCGGCTCAAACCTTGCCACTGCGTTCTGGATAACGGCGGAAACCTTCTTTTCCGCATTGTCTGCGATCGTTGCCATCGTTTTGTCAAGCGTACCTGTACTGAACGCTATGCTTATCATTCTCATATTGACTGCCGAGAAAATGCCGGTTTCGCTCAGCGCCTCAACAAATGCCTTTCCGTCTGTCATCTTTTTACGGCACTCGGTAAGTTTTTCTCGCATATAGTCATTTTCAAGCAGATTTTCGCACATGTCCAGAGATTCGTCAATATCCATACCGCTTGAAAGAGTCATGGACAGAGCCGCAGAAAATCTTGCGGCATATAAAGTCTTTGCCGTTTTCGTATGTGAAACTGCATGAATGACAGCTTTTCTGAACGGTCTGACAAGATTGTAAAGCAATACGCCGAGTATTATGATAAATGCCAGTGTTCCTATTATGAACACCGCAACATTGCTTATAACACCGCCTGTGTTCATTATCCACTGCGCACTTTCCGGGAGCGTAAGTCCGAGCTGTGCAAAAACATCTGCAAATATCGGCAGCACATACACCGACAGCAGTATGATCACCGCAAATACAACTATAAGCAGTATGGCAGGGTATGTGACCGCACTTTTTACCGATATGCTTATTTCTTCTATCCCTGCATAATACTCAGAAAGCGACGCAAATACCGTGTCGAGTCTGCCTGTGGTTTCGCCGACTTCAAGCATTTTCAGAAAATAGTTCGGGAATGCGCCCGTTTTTGCAAAAGCCTTTGTGATACTGCTTCCTTGTTCGACAGAGCCGAGTATCTTTTCCAGTAGAGCCGCCTTGCGCTTGTCTTCATCATCCTGAAGAATAACCAGTATCCCGTCGGTTATCGTAAGTCCCGAACTTACAACCGATGCAAGCTCGGAGCAGAGTATTGAAATATCCTCATTTGAAAGATAATGTTTCTTGCTCATTTTTCCCTCCGTATCAATAGTAGTACATTACCGAATAGTTACTGCCGTTTGAAATAAAATCAACAGTATTTTTGTAATCGGCGTCATCCTTTGCACTTGCCGCAAAGGTCGGATCCATCCGGTTCCAGCTGTTGCCGTCAAAATAGATATATCCGTCTATCCATCCGCTACCGTCAACATACACGCTTATCCATGCGTGGTATATGTCGCCTGCGTATCCGACAACAACTTTTGTCGGTATCTTCTGTGAGCGGAGCATTGCCGCCATCAGCGAGGCGTAGTCAAAACAGATTCCGCTTTTATTTGCGAGCACTGTATCCGGAACCGGTATATATCCGTTAGCGCCGTTTTCGGCAGTGGAAACATAGCTGATATTATTTATCACATAGTCGTATATTGCCGCCGTTTTTGCAATTGTATCCTTGTTTCCGCCGCAAAGCTTTGACGAAAGTGCTACACACGAAGAGCCTGCATCGTACATACAGAACTGGTTCGGGGTGAGAAAAGGCAGGAAGCTGTCTGCTACCGATACACTCAGCGACTGCTTGAACATTACCGTACCCTTGCCCGCACTCGTGACTTTCAGCACGTTTACCGTGTACTTGCCGCTGCCCTCTGTCAGCGGTATTACTTCGTAATTTCCCGAACTGTTAAGCTGGAATGTATAGCGGACGTTTATATCATCGGCGTTTACAAGTATTCTGTAACTGCCGCTCATCGCTTTTTTCAGCCTTATCATCAGATAACCCTGCGATGAATTTGATGCGTCTATAAGTGCGTCATCGTTGCTGTAAACCTTGACCCCGTCTGCTGTCGGGGTGATTATATACGACGGTGACGGTTCGGTCTGCGGCGGGTCGGTCTGCGGTGGGTCGGTCTGAGGCGGATCTGTTATCGGAGCGACCGTCGCAGGCGGCTCGGTTTTAGGCGGTGCGGTTTGTTTTGTTGCAGTTACAGCCGTGGTTGTGGTTGTTTCTTTTGTTGTTACAGTAGTTATTGACGATGTTGAAGATGTGGTCTGCGGTGAAGTCTGTGATGCTGTGGTGCTTTTTACCGTTGCCGATGTTGTGACGGAGGTTACGGTCGTCTGAACAGAAGATGTCTGCCCTTCTCCGTTACAGCCGCCGAGAACGGCACACAGTGCGATTATCCCGAATGCAATAACCGCAGTCAGCCTATAGCTTTTCATATGCCGCCCCCTTCCGGAATACAAAAATTACATATAGTTTAAGTATAGCACAAATGAGAGAAAATGTCTATTAAAAAGCCACGATTTTTACATCGTGGCTTCAAGTTCATATACAATTATATATTCTCTGCTATCTTGTCGCCCATCTCCGAGCAGGACAGCTTTGTCATACCCTCGCTCATAATATCGCCTGTGCGGAAACCGTCCTTCAGCACCTTGCTTACTGCATTTTCAACTGCGTCTGCTTCCTTTACCATATCAAAGCTGTAGCGGAGCATCATTGCGGCTGAAAGTATGGTAGCTATCGGATTTGCCTTGTTCTGACCGGCAATGTCGGGAGCGGAACCGCCGCTCGGTTCGTACAGACCGAACTTTGTTTCGTTCATGCTGGCAGAGGGGAGCATACCGATAGAGCCTGTAATCATGCTTGCCTCGTCCGACAGAATATCACCGAACATATTTTCCGTTACCATAACGTCAAACTGTGCGGGGTCCTTTACAAGCTGCATTGCGCTGTTGTCAACGAGCATATGCTCAAGAGTAACCTCAGGATAATCCTTTGCCACTTCGGTAACAACCTTTCTCCACAGCCTTGAAGAATCAAGAACGTTAGCCTTGTCAACGCTTGTTACCTTCTTTCTTCTCTTCATCGCAACATCAAATGCCTTGATTGCGATTCTGCGAATCTCGTCCTCGCTGTATGTAAGCGTGTCGGTAGCTGTCATAACGCCGTTTACTTCTTCCGTCTTTCTTGCGCCGAAGTAAAGACCGCCGGTAAGCTCACGCATAATGAGCATATCGAAGCCCTTGGCGCTAATTTCCGTCTTTAAGGGGCAAGCGCCTGCAAGCTCCGGATAAAGCAGACAGGGGCGAAGATTTGCGAACAGTCCGAGCGCTTTTCTTATACCGAGCAGACCTGCCTCGGGACGCAGATTTGCAGGGAGCTTATACCACGGCGATGTTGTCGTATCACCGCCGATAGAGCCCATAAGCACAGCGTCTGACGCTTTACAAGCGGCGACAGTTTCATCAGTCAGAGGTACTCCGTTTGCGTCAATTGAGCATCCGCCCATAAGAAGCTGTGTGTAGTTGAACTTGTGACCGAACTTTTCTGCCACCTTATCAAGTACCTTCATGCTTTCGGTAACTATCTCAGGACCTATTCCGTCGCCCTTGATAACGGCAATATTCTTTTCCATAGGTAATATCCTTTCTCTGAGCTTAAAGCTCTATTTTGTATAAAGCGGATTTCCCCTCCGCCTTTTCAAAGCCGAATTTTATAAGAAAGCGTTCTGCCGCTTCGTTATCGGGAGTAGCTACGGCATATTTATAGCCATCGGCACGCATTGTTCTGAGCGTGTGGTTCAGCAGTTTTCTGGCAACGCCGTAATGCCGTTTATCCTCACGGACAAACAGTTTTTCAAGTACGACTTCGCCGCTTATGCTGTCCTGCTTTTCCGTTGTTATGCAGACAGCACACAGCTCATCGTCCGTATACAGTCCGAAACCGTGCAGTTTTACCGATATATCGCTATAGCCCTGCTCCTGCAGTTCGTTGTCGGATAACGCTTTTATATCTACCCTCATAGCATAACGCTTTCTGCGGCCTTACTTCTTTAAAGAGTTCAGCAGACCGCCCTTGTTGATTATATCCTTGATAAATTCGGGAAAAGGCTCAGCCTTGTATGTACAGCCCTTTGTCACATTTGTGATAACTCCCGTATCAAAGTCAACCTCGACCTCGTTGCCGTTCTCAATATCCTTGGCAGCCTCGTCGCATTCTAAGATTGCAAGTCCGATATTGATAGCGTTGCGGTAGAATATTCTTGCAAATGTGCTTGCAATAACGCAGGAGATGCCGCTTGCCTTGATTGCGATAGGCGCGTGTTCTCTTGAGCTTCCGCAGCCGAAATTCATATTAGCGACTATAATGTCGCCCTCTTTGACGTTCTTTACAAAGTCCTTGTCTATATCCTCCATACAGTGACTTGCAAGCTCCTTGTGGTCGGCTGTATTAAGGTATCTTGCAGGAATGATAACGTCGGTATCAACGTTGTCACCGTATTTGTGTACTGTACCGTGTGCCTTCATATATGTCTGTCCTTTCTTATATTTCAAAATCTACGCAGCTGCGTCTTGCCGTGTAAGGTCTTACCGTGCTGTCGGCTACCTTAACGTGTTCGGGGTGGGTGGAATAGCCCTTTAATGCTTCGGCACTTTGAAATGTGCTGTCAAGCATAAGGTCGCCCGTGGAAGAGCCGAGAATATCGGTTATGACCTTGATTTCAAGAAGTCCGTCTATCTTGCCTGCAAGGCTTTCAAGACCCTGCTTTATAAGACGGCATCTTTCCTTCTTTTCTTCTGCCGAAAGTTCGTCCTTCAGGTTCCAGATTATTATATGCTTTACCATATTCTCACCTTACTTTATGCCTGTTATCTTACCTGCTATAGCACTTGCCGCCGCAACTGCCGGGCTTGCAAGATAAACCTCGCTGTCAACGTGTCCCATTCTTCCTACAAAGTTTCTGTTTGTGGTGGAAATAGCACGTTCTCCTGCCGCAAGTATACCCATATGACCGCCAAGACACGGACCGCAGGTGGGAGTAGAAAGCACACAGCCTGCATTTACAAATATCTCTGCAAGACCTTCCTTTATGCACTGGAGGTAAACCTTCTGAGTGCCGGGGATAACTATACATCTTACACCCTTTGCAATGTGCTTGCCATTGAGAATCTCAGCGGCGATACGCATATCGCTTATTCTGCCGTTTGTACATGAGCCTATAACCGCCTGGTCGATCTTTATATCCTCTGTAATCTCGTCAACTGTCTTTGTGTTTTCGGGCAGATGAGGGAATGAAACCGTCTGCTTTACGGTTGACAGGTCAATGTCGATAACTCTTGAATATACTGCGTCCTCGTCAGCCTTGAATATATCAAAGTCACGGTCTGCTCTTTCTTTCATATATGCCATTGTTATCTCGTCAACTTCAAATATACCGTTCTTTGCGCCGGCTTCAATAGCCATATTGGCAATGCAAAGTCTGTCGTCTATCGAAAGGCTCTTCAAGCCCTCGCCGGTAAATTCCATAGACTGATAAAGTGCGCCGTCAACGCCTATCATACCGATTATGTGAAGAATAACATCCTTGCCGCTTACATACTTGTTAAGCTTTCCTGTCAGGTTGAACTTTATAGCGGAGGGAACCTTAAACCACGCCTCGCCTGTTGCCATACCTGCCGCCATATCGGTCGAGCCTACGCCTGTTGAGAATGCGCCGAGTGCGCCGTATGTACAGGTGTGGCTGTCTGCTCCTATGCACAGCTCACCGGGGCCTATAAGACCTTTTTCGGGAAGGAGTGCGTGTTCAATACCCATTTCGCCTACATCGTAATAATTTGTAATATCGTACTTTCCTGCGAACTCTCTGCACTGCTTGCACTGAGTAGCCGCCTTGATGTCCTTGTTCGGTGTGAAGTGATCCATTACAAGAGAAATCTTATCCTTGTTGAATATGCCGCCGAAGCCTGCCTTGTTGAACTCGTTTATCGCAACGGGGCTTGTAATATCGTTACCGAGTACCATATCCAGCTTTGCTCTTATAAGCTGTCCCTCTCTTACGCTTTCAAGTCCTGCGTGCTTTGCCAGTATCTTCTGGCTCATTGTCATGCCCATGTGTTTGTCCTGCCTTTCTTCTGCCGCTCGTTACAAGCTGTGCCTTATGATTTGTTTACGTTAATCACGTTCAAGTGCCGAAATACCCGTTCTTACAATCTCTTTTACTCCGTAGGGCTGGAGAAGTCCTATGAACGAATCTATCTTTTCGGGTTCGCCTGTAAGCTCAAGCATAAGTCTGCTCTCCGCTACATTTACGACCTTCGCTCTGAAAAGATTTGCAATCTCTATCACAGGCTGACGTGACGCAGGGCCGTTGCCGACCTTCATAATGATATGCTCACGGCATACAGCGTTATGCAGTACCTTGACCTCCGATACGTCATAGAGCTTGCGGAGCTGTTTTACCAGCTGTTCCATCACGCCCTCGTCGCCGTCTGCAACTATTGTCATACGGGAAATGCCGAGGTTTTCGGTTTCCGCAACGTTAAGACTTATTATATTATATCCTCTGCGGCTGAACAGACCCGTTACTCTGCCGAGTACGCCGATACCGTTGTTTACGCAGACGGAAATTACGTTTCTCTCTGTCATTTTTATGCCTCCGTTCAGTCGTCGATTTCTATCTCAAGGATAGGCTCGGTTATGGATTTTCCTGCCGGTACCATAGGAAGAACGTTTATATCTTTGTCTATTCTCGCCTCGATAAGCACGGGGGCTGTCTTTGAAACCTCAAGAGCCTCACGCAGTATCTCCTCGCACTTGTCCTCGCTGTCTATAACAAACGACTTTATGCCGAACGCTTCTCCGAGCTTCATATAATCTGTAGGACGGTCAAGCGTCGTCTGTGAAAATCTCTTGCCGTAGAACAATCTCTGCCACTGACGAACCATACCGAGAACGTTATTGTTGATAACAAGCTCAACTACAGGTATATTGTGTTTCGACAGCGTTACAAGCTCGTTTAAGTTCATATGGAAGCTTCCGTCGCCTGCAATGTTTACGACCGTCTTGTCGGGGTTTCCGCACTTTGCACCGATAGCCGCACCAAGTCCGTAGCCCATAGTGCCAAGACCGCCGCTTGTGATAAGCTGATGAGGGTGCTTATATGCGTAATACTGAGCCGCCCACATCTGCGACTGACCTACCTCGGTTGCGATAAGCGCCTCGCCGCCTGTCAGCTTGTCAAGCGTTTCTATAAGATGCTGAGGAGTAAGAGTAAGCTCGTCTGTGCCTTTCTGCCTGCACTCGTACTGCTTCTCCCACGTCTTTATTTTGCCCATCCAGTCGGCGTGCGACTGCTGAGGAATGAGCTTTATCAGCTTTTTCATAACATCGGTGCTGTCGCCGATAACCTGATGATAAACCTTTATGTTCTTGTTTATTTCGGCAGGGTCAATGTCTATGTGAAGTACCTTTGCGTCGGGGGCGAAGGTCTGAGGATTGCCAATTACTCTGTCTGAGAATCTTGTACCGATGCCGATGAACAGGTCGCAGTTCTTTATTGCCTCTGCCGCTGTCTTTGTTCCGTGCATACCGAGCATACCCATATATCTGCTGTCGGTTTCGTCAAAGCTGCCCTGACCCATAAGCGAAGATGATACGGGAGCGTCAATAAGCTCGGCAAAAGCCTTTAATGTCTTTGCTCCGTCCTCGCCGTAGATACCGCCGCCTGTATAAAGGAACGGACGTTCAGCGTTCTTGATAAGCTCCGCCGCCTTTGCTATACAGCCGTCCTGGTGCATAGTGACGTTTACGGTATACGGCTTTAAGGGCTTGTTTACGAACTCAGCCTTCTGGGCTGTAATATCCTTAGGAACATCGACAAGGACAGGACCTTTTCTGCCGCTTCCTGCTATGTAGAATGCCTCACGCAGTGTGTCGGCAAGCTTGTTTACATCCTTTACGATGAAGTTATGCTTTGTTATCGGCATTGTGATGCCGGTTATATCAACTTCCTGGAAGCTGTCAAGTCCTAAAAGCGAACAGGCAACGTTACCCGTAATAGCCACCATAGGCACACTGTCCATATAAGCCGTTGCGATGCCTGTTACAAGGTTTGTCGCACCTGGACCCGATGTTGCTATAACAACGCCCGTCCTGCCTGTCGAACGTGCATAGCCGTCAGCCGCATGGCTTGCACCCTGCTCATGTGCCGTCAGAACGTGATGTATTTTGTCGCTGTAATTGTATAAGCTGTCATAGATATTCAGAACTGCGCCGCCGGGATAGCCGAAAACGGTGTCAACGCCCTGCTCTATCAGACATTCGCAGATTATATCTGCACCCGTCAGATTTCTCATTTCTTTCATTCCTTTTTCTTTACACTCAGATTATTTATAATAACGGATAAAAAATCCTATCGTTTTATTTTAACACTATACAGCGTTTTTGTCAATGGCGAAACCGCATTATAAAGCAATAAAAGGACGCCCCGCGAATGGCGTGAAAAGCAAGGCGGGTCAAAGCGTGCGTTTTATTCGGCGTAAAATCGTCACGGCGGAAATGCATAACTTCGGCTATTAATATATGATATGCCGAAAATTACGGTTTTGCGGTCGTTTCGGGGCGGCAGCTTACCATTCGTGCCATTATATCAGCCGTTCGTGCCAAAAAGTTGAAAATGAAAAGCGAATGAGTTATGATATAATTATAAAATTATAAGGGGGAGAGGTATGCTCATCTGCGTTTACGATACCGCAAACGAGGCGGAGATACTGAAAGCAAAAATAACACAGATCGCAACGGCGGCATATCGAAGAATTGCCTACAGGGTATGTCAGAGGTATGAGAGCTTTGTGAATGAGTGTAAGACGGCTGACCTTATAATCGTGCTTGCCGACGGAGCGGACGGTATGGAGGGCGTTATTGCGGCGAAGAATGCCGACAGGGATACGCCTGTAATATGGCTGTCGGACGATGAGGGATTCGGGGCGCAGTCATACAGGCTTGGCTGTACCTATTTCCACAAAAAGCCGATACCGCTTGAAAAGCTGAAGGAGGCACTGCATAAGTGCAGGTGCATGGCGTAAGCACGGGTAAATCTACAGGAGGAAAAACATGAAGAAAAAATTTGTACGGCTCATAAGTGCGGTGCTGTCTGCGGCAATGACGCTGACGGCTGTACCGTTATCGGCATTTGCCGAGGGCGAGGCACATACGCATGACGGCGAGAGCAATGTCATCACGACACCGCTTGATTTCAGAGAAAAGACGGCGGACGAAAGCGGTGACGGCTGGAGCTGGGATCATGACACAAAGACGCTGACGCTTAACGGAGTGAACATTCAGGCGACAACAGAAGAGAATATGATGAGCGTCGTAACAGTCCCCGACGGTACGAAAATAGTGCTGAACGGTGAAAACACTATCGTACAGACCGATACCCTCGAAAGCGATACATACGTTCTCAGTGCCGTAAATAATAAAGAGGTCAATTGTGACGGCACAATGACGATCAGCGGCGACGGTGTGCTGAATGCAGAGAACCGCTCTACAGACAGTATGGCACGCTCTCTCGGCGGATCAATAATCCTGAACGGCGGTACAGTAAACGCAACAGGTACTGTAAAGACAAATTCGCTTGAAATACATAATGACGGTGTGCTGAACGCAAATGCGACAACTGCATCTTTTGAGGGTGTGGCTGTCAATGTCAGCGGCGGCATTACTGTTGACGGCAACGGCAGTCTTACTGCAGTAGGTTGTGCTAATGAATCTACGTTAAACAGTGCAATATTGCTTACCAGTAATTTCGGTGACAAAATTTCCGTCAGCGAAAACGGCAGTATTACTGTGCCTGAAGGCAATGCAGCAAGAGTCGGAATATACTACAGCGGAAACAACGGCGACGGAATGGATGCCGAAATAAGCGGCGGTAAGGTCACTGCTTACGGTGCTAAGTATGGCATTTACAAAGTAAACCTTATAATGAGCGGTACAGGCTCGGTATATACTACGGGCGGTTCATACGCTATCGGTCAAACTGTACCGACAATAGACAAGGACGAATTTGTAGTAAAGGGTTCGACTGAGTTCAAGGCTGAGGAAAGTGCTGTGACAGGCGAGGTCAAGCTTAACGGCGGCTATTATGAGATTGACGGAGCGGACGCTAAGACGGTAGTTATAAAGCCTGATACTTCTCCCCGTATAATACTCGGAAACCAAATCGGAATATTCAAGACTGAAGAGTATGAAATAATTGAAGACATGGACATGACTGATATCAAGCTCAAGGGTACGGTTTACTTTGATATTACTCTGAAGAATATGAGCGATGAAGAGTTTGCAGACGCAAGAGGCTATTTCGGCGGCGATGAACCCGATTTATTAGCAAGCATAATCAAGACCGATTACGGCTGGGTGTGCATGGTCTGCGATACCGAGTTTTCGGTTACATACGACACTGATAATACTCTTACAATAAAGTGCGGAGATATTGTATCCAATACCGTTCAGGTAAAGTCGAATGCAAACCGTTTCAACAAGGTTACACAGGGTGACAACACAAACAGAACGGTTTTCTATACAAACACTTCGCAGGAAGAGAAGGACAATTACAAGCTTGTAAGCACCTATACGGTTGACAGTGAAAGCATAAGCTATAACTGGTACAGTACGAACAGTGCATACAGTGCAGATGAGCTCGGTGCGGCAGTATCCGGAAGCAACGGCGAATTCAAGCTTGCGGATAATATTCCTGCCGGAAATTATGTTCTGTATTGCGATATAACCTATTCAGACGGTGACAGCACAGAAACTGTTACAGAAAAATTTACATTTACATATAAAGAATGTGCACATGAAAACGGTTATTCCGACGGTAAATGCACAAACTGCGGAGCGTTATGTGATCACAGCGATATTGACATTGGCATGGGTAAGTGTAACAAGTGTGAGCGTCAGTTTGTTGCTACGATCAGCACAGACGGCAATGCGCCGACAGGCTATGACACGCTCGCAGACTGCCTTGACAGCATTACTGCCGATACCGGAAACTATGTTAAGATCTATCAGGATATCGGCGATACATCGGCAACTGCAACTTTAGATACTATAGATGTAAAACACAATGTTATGATCGACCTTAACGGTCACAAGCTGAACAATATCAAGCTTGGGGTCAACAAACTTGGGGTCAACAAAGACGTCACGCTTACATTAACCGGCACAGCGGGCAGTTATGTTACGCAGGTGTATGTTCGCAAAGGCGGCGGATCATTCATAATTGACAGCGAAGCAAATGTAGAATTTAATACAATTTTTGTTGAGGACAGTGCACGGCTTGCTGTAAACGATGGCGCAAAAGTAACTACAGAGCAGTTGACTGTGATAGCATCAGTGGCTGATGACGGAACTACAACGACATCTGTAAAGCTCGCTACGGGAATGAAGTTAGGTGGGCTGACATATCATCGCCAAAACAATTCCGGCGCTCTGAAATTAGGCAATCTTCTTGATGTTACCCGGCAGGCACTGCGACGTGAAGATAACGGCAATTATCTTGATCTTTATAAAGAATATGGAAGTATGGGTTATTCCGTTGCGCTTACTGTTGTTGAGCATACTGACGCTGACCACAAATACAGCGATGGAACAGGCAAGTGCGAGGAGTGCGGAAAGCCCTGCGAGCATGGCGGTGATATAAACACGGACACCGGCATCTGCTCAATCTGCGGTGCGGTTGTGTCTGTCGCACTCTATACAGACAAGAACGGAAGCTTAAAGTATGTAGATACCGATGAGCTTGACTCTTTACTGAATGAATACAACGGAAGCGGTACGATAAAGCTGTTTAAGGATTATTCTAAACCAAGCGCTCAGTATGACTTATACGGAGAACTTACAATTGACTTAAACGGACGCCAATTTAAAATCCGGAGTATTACTCCTTGCAAAAGCGGAAAGCTTACGATCAAAAACAGCGGCAATCCGGTTATGCTCGGTTGTAATGTATATCCGACAAACGACGCTTCATACGCCGGCGGTACGCTTATAATAGACGGCGATGTAGTTTTAGACACTTCGATCTATGTATATGATTCGAGTACGGTTATATTGAAAGCCGGTGCATATCAAGCCGGACTTTACGCCAGGGACAGCAAGACATTATACGATATGCTCGGAGAGGGTAAGGCTTTCTTCAAGACTGACGGAACTCTTTTCAATGCAAATGTTAAGGAAATATCAAGCAGTGAAACGCTGACAATCAAAGACCACAGCCATACCTATGTTGACGGCGAGTGCGGCTGCGGATATGTTTGCCCTCACAGCGATGTTAACAGCGAAACGGGTAAGTGTAACGAGTGTGAATATCAGTATGCGGCTGTTATCGTAAAGGACGGGGCTGCAGCTTCTGTTTATAAGGAAACTGAGATGGAAGCGGCTTTTGAAGCGGCTGACAGTGACGCAAACACCGGCTGTACATTAAGAGTATACAAGAATTATACAGGCAGCTATAAAACACTCAGCGGTAAGTTCACGCTGTGGATCGCTGAGGAAGCCAATGTAGGTGCGTTAACTGTTTCGGGAGATATAACCGTTACGGGATCGAAAAAAAATAATAGTATTTATGGCGATTTCAATGTAGCGGACGGCGGTAAGCTGACATTTGACGAAAACTGCGGCGCTAAGGGAACTGTGTCGGTAGGTGCAGGTACATTTGACTGCTATTGTTCAATCGGCATAACACTCAATATAAACGATGCAAGCAGTGACGTAATTCTTCACGGCGGATCTTTCAGAAAAATATGCTATAACGGCGGCGGGGACAGAGCAAACGCAGAAATACTGACTTTGTTGGCTGAGAACCGTATGTTTATGAAGTATCCCAATGCTGAGACGATAGACGGCTCAAAAACACTGTTGAAAGACGGTCTTGCAACTGTTTTTGTAACATCACATGAAGATCACAGTTACGACAGCACAACGGGCAAGTGTACGATTTGCGGTAAGCGGTGCGGTCATACGGATGTTGACAGCAAAACGGGTATGTGCAAAACCTGTCAGTATGAGTTCGTTGCTACGCTGACTGTAGGCGACAAGGTAACCGGCTTTGATTCACTGAGCGATTGCCTTAGCAAGACTTCAGAAGACAGCGAAAACTATGTAAAGATTTATAAGAATATCGATGATAGAACAACTATAAATGTAAATCATACTGTTACTGTTGACCTTAACGGTCATAAGCTGTATTATATCGAACTCAAGGTCAACAACGACAATGGTGCCGGTAATCTTACATTGACCGGCTCAGAGGACAGCTATATTAGTCAAGTGGATGTTTGCGGAGGTAGAACATTTAAAATTGATAGCTACGCAAATATAAACTTCGAAACAATTTTTGTTGAGGCAGGTGCGCGGTTCGAAGTAAGCTACGGTGCAAATGTAACTGTAAATACTTTGGTCGTGAAGGAATCTTTAAAGCTTTACGGAAGAACAACAACATCTGTAAGGCTTGCTACGGGAATGAGAATAGGTACGTTGATGTATGAACTCGACCGCAACTCCGGCTCCGGCAACCTGCTGCTTTATTCTCTGCTTGGAGAAGGTAAGGCACTGCAATATGACAACAGCGGTGAGTATGTTGATATTTATGAAAAGTTTACATCAAAGATTATACACGATTCGTTTACTGTTGTAGATCATTACGAACACAGCTACGACAAAGCAACGGGCAAGTGCGTCTGCGGATATGTATGCCCCCACAGTGATGTTGACAGCAAAACAGGTGTATGCTCTATCTGCGAGTATCAGCTTACTGCGGGCATTTCGGGCGTGGGAACAGCGAAGTATTTCGATAATATAGACAACGCTTTTACTGCGGCATTATCGGCGGAAAACAACGGTTGTACGCTGACATTGTATAAGCACTGCGAGATTACACAGAACGTAGAAATCGGCAATACAACGGTTACTGTCGATGTGAACGGATGTTCACTCGGCGGAGAGGCAGATATAAGTGTAAATAACGGTGGTGTGCTGTACCTTAAGGACAGCAGGAAAAGCACCTACTACGGATGCATAGACGCACCTTTTAGTGTAAACGGCGGTACGCTTATAAACGGTACTGCAGACGGCGGCAGTTCAGCCGCAGATGTACTCAATTTAGTCATTAACAGTGCTAAGTGTGTTGAAATATACGGCGGCATATTTGAGAATGTTTATATTGCACACGCAAGCGGTGTAGCTTTATACGGCGGAAGGTACAACACCATCTGCGGCGAGGAAAGCAACACACCAGTAAACGCTCTGCTTGCAAAGGGCTATGCGTTTGCAACCTTAAACAGTGTCACACATCTCCCCGAAAGTATAGTTGACGGCAGTGCGAAGACAATCGGCGAAGGAATTAGAAATGTCACAGTTGTAGCGCATGAGCATAGATACAACGTGGAAACGGGCAAGTGTCCGTGCGGCGTTTGTGCGCTTGCTATATTTACCGAGACAACACAAAGCTCTGAAACTTATACATTTATTGAAAGCGAAACACAGTTTAAAAATATTGCGGAAAATGAGGCTGACGGTGTATTAAAGCTGACCGGCGATGTAGATTGTATTGTTAAGGGCATAATAATAAACGGCAATAAAACGATCGACATGAACGGTCATACGCTGAATGTTTCGGTCGGTACCGAGGAAATAAGCGCAGTAGCGGTTTACGGAAATGTAACCTTTGAAAACAGCGGAAGCAGCCGTGCAGTTATAAACGCCACCGGCGTTTATTCCTATGGAATGGTAACTGTAAACGGAGATATTGAATTCGATACTTTTGCAACATTTGAAGACGGCGACGCTTTGATCAATGCCGGAGTATTCAAGAGCATTTATGTTCAGGGAAGAAGTGTAATTGAAATACTGGGTAGCGGTAAGGCGCTTGCAAGTGAAAGCGGAGAAATACTGAATGCAAGCGTACAACAAATATACAAAGCAGGCGATAATATATTTGTTACGGCTCACCCGAAGCATACATACGATGATCACGGCAACTGCGCTTGCGGATATAAGTGTCTGCATGACGGCGAGGGTCAGGTAGATGAAGACAGCGCCAACAAGGTGTGCAGTGAGTGCGGTGCGAAAATTTACGCAAAGGTAACTACTGCCGACGGAAAGGTAAAGTATTTCGACGACATAACCGAGGGCTTACGGTATGCGGATAAGGCTGAAAACAAGGGCTGTGTTTTCACTCTTGTAACAACCGGTGGACTTGAGAACGATATTACATTGTCAAGCGGTCAGTTTACTATTACCGCGATCGACGACAATTATATCAACGCTTATACACGGAAGATCAATATTAAGGGTGCAGAAATTACTGTTGAGAACTGCGCTTTTAATTGCTTTGTAGGTTTATATAGCGGTTCTCTTACATACCCTGAAGGCTCGACCTCCGTTTGCATTAACGGTATTAGTGTATTTGGCGGTACTTTAAATATCAGTGACGGCGTAAGTGAAAACTTCGGTGCTAATAAATTTACTATATCAGACACTGCAACGGACGCAAAGGTGACTATAGGCGGCGGTATTTACGGTGAGATCAAACTCGGACAGTATACGTTTAAGGATATACTGGCAAGCGGCACTCGCTTAATAAGCGTTGAATACTCGCAGGAGACTGATGAGATAATAGCTACTAATGAATTATTATACAGCATTGTTTCCGAACAAAACACCTTGGGCGTTGATGATGACAAAGACTATCGGTTTGTCAAGTGCGACCATAAGAATGAGGACGGCAGTTATGCCTTTAATGAGGGCGGTATATGCAAATACTGTAACTCTGAGTTTGCCGCAAGCGTAAGCTATACAGCAGACGGCGGCGAAAAGACAGAACTGTTCAGCGATATATGCGACGCTTTTGACAAGGCTAATGAGATAGGTACGGCTACTATAACGCTGTATAAGAATATTGAAAACAACGAATTTACACGGGAGATTACCGTTACGGGCAATGTAACGCTTAATCTGAACGGTAAAACACTGGGTGGTGCCGGCGGAACGAATATGCAGGTATCCGACGGTGGTACGCTTACCGTAGACGGCGATGGCGATTTGCAGATGTTTATTAACGTTAATGAAAACTCAAAATCAGTCATTAACGGCGGTGAATTAACCTATGTGAGAGTTTACGAAGAAGGCAACGCAGAAATCAAAGGCGGCGTTATAAACTATCTGGAAATTTACGGCAACGCAAAAATCAGCGGCGGTAAATTCAACATTATCAAGACAGCAAACGGCAGTCTTGAATCTGTTCTGGCTGACGGTTATGCTTATAAAAAGAACGGCGGTTCATGGCTTTCAATTGCAGAACGTGCTGAGAAAGAATATAACAGCTCGGATAACGATGGTCGACCGGTAAATGTAGAAGAAGCGCCGATAAAGAGCGCAAGTATTGCGTGGGTAGGCGAAGAAGCGCCTGTTATATACCGTAACGGAGAGAAATATTTATACGTCGATATTACATACGAATTGGCGGTCGGTTCAAGGGGTGCAACCTATTCGGATTTTGTAAACGGCAATAATCGCATTAAAGATTATAATTTGTACAATAAATATATGGTACACTGTTATGAAATCGGTAAGCTTGCGGCTAAAGACGGCGAGGTTGAATATTACATTGTACTTAAGTGCAACGGATACGAATATAAGTCGAATGTGCTTAAGCTTACACTTGCGACCTGCTCACACCCGAAGGATAGCTTTTCATACGAAAACGACGGTTTTGTAATCTGCGGTATATGTGATGCATTGATAGAAGCCGAGGTAGTAGATGCTGACGGCAAGTCGTTAGGCTATGCGGATATAGAGAGTGCCATAAAGCTGGCACAGGAGAACGAGGGCAGCACTGTAAAGCTGATGTCGGAAGGAGTATCTGAGTCCGTTACCGTGACAGGCGGCAGGTTTACTGTTGACTTTAACGGTAAGAAGGTATTTTATCAGTTCGATGTCAACGGCGGTGACGTGACTTTCACTTCTTCGGTAAAACAAGCCGATGTAGAAACTCTGATAAGCGGAATCGAAGTAAACGGAACTGACGCTAAGGTTACAATTGACGGTAAAATCAAGCTGGGAAGAGTAAGAACATTAAGCGGTACGCTTACAGTAAACAGTACCGATGGTTATATCGGTGAACTGTCAATAGAAGGCGCAAAGACTGATGTAGACGGTGCAAGAATCGGTGCACTGAGAACTTTCGGCGGTGAAGCGGTCATTAAAAATGTTACAGCTGATTCTTTAGCTATGTTTGACAACCGCTCCGGTGGAAGCGAATATAATGTCTCTATCGTAAGCGGTATGTTCGGCAGTTTCACTTGCGAAAATGGAAGCAATTATACTTTAGGTAGGGCAATTGCGAGTGGAAGCGTAGTTTCGGCCGATAGTATGAATGGCATTACTGTTTACACATACGAAGCTATTCAGACCATGACCAGTACCTATAGAATTTTTGTTGATAAGTGCAACCATAAGGACAAAAACGGCAGTTATGTGCTTGACGGTAATCCCTGTCCTTACTGCAATGAGGAAATTGTTGCAACTGTAAGCTATACGGCAAACGGAAGCGAAGAGACAGATCTGTTCAGCGATATTTATGACGCTTTTGCTAAGGCTAATGAGATAGGTACGGCTACTGTAACGCTGTATAAGGATATCACGGACGATATTACAGATACGATAGCTGTTACAGGCAATGTTACGCTTGAACTTAACGGTAAAAAGCTCTCAACTCCCGGTTTTGATCCCTACTATACCATAGAAGTGAAGAGCGGTAAGCTGACTGTTAACGGCAGTGGTACAATAAAATGTGCTGTCGTTCGCAACGGCGGCGATGCGGAAATCAACGGCGGTATTTTCTCTGACTTCAGAATTGAAGACGGCGGTAACGCTGTAATTAATGGCGGCAAATTCAACAGCATAAAGGTTTCAGGCGAAGGCAGAAACGTAGGACAGCTTCTTGCGGATGGCTATGCCTATAAGAATTTCGACGGCTTCTGGTCTACTGTTGCAGAACGTGAAAAGCGGGATATAGCAAGTGTAAACGTACTGGAAGCGCCGATAAAGAGTGCAACAATTACCGCTGAGGACGAGTCACCGATAATATACCGTAACGGTAATAACTCTGTGGATTACACGGCTAATGTGACATATTCGGGAAATGAAACACTCTATGTTACCGGATGCTTAATTGACGGAACGGTAATAAAGGAAAAAACAGAATTATTAAACGGTCGCTGTCGTTTAGGCAGCCGTGAAGTTGCCGATGTGGTGGCAGAAGACGGAGAAATCCAATATTACTGCATATTTACCTATGACGGATATGATTATAAGTCGAATGTGGTAACGCTTACAGTAGCTACCTGTCAGCACCCCGTCGAAAGCGTAAAATGTGACGATAACGGTTGTGTATGCGGTATATGCAACAGAGCACTACCGGCTTCGGTAGAGCTGTCTGACGGCACGTTATCGTATTACGAAAACTGGAATGACGCTATCGGCGCTGCCGAGGAAAGCGAAGGCTGTACATTAAAGCTGTTAGACTACAGTGGTGTTAATGATGGTGAAATATTTGACATAAGCAAGGGTAGATTTACCGTTGATTTAAATAAAAATGACGGCAACACAGCATTTGCGTTTGATGTCAAGGGCGGAGATATAACGTTTACGGCATCGCAAGAAGCCTCAAGTTCACTTACCGGTGTAACGGTATCGGGTGAGAATGCCAATGTTTTAATTGACAGTAAAGCCACATTGAATTATTTAGTTGTAAATTCCGGAAAGGTTAGTGCCGATGGTGCTAATATCGGCGCAATAACGATAAACGGCGGAGACACGGTCATCAATGATGTTAATGCCGATTATTTAAGCATGAAAGCAGACACGACCGGTGGAAGCGGATATAATGTCTCTATAGTAAGCGGTACGTTCAACATCTTCACTTGCGAAAATGAAAGCAATTATACTTTAGGCAGGGCAATTGCGAGCGGAAGCAGAGTTATAGGCTTAAATGCGATTGTCGGTTCAGGTTTCAAATATGCTGAAATTCAGAGCATGACCAAAGCCAATTATCTTAATGTTATAAAGTGCGACCATAAGGACGCAAACGACAGTTATGCGCTTGACGGAAACCTTTGTCCTTACTGCAATGAGGAAATCGCCGCAACTGTAAGCTATACTACGGCAAACGGCGGCGAAATGACAGATCTGTTCAGCGATATTTATGACGCTTTTGCCAAGGCTAATGAGGTAGGTACGGCTACAATAACGCTGTATAAGGATATTGAAAACAGCGAACTTACACGGGGCATTAACGTTACGGGCAATGTAACGCTTGCACTGAACGGTAAAAAACTGGGTTACAGTTTTGTTTCTCTTATTATAGAGGTATCCGACGGTGGTATGCTTACCGTAGACGGCGATGGCAATATGCAGATGCCTATTATCGTTAACGAAAACGCAAAATTAACCGTCAACGGCGGTGAAATCGCCACGGTGATGATTTATAAAGACGGTGACGCAGTAATAGGCGGCGGCTTTATAGAAGATCTGGTCGTTAACGGTAACGCAAAACTCAGCGGCGGTAAATTCTACAACCTCGAGATAGCAAACGGCAGTCTTGAATCTATTCTGGCTGACGGTTATGCTTATAAAAAGGATGGCGGTTCATGGCTTTCAATTGCAGAACGTGCTAAGGAAAAATATTACAGCTGGAATAACGAAGATAAACCTGTGAGTGTAGAAGAAGCACCGATAAAGAGTGCAACGCTTAGCACAGAAATAAACAAGCTGTATCGCAACAGCAACGCAAATCCCATGCTGAAGTTCAACCTTGCTCTTGCTCACGGCTCGAACCTGAACGACTCGTATGTAAGTAAGAGATACGGTATAAACTCCTATGTAAGCGGAGATATAATTTATAGCAGCTTAAGCGCACTTGTAAAGGACGCTAAATTGTCGGCAGACGAAATAATTGATAAGGCGGGCAACAGCGTTGCTGCCAAGATATACTTCGTAGTTATTACCGATGACGGCTATGAAATAAAGTCGAACACTGTAAGCATAGACCTTGTTGACTGTGATCATTCTCAGGTGGTCGATCCTACAGCGGACAAGGAAACCGCAGGTAATATTACCGAGCCGACATATTGCGAGATATGCGAGAGCAAGTTCAATGCAAAGATAACAAAGGGCGACGATGTCAAGTATTATAACGATCTTGACGAGGCTGCGAAAGACGCTCAGAAGAGCGAAAACGAGGGCTGTACCTTATATCCGCTTTATAACAAGAACGGATACGGCGGTCAGTTAGTCATAACCGAAGGTAACTTCACGCTCAAGTACGCAGTTCGTACAGCGTTCTCACGTCCGATCATCATAAACGGCAAGGCAAAGCTGACGGTTACGGGACGTTGTGCGGTGACAGCGTTTGAGAATCAAGACGCATTCATAGTGAGGGGCGGTGATGTCACATTTGACGGGCTTGCAACAGGCAGCAATGTGACCATAAACGGCGGAAATGTTACAATGACTGCCAACAACATAAATTGCCTTACTATAAACGGCGGTAATGTATCCATTTCGTCAGGTGGGTTTGCCGAAATCATAACTAATGCCCCGAATAAGGTGATAGCCGATTATATCGATCCCGGCTTCTGGGTACAGGACAGAGGAACAAAAGAGTGGATAGATATATACAGTCTTAATAAGGCAACGGCATCATCGACAAACGGACTTACGGTACGGTTGTGTCCGATGCAGATAATCAAGCCGATTGATACTGTATATTACACCAACGGCTATTATCCGGGCGACATACCGTCACTTCAAATAAGTGCAGTGCCGTGGTATTCAGGCGAGGTCGACGCAAAAGTTGCTTATCAGTGGATCGGCATTGATGAAAACGGCAACGAAACAGAGATAGAGGGCGCTACAGACAGAAAGCTGTCGCTCGAAAATCTCACAACGGGCAGGTACTACTGCCGTCTTACCTACAGCAATGCTACAACGGCGGGAGTTTCGATGAAGTCGGACGTTGTAACGGCTACGATAACCGAATGTGAGCATTCCGGAGGAGAGGCTACCTGCACCAAAAAGGCAAAGTGTGAAATATGCGGTGCGGAGTATGGCGAAACTAAGCCACACAGCTATGCGCAAATAAAATTGCCTGAGTATCTTAAATCTGCGGCTACCTGCACTGCAAAGGCTGTATACTATACTTCCTGCACAGAATGCGGACGGTCAAGCGAGGGTACAGCCGATGAAGCAACATTCGAGTACGGAAACGCACTCGGTCACAAGTACGGTGAGTGGGTATCAAACGGTGACGGAACTCATACAAGAGTTTGCGCTAATGACAGCACACACACTGAAACAAAGGCTTGTCACGGCGGCAAGGCTACTTGCACGGCAAAGGCTATATGTGAGGTCTGCGGTAAGGCTTACGGCGAAATGAAGCCGCACAGCTATACGCATAAAAAGTCGCCTGAGTATCTTAAATCTGCGGCAACCTGCACTGCAAAGGCTGTATATTATACGTCCTGCGCAGACTGTGGACTGTCAAGCAAGGGTACAGCCGATGAAGCAACATTCGAGTACGGAAATGCGCTCGGACACAAGTACGGTGAGTGGGTATCAAACGGTGACGGAACTCATTCAAGAGTCTGCGCTAATGACAGCACACACATCGAAACAAAGAATTGTCACGGCGGCAAGGCTACTTGCACGGCAAAGGCTATATGTGAGGTCTGCGGTAAGGCTTACGGCAAAATGACAGCCCACACATTCACGGCAAAGAGCACTGTTTCAAGATATCTTAAGAAAGCGGCTACCTGCACTGAAAAATCCGAATACTATGTATCGTGCGCAGGTTGCGGACTTTCAAGCAAGGGTACGAAGAGTGAGGCAACTTTTGAAGGAAGCGCACTCGGACATTTGCTTACTCAGTGGAACGTTACAGACGCAAGCTGTACTGAAAGCGGTTCTGAGGAAAGACACTGCACCAGATGTGACTATAAACAGACGCAGATCATTCCTGCAAAGGGTCACACATTCGGTGAATGGAAGATAACAAAGAATGTCGGTTGCGTTACCGACGGAGAGCAAACCAGAGAGTGTACGGTATGCGGCAGTAAGGAAACTAAGGTCATTGCGGCAACAGGCGTACACGTTTATGGTGGATGGAAGGTGACAAAGGCACCGACCTGTACAACAGCAGGAGTTAAGGAAAGAACCTGCACAGGTTGCAATGCAAAGGAAACAATGACATTGCAGGCAACAGGACACAAGTATACAACAAGCACCGTAAAGCCGACATATTCCGCAAAGGGATATACGCTTTATAAATGCTCTTTGTGCGGCAAATCATATAAGAGCAATTACACCAATATGCTTGTGCTGCCCTCTGTAAGCGGTCTGAAAGCAACATCAAGAACTGATAAATCAATAACCTTAGGCTGGAACAGAAACGCCAATGCCACCGGATATGTGATAGAGTATTATAACGGTGCCAAGTGGGTCAAGAAGTCCACAGTGACAAAGAACACAACCGTTAAGTATACTGTATCTTCGCTGAAACCGGGTACGGTAAACAAATTCAGAATAAGGGCGTATAAGGCAACAAATTACAGCGCATATTCCTATATCACTGTAAACACACTTCCGTCGGCTGTAAGCGGTTTCAAGACGGTATCAAAGACAAGTTCGACATCTACGCTTAGATGGAACAAGAACACAAGCGCAGACGGATATATAATTGAACGTTATATCGTTAACAGGTGGATACAGACGCAGAAGGTTGTAGGAAGCGGCAATGTAAGCACAACCATAAAGAGCCTGACAGCCGGAAGCACAAACAAGCTCCGCATAAGAGCCTACAAGACAATCAACAAAAAGACGGAATACAGTTCGTATACTTATCTTAACGTCAGGACAAAGCCTGCCCAGATGACAGGACTTAAAGCAAAGAGTAAGACGAATAACACAGTTACACTGCAGTGGAACAAGAACGCTACAGCAGACAGTGTGTTTATTGAAAAGTATGACGGCTCAAAGTGGGTAAATGTAAAGAAGCTTTCAGCAGGCTTTACGACATACACGGTGTGCAAACTCAGCTCCGGCAGAACGTACCGCTTCCGTGTAAGAGCATACAGAGCGGGAGAGTACAGCGGTTATACCTATCTCAATGTAAATACAAGACCGTATACGACCACCGGAATGAAGTCAAAGAGCGTTACCAAAAACTCTATAGTGCTTCAGTGGAACAAGAACACAAGTGCCGATGGTTACAGCATTGAAAAGTATGACGGCAAAAAGTGGGTACAGGTAAAGCGCTACACTTCAAACAAAAGCACGACCTACACAATCAAGGGTCTTAAGGCAAGAACGACTTATAAGTTCAGAATGAGAGCATATAAGACGATAGGAAAAGTTAACGAGTACAGCGCATATACTTATTGCAATGTGACCACAGCAAAATAAGGCATTATAAAAACAGCGGGCACCGGATTTAACCGGTGCCCGTTTTCTGTTATTAAGGATTACTGCAATACAGCTTCTGCCTGCCGCTTTTTCATTGATTTCCAGCTTACAAATCCATATATGTCATTTGCAAGGAATATGACAAAGCAGGTGACAACCGAAAGGTAGCTGATATCGCTCATAGCGGCAAGCGACCACAGTATTATAAGTATTATATCGTTAGCGGCATAGGCTATGGCGAAGAAGTGGTTGCGGCGGAATGTGAGATAAACGGCAAGAAAACTTGTTGTGACGGATAAGGTGCTCGGAATCAGATTCGCCGTGTTGAAAAAGTCGAGTACGAAGTAGAAAACTACGGTAACAACGGCGGAGAGTATTAACATAAAGAGAACTTCGCCCCTGTGGATATGATTTACCTTAACCTCAGCCTTGCCCTTGGCAAAAGGGTTTCTTATCCAGCTTATAAAAGCGGCAAGCGCCATAGGACCTGTCATACAAAGATATGTTATCATTTCGCCGTAATACGCAAACGAGTAGGAAATTATCGCATAGAGTATGCTGAAAACAACGCCGAGCGCCTGTCCTATGGGGTTGCCCTTGGCGTTGAGCAAAAGCGAGGTAGCGCCGATAAGCGACGCTATGACGGACAGTATCCCGTCCTTGCCGAATATGACCGCAGAGCCTGTTATCAGCACGACCGAACCTATCCATAGTATTTTTTCAAAGGTTGTGAAGTAGTTGTTCAGTTTTCTGAGCATTATATCCTCCGTAAATTTACCGAAAAAGCACCGTGAGTACATCTTCAAAGACCTAACGATGTACTGACGGTGCTTTCGCATCTCTACCCGGTGGCAGAATTATTGTATTGTTTGTATTGTTATTTTAGCATAACGGTCGGGGGGTGTCAAGGAGGATTCCGATTTATTTATGTCTGTGTAACAAACGTTGCATTTCCGATTTTTTCGGGTACACTGAAAGTTGCGGTAGTCGGGATTTCATATGTTCCGCTGAAATTGCCTTTTTCAGCTTGCAAAGCAACATATTTGAGCATTTTGTTCTGAAGTGCGGTCATTTGTTCATCGGTGAGTGAGAAGCTGCCGTATATTTCGGTTCTTGCGGCAATTTCTTCTGCGGTTATGCCCGCTTCTTCAAGTTTATCCATGGTGTTGTTGTATATATACGCAGGTGTGTATATCAGATCGTTTTTCATAATTGAAGTATTGTATGTGAATAAATTGAAGCATTTTTTCACATCGCCGGAGGCGAT
Organism: uncultured Oscillospiraceae bacterium; assembly: GCA_900539195.1. Taxonomy (GTDB): domain Bacteria; phylum Bacillota; class Clostridia; order Oscillospirales; family Ruminococcaceae; genus Ruminiclostridium_E. The sequence goes on from UQBC01000002.1 coordinate 81,943, forward strand.
AGCTTCTATTTCTTCATCGGTGTATATCATATCTGCATATTTGGCATTCTCGCTTTCAGATGAAAGCTCAGTATAATATTTTTGAAGATCTTTCAATATTTCGTATACTTTATCATGATTCAATGAGTATTTTTTTACCACGTTCGGAAGATTCGGCATTTCGTTGATATTATAAGGTCTGTCTTTATTATCAACGGGATTGTCATTTTCTTCGCTCCATGTCATATACTCCTGAAATTCTTTTTCAGTGCATGATTCCTTAACAAGATTTTCAAATTTCTGCGAAAACAATCCCAGTTTGGATATTTCCTGAGCACCGTAAAATGCAGATTGCTCATCACCGCCGCCGTTTTGCTTGATATCAAGTGCGGGCATTTTTTCTTCATATATATCCAATTTAGTTTCGCTTTTGCCTGAGTTCGAGGCTACTTCAACCTCAGAGGATTGAATAATATCAGAAGAGCTTTGTGATGTCTGCACTGTTGATTGGCAACCGCACATGGTTCCGAAAACAGTGAGCAACAGACCTGTGATAATGAGAGCTTGTAATGATTTTTTCATAAAATTACCTCCTTAATATGAATAGGTGAAATTGATGTTTTTGAAGAAAGTAAGCGGTTGAATGTAGTCCAAAGAGTTTAAGGATTTTTTAACATCATAGTGCAGATGCGAACCGTAAGCCTCTCCGGTACAACCAACTTTTCCGATATAGTCGCCGGCTTTTACTTTATCACCTTCTGCGAGATTGACAGAACCGTTTTTCATATGCAGATATCTGACAACATAACCGTTGTCCTGTTTGATTCTGACAAAGACTCCTCTGCCGTTAGTTCTGTCATAGAAAGAATCTAACACTGTACCGCTATAGCTTGCGTAAACAGGATAGCCATCTACGTTGCCGTTTGCATCAATTATATCTACGCCATGATGTTCTGTGCCATCGTCATACTTTGGAAATCTCTGCGATATATGAGTTGCCATATAGGGTGACTTAAACATATAAGACCAGTTTGTGGTCGGCTTTTTATATCCGCATTTTGCGCAGATATTTTCATTTACACTGTTATATATATGACCATGTGCAGGTATCGGCATATATGTTACAAACGAACATCTTGTACAGTATATTTTTCTTTTTCCCTGAGTAGTACAATCAGGTGGTGTAACACAAGTGTCTTTGGTATTGTGCCCCAAAGCATCGGTATAATTATACTTTACAGTATAATCACAGCCTGATACTGTGCAGTAAGCAAGGGTATAACCTTTTACAGTACACTTTGGCGATACGACCTTAGATTTAGTATTGTGTCCTCTCGGATATATCATCACAGTGGATTTGTATCCGCACTTTTTGCATACTCTGTATTTAGAGCCTGTGGTGGTACACCCGGCGTTCTGAGTAATAACATACCCGCCAAATACGTGAGAGCATTCGGCATATACAGAATAGTTGGCGAAAATTGTACAATTGAACATTATTGCGAAAATCAAAATAGCTTTTAAAATATTTTTCATAATAAACCTCCTTTATCTATATTATACTAATAAATTGCAATAAGTCAATACAATTCAGGAAATTCGGTTAAACTTACAAAATATATGTCAAATTTTTAGATGAAATGTCAAAAACAGCCTGACGGATACCGATATCCGTCAGGCTGTTACATATGATTGATTTTTAATGTTCCATAATCTTTCCGTACAACTCGGGGCGGCGGTCACGGAACACGCCCCAGCTCTGACGCAGGTCACGGTTCTGCTCGTGGTCGATGACCGCTGTTATAACCGCCTCGTCCGTTCTGTCAGCCTCGGCAACTATCGCTCCCGTAGCATCGGTTATGAATGACGAGCCGTAGAAGGTCAGCGATGAGTCCTGATTCTGATTTTCGGGGGTGGGGTGAACGTACTCTGTACCTATTCTGTTTGCGGCGATAACGGGAACAAGGTTTGCCGCCGAATGACCCTGCATAGCCCTTCTCCAGTGGGGCATCGAGTCGCACTCCAGAATAGGCTCACTGCCGATAGCGGTGGGGTAAAGGAGCATATCTGCGCCCATAAGAGCCATACAGCGTGCCGCCTCCGGAAACCACTGATCCCAGCATATGCCGACACCGATACAGCCGAACTTTGTATTCCATACCTTAAAGCCTGTGTCGCCCGGTGTGAAGTAGAACTTCTCCTGATAGAAATGGTCATCGGGAATGTGGCTCTTGCGGTATATTCCCATAAGCGAGCCGTCACAGTCTATCATAGCTATCGTATTGAAAAATGCGTTTCCGTGCTTTTCATAGAAGCTGACGGGGATAACCGTACCGGTTTCCTTTGCGACCTGCATAAAACGCTTTACGGCAGGATTTTCTTCGGTTTTGTCGGCAAGATAATAGTAATCGTAATTCTTCTCCTGACAAAAGTACGGAAGCTCGAACAGCTCGGGGAGAAGTATCACATTCGCTCCGTCCGATGCCGCCTGTCTTACCATACGCTCTGCCTTTGCTATATTTTCTTCACGGTCGTCACTGCAGCTCATCTGTACTGCCGCAACCTTGACATTACTTATCATAGGGAGTTTCCTTTCTGACAAATGACGGTATCTGGTGGGTTATGCAATGGATATTGCCGCCGCCGATAAGTATATCACGGGCGTATATCTGTATTATCTCACGGTCGGGGAATACCTTCTGTACTTCACTCTTTGCTCTGAGGTCATATTCTGTATTCTCACCGCCGAAAGCGGGCATTACCACTGTCTTATTGCCTATATAAAGATTTACATAGCTTGCGCTAAGCGGGCTTACGGTATCTCTTGTAGGCTCGCCGTCAAACAGGTCAAGACCTGCGACTTCTTCCTCGGTCATATATATCGGCCTTGGCATAGCGAGCTTTACAACGTCTATCTTTCTGCCGAGTGCGTCCGTGCTGTTTTCAAGCACGTCAAGGCAGGCTCGGCACATCTTGTACTGTTCGCTTGTTTCGTCCTCGCACCACGATAAAAGCACGGTGTGGGGAGCGGCGAACACGCAGATATTGTCAACGTGTTCGTTTGTTTCATCGCCCAGTATACCGCCCGGAAGCCATATTACTTTTTTTGCACCGAGACCCTCGCAGAGATTTTCTTCGATTTCCGCTTTTGACAGCTGAGGATTTCTTCCTGCGCTGAGCAGACACGCTTCAGTGGTAAGAATCGTACCCTCGCCGTCAGCGCTTATACTTCCGCCCTCAAGAACGAAGTCGCTGAAGTCATACACATCGACATCGAGCATATCGCAGACCTTGCGTGCTATCTTGTTATCCTTGTCCCACGGAAAATAAAGTCCGTCAGAAAGGCCGCCCCACGCATTGAAATACCAGTCCACACCACGCATATCGCCCTTATCGTTCACGACAAACTCGGGGGAAACATCTCTCGCCCACGCATCGTCAGAGGACATCTCGACAACACGGATATGAGGGGGGAGCATTCTGCGTGCGTTCTCATACTGTTCAAATGAGGCAAGAACGGTGACCTTTTCGCTTTTTGCAATGGCGCAGGCAACCTCGCAGAACGCTTTTTTTGCCTTTACGCCGCCGTACTGCCACGAATCCGGCCGCTCGGGGAATATTATTATACAGCCGCTGTGCGAGGAAAATTCCGCAGGCATACGGTAGCCGTCAATGAGCGGCGTTGAGTCGGAAATAATCTTCAAGAAAAGCTCCTTTTTGAACGCTTACATATCTCTGCCGAGATCGAAAGCCTTTTCGTTTATCTCTATAACCTTTGCGGGTACGCACTTTTCAACTGCCTTTTTCCAAGCGTCAAGCTCAATTCCGGGAAGTACCTTTGAAAGAACGCCCATAAGCACAACGTTAACAGCTCTTGCACTGCCGGCTTTTTCTGCGGCTGAGAGAGCGTCAACTGCGATAATGTTTATACCCATAGCCTTTATCTTGTCGATAATGCCGTCGGGATATTCAGCCGCACCCGTGATAACGGGCATAGGGCTTATCTTCTGTGTGTTTGTGATTATTGTACCGCCTTTTTTGAGGTATGATACATAACGTGCGGCTTCAAGCTGTTCAAAGCTTACTATCATATCAGCCTGACCCTTTTCTATAACGGGGCTGTATACCTTTTCGCCGTATCTTATATATGTTACGACAGAACCGCCACGCTGTGACATTCCGTGTACTTCGCTTACCTTAACCTCATAGCCTGCCGTGCCGAGAACACTGCCGAGTATACGGCTTGCAAGAAGTGTACCCTGTCCGCCAACGCCGACTATCATTATTGATTTTGTTTCCATAGCTATATTCCTTTCAGAGCTTATTCCTTGATAGCGTCAAACTTACAGAGCTGTTCGCACAGTCCGCAGCCTACGCACAGGGTATTGTCGATAGTGATGCACTTGTCGCCTGAAACCAGTGCGGGACAGCCTATTCTCATACAGGACTTGCAGTTCTTGCACTTGTCGGCATCTATATGGAACGGAGGCTTGTGCTTTACGGTCTTGAGCAGAGCGCAGGGCTTGCGTGCGATTATGAGCGAAGGCTCAGCCTTTGCAAGCTCCTCCTTTATAACTCTTTCGGTTTCGGCAAGGTCGCCGGGGTTTACAACTGTAACGCTGTTTATGCCGATAGCGTGAGCGAGTGCTTCAAGGTTAACGGCAGATGCGGGATCGCCGTATATGTTCTTGCCGTTTGCGGGGTTGTTCTGGTGACCTGTCATACCTGTGATGCTGTTATCAAGCACGATAACGGTAGAATTACTGCGGTTGTATGCAATGTCAACAAGGCTCGTGATACCGCTGTGCATAAATGTGCTGTCACCGATAACGGCTACCGCCTTGCCCTCGTATTCGCCCTTTCTGCCCTTGTTGAAGCCGTGCAGACCGCTTATGCTTGCGCCCATACATACTGTCGTGTCGATCGCACTGAGAGGAGCGGCGGCACCGAGTGTGTAACAGCCTATATCGCCGCTTACCATAACGCCGAGCTTTTTGAGTATGTAGAATACGCCTCTGTGGGGACATCCTGCGCAGAGTACGGGAGGACGAACGGGTATCTCGGCATCAAGAGTCTGCCATTCGTCCTTTTCACCGAGAACGACCTGTCTTACTTTGCTCTGGAAGTATTCGCCCTGAAGGGTGAACAGCTCCTTGCCCTTTACGTCAATGCCGTTCTTGCGGCAGTGTGTTTCGATAACATCGTCAAGCTCTTCGATAACATAGAGCGTCTTTACCTTAGCGGCAAAGTCCTTTATCAGCTTTACGGGCAGAGGGTTTACCATACCGAGCTTTAAGTAGCTTGCCTTGTCGCCCAGCGCTTCCTTTGCGTACTGGTAGCAGATACCCGATGTGATAACGCCTATCTCGTCACCGTTCATCTCGACAGTGTTTATGCCCGATGTTTCGGCATATTCGATAAGGTCTAGTGTACGCTGTTCAACAACAACGTGTTTCTTTATAGCGTTTGCGGGAACCATTACGTTCTTTGCAATATTCTTCTTGTATTCGGGGATAGTGTGGGGAATTCTGTCCGCTGTTGTTACAGCCGACTGAGAGTGGCTTACTCTTGTTGTAAGTCTAAGAATTACGGGAGTATCGAACTTTTCCGAAATCTCATAAGCGAGCTTTGCGTAGTCCTTGCACTCCTGTGAGTCGGACGGTTCGAGCATAGGAACCTTAGCGCCGATGGCATAGTGGCGTGAGTCCTGCTCGTTCTGTGAGCTGTGCATACCGGGGTCATCGGCTACGGCAAGCACCATACCGCCGTTTACGCCTGTGTAGCTTGCTGTGAAAAGAGGGTCAGCCGCTACGTTAAGACCAACGTGCTTCATAGCGCAGAAGCTTCTTGCGCCTGCAATACTTGCGCCTATTGCGACCTCGCAGGCTACCTTCTCGTTGGGCGCCCATTCACAGTACATTTCGTCCTCGGGGTATTTTGACGAAAATTCGGTTATCTCGGTGCTGGGTGTGCCGGGGTAGCTTGATATAACGCTGACTCCTGCCTCGTAAAGACCTCTTGCGACCGCCTGATTACCTAACATTAATTCAGACATAAGATGTTTCCTTTCAAAAATGCAGGGACGGCATACGCTGTCCCGTGTGATGATAATTTCACCGTTCGTTTTCCGTTCCGGACGGTGACGAACAATTGATTTGCTACTATATTATACTACATTTTTTCCGGGATGTAAAGAATTTGTTGAAAATGAGCGGAAAGGAAGGAAAATATCGGCGGTGTACTGGAAAAGGGACAGGAAATGTGGTATTATATGAATGTATGATAAAACTTTTATAGTTGATTTTAAAAACAATTAGGCGTTTTGTGATAGATTGCTTTTCAGGATAACACTTCTCGGGTACGCTATTCTATGTGATAACGTTGCTGCTATTAACGAGGGAAAGAACCAAAGGGAACAGGACTAGGGACTTGGCAGCCCCTCTCCCTATCCCTTAGGTTCTCTCCCTCGTGGCTCCCTCTTTCCTTACCCACACCCACACCCCGCTAGGGTGTTGGCTAAACTCGTATAGCCTCCCGGATATCGTATATTCTGTAAGTTCGGGAACGCTTAACGCTACATGTCCGCAGTTTTAGTACATATATCTCAGGTTTGTAGCGTTTTTTGAAAGGTTAATGTTGGTGCAGTTGCACTGATACACTCACGAAATTATTATTTACACGGAGTCTGAGAAATTGTTTTTGGCAATTGCTTTAAAAATAAAAAAGCTATTTGTTAAATTTAGTTACCGATATATATAAATAAATACGGAGGGCGTAATATGGCACACATAATTTCGGGTGCCGCAGGAAGCGGCAAGACAACGGCGTTATATTCACTTCTGAAAACCGACAAGGGCAACAAGATACTGCTTGTACCCGATCAGTTTGTGTTTGAGAGTGAGCGCAGGGTAGCTGACGAACTCGGCGAAAAGACCTCGGACATAACCGTTACCGGCTTTATGTCGCTGTCGGAACAGATACTTAAAAAATACTGTCCGAGAAAGACTTACGCTGATAACACGGCAAAGCTTGCCATAATGAGCAGGGCGATAAAGTCGCTGTCACAGTCTTTCAGCTTTTACGGAAGCGCTGCAAGGAAGCCCGGCTTTGTGTCGGTGTGCCTTTCCGGTGTTGACACGCTGAAAAATGCAGGAATATCCCCGCAGAGAATGTATGATCTTATATCGGCTGACGATACGGCAAGCTCCGCTCCCACACATTTTACCGATAAGATGCACGATATCGCACTTTTCTACAGTCTTTATGACAAAATGCTGACTGAGCTTTATGACGACAGGCAGGATAACCTTCTGCTTGCGGCAAGGGCAATAGAAGAGAACGACTGCTTCCCCGAAAATACAAGAGTATACATAGACGGCTTTGACAGCTTTTCGGGAGCGCAGAAGGAATTTCTGCGAGCTATGGCAGACAAGGGCGTCGATTTTACCGTTGCCGTCTGCACGGATGACAGCGGAGCGGAAATATTCTCAGAGTGCGACAAGACAAAAGCACTGTTTGAAAATAAATATGCTATGGACTGCGGAAAGCCGCAGAAGACTGAATATACAAAGCTCGGTAACAGCGCCGTAAGGTATAAGAACGATACGCTGAGAGTACTTCGTGACTTTCTGCAAGGAGAAAAAGCCGAAAAGCCCGCAGATTCGCACGGGATAACGCTTGCATACTCTCACAATATGAGCGGAGAGGCTGATTTTGTATGTGCAAATATCAGAAAGCTTGTACGCTATGAGGGCTATAGATACTCGGACATTGCGGTTATATGTGCCGCTCCGGCAAAATACAGGGACGCTGTACGTTCAGCGGCGCTCAGATATGAAGTGCCGATGTTTGTAGACCTGCCCGAACCCGTATCTGAAAAACCGCTTCTGCGCTATCTTGACTGCCTGCTTTGTGCCGCAGAAGACCCGAGGGGAATAAATATTATAAGATATATCAGGAGCGGATTTGCAAGAATACCTTCTGATAAAAAAGAGGGAAAGACCGTGCCGCTGACGCTGAGGGATCAGCATATAACGGAAGAATATGCGAACCGTTGGGATCTGAAAAACAGAAGATGGGACAGACCGTTCCCCCATATTACCGATGACGTTGAAAGGACAGTTGAAAATATCCGTGACAAGACAGTCACCCCGCTGATACAGTTTGAAAAATCCGTGCGTAATGCCGGCGGCAAGGAGCTTGTAAAGCGCTTTGCCGAATTTCTGTTTGACAAGGCGGATATAAGTGCGGCTATACAGGGTAAGTGTCAGGACAACAGCACAAGACAGCTCCGCTATGTAAAGGAGCTTACCGAGGAATACAACAACCTGTGGCGCAGCGTGTCGGATATGCTGACATCGCTGTATGAAACACTTGACGATACTCCTATGACTATCGGAGAACTTGCGGCGCTTATCCGCACCTGCTCGGCGCAGATAAATCTTTCACGTCCGCCCAAGGTGCTCGACAGCGTGCTTTTCGGCGACCCTGCAAGAACAAGGAGCAGAGATGTACGCGCCGTGTTCGTTATGGGAGCGGCTGATAGTGCGTTCCCTGAAATACCGGACGATGAAAAGGGCATATTCACGGCAGGCGACAGCGAGCTTTTAGCGCAGAGCGGACTTGACATAAACGAGGACGAGGAAGCAAAATATTCACTTGCTGTGCTCGACTGCTACAAGGCGCTCACGCTTGCCGGAGAAAAGCTGTTTGTAACATTTGCGGGTGAGCCGGAAAATGCGTCCGAATATGTCGGAGAGATAGCGAAACTTATAAGAACGGGTATTGTAAGCATAGACGACCTGCCGCCGCTGTATCTTATGGAAAGCGCAAAATCGGCTGACAGACAGTATGTGCTTAACGGCAAGGCGCTTACCGCACCGCAGAAAAGAGCAACGGCTGAGGCGCTGTCGGAATGCGGCAGGGAGAATACGGCTATATCAAAAATAAATGCAGTAGCAAAGAGAATGTCAGACGGCGCTGACGTTCACAGAATAGGGCAGACGGCTAAGCTTGTTTTCCCGTCAACGGCGCTTTCGCCGACAGCAATAGAAAAGCTGAACGGTTGCAAGTTCTCGTACTTCTTACAGTATGGTATGGGACTGAGAAGTCCGTCCGATATAACTATGAGCGCCGTAAACTACGGCAGTATTATGCACTACATTATGAAATACAGCTTTGAAAGACTGTATGCAGACGCTAAGGACAAGGGAAATCCTCACGCCGATGACAGCAGGATAACACAGCTGATAGCCGAGGCTATGGCAGAGTACCGTGAAAAATATCTGCTCGGCGAAAGCGAGATGAGCGCAAAGTTCAACACACTGTACCGAGCGCTTTCAACGGCGGCATTCTATCTGCTGAAATATATGACCGCCGAGCTTGAAAACAGCCGCTTTGTACCGACATATTTTGAGCTTACGCTGTCAAAGGCTTCATCTGAAAATAATTTTGACGTATCGCCGTACAGCTTTGATATAACGCTTGACGACGGAAGCACACAGACGGTTACGATAGGCGGAACGGTAGACAGGGTGGATATGGCGTACTGTGATGACGGAAGCCGTCAGATAAGGGTAATAGACTATAAGACAGGAAAAAAGGAAGCAAGTCTGAGCCGTATCTACTACGGACTGGATCTCCAGTTGCTTTTGTACCTGCTGACGCTCAGCGATAACAATAAGGATAACGGTTGTCAGCCGTCTGCGGCTGTGTATTATCCTGCGGGAACAACTCCGCTTAAGGATATAAAAGACCCGTCGGAAGAGCTTAAAAGAGGAATGTGGCTTGACAGTCACAGAGAAACAGGCTTTGCCGTTGAAGGTACACAACAGGAGCTTGAACGTGACAATTACAACGGAAAATACATTGACCAGAACGGTAAGCAGAAGTGCGATTGCCTTTACAGTGCAACAACTATCGAAAAAGCAAAGCTTGCAAACCTTGAGAGCAGAATAGCAAAGGTTATAAAGGAAAACGCAGGCAAGGTAAAGAGCGGCTGTGTTGACGCAAAGCCGCTGTCGGAAAAAGGTAAGCTGATCTCCTGCAAATACTGCGAATATAATGACATATGCGGCGCAGGAATATCGTCTGCTACAGATGTTGATTCCGATGAGGCGACCGCATTCGGCGAAGATATAGTACTCAGCAAAGAAAGCAAGTAAGGAGGGGATAAATATGAATTACACAGACGCACAGAACAGGGCTATAGAGCAGGGCAGACACCCCGCTATAGTATCGGCGGGTGCAGGAAGCGGAAAGACCGCTGTACTTACACAGCGTGTGGTGAGAATGGTGTGCGACAGGGAGAATCCTCTCGACCCGTCAAAGATAGCGGTGGTTACATTCACCGACAAGGCGGCAGGAGAACTCAGAGCAAGGCTTGACAAGCTTATGCGTGAGCGTGCGGCTAATGCGGAAAATGCCGATGACGTGTTATTCCTGCGCCGTCAGAGAAACAGACTGCGCAAGGCGAGAATATCGACTATCAGTTCGTTCTGCTTTACTCTTATAAGGGAGAATATTGACCTTGCCAAAAATCTTGCGGCAGGCTTTTCAATCATGGACGAAACCCGTGCGAACGCACTCAGGAATGCGGTACTTGATTATGTACTGGAGGATTTTTATCTTAATGCCGACAGCGCCGACAAAGATGTAATACTCGAAAACTATATACAGAAAAACGATTCCGACCTCAGGAGCATTATCCTTTTTGTGTACGCAAAATCGCTCAATCACACCGACCCGGAAAGTTGGCTTTCGTACAGCGATGATGCGGAAATACAAAACAATATAAAGCTGAATCTTATTGAAAAGGTCTGCTACTACGCAAAGCGTTTTGATGAAGAAATTTCCGCAATGCGGAAAGCTATTGAAAACTATGAGGGCAGTAATGTCGATAAGCATGCGGCATATGCGGACACATTGGAAAATGTCTATGGCAAGGCTATAAAGAAACTGGTTGAGAATAACTGTTGCGTAACAGAAGAGATAACTGCGCTTTTACAGACAAGCTTCGGCACAACACCTCCGGACAGAAGTAAAGAGAAACTGGTCGGAGCGCACAGAAAAGCGGCAAAGAGCATTTTTGAGGACAATATATACAAGACCTGTCTTAAAATATCATCTTTTGACGATGATATGAGTAAGAGCCTGCCGGCTGTAACTGTACTCAAAGAGCTTGTGATAAAGTTCGGCAGAAAGTACGCCGAGGAAAAACGCAGTCGCAACAGCGCAGACTTTTCAGACGCAGAAAGAGAGCTGTACGGTATTCTTGTCGACAATCCGGAAGTCGGACAGAGAATAGGATTACAGCTGATAATAGTAGATGAATTTCAGGACAGCAACCGATTGCAGTATGAGATATTCAGACACCTGTCGGATAATCTTGACGGGCTGTATTTTGTCGGCGATATCAAGCAGTCGATATACGGCTTCAGAGGTGCACAGCCTGAGGTTTTCTCCGAGATATGCGCCTCACCCGAATTTGACGTGCTGCCGTTGAACGAAAATTTCCGCAGTGACAAGAGTGTTATCGACGGTATCAACACACTGTTCGACCGTATGATGACCGAAAAGACCGGCGGAGTTGACTATGAGAAGAACGGCAGGCTTGTCTGCGGACTTGATAAAGACGGTACAGCCGTAATAAATCCCGAGGATATGACTGAGGTGTGCGTTATTACACCGCAGACGGGTAGTGCCGCCGAGAGTGAAGCCGTATATGTGGCGTCAAGGATACGCAGTATGATAGACAGCGGATATAAGGTAGGCAAGGAGAAAAGACCCTGTACCGAGGACGATTTTGCTATAATAATGCGTTCTCCGGTCAATAAGGTTGAAATATTTGCAGAGGCGGTAAGGGCGCAGGGACTTAACGTTACATTCCCCCAGAAAGAAAAGCTTGCGGAGTGTTCCGAAATAAGATTGATGCTTTCACTGCTCAAGGTAATAAACGACCCGTACGATGATATAAGTCTTGCAAAGGTGCTTATGTCGCCGCTGTATTGCTTTACGGCTGAAGAGATGGCAAGGCTCAGGACGGGAACATTCGGCTTTGATATACCGGCTCTTGAAAAAGCCTGCCCCGATGAGCTTGAACGCTATTCATGCGGCAGAGATAATCCCGGCTGTATGAAGAAAAAGCCGTTGTACAGCTGTTTAAGACTTGCGGCATATGGCTATGACACGTCCGGATATCCTGCTTTGTATTCTCTTACAAAGGATACAGCGCCGTCTGAAAGATGCGCCGGTTTTTTAAGCGACCTTGACGGTTTCAGGGATACCGCCGCGGCGTCTTCGCCACACGAGCTTATACGCATTATATACGATACCATATCCGCACCCGAGCTTCTGTCGGTGGGCGATGACCCTGCGTCAAAGCAGGCAAACCTTGAACTTCTGATATCGTATGCCCGTGACTACTGCGACTTCAGGGACGGAGGAACTCTGGGCGACTTCATTTACAATATAGAGAATATGAGCGGTTCGCTTAATGCGGCGTCCTCTGCAAGCAATCACGGGGTAAAGATAATGTCGGTGCACGCGTCAAAGGGATTGCAGTTTCCTGTGGTTTTTGTAAGTGACTGTTCGCATCAGTTCAGTTACCGGGATTACAACGGAGATATCATAATCAGTGAAGAATACGGTATAAGCACAAAGAGCGTTGACATATCGACTATGAGTAAGATACCGTCGCCTGCATATCATGCGGCATCGCTTGAAATAAAGGCAGGGCTGTTCAGCGAGGAGATGCGGCTGTTATATGTTGCGGCAACCAGAGCCGAAAATAAGCTTATATTCACCGGCACGAAAAAGATAGACGACAAAGATTATGACAAGCTTGATGTTGCCGTTCCCGGTCGCAAAAAGGCAAAGTGCTATGATTCAAAATATATCTTATGGCTTCTTGAAGTGCTGTCCTGCGAATGCGACAGGGTTGACGACAGAAAAAGGGGCATTATAGAATTCGGTGATGTCAGATATCAGTTCTATCCGCTTTGCGAAAACAATGATAACGGAGATAGCACCGCCGTATCAGAAAGCAACGTTTCTGAACCTGCATCAGCGGAAGAAACTGAAACGGCTGAAGATAACGGCAATGTTGATACCGTGTTCAAAGATAATATAAAGGAGATACTGGGTTGGCACTATCGGTATGAACCGCTTACGGTTATACCTGCAAAATTCACCGCAACGGAGCTTGCGGCAAACCGCAGGGAAAAGCTCGGCGGTGAAAATTACGGTCTGTATGTCGGAAAGCCGTCATTCCTCACCGAAAAGGAAACAGAAAAACTCAGCGGAAAGCGCCGCGGCGACGCATATCATAAGCTTATGGAGCATATACCGTTTGATAAGGCAATGACAGCGGAGGAGATACAGGCATATATCGAAAGCGCAGCAGCGGATTTTCTGTCTGTAGCAGAGAAAAAAAGCATAGATCCTGCGGATATCGCAAAGTTCTTTGAAAGCGATACGGCAAAGCGTATAATAACAGCCGCCGAAAAGGGTAATGTTTACCATGAATATCCGATCTTCCACAAGCTTGACGCTAAGCAGTACGACCCTGCAATCTTCGGTGCAGAAAGCAGAGAAGCACTGAACGGGGCAGAGCCGTATGTGCAGGGTATTGCGGATATGTTCTTCATTGAGGACGGAGAAATAGTGCTGATTGACTACAAGAGCGACAGGACTGACGATGAGCAGACGTATATAGATGATTACAAGCTTCAGCTTGATATATACAGACAGGCGCTTGAACAGGAATTTTCAATGCCGGTAAAGCAGATGCTGATATATTCGTTTACACTCGGACGCTTTATAGACACACAGAAAGGCGGAAAATAAATAATGCTGTTCAATAAAACTCCTGCGACCATAAAACAACAGATAGATATACTGCGGCAGAGAGGCTGTATAATAGCAGATGAGGAGTTCGCCGAAAAGTGTCTTACGAATATCAACTACTATCGCCTTGCCTATTATTTTGCGCCGTTTCTTGAACGTAAGGGTAAGTACAAGGACGGTACGACCTTTGAACAGATAATGAAGGTGTATGACTTTGACCGCATACTGCGCCGTATGATAATGACATATCTTGAAGAGATAGAAATATCAATGCGTGCGATAATCTCCAACTATCATGCTATGAAGTACGGAGCGCTGGGATATCTCAACGCATCGAGCTTTGATCCGCATCATAATCATCAGGCGTTTTTGTCGAAGATAGAGCGGCTTATCGAGGCGAACGAGAACGAGGAATTTGTAAAACACCACAAGAGAAAATACGGCGGAATAATGCCCGTGTGGGCGGCAATGGAGCTGTTCAGCTTCGGTACGCTGACATATTTCCTTATAGATATGAAGTCGGCGGATAAGAAGGATATGGTTTCACAGCATTTTGATCTTAACTACAGAACGGTAGAGGACAGGATGCTGTGTCTGTCGGATCTCAGGAACGTGTGCGCTCATTATACGAGATTATATGAGAATCCGTTCCCTAATGCGCCGAAAAGCTCGGATGGGCTTGGCTTTGAGCCTGACAATACGCTTAAATCCTATATGGCGGTGGCAAGGTCGCTCTATCCCGATAAATATAAGTGGGAAAATGAGTTTATACCTGCTGTTGCCAATCTTATTGACGAGTACGGGATGATAGATTATATGAGCGGATACGGGTTTAAAAAGAAAACAACGTAATGATAAAAAGAAGCGGAGCCGACCGGCTCCGCTTTTGCGTTATATTAACATCATATATCCAGTGTCTTAAGATATGCTCTGAAATCCTCGCCTATCTCCGGGTGCTTCAGTGCAACCTCAACACAGGCCTTCATTATGCCGAGCTTGTTGCCCATATCATAACGTGTGCCGGTGAAGTCGACGCCTACCATACCCTCACTCTTTGCAAGCTGTTTCATAGCGTCTGTCAGCTGATATTCGCCGCCTGCACCTGTGGGGAGCGTTTCAAGGATATCGAATATCTTTGCGGGGAGAACGCATCTGCCGAGTATCGCAAAGTTTGAAATAACCTCTTCGGGCTTTGGCTTTTCAATCATATCCGAGATGCTGTAAAGATTGTTTTCGAGAGGTTTTACATCGAGCGTGCAATATTTCAGCACAAGCTCAAACGGAACTTCCTTCATACTTACGACAGCCTTGCCGTACTTCTCGTACGCTCTACAGCACTGTGCCGTGCAGGGATCGTCACCGATTATAACATCATCGCCGTAGATAACTACAAAGGGATCGTTTCCGACAAACTGCCTTGCATACATAACAGCGCCGCCTGTGCCGTTCTGCGTCTGCTGACGTACATAGGTTATGTTCTTGCCCATTTCGGCAATATCGCATACAACCTTGTAGAATTCGTTCTTGCCGCCTGCGAGGAGCTGTGCCTCAAGGTCGGGCTTGCGGTCGAAGTGATCCTCGACATCCTGCTTGCCGCGGGAAAGAACTATCAGTATTTCCGTGATGCCTGAGTTTATAACTTCCTCAACGATATACTGTATAGCGGGCTTATCCACTATATTGAGCATTTCCTTGGGGATAGCCTTACTTGCGGGGAGAACTCGTGTTCCGAAGCCTGCGGCGAGTATTACTGCCTTTTTAACTTTTTCCATTATTGGTACCTGTCCTTGTTCTGATGTATTCCCTACCGTTTTCTTCATATCCACTATATAATCTGCAGGCGTAACAAAAATTATTACGCCTGCATTTTTAAGCGCTAACGCTTATATTTTGTTTTGAATAAACATTACTTGATGAGTGCTTCGTAAGCCTTGAGCAGCTTTGTTACGCTGCCGATAGCGTAGAAGTCACCGCTTATAGCCTTTGCAATGAAATCGTACTTGCCGTTTACAACTGCAACAACGTCGTCAATGGGCATATCGATATGTACGTCGTTGTCGATGTAGCCCCAGGGCTCTACTGTTACCTTACCGTCATCGATAAGAATGTAGATGTAGTATTCCTTGTCGCCGTAAGCCTTGATTTCGATAGCGATCTTTTCATTTACCTTTGTAACGTCCTTCTTGACAAACTTAGCTCTTACCATATCTGCAAGAGCAAACTTGTCGGGCTGTTCGGGAGTAGCCTTCTTAACTTCCTTCTTGGCGGGAGCGGCCTTCTTAGCGGCGGTAGCGGGCTTCTTAGCAGCGGGAGCTGCCTTCTTAGCGGCGGGTGCCTTTTCGGCAACCTTTTCAACTGCCTTTTCTGCAACCTTTTCTACAGCCTTTACTGCCTTAGCGGCGTCAGCTTTAACCTCAGCGGCAGCCTTTACAGCTTCAGTCTTTACAGCTTCAGCTACGGGTGTCTTAGTTCCTGTCGTATTTGTCTTCTTAGTAGCCATTTCACTTAGATCCTTTCTGTATTTGCTGCCCGGTGGCAACAATTGTGTGGGGATTTTCCTCTACTGCATATAATAACATATACATTTGGAAAAAACAAGGGCTTTATAAGCCTTTTCGGTTTTCTTCACAAAAAACAGTGTAAAAACATACAATATGATAGCGAAAATGTAACCGTACGTCATTGTTATTTACACGCATTTTACCGAGTTGTGACGTGCGGCGCAAGCTGAAACCTGAAACCTAAACCCATAAAGACAATAAGAGGTGTATTGTAAATGAAACTTCTTGTACTCGGCGGAGATATCCGTCTGCATTATACCGCCGAAAGGCTGAAACAGAAGTACGAGGTATATACCTACGGCGTGAGCGAGTTTGATATGCTCCCGGATGAACCGTGCGATGCGGCGGTGCTTGGTCTTCCGGCAAGCCGTGACGGAATAAACATATCTGCTCCGCTGTGTCGGGATCCTGTTTCTTTCACTGTGCTGAAAAAGCTTGTGAAGTGCGGAGGTATAGTTATCGGCGGAATGATAAGTCCCGCAATCAGAAAATTCTGTGCAGAAAACGGATTTTTCTGCGAGGATCATTACTGCGATGAAGCCGTGATGCTCAGAAACGCCGTACCGTCTGCGGAGGGAGCGCTTGCAGTCGGTATAAACGCAACGCCTGAACAGATGCTAGGTCAGAAAGTGCTTATACTGGGATTTGGCAGGATAGCGTCACAGCTTGCTGTTTATCTTACGGCTATGGGGTGCGAGGTCATAGTTGCGGCAAGAAGCCGTGAGAAAAGGGCAAAGGCGAGAATGCTCGGTTGCCGGGCAGTCGGCTTTGATGTGCTTGGTGATATTTTGCCCGAAGTAACGCTGATATACAATACGGTACCGTGTGCGGTAATAGGCGAAGATGAGCTTGCGGTGTTTGACGATGAAGCGGTATATGTAGAGCTTGCCTCGGTGTCCGGCATTGACAGCGAGGCACTTAAACGACACAGCGTAACGGTTATAAAAGCAGGCGGTCTGCCGGCAAAAACCGCGCCGAAAACCGCAGGCGAGATAATAGCCGATGCAGTAGAGGAGATACTTGATACTTATAAAGAAAGGGGCGGTGACCTTGAGCAGTGAATTAAGCGGTGTCAGAGTAGGATTTTGTATGACGGGTTCTTTCTGTACGTTTTCAAAGGCGTTTGCGGCTATGGAAGCTCTGCATGACGCCGGCTGTGATATACTCCCGATAATGTCGTTCAATGCAGGAACAACCGACACACGTTTCGGTACGGCACAGGAGCATATAAAACGTGCGGAGAGTATCTGCGGTAAAAGAGTGTTGATGTCTGTTTCCGATGCTGAACCGATAGGACCTAAAAAGCTGACGGATATAATGGTGGTAGCGCCTTGTACCGGAAACACAATGGCAAAGCTTGCAAGAAGCATTACCGATACTCCTGTTACAATGGCGGTCAAAAGCCATCTGCGTGGAGCCGGACCGGTGCTTATCGCCTGTGCCACCAATGACGCGCTTGCAGGCTCGTTTAAAAATATCGGTTTTCTGATGAATTGCAAGAACTATTACTTCGTTCCGCTCGGACAGGACGATCCGCTCCGCAAGCCGTGTTCTCTGGTAGCGGATTTTACGCTTATTCCCGACGCTGTCTGTGCGGCGCTTGACAATATACAGCTCCAGCCGGTTATTATCTGACGGTTGACACGTTCCTTCGGTTGTCGTATAATCAATACAGAAGATTTACGATAAAAGGAGCAGACGGCTATGAGAAGAAAAGACCGTGAGATTACCGACAAAAAAGAGATACTTGATATCGCAGGTAGCGCAAAGGTGATACGCATTGCTTTTTTTGATGAAGAATATCCTTATGTTCTGCCGTTCAATTTCGGATATGAGGAAAAGAACGGCAGATTGTATTTTTATATCCATACCGCAGCCGAGGGCAGGAAAAATGCGCTTATCGAAAGAAATAACAAGGTGGCGTTTGAGCTTGATAACTGCCATGACTATGTGCAGGGCAGTATAACAAGTCTGTATGAGAGCGTTGTCGGAAACGGAGTAATGACGGAAATAACCGACATCAAAGAAAAGCTTTCTGCACTTTCGCTGATACTTGAGCAGTACGGTGAGAAGATCTACAAGGCTGACAGTTCCTGCGCCGCAAGGACAAGGGTTTACCGACTTACGGTAAATGAGATCAGCGGAAAGGCAAACCGCGGAAAATGAGCAACATAACCTTTGATATGCCTATAAATCGCACTGTAACGGTGATAACGGACGGCAGGAATATAACGAACATAGTTTTCGATATGAATATACCCGACTGCCCCGACCCGATATGTGAAAAGGCGAGAGAGCAGTTTACAGCATACTTTGACGGACGGCTGAAAGAATTTTCATTGCCGTTTGATATAAGCAATATCGGTACGCCGTTTTTCAGGAGCATACTCACCGCTGTGCAGAAGATACCATACGGCGACAGGGTGAGCTATACGCAGGCGGCTGAAATGGCAGGGAGCAAGGCTGTCCGTGCGTGCGGCTCGGCGCTTAAAAGAAATCCGCTCCCGATTCTTATCCCGTGTCACAGGATAGTTCCCGCAAGCGGCGGCATTGGTTTTTATATGGGCGAAGAGGGGATAGATATTAAGAAATTTCTGCTTGAAACAGAGGAGAAGTATAAATGATCGATCGTAAAGAACTGCTTTCGGAGCTTGAAAAGCTGTCAGAGGAAAAGTTCCGCATATTCAATGAGAAAATAGTCCACACAAGCAGATTCAGGGTTATCGGCGTGCGTATGCCCGACTTGAAAGCAATCGCAAAAAAGCACAGGGCAGATTACAAAGAGATGTTTGAAATGCCGTATGACAGTTTTGAAGAGATAATGATCAAGGGTGCGGCACTTGGCTTTGCAGACGCTCCGCTGTCTGAAAAAGAGCCATATATTATACGCTATGCCGGGATGATCGACAACTGGGCGGAATGTGACTGCTTCTGCTCGTGCATAAAGGTTAAAAAGAGCGAAGAGGTTGCCTTGCGCCTGCTTTCGGAAAGCCTGATGAAGCAAAAAGAGGAGTTCGTTTCCCGTGTGGGTATAGTTCTTATGTTCTCAAGATTTTCCGATGAACCGACCGTAAAGAAGGCGCTTGATATCTATGATACACTGCCTTGCGGCGAGTATTACCGTGATATGGCGGTGGCGTGGGGAATATCGGTATATTGCGTAAAATACCCGGAGCTTATCACGACCTATCTTGAACACAGCCCGTTAAGCATAACAGTGAAGCTGATGGCGGCACAGAAGATACGCGACAGCAGAAGAGTGAGCAATGAAAACAAACTCAGAATAACACAGACGGTAAATACTCAGCGATAACTTTACCCCGGTGCAGGCTGCGTCGGGGCTTTTTTTCGGCACAAACCGTAATATACAGATGTAATCACTCTGATTTTTTATTGTAAAATAGTCCGTTGTGTGCTATTATAGATATGGGTTATATTGTAGGAGGTCGGCTATGATAAATACTACTTACAAAGCATCGGAGATTACAGTCATAATATTTTATCTGCGGATAAAGCCCGGAAAGGGCGGTGAGTTATGATGCCTCCGTTATACAGAATAGCGGAAATGTGCGTCTATTCGCTGCTGAATTTCCTGCCGTTTATGGCGCTTGCACTTTACCCTTTCCGTTCAAGGCTTCGCTTTTCTGCGAAAATCACGGTCTGTATTATTGTCGTTATATCGTTTATCCAGATGGGGCTTGGGCTGTGGGCGGCCTTCTTTTCGGGAGGAAAGGCGGCGCTTGCGAGTGTGGTAAGCACTGCGGTGTATGTGGTTTTCTATTTTATTGCGGTTAAAGTAAATTTCGGCAAGGCGCTGTTCACCTTGCTTATGATCTCAAACACGGCAAATTTTGTAGTGGCGGCATCAAAGTGCATAGAAGGAAAGATTTTTCCCGAGCTTGCGTTACAGTCGTACCGCTGGTCGTTCTCGCTTATAATGCTGGTTGTGCTGGCGGTGGTATGGATACCGCTTTTCATCTACACAAAAAAGGTGTATACTCCCGCAGTTGAAAAAGAGCCTACCGGTATCGAGTGGCGGTATCTGTGGCTGATACCTGCGACCTTCTATCTGATATGGTACTATATGCTCTATAACAACAACGGCAAGTCCAGCCTTGAAACTGCACTTGACGCAGGCAACACTGTGTTCCTGCTGTTTATAAACGTCGGAGCCGGAATAGTGTATTATGTTATAGCGATGCTGATAAACGAGCAGGAGAAGAACATAAGGCTCAGCGATAACAACCACCGCCTTGCGATGCAGAACCTGCAATACGAAAATCTGCAGGAAAAGATAGCGGACGCAAGGCGAGCAAAGCATGATGTGCGTCATCACATCTCGCTTATGCAGGAATACGTCAGAAACAAGCAATACGGGGAGCTTGAAAAATATCTTAACAGCTATCAGCAGAGCCTGCCCGACGATACGCTTATCAGCTTCTGTGAGAACAAGACGGTGAATGCCGTAATGCTGTATTTTGCGCAGGTGGCGAAAAACGAGGATATTGATTATGATGTAAAGGCGGTCATCCCCGAAAATATCTCTGTTGACGAAACGGATCTGTCGGTGCTGTTCGGTAACCTTATCGAAAATGCGACAGACGCTTGCAGGGAGGAAACGGGAGATAACAGGAAGATAGTAATAAGGGCAATGACGGACGAATATACTCTTTGCCTCGGCATAGACAATACTTTTACGGGTACGCTTAAAAAAGACCTGAGCGGTGTGCTGTTCTCATCAAAACATATCGGTTACGGTGTAGGCGTTGAATCCGTAAAAAGTATCGCCGAAAAATACGGCGGCGCATATCGTTCAGAAGTAAAGGACGGTATGTTCATGTCCTCTGTACTGCTTAATTTAAAGACATAAATAACGGCTGTGATGAATTTCTTCACCACAGCCCCTCGGTTTGCCAACAAACACACACAGACTCTCCCGTTGCACCGATTATTATAACTTCTGCTATCTCCATAATCTTTTTTCTATCCCTCGCCTCGCACTAATTTTAGCTCCCTTGTGTAAAGGGAGCTGGCTTGCGGCAAGTCTTGCTTGTTTCAAATACTATCATTCTTTGCGATACCTGTAACACTTAAAGCTCACAAATCTTATCTGCCGTCAAGACTGAGGGATTGCCTGCTACCAATCTTTCTGCTTTCACAAACACCTCCGCTGACAATCCCTCAGTCACAGTGACGGAAAGCTTTGTTCTATATCAAAACAACTTTGATCTGATATATAAAACAATACCGAAAATGTTGTACCGCACTGCGACAGCTCCCTTTACACAAGGGAGCAAGTACGTTATTTTAAACCTTATTGAGTTTTTCTACAAACAAAATGAGCTGTGATGAAACCCATCACAGCCCCTTCTTATTATTCACTTATCTTTATCAGCTAAGCTCGATCTCAGCAAGCTCTACATTGATAGTCTTTGTCGTATATCTGCCTGTTGCGCCTGCCCTGTAGACTGTCAGCTCAACGGTATCACCGATATTGAGCTCGGCGATAATGTTCTGGATATCTGTTACAGATGAAACAGCAGTGCCGTTTACCTTTGAAATGATATCGCCGACTTTAAGACCGCTCTTTGCTACCGGCATATCTTCCGAGATATATGTTACATATACGCCGCCGCTTTCAAGTCCCTGCATATATGCGCTGTATTCGCTTATCTCTTCGCCGTTGATGCCAAGACCTGGACGGTTTGTAACATAGCCCTTTGTCATAAGGTCGTTGATAACGGGCTTAGCCTCATTTATTGTAATGGCGAAGCCGATGTTATCTATAGACGCTGATGTGTTGGATACCAGCTTATAGTCGATTATACCGATAACGTTGCCATACATATCAAAAAGTCCGCCGCCGCTGTTACCGCTGTTGATAGCCGCATCTATCTGTATTGTACTTGTGCCGTATGCGCTGTTTGAAGCGGAGGCTCTGCCAAGACCGGATACGATACCCTTAGTAAGAGAGTTGAGTAACTGCTTGGGGTTGCCGAGTACGCATACATCCTGACCTACTCTTACAGTGTCCGAGTCACCGAGCGTTGCATATTCAAACGGGTCGTCACGGCTGATCTTCAGCACTGCAAGGTCTGAATAGGTATCACTGCCGACTACTGTAGCCTCATATTCCTTTGTGGTATCGGGATCCTTGTAATCGGGAGCGACTACTGTCATTTTATCCGCACCCTCTACAACGTGTGCGTTTGTGATCACATAGCCGTCAGAGGTGAATACAACACCACTGCCGCTGCCGTATTTCATAGGCTCTGCATAACCTGTCTGGCGCTGATAGTTATATACCAGCACAACGGTGTCCTTTACCTTTTCGTAAAGCTCCTCTGCATTCAGAAGTGTGCTGTTTGAGCTGTCGTTTATCTTGCTTTCGTCAAGGGGAGCGGCTGTTGCCGTGTTTGAGGTGTTAAGCGTTGTTGACGGTGCGGCAACGGAGCTTTCTGAGCCGCTGTCAGCCGACTCGCCCTGAGATGTACCGTCAGACGAGCTTGCAAAGGGAATGGTGGCATTTATACTGTTGCCGAGTACCGTGCCGGCAAATCCTGCACCGCCGCCGACTACAAGAGCTATAGCAACGATACCTGCGACCAGAGCGCCCTTACTGCTGCCTTTTTTCTTTGGTGCCTTACCGCCGTCCGGGACAACGTGGACGTTATTCTGACCGTTGTTCATACCGTTCATACCTTGCTGAGCGTTATTCATATTGCCCGCATATCTGTAATATGAGTTGTAGGCATTCTGCTGTGCATTGTAGCTACTGCTGTAGGAGGTATCTTTATAACCGCTGTTTGTATTATTTGCGGTACCGGATGTATTGCTTGCTTGCGCTTCTGTATTTGCAAAAGCGCCTGTTGCCTGCTGTGCATTGTCGGCAGTAGAGAAGTTCTGAACCTGTTCACTGTCGTTTGTATTCATATCTTTGCGTTCAAATCCGTCTGTCATATCTATCATCCTTTCACGCCCGTAGGCTTTATTGCTTTTTGACTATGGCTAAAGTATACAGTTCGTATGTGAAAAAGTTGTGATACAGCTTTGAAGTTTGACAGATAATTGCTTTAACGGCATTTTTATCACAAGTGAAAAAATGTTCAGGTTATATGGACAAAGTGTACGATGTGTGATAGAATAGCATTATCAGGAAAATATGCACAGGAGGAAGATTTATGTTCTTCTTTAAAAAGAAAACGGATAAGACAGAATCAGCCGATACCCCGCTTAAAAGAAAAGCGAAAACTATGCCAATGACAAAGAAGGTGCAGTTCTGCTATATAAAGCCCGATGAGTTGAATATGCTTTTAAACGGTGATATAAACTCGGTGCTGACGCTTGAACCTGTGAATTATTATGCGGAGAAAAGCCGCTACTGGCTGTGCGTTTTTTATTACACGGAGGATTACAGCGAGATAATCATGCGTTTTGAGCTTTACGAAAACGACAGAAAGACAACGGCTACCGATTATTATGAGATAAATAAGGAGTTGTATTCAAGGATATTGCTTAAGTTCGGGCAGAGGGTTGAATTCTGAAAAGCCATATGTGCTGCATACGTTGAAAAACACACGCAGACAAGAAAATCTCCTCGATAAGCGTACAAAGATACGTTGATGGGCGATTGACGTAGTAAACAAAAACGCCTTTGCAAAGCCGTTTTCAGGCTCTGCAAAGGCGTTTTTAGCGGTGTGTGGATTTATGACGAAAGAGCCACCGTCACCGGTGGCTCTTTAATATTCGTTTTATTAACGATTATTCAGCGTCCTCAGCTTCCTCGTCCTCGTCCTCAGGCATTTCTTCCTTGAGTGCGCGGATAGAAAGGCTTACTCTGTTCTGCTCTTCGTTGATTTCGATTATCTTTACCTTGACTTCATCACCGATAGAAAGAACCTGAGCTACATTGTTGATACGCTCTGTAGAGATCTGGCTGATGTGGATAAGACCGTCAACGCCGGGGATAATCTGTGCGAATGCGCCAAAGGGTGTGATGCTTACGATAGTAACGTCAACAACATCACCTTCGTGATATTCAGCAACAAACTTGTTCCAGGGGTTGTCCTCTTCCTTCTTGCAGCCGAGTGATACTCTCTTCTTCTCGGGGTCGAAGCTCTTTACATATACATCGAGCTTGTCGCCGATCTTAACGATCTCTCTGGGGTGCTTGATTCTGTTCCATGTGAGCTCGCTTGAGTGAACCATACCGTCAACTCCGCCGAGGTCTACGAATACGCCGTAGCTTTCGATAGACTTAACTTCACCTGTGAACTTCTGACCTACCTCAATGTTCTCCCAGAACTTAGCCTTAGCGGCATCGTTTGCTTCCTTCTTAGCCTGACGGATAGAACCAACAACTCTGCCTCTTGCCTCTGTTACTTCGATAACCTTGAAAGGAACGGTCTTCTTGAGAAGCTCTTCGAGCTTGCCGTCCTTGGGAACGCCTGTCTGGGAAGCTGGGATGAATACTCTTGTACCGTTGGAGATAATGATAACGCCGCCCTTAACTACCGATGATACTTCACCTTCGAGCGTTTCATTTGCTTCCATAGCGGCTGCGAGCTTTTCTACGCCGAGAACGCTGTCAACCTTCTTCTTGGAAAGTGTAACTGTACCTTCTGCGTCATTTACAGCTGTAACGATGGCTTCGATCTCATCGCCAACCTTGACAACATCCGAGGGAGCCGCATTGGGATCCTGCGAAAGCTCGCTTGCAGGAATGTAGCCCGAGTGCTTTGTGCCTAAGTCTACAACAGCTTCGTTCTTGTTTACAGCTACTACTAAAGCCTTGACCCTGTTCCCTATATATACTTTTTTGAAGGTCTTGTCAACCTCCGCCATGAAGTCGAATCCTTCTTCATTGTTGAGAATTTCGCTCATAATTCTATGAACCTCCTTTATTATATAGGCAGGTGTCGAAGCTCCTGCCGTTATACCGACCGTACCGCCCTGCAAAGGGAGCAGGCTAAGCACTGCGGCTTTATCAATATCACTGCCGTCCTGCGTAAATATTACAGGGCAGTGTTTTTGACTTATCTGTGCCAGCTTTGCGGTGTTGCTGGAATTTTTTCCGCCGACCGTGACCATAAGTGCCGAGCGCCGTGCAAGCTCCTCGGTTTCCTTTTGTCTTTCAGCCGTCGCACTACATATTGTATCAAAAATCGTGATATTTGTATAGTGTTTTTTTGCAACTTGAATGCAAGATTGCCATTTTGACGAATTAAAGGTCGTCTGAGCAACCATAATTAGTGCATTTTGACGAGGAAATTTCTGTAATTCTGACAGTTTTTCCAGCTCGTCCGAGTCACGCACCACTGTTACTTCATCCGGATTTCTGCAATGCCCGACTATCCCGATGACCTCAGGGTGATCGGGGTCGCCCGCTATGATAACGGGGCATTCCGACTTTGAAACAATGTTGTGTATCTTTGCGACAAACGGACAGGTAGCGTCAATACAGCTTATGCCCTTGTCGTTTATATAATCTGTTACCGATTTTGCAACGCCGTGAGAGCGGATTATAAGCGTCCTGCCCTGCGGCAGATCGTCCGGTGAATCTATGGGGGATACTCCCAGCTTCTGAAGTCTTGCTATCTCACTGCCGTTGTGTATCAGTTCTCCGAGTGTATAGCAGCAGCCGTTTTCTTCTGCGGCTTTCTCCGCAATTTTGACAGCACGCTTAACTCCGAAACAGAAGCCTGCGCTCTTTGCCGTTTCGATATTGTAACGGCTCACTTACTTTCCTCATTCGTCTGCTTTTCGGGCTTAGGGTTATACTGTTTGGGGAGCGGATCGCCGTATTCGCTCATACCGTCCATCAGCATCTTTATGTTATCCATAATAAGATTTGAAACACGTCTTAGCTCTGTTCTGTCGTCGCTGTTCAGTGCGATATGCTCGGCAGGAATCATCTTGCCTACTGAGATCCATACTTTTCTGCGGAAGCCTTTTTTTCCGTACTTTATGCACATCGGAAGAACGGGGGCATTTGTCTTGCCTGCGATAACCGCAATGCCGGATTTTGCTCTGCCGATATTGCCGTCCTTAGAACGTGTGCCTTCGGGAAATATTACGAAAGCCCTGTTCTTCTCAATGTCGGCTATAGCGTGGTCAATGGCACTGCCGTCACCTGCGCCTCTTACAACGGGGAACGCTCCGCACTTTGTAATAAGCCAGGCGAAGAATTTATTTTTCTCGAACAGCTCAATCTTCGCCATAAACGAAAAATGCGCCTTGTTCACTGCCGCTATCAGCGGAGGATCGCCGTAATCCTGATGATTGCAGGCTATTATATAACCGCCCTTTATGCCGTTCTTATACGGTCTGTTGTCACCGCCGATTACCTTGATCCTGTATTTTATGTGCATTGAAAGACATACTATCTTCCTGAAAAATTCATACATTATCTGATTTCTGCCTTTTCTTTGATTATTCTGACAAGCAGGTCGCATGAGCCTTCAAAATCAAGCTCTGTCGTATCCGCAAGCACTGCGTCATCGGCTTGCTTCAGCGGTGCTATTTCTCTTGTCATATCGTTGTGGTCACGCTGTTTAAGATCCGTAAGCACGCTCTCGTAAGATACAGCCGTACCCTTTGCGATAAGCTCGTCATAACGGCGCTTTGCACGCACCTCGGCGTCTGCCGTAAGATATATCTTCACTGTTGCGTTAGGAAGTACGACAGTTCCTATATCTCTGCCGTCCATTATCACGTCACGGCTTTCTGCCATATCACGCTGAAGCTGAAGGAGGAATGCTCTTACAGCCGGGATAGCGGAAACCTTGGAAGCAGCCATGCTTATTTCGGGTAAGCGTATCTCGTCGGAAACGTCATAGCCGTTAAGATATATGTGCTGTGTGCCGTCCTTTATCTTTACATCAAGAGAAATATGCGAAAGTGCCGCACTTACTCTCACGGGGTCGTCCATATCAACGCCGTTGCGGTCGCAGAAAAGACCTATACAACGGTACATAGCACCCGTGTCAACGTATATAAAGCCTAAACGCTTTGCGCATTCTTTGGCGATGGAGCTTTTGCCCGCTCCTACAGGGCCGTCAATAGCTACTGCAATACTCATATCTTTTCTTCTCCAATTTACATATACACTAATTATAACACGGTTTTTATCCGATTGCAACAGGAAAAATGTGAAATTTGTGCGAAATACAGCGTTTTTTTGTAGCGTTTACTTATAAAAACGACCCGCAGTATTCCTTTACTGCGGGTGTTTCTTTATTTGTCTGTTGTAAGTTCGGTCGTTGCATAGCGAATGCTCTGCTTTTTCGACGAGCAAGCCTTGAGATATTTCCTTGTACGCTTATATGTGCTGAGTACATGGGTGTTCTTAGGATCTCTCCACCAACAGCGGACAAGCATACCGTATATTGTTATCGAAATCTTCTTGCGCAGGAGGTAGTATATAAGCCTGTGCTGTTCAAAGATATCCTCGCTTTCCATAAACATACGCAGTGACGCATATGCGCGCAGGTAGCTTACAGTATCGCGCTTTGATATTGTACCGGTCACACTGCCCTCATGATGTGCATAATAATAAAGCGTGTCGTTTGCAAACGATACCTTGTCGGCATAGTAGAACAACTGCGGCATTACAGAAATATCCTCGCCGAAACACATTCCCTGCGGGAAGTAAATATCGTTATCGGTAAACAGACTGCGGCGGTAGATCTTATTCCAGATGTAACTGCGGACAGTGATATCCATAAGCACCTCGCCGAACACCTTTTTGCCTTCAAAAACGCCTTTTTTATGCAGAATGAAATTGTTCATTCCGCCGTCGTTGCTGTCAAATATGTTACGGTAGTTGCATTGTGCAATATCCGAGCCGTATGCCTCGGCTGTGTTATACAGTACGGAAATATACGATGGCGATACATAGTCGTCGCTGTCAACAAACATGACATATTTGCCGCAGGCTTTTGCTATACCGTTGTTTCTTGCGACAGAAACTCCGGAGTTTTCCTGCGTGTAGACGTGTATGAAATCATAGCGTGCCGCATAGTCGTTTACGATATCCATAGATTTATCTTTTGTGCCGTCGTTGATAATTATTATTTCATAGCTACAGTCGCATTTCTGATTTACCAGTGATTCAAGACAGCGTGCCACATATTTTTCTACGTTGTATACAGGGACTATTACACTGACATCCGTAATTTTTTTCTGTGCCTTTTCCGTACCCATAAGTTTATCCTTTCTGTAAAGTCGTATCGGTTGCAGATAGAAGAATTGTATGTTGCCGTATTTATAGCTAAAGATATTAAACTGTGTAAATTATACAACTACTCCTTTTTATAGTCAATCGGAAAACCGCCAAAAAGTCAGGCTTTATTAAAAATATGTCAATTTAACGAATAAGAAGACCGCAAAAAGCAGATAATTAATCAAAAAGAACAAACGGAGATGATTGCTTGAACAGTGGCAGAGTATACGTTGCGGCGGCGATAACCGCAGGAATAGTTTGCATAGCGGCAATGCTCGGCGTGCTGAGCGCTGCAATATATGCCGAAGATGAAGAAAACGACAGATTTTTAGGACTGATGTATCATCAGGTGCTTAAAGATGAGAGCCGTTCGGGAAAGTATATAATAACTCCTTATGAGCTTGAAGAAGATCTGAAATATTTGTCGGCAAACGGATATGTATCTGTATTGCCGTCAGAACTTACGCAGATAAATGACGGAGAGAGAAAACTACCTGAAAAGGCTGTGATGATAACCTTTGACGACGGTTATGAAACGGGACTTTATTATGTGCTTCCGCTTCTGGAAAAATATAATATGAAAGCGGTTATAAATATTGTCGGTCGCTATACGGACGAATATTCACAGATCAACGAAGAGGGCAGACATCTTTCCTATGCGTATCTGACGTGGGGCGAGATCAGAAAGTTGTCTGAAAGCGGGTATGTCGAGATAGGCAATCACACATATGACCTGCATTCAAACACGGGGGACAGAAACGGTTGTGCTCAAAAGGACGGGGAAACCGTGTCAGATTATCATAGAGCGTTGTATAACGATGTATCGGCATTGTCGGATAAACTGGAAAAGATGACAGGGGTAAAACCTGTTGCTTTTGCATATCCTTTCGGTTCGCTCAGCAACGGAAGCGCAGAGGTTATATCGGGTTGCGGTATCAGGGTGTTTATGACCTGCCTTGAAAAGCCGTGCAGAATAACCGGAGGGCAGATAATTACGGTTGATCGTTATAATCGAGAAAGCGGAAGAAGCGTACAGGAGATATGTGCGCAATATAATGATACGCTGTAAAAAATGACATAGAAAAATCGGGAGCGCCGGCAAATGACCGTTGCTCCCGATATTTTTCCGCTATTTCTGATTACTTAGACTCAGAAACGTTTGTTGAGCTACCAACGCTTGATGATGTTGTGTTGTTGCCGCAAGCTGTTGCCATAGCTGCTACCATAGCTACTACTGCTACTAAAGCTAAAATCTTCTTCATTTTTTTAATCTCCTTACAGTAAGTTTGTATCGATCTATAATGTCGAATCTGTCGCTCGACTGAAATGAATTATACATAAATTTTACGTTATGGTCAAGTGGCTTTTACCTTAATTTGTTTATTTGGCTTAATTTTCGTTCAGATTGACAAAAAAGCGTGTAATCGTTTAAATGTAACTGGACATTTTTATGGCTATGGTGTATAATATGTGTGAAAACCAAGCTGAATTTGACCGTTTCTGTCAAATCGGTTACACGGTTGTAACTTTATTGGAAATAAAAGTAAAGCAAAATCAGCTCAAGCTTATGAAATATGTAACAAAATGTAATTAATTCCTTGAAATTGTATAAAATTTTGTAACAGATTAATTTGCAAGCTGAAAATCAGGATGCAGAAAGGAAAAAATAATATGTCAAATGTACCGACGCCGCACATAAAAGCACAGGCAGGAGAAATTGCAGAGAAAATTCTGATGCCGGGAGATCCGCTCAGAGCAAAATTTATTGCAGAAAATTACCTGACTGACGCAGTCTGCGTAAACGATACAAGAAATATGCTCGGTTACACCGGTCTGTACAAAGGCGGAAAAATCAGCGTTATGGGCAGCGGAATGGGTGTTTCGTCGATCGGAATATACAGCTATGAGCTGTACAATTTCTATGATGCGGATACTATTATCAGAATCGGCACAGCAGGTGCGCTCGTGCCGCAGGTTCAGCCCAGAGATGTAATTATTGCACAGGGAGCCTGCCACGATACGAACGTTGACCGTCAGTACGGACTTCCCGGGACGTTTGCGCCGATTGCGGATTTCGGACTGGTAAAAAGAGCGTATGAACTGGCAACCGAGAAAAATATAACCGCTCACGTCGGAAATGTTCTTACGGGAGAGGTTTATTATGACGCTTCAAATAGCCTTTCCGCATGGTCGAAGATGGGTGTTCTCGCTGTAGAAATGGAAGCGGCGGCACTCTATATGAATGCGGCGGCGGCAGGCAAGAAGGCTCTTTGTATCTGCACCGTAACCAATAATCCGCTGACAGGCACAGAGGATATTACTCCCGAAGAACGTGAAAAGACGCTTACAGATATGATAACCATTGCGCTTGATGTGTAACCGCTGTTTTCTGTATTTATATTTAAATAGTATAAAGCTATATTGGCAGGATATGCCCTGAATGGCAGTCTGTATATGGCTGACGCTAAAAAACATGAAAATATGCCTTAAATTGCCGAAAACAGCGCTTGCTTTTCGGCAATTTTTCATAAATTTTCGCTATTAAAATTGTTTGATATGCCATCAAAGTTTTCTTGCTATTCGCTGAAACTTATGGTATAATTTTGTCATATAATAATTTCCATTTGATATGGGGGTTGTTTAATTCTGTTAAGACGAATGGGGGATAACCAGTGACAACTTTTACTTACGTTGCTACCGACGTTAACGGTAAGAAGGTCAAAGGTACCGAAATGGCTGAGGATTCCGTAGAACTTATTGATAAGCTCCGACAAAAAGGCTTGTTCTGTACATCTTATAAAGATGCCTCAAAGAACAAGGCGGCAGATGTCAAATATAAGTTCAATACAAAGGACCTTTCTTTTTTCTGCCGTCAGCTTTCAGCAATGCTTACATCCGGTGTCAGCCTTGTAAAATCACTTCAGATATTGCAGGCTCAGTCGGAAAATAAAAAGCAGAAACAAGTACTCCTTGATATATACGAAGAGGTGCAGAAAGGCCGTAGTTTCTCAGAAGCTATCGCAACAAAGCCGGGCGTGTTCCCGTCGCTGTTTGTAAGTATGGTAAGCGCAGGTGAAGTTTCCGGTAATCTTGATGTTATTATGAACCGTGTATCGGAACATTACGCAAAGGACAGCAAGACCCAGAACAAGATAAAAGGCGCTATGATATATCCTATCGTACTGCTTGTTCTTCTGCTTGTAATAATGGTTGCAATGTTTACGCTTATCATGCCTATGTTCCGCGACCTTGCGGGTGACACAGAGATGCCGCCGCTGTCTCAGGCAATTTTCGGTATCAGTGACTTTATGATAAATCAGTGGTATATTCTGATTATAGTTGCTATCGCAATAGTAATCGCACTGCGTTTGATTATCAAGACTCCCTCAACAAAGCTGAAATGGGATGAAATGTTGCTGAAGGTTCCTACAGTCGGAAAGCTTCTCCGTACGATCTATACCGCACGTTTCGCCCGTACAATGTCAAACCTTTTCTCTTCAGGCCTTCAGATGGTAGACTGTATAGAAAAGTCGGTAGGCACGCTTGGCAATACATATATTATAAAACAGTTTGAAGACGTTGTAGAAAACGTAAAACGAGGCGAGGCGCTTTCCGTTGCAATGGGCAGAATAAATGTATTCGACGGTATGTTCGTTTCTATCGTTTATGTCGGTGAGGAATCAGGTACTCTTGATACCATCCTTGCTAAGTCATCTGATTATTATGATGACGAAGCCGATTCGGCAATTTCACGACTGGTAGGTCTTATGGAACCTGTTATGATTATACTTATGGGTATCATGGTAGGATGTCTGCTTGCCGGCGTATTCCCGATCCTCTACTCAGGTATGGACGGCATAGGAAATTCATAATAATCACAATCGAAAACCTAAACTTAAATAAGCAGGAAGGAATTTTGGAGATATGTTATCTATTGATATTACCGACAGACAAATCAAACTCGTCCGCGGTGCGGCACAGGGTGCTAAGATCAAGATCGACGAGGTTGATTTCAGAGAGATCGAGAAAGGTCTTGTTTCAAACGGCTACATAGCAGATGTTCCGCTGGTTGCGGCAGAAATAATTGATATGATCAACACGAGATCTATCAAGGAAAAGGATACTATCGTATCCATCAGCTCAAGCTCAATACTCTACAAGGAGCTTATGCTCCCGAAACCAAAAAAGCTTTCAAATACAACTGCTATCGAGGCTATGATAGGAAGCAATATGGGTATATCGGGCGACTACAACATTTCATATACTATTGTAGGCGAAACTGTAGACGAGAACAAGAATCCCCTTATAAAGGTTCTTGCAACAGCCTGCCCCCAGCGTCTTGTTGACGGCTATGTAAAACTGTTCACACATATGGGTCTTTCGCTTAAGGCTGTTAATATTTCAAACAATGCAATTTCGCGTCTTATCCAGAACACTCCCAAGATGTCGGGCTATATGCCGCTCTTACTGGTTCAGATAGATAAGGAATTCCTTAATATCAACCTTTATGAAGACAACGTTCTTTCGTTCTCAAGATACTTCAAGATAGATCCCGCAGATTATAATAATGCCGAGGACTATGTAAACCAGGCTATATATGACAACCTGTTCAGAATGTTCCAGTTCTTCCAGTCAAGGAAGGATATGAAGCCCATCAAGGAAATGATGTTCTACGGCGAGATAGGCGACTTCATAGCGCTCACGAACACCGTATCGGGCTTCAATGTACCGTGTCATATCCTGAGCGCTCCGACAACCATTGCGTCAAGAGCAGACTTTGAGTTTACCGTATATGCAAACGCTATCGGCGCACTCTACAAGGTAAACAAGGAGCTTGAGCATATCAACCTTCTTGCCACCACAGCCGCAAGAGAAAGCAAGGGACTGAATACATTCTTCATCGGTCTGGGAGCCGCCGCCGCTATCAGCGTGCTTGCGGTAATCGGTGCCAATGTAGTAGTAGACGTTATCAACAATAACATCAAGAACGAGATAACAAAGGTTCAGGCTCAGACAAACGATACAGAACTTCAGGCAAGACTTACAACACTACAGCAGAAGGAAGGCGTGCTTGCAAACTTCCAGAGCTATAAGAATTCCATTGCCAATGCGGAAATGATGTACAATTATATGCCTAAGGGCACGACTGATGTATATAAGATGCTCAGAGAACCGTTCACGGCAAAACAGGACGGAATTGAAAATGTTACAAGCGATGATATACGCAAGAAACTCAACGGTATGAAGCTGACCAATACAGTCGGCATCAACGGATACACGGTAACAGCGTCATTCAGCTGTACCGATCAGTCACAGCCTTCGCAGTATGTGCGGGCGCTTATCGCTCAGGGCTATTTTGAAAATATAACCTATACCGGTTATCAAGTTGAAAAGGCATCTGCAGAGAATGATAACAAAGAAAGTATCACTTTCAATCTGACCATGCTTCTTAAGGCAGGTAATGATTTTGAGATGAATAAGGATACTGCGAACAGCGCAATTGAAAATGCATATAATGCAGGCGATGATTCTGATACTTCATCCGGTTCGGACACATCAGACACATCCGATACTTCATCAACAGCCGAATAACGGGAAAGGAAACAAAGAATATGAAGATCAGTAAGCAGGAACGTATCCTAATAGTAGTATTTTTAGTTGCAGCAATTATCGGTGTAGGAGTATTTGTTTTCGTGCTGCCTAATTTCAACAAGATCGGCGCAAACAACAAACAGCTCGCAACGGCAAAGCAGGAGTACTCGAATGTACTTTCTCAGCTCGAACACGAGAGCACCATCGACACCGAGATCAGCCAGGCATATGAAGAAGGTAAAAATCTTGCCGAAACATTCTACAGCGATCTTACGGAATATGAAGCCGATGAGATTATGCGTCAGTTTATTGCCAAGGGCAAGAATATAACCGTCGACGGACTTAATGTATCGCCTTTTACGACGCAGTCACTCTCAGTATCGGTATTCACGCCGACAGAGGTTACATATCCTCTCAAGGACTTTGCAAATACTGTTGTGGAACAGCCGGACGTAACTACAGATATATCGTCAATGAGCACAAGAGAGCTTGTAATGTATGCAAAGCAGGTAACGGCAACACTTCTTGCTGCATCCGATCCTGTTACGGTAGGTTCAATCACGGTTTCATTTACAGCACACTCCGACAAGCTCCAGAATCTGCACGATTTTGTTAATCTTCTCTATGACGGAATTTACAACGATAAAATCAAAGGCGCGGACGGAAAACCGCTCTCAAAGGCAACCTATTTATCATCGGTAGAGTATCAGATGGAAGAGAAGACCGCAAGCACGGACGAATCGGCAGCTGCAACAAAAGACTTTGAAATGGATCTTTCGGTAAGCTTCTTATGCATTCAGCCTGTTGCGGATCCCTTTGCGGTAAAAGCAGAATAATTAACCTTAATTTTGCTCAGTAAGGAATGAAAGGATGAAACGCTATGAATAAACATAACAGAAAAGCGTTAATGATGAAAAGGGCGTTGCTGCGGCTGAAAAGCGGCAGAGGAAGCGTTTTATTCTTCATTATCGCAATAATGTCGGTTATGATAGTGCTGGCATCGGCAGTATATTATTCGGCTGTTTCTGCAAGAAAACAGGTCGAGATAAGATATGGCGACGAGCAGTCCTATCAGAGTGCAATATCGCTTAATGATATTGTGACCGAGTATCTTAACACAAAAACGGAAGACGCATTTGTCGACGCTATTCTGGCTCTTGCACCCGGAAGTTCTCTTACTACACAGGGAACAGGTACAGACAGCTTTGCAAAACTTGCCGAGGGTCTTGGCGACTATAAGGTAACGGTAACAAAGATTTCAGGCGACAGCAGCGACGAAAAGCAGACGGTAAAAATCGAAACCGAAGTAATAGTTAACGGTGAATCTTCTGCTGTTACATCGGTCGGTGAGTTCACGCTTGTTTCAAAACCGTACTCATTTGACAGATTCTTCACGTCAACGGGATATGCGCCTAATGACGTTGTAATGTCCGGTATGACGGTAACTTCCACAATGTATCTTGATAATGAGTACAGCCAGATAGGTTCATTACAGTCAGGAAACTCCGGAATTAATATCAAGGCTGAGGTTATAAGCGCAGGTACGCTTGCTCTTAACAATGCGCCTATCAACGCAGACGGTGACAAGACGTTTGATATAACAGTCGGCAACAATCTTATTATGACGTATAACGGCGGTCAGGGCGCAATGAACCTGAACGGTGGTCGTATAAGAGTCGGAGGCAATCTCATACAGGGTACATCGTTCAACTATAAGAATGATACCGATGTTTATGTTGTCGGCGACTTAATAAGCGGACGACCCAGCGATGACAGCAACTGCGAGATTTATGTAAACGGCGATGCCGCATTTTTCGGAAATGAAACGTTTGCGGGCAAGGTTTATGTAAACGGTGATGTTTACATTGACAAAGAAGTAAACACGGGTGATAAGTTCCCCGGCGGAATAACGATCGGCGGTAATGTCTACCTCTGTTCAGGCTCAAGCTATTTCGGCGCACAGAAGACATGGATAAAGTCACACGGCATTGACGACAGCAGAATAAAGAATTATTCCGATGCTTCCATACGTTTTGAAGCAAAGAACGGCGAGAACGACAGCGCATATAATGCACTGCGTGCAAACATGGATAAGGCACGTTCACTTGCAGGCGGTACAGCGGCTTACAATTATATATGGCCATCTGACAGTCTTATCTGCGAATCGCTCCAGAACGTAAAGGATAAGATAAATGAAAAGGTCGGCAATCCCGAGTACACCAACTGGAATATGCTGAAGAAGTTTATCAATGATGACGGTACATATACTGTAGATCCGATAAACTACGAGTTCAACAATGCAACTGAACCTCAGGTAAAGGATGAAAGATTTAAAGGCACAGGCAGTACAAAGAATCAGTTAGTAGTGTCAGCTCAGAAATTCGGTCAGTATGTTATAATGGGCGATATGCGCATTACGGCAGAACCATGGAACGGATACAACATAGTATTCGATACCACTATGCCTAACGGCAAGGACATTGATATGTATGTATATCTTCCCGCAAACTGTCTGATGGAAAAAACGGGCGAGAACAGCTATAAATTCTCAAACAAGGATACCGACAAGAGCAAGTTCAACTGCTTCAGATGGAACAATCAGCCCGACGGTATGTTTGACGGTTGGTTCAGTGTTCTGACAAAGGGTAAAGGCAGTGTAATATTCATTGTAGGTGATGGCGTTACATATTTTGCTCAACAACGTCTTTTCATGGGACACTACAACCTGCTCAAAGAGATTCTGCCGAATTCAATATCGGCTGACGGAAAGGTTACGAATACCCATACCTTCAGTCAGTCTGCAATAGAGAAAATAATGCGCACAACAGATGCTAATGCAAAGCTACATACAGTATTTAAACAGGATGTTGTCAATAAGTACAAGGATTCCGGAGGACTTCATAACAATCTGTTTATGGTTGCGATAAACAAGAACAGTGATGTAAACTTTGATATGCCATATAATACATTCTGCGGTTTCGTATATGCGCCCTATATGACGTTCGGTGCAGGTAAGTCACCAGAAGGACATTTTGCGATGCTCGGTGGTCTTATCGTATCCGACTATGAAATGCCACAGACATCAAGAGTATATATGGCTACTATCCCCTATGACTACTACGACAGATTTGTCGACAGCACACTGAAAGATGACGAAAAAGAAGACGCACGCTTTGACTATATGGAAAAGCTCATTTCCAACTCCGGCGGTGAGATCGGTACACTCGGTTCGTCAAGCTCAAGGTCATGGAGAAAGTACGGTTATAACTGATGAAAGGAGCGGATAGTATGAAGTTGCTGAAACGACTGAAACGCAAAAAGGGTTTTACGCTTACAGAATGTCTTATCTCAATGCTGATATTCGCTCTTATGGCATCTATCGTTATGCAGATACTTGCTATCGCTATAGCGCAGTATAGAAGCAATGACAGCATTGACAAGGACATGGACACGCAGATAAGCGATCTTGTGCAGGAAAATGCTCTTGTCGAAAGGGAAACGACAAACCTTGTTATGAAATTTGTAAGCGGTACCGGCGGCACTAATAATATCACGATAAATGATATGAAGATCGAAAACGGTTCATCTGATGGCGCCGACGGCAGACTGCAGATCAATAAAATAGACGCCACAATAAACAACAACGGCGGAAACAAAGACAAGGATAAAAACAACGGCGGTATGGTTACCGATGATATCCACATATACGGAACCAAGGATGCTGACAGTATATACGCCGAAGAAAAGAGTGCGGTTCTTACAGGAGATACTTATCAGATACAGTTTGATTTCAAAATATCTACCGAAAAAAGTGTACTGAACGGTTCAGAAAGTAAGTCTATCAAAATAGCTCTTCCGTCATCGGCAAAAAACATAGTCGTAACTCCCGATGATAAAATGATTTACAGCATGGTTTCGGGAACAAATGTAAGATTTTCCGCAAAAAACAAAGACAATAAGGATACATCATATACAATGCATATTGTGTTCACGCTCGGAGCGGAAGAATTTGAAAAAGAATACAAGAGCTTTGCTAAATATTTCATTGACCCTGACAGCGAGCTTGAAGACAAGAGCAAGACTTTCGATGACAAGGCAACACCGGGCATCTATAATCACCCCACAGGTACTCCGATAAAGGAGGATAATCCGTGATGAAGATTAAAAGATTGCTTAAGAAAAAAGCATTCACTCTTATTGAGATGATTGTCGCAATGAGCATTATGGTTATACTTGTAGGTGCGGCAATGGCAATGTTCAATCCGGTAAAAAGTGTTATCAGTTCTTTAGGTAATGATATGGTCACTGACAATGTAACCGATACTATTACCAACTATCTGAGCGATAAGCTGAAAACTGCAACGACCTATAACATTGCCGGATACACAACAGATAATCTGAAGAAGAATTCCGACGACAGCAACGGCGTTACAAATCGTATAAACCTGATGATGGGAGATATGGACACGAGCGAAACAATGTACTGCATTATGCTCCGTGCGACATCAAAAGGCTATAAACTGTACGATTTCGGAAAAATAACAAACGCTAACAATTATCTTACAAAAATGAACGATGCGCTCAGCAGTTCGGAATATGCGGTTTTTGAAGATGAGTTCTACAATGATTCACGCTACAAGTTCACTTTCGCAACAACGTCATCCAACAGAGGAACATGGTGTCGTATGGGCGTAAACACATACGACCAGGACGGCGAGATAAAGGTAAGCGAACGTGTGCAGACGTTCAAATTACTCAATATGTCGCTTCTTAAAATAACGCCGTCAAGTGAGGCAGAACTAGAGAATTACGACTATTCGGATAATCTCAATATAGTTATTCTTTACAGAATAAAGGTGTATGGTTAATAAAAAAATCCCCCGCCATATCGGCGGGGGAAATATAAACGCTTAATTAAAGAAACCAATTCTAAGATTTATAGCAAAGGATAAAAGCCAAAACGCTTATTATCAGAGCATCGAAAGATAAGCCTTGATAATGGTTTCGCCGCAAAGCATACCGACTGCAAGTCCTACGCTCAGTGCAGGACCGAAGGCAATGCGGCGGCGCAGCTTTATCTTTGTTATCTTGCCGTTTTCCACGTTCGCACGGAATACATATTCCTTGCTGTCGGGAAGCTCGCCCATTACTTCATTCAGCTCATTGCCGAGTGACTGTGTTGCGGCTTTAAGCTCATCGCCCGAAAGATTCCACGCTTTTTCTTCAAAAAGCTCAGGGTCAATTTTGCACTTGCCGTGTTCAAATTCACCTATGATAACATCTTTCGAGTTATCGACAGCCTTACCTTCGCACCATGCTGACAGCTTTTCGCTGATTTTTGCGGAACGTTCCTTTGTGAACCGTGACGATACGCAAAGCACAATAAGCCCGTAGACAGCGCCCACCACAACACCTATAACGGCTGAGGGAACTATCTTCCAGCCAAGCACAAAACCCGATGCCGCCATAAGTTGAACATCGCCGCCGCCCATACCGCCGAATAAAGCGAGTATAGCAAACGGAACTGCGATAACGGCCGCACCTGCAAAATGCTCCCACCACGGCATATTAGGCTCGGTGAAGAACGTGGCGATACCGAGTACGGCAATCGAAATCGTACACCAGTACGGAATTTCCATATGATCAATGTCGATACAGCTGAGGACTATCAGCAGTGAGAAGAATACGATTGCGACCACCATCGGCAGACTTGCCGAAAATCTTATGTAGGCGAGCAGGAACATTATTCCCGTCAGAGCCTCGACAACAGTGTAACGTGCCGAGATAGGAGCCTTACACTTGCGGCACTTGCCGCCTAAGAATATCCAGCTGAATATCGGCACAAGGTCATACGGCTTTATACGTTCACCGCAAGAAAAGCAGTGAGAAGGGCCGTTTACGATCGACATGTGCAGGGGAGTGCGGTAGATTACCACATTCAGAAAACTGCCAATGACCGAGCCGAAGATAAACACAAGCACGCAAATTACGGTATCATACCATAGTATACCTGTCATATATATAACCATCCTTTCCTTTTTGGAACGCTGTAACAACGGTACAGATTTTAACAAATGGGGTTTGGGGCAACGCCCCAAGTGGGGTCGCAGGGGCGACAGCCCCCGTATTCTCCCCCTTTCCGGGGGAAAGGGGCAGTTAGGCAAGGATGCCGAAATAAGGACACACAAAGCTTTGCACGATGCAAAGCCACCAAAGTGTCCTAAAGGGGATAGGGATATTAAATCCGCTCTGCAATATAAAATTAGCTTTTGTTTCAATCTGAACGCTGTAAAACAGCGTATGGATATTTTACCACATATCGCCGCCTTTTTCAAGTACAGGCGGCAAGTATACCACTAATCACAGGGGGAACAGTTTAATGAAGAACATACCGATAGGACAGATTCTTGTTGAGAACGGATTTCTGAAAGAGGATCAGCTTGAAGAAGCCCTTGAAAAACAGCGTGGTGAACCCGGTAAAAAGCTCGGTGACGTATTGCTCGAACTGGGCTATGTTTCGGAAACACAGCTTGCGCAGGCATTGTCTATCCGTCTTAAAGTACCGTTCATCGATCTGACAACAACAAAGATCGATATCGAGGCGGTAAAGAAGATACCCGAGGCTATAGCAAAGAAGAACTGCTGCGTTGCATTCCAGATGAACGACTCACGCCTTACAGTCGCAACAGATGATCCTATCAACTTCTACATATTTGAGGAACTCAAGGTTATCTCCGGTATGGAGATACACGCAATGATAGCTACCCGTACAGCTATCAACGAAACGATAAACAAGGCTTATTCACAGCAGACCGTAAGCAACGTTATGGATAACCTCAACAAGGAGTATACAGGAAATTCCGACTCCGTTATCCAGGACGACCCCGAATCTGGCGAACGTATTGATAATGCGCCTATCGTTAAGCTGGTTAATACGATAGTAGAAACCTCATTCAGAATGAACGCATCGGATATCCATATAGAGCCTTTCAAGGACAGAACAAGAATAAGACTCAGAGTAGACGGCGAGCTTATCGAGCAGATGAAGGTAAAGCCTGCCGCACATAACTCGCTTATAACCCGTATAAAGATACTCGGCGGTATGAACATCGCCGAAAAGAGAATACCTCTTGACGGCCGTTTCGGTATGACCATCGACGGCGTAAACCTCGATGTCC
This sequence comes from uncultured Oscillospiraceae bacterium, assembly GCA_900539195.1. Classification (GTDB taxonomy): domain Bacteria; phylum Bacillota; class Clostridia; order Oscillospirales; family Ruminococcaceae; genus Ruminiclostridium_E. Next base: position 123,321 of record UQBC01000002.1, read on the forward strand.
GTGTATCTACCATACCTACCGTTTACGGTGAGAAGTGCGTTATCCGTCTGCTTTCAACGGCAGATGAAAAGACAAGAAAGATAACCGACCTCGGTATGACGCTGTACAACTATGAAATGTTCAAGCAGATTATACGTTGCCCGCACGGAGTTATGCTGGTTACGGGACCTACAGGTTCCGGTAAATCAACGACCCTTTACGCAACTCTCGGCGAGCTTTCAAAGCCCAATGTTAACATAGTTACCGTTGAGGACCCCTGCGAAAAGAAGATAGACGGCGTAAATCAGGTACAGATAAATGCAAAGGCAGGACTTACCTTTGCGGCGGCTTTGCGTTCTATCCTTCGTCAGGACCCGGATATCGTAATGGTCGGTGAGATCCGTGACGGTGAAACAGCAGATATCGCTATCCGTGCCGCTATCACAGGTCACTTGGTTCTTTCGACACTTCATACAAACGATGCCGCAAGTACAATCCTCCGTCTTGTCGATATGGGTGTTGCGCCTTACATGGTTGCGTCATCTCTTGTCGGAGTTATCGCCCAGCGACTTGTAAAACTGCTTTGCCCTGAGTGCAAGGAAAAGGTTACTCTTACCGATCCCGCAGACTTAAGACTTGTCGGCAAGACAGAGCCTGTTGAAGTATGCAAGGCGCATTACGGCGGCTGCCGCTCATGCCACAATACAGGTTATAAGGGCAGAACCGCTATCCATGAGATAATCGTAAGCTCGAACGATATCAAGGAGCTTATCTCAAGCGGCGCTACAGCTGAGCAGATAGGCGCACAGGCTGAAAAGAACGGCACAAAACTTCTGCGTAGCAACGTTACCGATATGGTGCTTGCAGGTACAACAACGCTTGATGAGCTGGTAAAAGCCACCTACTCCGTTTAATGCGGAATCGGTGTTTGCAATATATCTTTTTAAAAGGAGAATACAAAGGTGGATATTAACAAAATACTTGACGAAGCAAGAAGGCTCGGCTGTTCGGACCTACATTTTACTGCGGGACTTCCTCCCGTTGTACGTCTGCACGGCAGTATCAAAAAACTCAGCGGTTACCCCGACTGTACAGAGCCTATCATAGTCAATATCATAAATCAGATAACCTCAATGAAGCACAAAGCTTCGATCCAGAAAGGTCTTGACACAGACTTCTCATATGTATCCGCATCGGGACACAGACACAGAGTAAACGTGTACAGACAGAGGGGCTATCACGCAATAGCAATGCGACTTCTGCGTAACGATATCCCTACACTGCAGGATCTTATGCTGCCGGGACTTATGGGCGAGTTTGCACTCCGCCCGAGAGGTCTTGTGCTGGTAACAGGCCCTACAGGTTCAGGTAAGTCAACAACGCTTGCGGCTATGATAGACCATATCAACCGCAACAAGAACTGCCATATCATTACGGTAGAAGACCCTATCGAGTATCTTCACACACATAAGCAGTCAATGGTAAACCAGCGTGAGATCGGCGCCGATGTAGACAGCTTTGCAGGCTCACTGCGTGCCGCACTCCGTGAGGACCCCGATGTTATACTCGTCGGAGAAATGCGTGACTTTGAAACTATCAATGCCGCAGTAACCGCCGCAGAAACAGGTCACCTTGTGCTTTCAACACTGCATACGACAGGTGCCGCCGAAACCATCGACCGTATCATAGACGTTTATCCGCCTCACTCACAGGGTCAGATCAGAGCGCAGCTTGCAAACTCCCTCGTAGCCGTTATTTCACAGACGCTCGTTCCTACGGCTGACGGCAAGGGTCGTATCGCCGCTCTTGAGCTTATGAGCTGTACAGACGCTATCAGCTCGCTTATCCGTGAAGGTAAGATATTCCAGATTCCGAACTCCATCCAGACCTCTAAGGCTCTTGGTATGTTCTCGCTCGACCAGGATCTTGCAAGACTTGTCCGCACAGGCAAAATTACGGAAGAAGTTGCAAGAAGCCGTTGCCAGAACCCCGACGATCTCAAGAGATATATCGGAGCTTATTAAGCAAACAGCGGTCTATACCAAAATACAGCGATCGGTTTATAATGCCGCCGTACTCCCGGCGGCATTATTTATGCGCTTTTGAAAGGATTTTCATATGAAATTTGTAATACAGCGTGTGAGCCACGCAAGCGTCACCGTTGACGGCAAGGTGATTGGAAAAATCGGCAAGGGTTTTATGGTGCTTATAGGCATCTCGCAGACCGATACAAAGGAAATCGCAGACAAGCTGATACGCAAGATGACAGGGCTTCGCATCTTTGACGATGAGAACGGAAAGACAAACCTTGCACCTGCCGATGTCGGCGGAAGCCTGCTTCTTATCTCACAGTTCACGTTATATGCCGATTGCCGCAAGGGCTACCGTCCCTCCTTTACAAGCGCCGGCTCACCCGATATGGCAAACGAGCTGTACGAGTATATCGTCGAGCAATGCCGGAAGTGCGAAAGCATAGTTGATGTACAGACAGGCAGGTTCGGTGCTGATATGAAGGTTGAGCTTCTCAACGACGGCCCTTTTACTGTTATCCTTGACAGCAACGAGCTGATGTAATCACAGACAGCATATTAAAGCCAAACGTGATATCATAATGGTGAAAAATTACTGTAAATTACTCCACTACATTTTTCGTCAAATTGCACAACTGCGAAAAATATTTTGTTGCATTTTTGTTAAAATTCCAATCAAACTATAGACAAACCGGCGAAAAAGTGTTATAATCAAGTCACATTAAAAGGAAACGCCGCAGCGTAAAGCACAGCGCTCCCGGAAAGGACTTAAGTATGAATGAAATAAAATTAGGTAAAAAAATCTCCGAAGGTAAAACCGTTGACGTATATGAGAGCGGCGACCTTGCAGTAAAGGTATTCAAACCCGATGCACCCAAAACAGTAGTTTTCTATGAGGCTTTCATGGATTCAAAGGTTGAAGAAACAGGACTTAACGTTCCTAAGATAAAGGAAGTTGAGCTTATCGACGGCAAGTGGGCAATAGCTACAGAGCTTATAAAGGGCAAGACTCTTGCACAGATCATGGAGGAAGAGCCTGAGAACTGTGACGGCTATCTTGATGACATGGTAGAGCTTCAGCTCAGCATTCACGCTAAGAAGGTTACAGGTATTTCAAAGCTGAAGGATAAACTAAGAGAAGAAATCGAGGGCCTTGACGTTATCGATCATATCAAGAGATACGATCTTCTGACAAGACTTGACAGCACACCCAAGCACGTTAAGCTGTGCCACGGTAACTTCGGTCCCGAGAACATAGTTATAACAGACGACAACAAGGTTTATATAGTTGACTGGATAGGCGCTTCGGCAGGTAATGCCAGTGCAGATGTAGCCAAGACATACTTAAAGCTTGCTCTGACATCGACAGAAACAGCCGAGAAGTATCTCAACCTCTTCTGCAAGAAGACAAATACAGCAAAGACATATGTCCAGGAATGGTTACCCATCATGGCGGCATCAACGCTCGCAAAGGGTGTTACAAGCAAGGAAGAGAAGGATCTCCTCTTCACATGGCTTGACGTTGTGGACTATTCTTGATGACAGCTTAATAACGATAATGACGCCCCGCTTTTGCGGGGCGTTTTTGTGTATGGCTATAATGTATTAGTAAAATTGTCGTAATATATACGGAACTGGACGGAAGAATATTATATACAGGTTGAATAGTAGCAATATAGTTGACAATAACCGGTATCGATGATATAATGAAAATAATGTAAAGTATAAAGATACAGCTGTTATCCGTGGGAGAAATATTGATACCAGCGGCGGTATACATATTGATATCAAGGCACAGCTCACAGCGGCTGTGCCTTTTTGCGTTGAATTTTCACTTATAAGGAGAAATTTATATGAAAGTCAAAAAGTGGCTGTTGGCAATAGCGGCTTTCGCAGTTATGGCGATGGTGTGCGCTGTTGCGGCGGGAGCGGAAGCTTACGGAAATTTTGAGTACGGCGTGCTTGACGACGGTACGGTGGAGATCACCGGTTATAAAGGCAGTGAGCAAAAAGTTGATGTTCCGGAGAAAATCAACAAAAAGAGCGTAACAAGAATAGGCAATCTGGCTTTTAAAAATTGTACAAAGATTACAAGCATAGCGATGCCGGACAGTGTGGTTTATATAGGTCGCAGTGCTTTTTATAACTGTACTTCGCTTAAAAGTATAACAATACCGGATGGCGTGAAAGAAATAGGCTATGCCGCTTTTTCTGAATGTGCCGGTCTTGTCAGCGTAAAGATACCGGATAATGTAACGAAAATAGGGGATAGTGCATTCATTAACTGTGCAAATCTGACTAAAATAGATGTTACAGCAGGAAATAAATATTATTCTTCTGCAAACGGAGTTCTTTTTGATAAGAATAAATCAGAAATAATCTGTTACCCGGCAGGAATTAAAAATGTAGGCTATAGCATACCGGACGGTGTTACCGTTATCCGGGATCGTGCTTTTAATAAGTGCATAAGCCTTAATAGCATAACGATACCGAAAAGCGTGCAGGATATAGAAACATATTCTTTCTTCGGCTGTACAAGTCTTGAAGCAATAAATGTTGCGGCAAGTAATAAAAATTACGCCGATGTAAACGGGATCCTTTTCAGCAAGGATAAAACGAAAATAGTATGTTATCCCGCAAACAAGAAGAATAAGAGTTACAGTATACCGGTCAGTGTTAAGGTTGTTGGCGTTGCCGCATTCCGTGATTGCATATATCTTAAAGGTATAACGATACCCGACAGCGTTACAAATATTGAGCACCATGCTTTCAGTAATTGCAAAAGCCTTAAAAGTATCACAATACCTGACAGTATCACAGCAATTGAAATGGCAACTTTTATCGATTGTGCAAGTCTTACCGGTGTGAAGATACCCGACAGTGTGACAAGTATAGGTTTTGGTGCTTTCAGCAATTGCAAAAGCCTTACTAAAATTACGATACCCGCCCGTGTTAAAACTATCGCTGATAAGGCTTTAGGATATTGTTATGATGATAACGGCAATAAAAAGACAACCGCCTTAAAAATTTACTGTTACAGTGACACACAGGCGGAAGCCTATGCTAAAAGCGGAAAATTTAGTTATGTGCTTCTTGACAAGTTACCCGCACTTGCTAAGGTGACCGGCGTTAATATTGGCAAAAAAGCGGCTGACGCACTGAGAATCAACTGGACTAAAAACGCCTCCGCCGATGGTTACATTGTGGAAATGTATCAGGGCGGCAAATGGGTACGCATTGCTAAGATAGCGAATAACAGCACCACAACATTCAGAAAAACAGGACTTGAAGCTTCAACTGCTTACAAGTTCCGTGTCAAGGCATACAAGATGTATGACATAACTGCTGTTTACAGCGCATATTCAGCAACACTAAGCGCAAACACTGATCCCTCCGGTATGAGCGGTTTTAAGGTTAAATCAAAGACCTCTACAAGTGTAACGCTTCAGTGGAATAAGAACACATCGGCTACAGGCTACGAGTTACAGCGGTGGTATGGCAATAAGTGGACAACGCTTGCGAATATAGCCCAAAACAGTGCTACGACTTACACAGTGAGGAACTTAAAGGCAGGCACAGCAGGCTACAGATTCAGGATAAGGGCCTACAAAACTTACGGCAGTACTAAGCAGTACGGTTCGTGGAGCAATGAGGTCAAGGTAAATACCAATCCTTACGGTGTAGGCGGATTCAAAGTAAAATCGCTGTCAAGCACAAATGTAACATTCCGGTGGAACAAGGGTACAACCGCAAGCGGATATCAATTACAGCAGTATAAAAACGGCGGCTGGGTAACTATATACACAGGCACTAAGGCCACCGACACAAGCTATACCGTAAAGGGCTTGGCGGCAGGCACAGCAGGCTACAGATTCAGGATAAGAGCCTACAAAACTTACGGCAGTACTAAGCAGTACGGTTCGTGGAGCAATGAGGTCAAGGTAAATACCAATCCTTACGGTGTAGGCGGATTCAA
>UQBC01000003.1 GCA_900539195.1 uncultured Oscillospiraceae bacterium
GCCTTATCGTCGGCAGCGTCAGATGTGTATAAGAGACAGCCGCCTTTACCGTGCCGTCTATGCCGGAAACTCCGATGTCCTCACGAACAACAAACTGCTTTCCTGCCGTGAGCTTTCTTGTACAGCAGACCTTGTTCTTTTTAGTCTGTATGTTACAGCCGTCAATGTCGGTTATGATCTCAAACGGCGTTACAGCGCTTACTTTTATCTTGAAGCTCACTGCGCCCCTTACATCGATGCGTCTGCCCGAAACAGCCCGACAGGTAGCATAATCTACCTTTGGTTCGATTGTTACCGAGCCGTTGTCAGCGGATTTAGGCAAATCAACAGTCTTTGAGTAGCTGTAACGATGCTCGATGCACTCCATTCCGCCGCCCTCGCTGAGATAAAGCACCGTAATGCAGATAACACCGTCACATATCAGCTTATCACCCGAAATATTGTAAGATACTATCCCGGGACGCAATGTGCACCTTAAAATCTTGAAGATATCGGGATAATAATCCGGCAGGACGTAATCAAACTCAACGCCCTGCTCCGCCTGTCCGTCATATATCACTTCCGTGACAAATACAGGCTCTTTCTTTACAGAAAAGTCCATATAATCCTCCTTTAGCTGTTTCCCTCTTGTACGGGTTTTAACACAATATATGAGGACACGGGACATAATATTACAGTTTGTCAGGGAAAAAGAAAAAGCTGTACCGAAAAGGTACAGCCTGCAAATGTATTAAGTTAAGCTATCAATAAAATCCGCCGTCAACTCCGAGAACCTGTCCCGTGACAAATCCTGCCGACGCAAGATACACTGCGGCGGAGGCTACATCATCGGGTGTTCCGAGCCTGCCGAGAGGAGTTTCCTCTATTAGTTCGTTCATCTCATCGGGCGACAGATGAGCGTTATTCATCGGACTGTCGATTACTCCCGGTGCAATGCAGTTTACCGTTATGCCGCTCGGTGCGACTTCCTTTGACAGCGACTTTGTGAAGCCGATAAGTCCTGCCTTGACCGTTGAATAAGGCACTTCGCATGACGCTCCGTATACTCCCCATACGGATGAAATGTTGATGATACTACCTTGCTTGCGGCTTATCATAAAAGGCAGTACCGCCTTTGTCAAATTGAATGCGCCCGTAAGGTGAACATCAATCATATTGTACCAGTCAAGCTCGGTAACGTCGCTGAGTAGCTTTATCTGGGATATGCCTGCGTTGTTTATAAGCACATCGATTTTTCCGAAATCAGCCGCTATGCGTTCTACTGCAACCGACGCTTCCTGAGCGGAAGACACATCGGTCTTATATGCTTTGCAGCCGAGTTCTTTTTGAAGCAAACGGGCTTTTTCATCGGAGCTTTTATAAATTATCGCGACGTCATTCTTTTTTGCAAAGGCACAAGCCATTGCACTGCCGATTGCACCCGTGCCGCCTGTAATAATTACTGCCATAGTAATCCTTTCGATTATAAAACAGGCATTGCATTACCTGCTGACGTTAATGCAATGCCCTGCTTATTTACTTGCCTGTTACCTTTATCTCATCGCCGTCAGTGTCAACATTAATTTCAGAAACGTTTCCGTCTGCTTCGACTATGATATTGGCTACCTTATCCTCGATATCCTTGCGGACTATCCTGCGGACATCTCTGCCGCCGAACTTGCCGCCGGACGCTTTCTTTGCAACAAGGTCGTACGCCGCATCGGTTACATTCAGAGTGATATTCTTCTCACCGAGAGGCTCTTTCATCTCGCCTATCATAAGGTGAGCGATACCGTTGTACGCTTCAAGCGACAATGGCTTGAACACAACTACTTCATCTACACGGCTTAAGAATTCCGGACGTAAGAACTCGCCGAGAGCCTTCATAGCCTTATCCTTAGAAATATCCTCCTCACTCTTTGCAAAGCCAAGTCCGCTTGTGTTGAACGAAGAGCCTGCGTTTGAAGTCATTGCGATAACGGTATTCTCAAAGCTTACCGTTCTGCCGTGGGCGTCGTTTACCTTACCCTCGTCAAGAATCTGTAAGAGAATGTTCATTACATCGGGATGAGCCTTTTCAATCTCGTCAAAGAGAATTACGGAATAGGGCTTTCTGCGTACCTTTTCGGTGAGCTGTCCTGCCTCATCGTATCCTACATATCCGGGCGGCGAGCCGATAATTCTCGACACGCTGTGCTTTTCCATAAACTCGGACATATCAAGTCTTATGAGCGGGTCAACTGTGTTGAAAAGCTCGTTTGCAAGCACCTTTACAAGCTCGGTCTTACCGACACCTGTAGGTCCTACGAATATGAATGACGCAGGTCTGCGGCGTGCAGAAAGCTGAACTCTTGTTCTCTTTATGGCGGCGGCAACAAGCTCGCAGGCTTCGTCTTGTCCGACTACCTTTGACTTGAGTACGCTTTCAAGGTTTGCGATACGCTTGAACTCTGTTTCAAGGAGCTTGCTTGCAGGGATTCCCGTCCACAGCTCGATAACCTTGCAGACATCGTTCTCGGTAACGTGTACTTCCTTTATCATAGGCTCAAGCTCGTCAATACGGGCTGTATTCTTTGCAAGCTCGGTCTTTATCTCGGCTATACGCTGATAGTCTTTGTTCTCGGTTTCGGCAGAAAGATTGTTTTCTTCCACCTCAAGAGCCTTGTTTTTCTTCTTGAGCTGTTCGTATTCGGTAAGCTCCTTGCTGTTTATGCTTGCACAGGCGGCGGCTTCATCAAGCAGGTCTATCGCCTTGTCCGGCAGATATCTGTCGGTAATGTAACGCTCGCTGAGCACTGCACAGCTTCTCAATATATCATCGCTCACATAAAGTTTGTGGTATTCTTCATAGTATTCCTTGATACCCTTGAGCAGTTCAATAGTATCCTCGATCGACGGCTCATTTGCAGTCACAGGCTGGAAACGCCTTTCAAGTGCGGAATCCTTTTCAATGTACTTTCTGTACTCGTTGAAGGTGGTAGCGCCGATCACCTGTACCTCGCCTCTTGAAAGCGCAGGCTTCAGGATATTTGCGGCATTCATTGTGCCCTCCGAATCGCCTGTTCCTACAAGATTATGGACTTCATCTATAAATAGAATTATGTTACCTGCATTCTTTATCTCTTCGATAAGCGCCTTTACACGGCTCTCAAACTGACCTCTGAACTGCGTACCTGCTACAAGTGCGGTAAGGTCGAGCATATAAAGCTCCTTGCCCTGAAGTCTGAAAGGAACATCGCCGTCAGCGAGCTTCTGTGCGATGCCCTCTGCTATAGCGGTCTTACCTACACCGGGCTCGCCGATGATACAGGGGTTGTTCTTGGTACGGCGGGATAAAATCTGCATTACACGGTAGATTTCCTTTTCTCTGCCGATTATGCGGTCGATCTCGCCTTTTTTCGCCTTAGCTGTAAGGTTTGTGCAATAGGTATCGAGAAATTTTCTTTTTTTCTCTTCTTTCTTCTTGCTGCGCTTTTTGTCGTCCTTTACATCCTGCTTTTCACCGTCTGTCTTGCCGTCGGAATTTGATACGGCGTTGTTTGCGGCGGCGAAACGCTGAAAGAACGGCAATACAGTGCCTGCTCCTCCCGGTGAAAATTCATCGTCATTGTCTTCGCCTTCGTCGGTGTCAGCGTCGGGGTCGCCCTCTCCGAAAAGCATCTTGTATGTTTCTTCAAGGTCATCATCACTGATTCCCATCTTTTCGAGGTAGTCGTTTACCTGCGGAACACCGAGTTCCTTTGCGCAGATAAGACAAAGACCTTCATCACGCTTTTCAGTGCCCTGTATTGTTGAGATAAATACGACCGCCTGTCTTTTTTTACATCTTGAACAAAGCATTTATATCCAACCTTTCTTTAGGTTCTGTCTGTTTTTCTGTAGTAATCTTAACAGATCGACTGTTATTATAGTTCTCTTTTGTTAACTGAGTATTTAATTAAGGAAATCGAGGAATGAGAAATTGTATACCCAGCTGAATGCGTATGACTTGTTTATTGTCATTTCATTCAGGAATATAAGCGTATTATTGCTGAGTGCAACCGCCATATGTGCGATTATTACAACGATAAACACGATTATAAGACCCTGTACAAGTCCGAGCACACCGCCGAGCAGTGAGTTCAGCTTGCCTATTACGGGAAGCTTGTTTACTACCGATGTAGCTCTTATGATTATCGAGAGTATTATCAGCACAAGGAAGAACAGTATTACAAATACCACGGTTCTCAGCGGCACAAGTATTACAGGCTTTGCCACATTGTCAAGTATCGCCTTACCGGGATTTCCGGATGATTCTACAACGCTTACAACGACACTGTTCACAAGTCCGCCGTCGATATCGTCTATTGTCTTTCCATCAAGTCCGAGCGCCGGTACAGCCTCGCTTACCTGTGCGATTATATCGTTCACGCTTTCAGCTACATCGCTGTTCTTTATATTCTGCGACAGCACTTCCGTCAAGAGCATATTCTCAAGACCGTACTTGTCGATATCACTCTCGTACAGTTGCACAGAACCGAGATTAATGTTTGAGTAATCGACCGACTTGTCAATACCGAATGCCGTAAGGTCGACCTTGCTGATACCTGTATTAGTGAGGTTTACATTTGTGAGGTTTACAGTCACCTTTCCCGCCTTATCGGCTTTAAGCTCAAGGCTGTCCGTGCTCTTGCCGTTTATCTTCGCCTTATCCATATCTATCTTTCCGAGCTGTGTCACAACATTGTCGCCGAGCGCATCGTTGATAGATGTTGATATGCTCTGTTCGAGCGGCTTGCTTATAAAGCTGTCGTATACCCATGTTGACACACCGTCGCTTATAAGCAGTGCAACCACAAAAGACGCCACAAAAGCTGCAAGGTTCAGCACCATACGCACAAAGCCCCTTTTTACACCGACAAACAGCATACCTATAAGTATTGCCGCAAGTATTACATCATAAAACCAAAAAAAATCCGTTCCCATTAAATACCTTCCTTTCCGTATTTGAACGCTTACAGGGTTATACTGTCAATTGCATCATAGCCCATAAGCAGAACCGAGCCGCCGACTTTTATAAAATCGGAATAGCTGTCCGAAAGCAGTGTCTTTTTTTCCGATTCAAGTGATAAATTATATTGAGTTATATCTGATTCGGTCATAATTAAAACAGTATCACCGCTGACTTTTATCTGTTTTACATCGGCTGAAACCGCAATGGAGGCGGTCACTTCACACTTGTCATTGAGAATAACCGTTTTCTTGCCATCATCAGTGAAGTCATCAAACACAAACGCTTTAAGAGATGATGATGCGTCAAAGTTCTCGACCGTTCCCGGATAGCTGTAGTTTCCGATAAGTTCACCGCTGTCTGCATTATACGTTGCCGCCATATTGTCACCGGTCACTGTAAGTATATTATCGTTTATGCCGAGGGACAGTGATACGCAGTCGCTCAGTGACTGCGACCAAAGCTCAGTGCCGTCACCCGAAAGGTCATACTTTGATAGTTTTGTCACAATATCGCCGTTATCAGAGGTCACTCTGGTCACATACAGGTATCTGTTGTCATCAGAGAATACTGCCTGCATTACATTATCATCAATAAAACGCTGTGTGTAAAGCCACTTTCCGCTTCCGTCATAGACGTATATGACGTTAGAATAGCGTCCGCCTGATGTGACTACCGCCGTATGTTCAGAATTACTCAGAAATACAGAAACTATAACCTCGTCTTCTATATTGCCCTTATATATCTCGCTTGTTCTGTTGAACAATGAAAAATCATGACCGCCCTTATCATAGATGACCACACGCTTTGAATTTGATACCGCCATCGGATGAACATATCCGTGCTGTAAAGCAAAGTTCTGTCCGCCGTTCTCATTATAGGAATAAAGGTAAGTATCACTGAGCAGTGAAAAGCTGTCGTTCATAGCACAGAAGCTGTAGTCCGACCTGCCGGTAAGACTTATCGGATATCCTGCCGTTTCGGTTGTTGTAGTCTGTATCCTTGACGCAATACCACGCAGAGGTTCAAATATCGTGTCACGGTATATCCATACCGGCACTGCCGCCGCAACAATGACAAGCCATATAATAAAATTTCTTATCAGCTTTGCTTTCTTCTTCTTTTTTCGATACAGCGTAACATCGTTTATATCATTGTTTTGCTGTTCAAGAGGATTTTTATCGGGTACTTTCATATTTACCCCTCTTTCATTTATACATCGTTTTCGTAGAACACCTTGTTGAGATACAATCCGCAGGGAGCAACCGTTTTGCCCGCAAACTCCCTGTCGGGCTTTGTAAGTGCGTTTATTATATCCTGCTCTGTACGTTTTCCCTCGCTGATATAAATAAGAGTTCCTACTATAATTCTTACCATATTGTGAAGAAAGCCGTTTCCGCAGACTTTAATTTCGACAAAATCGCCCGTCTGCTCAACATCTATCGAATAGACGGTTCTGACGGTGGTCAGCAGGTGCTCTTTTGCTTCCGCCTTACAGAAAGAAGCAAAATCGTGCTCGCCAACCATAAGCTGCGCCGCTTTCCGCATTTTCTCAATATCGGGCTTATAGGGATAATGAAGCGCCGTATCCGCCGAGAAAACATCACGCACATCACCTGTGTAGATCCTGTAAACGTACTCTTTACCCTTGCTGTCAAACCTTGCGTGAAAGCTGTCGGGCATATCTTCGCAGGAAAGAAAGGCTATATCCTGCGGTAAAAGCGCATTTCCGCCTTTAATAAAGCCCTCGCAGGGAATGGGGCAGTTCGTTTTTACATTGAACACAAACGCTCTTGCGTGCACACCCGTGTCTGTCCGTGAACAGCCGTTTATCGTAATATCCTCGCAGAGCAGTTTTGAAAGCACTTCTTCGACTGTCTGCTGTATGCTGTTTGCATTGTTCTGGCGCTGGTAGCCGTGATAGGCAGTGCCGTTATACGCCATTGTTACTTTAAGATTGCGCATAGTTCACCTTAAATTCCGGGTACGGCTACATAAATGTTCATAAGAATGATTAATGTGAACATTACAGCCATTACAACCGTTGCGACAATATCCCTTGCTCCGAATTTAAGCTGTTTCATGCGTGTCCTGCCCTCGCCGCCTCTGTAGCAACGGCACTCCATAGCAAGAGCAAGCTCGTTAGCACGCTTGAAAGCCGATACAAACAATGGTATGAGCACCGGTATAAGCGCCTTGGCTTTCTTTACCAGTCCTCCTGTATCAAGGCTTGCGCCTCTCGCCTTCTGAGCCGACATTATCTTATCGGTTTCCTCGATAAGAGTAGGGATAAATCTCAGCGCTATAGTCATCATCATAGCAAGCTCGTGAACTGGAAAGTGAAGCTTCTTGAGCGGTGACAGCAGACGCTCTATTGCGTCTGTCAGCGCTATGGGCGAGGTTGTATAGGTAAGAAGCGACATTCCGACAATAAGGAACACTATCCTCACCGTCATAAACACCGATGTATTTATACCCTCTGCGTAAATCGTGATAAATCCCAGCTTTACAAGCGGATCTCCCTCGCCGTGTATAAAGAACAGATTCAGTATACAGGTAAACAGTATTATCGGCATAATTGGCTTTAAGCTCTTGAAAATCAGCTTGAAGCTGATCCCCGACAACATATAAATAATCAGCATAAACAGTCCCGCCGATATAAGCGAGCAATAATTTCCCGCCATAAACAGCATTACAACGTAGGCGATATCCAGCACTATCTTGAAACGGCTGTCGAGCCTGTGGATTATTGAATTGCCCGGGAAAAACTGTCCTATTGTAATATCCTTCAGCATATCGTTCCTTTATCCATATACTGTATTATTCTCTCTTTTGCACGTTCTACAGTATATATATCTTTTCCTAAGTCTACACCTTTATCTCTCAGCTTCATCATGATCTTTGTGATCTGCGGAACATCAAGACCTATCTTTATAATTTCGTCCTGTCTTGCGAATACGCTGTCCGTATCCTCGTGGCAGAACAGCTTGCCCTTGTTCATAACAAGCACCTTATCGGCATACTTTACTATGTCCTCCATAGAGTGAGAAACAAGAAGTATCGTCTTGCCGTATTTCTTGTGGTAATCGCTTATCTTGCCGAGTACCTTTTCCCTGCCTATAGGGTCAAGTCCTGCCGCAGGCTCGTCAAGGATAAGAATCTCGGGATCCATTGCGATAACGCCTGCAAGTGCGACACGGCGTTTCTGTCCGCCCGAAAGGTCGAACGGCGAGCGTTCGAGAAGTTCCTCACGGATACCCATATTTTCTGCCGCCTCACGCACTCTGCGGTCGACCTCGGCTTCATCGCATCCCATATTCTTGGGACCGTACGCTATATCCTTGTATACTGTTTCTTCAAACAGCTGATACTCGGAATACTGGAATACAAGTCCTACCTTGAATCTTATCGAGCGTATATCAACACCCTTATCCCATATATTCTGTCCGTCTATGAACACCTCGCCCGATGTCGGCTTTACAAGACCGTTGAGGTGCTGGATAAGCGTTGATTTTCCGCTTCCGGTGTGACCGATTATTCCGCAGAATTCGCCCTTTTCTATAGTAAGGTCTACGTTATCCACAGCTGTCGACTCAAATGGAGTGCCGACGCTGTATTTATAGGTAAGCCCTTTCAGTTCTATCACATTCATTTTTTATTCCTTATTTTTAAGAATGTCGTACAGCACCTGTGCGCATTCATCTTCATCTATAATATCATCGGGAACGTCTATCCCGCTTTTCTTAAGCTCATACATAAGCTCGGTCGCCTGCGGAACGTCAAGTCCGACCGACTTTAACAGCTCAACCTGCGAGAATATCCTTTTCGGCACATCATCAAGCAGTATATTGCCCTTGTCTATAACTATAACACGGTCAGCCTTTGCAGCTTCCTCCATATAATGGGTTATCAGCACAACGGTTATACCGTGCTCCTTGTTGAGCATTTTTATTGTTGACATTATCTCTTTTCTGCCCTTTGGGTCAAGCATTGCGGTCGGCTCGTCCATTACTATACAGCGTGGCCGCATTGCGATTATACCTGCTATTGCAACTCTCTGCTTCTGACCGCCTGAAAGCTGATGCGGAGCGTGGTTGCGGTACTCATACATATCGACCGTTTTCAGTGCGTCATCTACCCTTTTGCGTATTTCATCGGGAGGTACACCGAGATTTTCGAGTGCGAACGCAACGTCTTCTTCAACTATAGTCGCTACTATCTGATTGTCGGGATTCTGGAAAACCATTCCGACAGTCTGACGTATATCGTATATCCTGCTCTCATCGGTCGTATCTATACCGTCAACGAGCACCTTGCCCGATGTCGGGAGCAGTATACCGTTGAAGTGCTTTGCAAGGGTCGACTTACCGCTTCCGTTATGACCGAGGACCGCTACAAAGCTTCCCTCCTCAATTGAGAGGTTAATATCGGTAAGTATACGGTTCTTGCCCGTTTCGTCGCCGTTTTCGTCAAATACGGTATAATCGAATATAAGGTCTTCGGTTTTAATTATCTCTTTATCTTTCAATCCGTTCTCCTTTACCGCCGTTTAATCGAAATATACTACAGCGGTGTTTCCCGCAGGCACTGCAAGCCCTGTCTGTTCAACGGGAAGTCCTATCTCCTGCGAATCTACTCTTATCTTATATTTTCTGCCTACCGTCATCTGTAAAAGATAAGTCATTACCGATGAGGAAAGACCGGTCGTGTAGCTGTTGAGCACTATGAACAGCGGCTTTTCGGTAAGCACCTCGGTGCACATATTCATAAGGTCGCATATGCTGTCCTCAAGCTTCCACATCTCGCCGTTTGTTCCTCTGCCGTAGCTTGGGGGGTCGAGTATGATACCGTCATAGCGGTTGCCTCGTCTTATCTCTCTGCCGAGAAACTTCACCGCATCGTCTACTATCCACCTTATCGGCTTGTCGGAAAGACCGCTGAGCTTTGCGTTTGTCCTGCCCCAGTCCACCATGCCTTTTACTGCGTCAAGGTGACATACCTTTGCGCCTGCCTTTGCACAGGCGAGCGTTGCACCGCCGGTATAGGCGAACATATTAAGCACATTTATCTCCCTGCCTGCGTTCTTTATAAGCTCTGAGCATAAATCCCAGTTGACCGCCTGCTCGGGAAATATTCCCGTGTGCTTGAAGCCTGTGGGCTTTACCATAAAGGTAAGTCCCTTGTAGCTTATGTTCCAGCTTTCCGGAAGCTGCTTTTTATACTCCCATTTACCGCCGCCGCTTGATGAGCGGTGATACACTGCGTCCGCCTTATTCCACAGCGGCGAGGGGTCGGGATTTTTCCATATTATCTGCGGGTCGGGACGTACAAGCGTTATATTGCCCCATTTTTCAAGGCGTTGACCGTCAGACGCATCTATAAGTCTGTAGTCCTGCCAATCCTCTGATTTTCTCAAGTTAATTCACCTTATCCTGTATCTGTCGACAGTCGGTCGTATCGTGTCAAGAAACGAATTTTCGCCTATCGTGTTTATTTTAAAGAATACTGCCTGACTGCCGCCCGTTGACATTACCGATAAAAATATCCTGCCATCGGTCTGGAACAAGGTAAAATTCATACTTACCCTGCCATTGCCGAGATAGCTGTAACGTTCATACGCACGGATCGAACAACGTGTACTGCCGCTTATAATATCCGAGCTTTCCTCAAGTGTGGCGCTCTTACTGCCGCCCATTACCGTACTATGAAGGTCTGCCAGGATAATATCAAAATTTCCGTACAGTTCAGCTTCCATCTTTGCCATAAAAACTCCTTTAACATTTCATCAGCACAGGCACTCTTTTATCGTGTCTGCGATGAGATTTGTCCAGTGATGCACTTCCTTTTCGTCTTTGCCCTCTATCATTACTCTTACAAGCGGTTCTGTTCCGCTTTCTCTGACGAGTATTCTGCCGTTTTCGCCCATAGCCTGTTCAGCCTGTGCGATAATATCGGTTATCTTCTGCGTCTTGTCCCACAGTCCCTTTTTGTCCTCGGTAATCTTTACGTTTACAAGAAGCTGTGGGAAGTCGGGTATATCCTTTACAAGCTGTGACAGCGGACGCTTGCATTTCGACAGCAGTTCAAGGGTCTGCACCGCTGTCAGCTGTCCGTCGCCTGTGGTTGCGTGATCGAGGAAAATAATGTGTCCGGACTGTTCGCCGCCTATATTATAACCGCTGTTCAGCATTTCTTCAAGAACATAACGGTCGCCGACCTTCGTGCATACTGTTTCTATCTTGTTTTCGTTCATAAAGCGGTGGAAGCCGAGGTTGCTCATAACGGTTACTACAGCCGTGTTGTTTTTCAGCGTACCCATTTCCTTCATATAACGTGAAATGATAGCAATGAGTTTGTCGCCGTCTATTATATTGCCCTTTTCATCGACAGCAAGGCATCTGTCAGCGTCGCCGTCAAACGCAAAGCCCACGTCACAGCCACGCTTTTTAACAAGCTCGACAAGCTGTTCCATATGTGTAGAGCCGCATTTATCGTTGATATTAAGACCGTCAGGCTCGTTATTGATATATACAAATTCCGCACCGAACTTATAGAAAAGCGATTCTGCGGTTGCGCTTGCACTGCCGTTTGCACAGTCTATCGCAACAAGAAGTCCCTGAAACTTTCCGCCGACGGTCGACTGGATATGCTCGTTGTACTCGCTTACGGCACCGTACATAGTTCTTACTCTGCCGACATCTGAGCCGTCAACAAGCGTCATTTTTTCCGGAGTGTCGAGTATCAGTGCCTCTATCTCATTTTCGACTTCATCAGGGAGCTTGAAGCCTGTCGATGAGAACAGCTTTATGCCGTTATATTCGACGCTGTTGTGCGAGGCTGAGATCATCACGCCTGCGTCTGCTTCGTAATATCTTACAAGATAGGCTACGGCGGGGGTGGGTACTACTCCGAGAAGTTCAACGTCCGCACCTACCGAGGTTATACCTGCGATAAGCGCCGATTCAAGAATATCCGAAGAAATTCTTGTATCCTTGCCTATCAGTATTCTGGCTTTTCCTTTATGTGTTTTCTGCTTTGTCAGTACAATTGCTGCGGCTCTTCCTATATTCATTGCAAGCTCGCAGGTAAGCTCTGTTACGGCTATACCTCTGGCACCGTCAGTTCCGAATAATCTGCCCATAATGCTTAAAATACCTTTCTTCGTTTTTTTCCAAACACTAAGTAACTATATCTACATTGAAAATCAGTCAAGCCTTTGCTGACCGTCACGCACAAGTCCGAGATGCTTATACGCAAGCTCGGTCGCACATCTGCCTCTCGGAGTTCTTGAAATAAAACCGAGTTGCATAAGGTACGGCTCGCATACATCCTCAAGCGTTACCGATTCTTCGCCGAGTGCGGACGCAAGCGTTTCAAGTCCGACAGGACCGCCGTTATAGCCGTTTATTATCATAGTAAGGAAACGCTTGTCAAGGCTGTCAAGACCGAGCTTGTCGATCTCAAGTCTGTTGAGTGCGATATCAGCCATTTCCTTTGTTATCTTTCCGTCGCCCATAACCTCGGCAAAATCACGCACACGCTTGAGCAGGCGGTTTGCGATACGGGGAGTTCCTCTTGAACGCTTTGCTATCTCCATAGCGCCGTTTTTATCGCACGGGATTGAAAGTATTACCGACGAACGCATTACTATATTGCAAAGCTCCTCGGGGGTATACATTTCAAGACGCATTATCACTCCGAACCTGTCACGCAGAGGTCCTGTAAGCTGTCCCGCTCTTGTTGTAGCGCCGATAAGCGTAAATCTGTTCAAGTCAACTCTTATCGACTGGGCGGAAGGTCCTTTGCCTATCATAATATCAAGCACGCAGTCCTCAAGAGCGGGATAGAGTATCTCCTCTACCTGTCTTGAAAGGCGGTGTATCTCGTCTACAAACAGCACATCGCCGGCCTGAAGTCCTGTGAGCAGTGCCGCAAGCTCACCCGGCTTTTCAATCGCAGGACCTGAGGTCACTTTGAAATTAACGCCCATTTCGTTAGCGATAATTCCTGCAAGCGTTGTCTTACCAAGTCCCGGAGGACCGTACAGCAGAACGTGGTCAAGGCTCTCGTTTCTTCTCTTTGCCGCCTCAATGTATACACGCAGGTTTTCCTTTACCTTTTCCTGACCGATATATTCGTTCAGCTTTTTGGGACGTAAGGAAAACTCAACGTCCGTATCTTCTGCCGAAAACTGCGGCTCAACTATGCGTGCTCCTTCATTTTCGTCTATGTCGGCTATATGTGAAAGATCGTTTCTCTCAATCATTTATACGCTTTCCCTTCAAAGTTAATGCGTGGACAACTTATCAGAACTTTGCAAGCTTCTTAAGCCCCGCTTTGATAAGCTCATCGGCAGGTGTTGCAGGGTCAAGTCCGCTCAGCGCCGATGTGGCTTCGTTATTTGTATAACCAAGCACCATAAGTGCGGATATCGCCTCGGCAAAAGTATTTGACGGTGCGGCTACCATCGGCACTGCACTGCCCTTTACTCCTGCGGCAACGTCCTGCTTTGATACCTTATCCTTAAGTTCAAGGACGATACGCTCTGCGGTCTTTTTGCCGATACCGGGCGCATTTGTCAGTGCCTTGCTGTCGCCGGACGCAACGCAAAGTGCGAATGACTGCGGCGTCATTCCCGATAATATTGAAAGCGCCGCTTTAGGACCTACTCCCGACACCGAGATCAGCATTTTGAAGCAGTTAAGCTCTGCCGCGTCATAAAAGCCGAACAAGTCTACCGCGTCTTCCCTTACCGCAAGATAGGTGAGAAGCTTTGCCTTTTCGCCGGTTTTAAGATGTGATAATGTATTTGCGGTCGTACGGCAGGCATAACCCACGCCGCCGCAGTCGATTACCGCAAGATTAGGCTCGATCAGATCGACCGTTCCGTTTACGCTGTATATCATAATGTACTCTTTTCTATATATTTGATGTTCTCAGATTCCTGAGCAGTGAACCACTGGTCTGACCGTGGCATATAGTCATTGCAAGTGCGTCCGCCGTATCGTCGGGTTTCGGCACTGCGGGGAGTTTCAGAATGTTCTTCGTCATCTCCTGAACCTGCTTCTTTACTGCCTGACCGTAACCTACTACCGCCTGCTTTACCTGCAGGGGCGTGTACTCGTTGATTTCAATTCCACGCTGTGCCGCCGCCATTATTATAATGCCTCTTGCCTGTGCGACATCTATTCCTGTTTTCTGATTATTGGTGAAGTAGAGCCGTTCTATCGACAGTGCATCGGGCTCCCATGTGTCAAGTATCTGACAGAAGTCTTCATATATCTCGCACAGGCGCTTGGAAAACGGGGTATCCTTATCGGTTGTTATAGCGCCATAGTCAAGCACCTTGAATTTTCCGCCGCTGTAATCGACAATTCCGAAACCTACTATCGCATAGCCCGGGTCAATGCCAATAATACGCATAGCCGCCTCCTCAAAGTAACGTCTTCTGCCAATGTACAGTCAGAAACAAAAAACAAAAATCCATACTAAAGAAGTATAACACAAACACAGAAAAAATGCAACTTTTTTGTTATCGGTGCATCAACGTAATACAAATTAAGTAAAATCGGTTGAAATTTACGCTCTTTGGGTATATAATAGTATAAAACGATTGGAGAAAAAATGAGAAAATCACATATGACCGCTGTCCTGCCGCTTACTGTGCTGTGCGCCGCTTTTACAGCAGGGTGCAGTGCAAAGCAACCATACAGACACGACAGCTTTACATTTGATACTTTAGTATCGATCACAATATACGACGTTAACGGAAATTCTACCGCAGAGGAAATCTGCAAGGGTGCATCGGGGATGCTTAGCGCACTTGACGATACGCTGTCACGCACAAAGTCCGACAGTCTGATCGCAAGGATAAACGACAATGCGTATTCATCGGCTGTAGATGTCGATGCGGCAACATATAATATGCTCAAAACCTGTACGCAGCTGTCAGACCTTACAGACGGAGCGTTTGACATAACACTCGGAAATATCTCCGATATGTGGGGCTTTGGCAAAGAAAACGCTGTAAAGCCCGGTGATACGGAGCTTAAAAAGCTTGCGGGCAGAAAAAACTATGAGAACATTGTCTTTAACTATTATGAGCAGACAGTTGCCTTCTCCTCGGATGGTTTCAGCATAGACCTCGGTGCGGCGGCAAAGGGCTACGCTATGGATATGATGGACACATACCTGAGAGATTCGGGTGTTACATCAGCAGTAGTCGATTTTGGCGGCAGTATACTTACTATAGGCGATAACAACGGTGAGCGTTGGAATATAACAATAACCGCTGATGAAACGAACTCTCCTGTCGGAACACTTAAAGTAAACGAGGGCTATATAGCTACCTCAAACGGTGCTAAGCGCTTTGTAGAATATGACGGTGTAAAGTACCACCATATAATAGACCCCGAAACGGCTTATCCCGCAGACAGCGGTGTAAAAAGCTGTACCGTGTACTCAGGAAGCGGACTTATTAGCGACGCACTGTCAACCGCATTTTTCGTTATGGGCGCAGATAAAGCAAAGGCATTCTATGATAAATACGACATTGCGGAATATGTCATAACGCTGACCGACGGCACGGTTATCGTATCGGACGGCATTTCTGCCGACTTTACGGCATCATGACCGATAAGCGCAAAGTAATCTTTATAATAGCGGTATTGTGCGTTGTTTTCTTCTCACTGCTGGGAATAATACTGGTAAAAAATTCAGGCGGCGGCAATACTGCGTGCATATACAGTGACGGAAAACTTATAAAAACTGTAGATTTAAACAGTGCCGAAGAACAATCGTTCACCGTAAATTCAGCAGACGGCGGATATAATGTAATAACGGTGAAAGACGGAAGTATAAGCGTTAAGGACGCCGACTGTCCGGACAGAATATGCGTTATGACCGCACCGATTTCGGACGGTATTCAGCCGATAGTATGTATGCCGCATAAGCTGGTTATCCGCATTGAAACAAAGCGGGGTGAATACAGCCTTGACAGTTAAAAAGCTCGTATTTTCAGCATTGCTCGCTGCAATGTCGTTGACGCTGTATGCAGTTGAGGGTATGATTCCGCCGATCGTGCCTATACCCGGCTTCAGGATAGGACTTGCGTACTTTCCGATATTGTTTACAATGTACCTCGGCGGTCAATGGAAAGCGTATGATACTGCACTGATACTTATAGTGCGGGTACTGTTATCGGCGCTTATATCCGGAAATCTTACGGCACTGCTGTTTTCGTTTTCCGGCGGTGCGTTGTCATTTGTTGCTATGGCTATTACGCACAGGTTTATAAAAGAACCGTGGGGAGCGTTCCCTGCCGGGATATTCTCGGCGGTAATGCACAACGTCGGACAGATAGCGGCGGCATCGCTGATATATTCCGCGTCGGTATTTGCGTATCTTCCGTTTCTTGTTATCGCCGCCGTACTCACCGGAACATTTATTGCGGCGGTCGTATGGCTGATACTCAGAAAGCCGAACAGGATAATCTCAAAAATAAGAAATACAGAATAAAAGGATAAGGACCATGGATAAAGCTAAGATTGAAAGAATTAACTACCTCGCAAGGCAATCACGGGAACGTGAACTGACGCCCGAAGAAAAAAAGGAACAGACCGAACTGCGCAACGAATACAGAGCCTCGTTCAGAAGAGGTCTGATGTCCGAACTGGACAGGGTTTACGTCGTTGACGAAAAAGGCAATCAGCAGAAACTGATAAAAGATGACAAGAAGTAAAATAATCCGTAAAGGACTGAATTACCATGGATAAAATATTTGACGCTCTCGAAACGCTTTACGGCAACTGCGGAATACCGTTCTTTTTAAGCGATGAATACGGAAATATTCATTGGAGAAATTCAGCGTGCGGCACTGTCATTATCTTTCCGAAAGGAATAAACGATACCGCAGATACAGCGCAGGTCAGCGTTGACGGCGAACTTTATACTGCACAGTCAAGCAAACTTCCCTACGTCAATAAAACTCTTATGCTCTGGCGTGTAAACACGCTTACAGATGTACTGATGCAACTCGGAAGTACAGACACATATACAGATATATGTTATATGCTCGCCAAAGCAAAGAGCGACATTTCAGACGCCGAAAAGAATATCAGGGACAAAACCGCGCTGAACACTTTAAAGCGTAATATCGAAGTTCTGACAGAAATTGCCACAGTCATATACAACAGAGCTGCGCACACACCGTCGGTGTATTTTCTTGAACAGCTCAGAATGATAACCGACGAAGCAAACAAAATAATGAGCGATATTCCCGTTGTGTTCAGAATCGATACCGAGCAATCGTTCACCGAAGATATACCGGTCAACGTCGGACAGCGGATGTTCTATGTGTGTATGTTCAGCGTGCTCAAGGCAATGGTGCGATGCTCTGACAGGAAGCTGTTCAACCTGAAAATAGGCAGAGCTTCCGACAGGGTAACGCTCACTTCTTCTTTTCCGCTCAGGAGCGAGACGCACGCAGGTATGATAACGGACGATTTTGAAATGTACGGTGCAAAACTGTATATAGGGTATATCGGCGGAAATATGAAGTATACGACCGAAAATGACTTTGCGCATATCGAAATATCAATACCGTGCGGAAGTGCCGTTTCACTCAACAGTACGTCGTTCAGCCCGTCCGGGGATGTATGCCCCGCTGTAGCCGGTATTTTTCTCAGCAATATAACAGACGACACATAAGGTGATAAAGTGACAGAGCGGTTTACAATTTTTTTAGACTTCAAACACATTTCTATCATAAAAGGCGGATATAATAATAAGCGTCAGGTAAAACTGACAGATTTTATGGTGGTTGAATAATTCAATAATCATAATTTCCTCTCCCAACATTTCATTGATAATTTGATTTGTGCTTATTTATTTCCGTTCAGTTTAATCTAGTTAAACTGAATTTTTTTTACAAAAAATCGGACAGACCGAAAAGAAAGGAAAGAGAGAAAATGTATAAGATACTTGTTGCGGACGATGAACAGAAAATCCGTGAGGTTATCAAGGAATACGCCGAGTACGAGGGTCATACGGTATATGAGGCGGTAGACGGTATGCAGGCGGTCGATATGGCAAAGGAGCAGGATTTCGACATAATAATAATGGACGTTATGATGCCGAGGCTGGACGGTTTTTCAGCCTGCAAGGAGATAAGAAAGTTCAAGAACACACCCATACTTATGCTTTCGGCAAGAACGGAGGAATATGACAAGCTGTTCGGATTTGAGATGGGCGTTGACGACTATGTTGTAAAGCCGTTCTCTCCCAAAGAGGTTCTCGCTCGCATAAATGCTATAATAAAACGCAACAAATCCGGGAATGAGCCTGCCGGAGAAACCGTAAAGTTTGAAGGACTTGAGATAAACTTCACCGCAAGAGATGTTTTCATAGACGGCGAAAAGGCAAACCTTACCCCAAAGGAATACGACCTGCTGTTCTACCTTGTAAAGAACAAGAACATAGCTCTTACCAGAAACAAGCTTCTTGAAGAAGTATGGGGATATGATTTCTTCGGTGACGACAGAACTATTGATACTCATATCAAGATGCTGAGAAACAACCTCGGTCCGTACAGAAAGTTTATTGTTACGCTAAGAGGTATGGGATATAAGTTTCAGGTATAAAATACTACAGCCGTCAAAGTTTGGCGGCTGTAATTGCTAACAAGGAAGTAATTTTTAAATGAAAGACAGACTAAACAGCATACGTTTCCGATCGTGGCTGACATTTGTATTATTCTCACTGCTTGTAATAGTGTTCCTGTACTTTTTCCAGGTCGTGCTTCTGTCAAGCTATTATGAGTACATGAAGATACAGGAAACTGCGTCGGCGGCAAAACAGATAAAGGACGCCTGGTCACAGCAACCCGAAAACCTGAATACTATCGTTTCAAACATAGCTGATACACAGAAGATATACATCGAGATCTCTGACAGCAACCGCCCGTATTTCAGGGCAAGTTCGCTTGACAAGAGCAACAAAGAGATTTACTCACTGATCACAAGCCTTGATCCGGAAGATATGAAAGAAATAATCTCAGGTGAAAACACATTCTTCACTGCGACTATTCCGAGGACAAACAACGACAGCAAGGCAATAGTGCTTATAGCGCAGCTCGATGACGGAACGCAAAGCACATTTTTTAATACAAACGGTGTTGTAAGGCTGTATATATTCAATTATCTCGAACCGCTCGGTACTACTACGACAATTCTTCACAGCCAGCTGAATCTGACGGCAGGCATTATCATAATAGCGGCATTCATAATGTCGATAATTTTCTCCAACAGCATATCAAAACCGATCATCAATATATCCAAAGCGGCGCTTAAGCTTCCGCAGGGACAGTTTGATATGCCGAAACAGAAGCACTGCTTCACGGAGATAAACGAGCTTACCGATACGCTGAGCTCCGCATCGGTAGAAATCGCAAAAGCGGACACCTTGCGTAAGGACCTTATGGCGAATATTTCGCACGATCTGCGTACTCCGCTTACGATGATAAAGGCTTATGCGGAGATGATAAGAGATCTTTCGGGCGATAACCCCGAAAAGCGAGAAAAGCATCTGCAGGTCATAATTGATGAAACGGACAGATTGACTTCTCTTGTAACCGATATACTTGACCTGTCAAAACTTCAGAGCGGAGTTGCGGAGCTTAAATACGAAACGATAAACTTATCTGAACACCTCGGCGATATAGTCCCCCGCTTCTCACTGCTGAATGAAATCAAGGATTACAATGTAGTGCTTAACGCAGAGCCGGATATATTCATAAACGCCGACATCACAAAGATAGATCAGGTAGTATACAACTTCATAAACAACGCTCTGACCTATACAGGTGATGACAAGACGGTAAGAGTAAATCTGTATCACAAGACACCGACAACCGCAAGACTTGAGGTGTGCGACAGCGGTATAGGCATCGATCCGGAAAATCTAAAATATGTCTGGGACAGATATTACCGTGTGAAGAAGGACGGCGAAACGCATCAGCGTGCAAAGAAAGGCAGCGGCTTAGGTCTTTCGATCGTAAAGGGTGTGCTTGAAATGCACAGGTTCAATTTTGGCGCAGACAGTATGGTCGGCGTCGGCAGTACGTTCTGGTTTGAGTTTGAGGACTGCAACCCGGATAAAGTGCAGGTTGACGAAAAGAAGCAGAAAAAGCTGAAGAATAAGAATAACGCTGAACAGCAGTAAATGTAAAAACCCCGTTCACATAGGTGAACGGGGTGATGTTTTTTATATCGATTATTATATCAATCGCCTGTAGATTCTCTCAGAACAAGGCTGTGCGGTAATGTATAAAGGTTATGGTCGGGATTTGTCGCTTTCATATTTTCAATCAGCTTCTCGATTACCAGCTTGCCCTGTGCATAACACGGCTGTTCGACAGTAGATAAGTGCGGTACGAACATATGTGAATACTGGATATTGTCAAAGCCCATGAAGATAAGATCCTTGCCTATCCTGTAGCCCTTTGAAAGTGCATAATTCATTGCGCCGATTGCGATTATATCCGAAATCGAGAATATAGCGGTAGGTGGGCTTGGCAGGTTCATAAGGTATTCACAGCCTCTCATACCCTGCTCTGTTTCATAGCCGCCGAAATAAACGTAATCTTCGTTATAGGGAATGCCGTTATCCTTGAGCGCAAGCTTGTAGCCTATCTCACGGTCAATGCTCGACTGGCTTCTCTGTAAAGTTGTGATAAGTCCTATCTTCTTATGACCCTTGCGGATAAGGTAGTTTACTGCGTCACGACCTGCCTTTACGTTATCTATTGTGACGGTAAGAACGTTACAGTTGTCAAGACGTTCAAGACACATTGCTATATTGTGCTTTTCGCCGAGCGAATTGATGGTTGCGGCGTCCAGCTTAGGACCGAGCAGTACCGCACCGTCTACGGCTCTTGAGAAAAGCATACCGAGCAGGTGCATTTCGTGGTTGGGATCGTCGTGGGTGGTAGCAATCAGAACATCATAGCCCTGTGAGAATGCGGCTACCTCCATACCTCTTATAACGTCCGAGTAGAAGCTCTGCTCTGTTGACGCTATAATGGCAAGTATTCTTCTCGTTTCACTTTTTCTTAAATCTCTGCCAAGAAAGCTGGGGCTGTATCCGAGTGCCTGAACAGCACTGTTTACTGCCTGTATCGCCTCTTCGGAAACGTTGGATTTTTTATTAAGAACTCTTGAAACGGTTGCAACGGAAACGTTAGCCGCCTTTGCAACGTCCTTGATAGTAACACTCATCAGCATTCTCTCCCTCAATTAAACTATATTACAATTATACAGTATTGTGAAACCGTTTTCAATGTAACATTTAACCAAAATTCGATATGTAATTTTATCATTTGTTACAAAGCGCAGGTTTTTACTTCAAAAAAATCGTGATAACGGTTTTCATAAAAACGTATTATTTCCTTAAAAAGTGTACGTTATTTACCCTGAATCTGCTTAAAACAGTGAAAACGGAGCGTTACAATTATAACTTTAGCTAAAATTATAAAGCAAGCGTAAAGAAAAACCTGTTTTTTGTGCAAAAAGTTACTTTACAAATCATCGGTTTTAGGTTACACTATTATAGAAGGATACTTATAAAGTTATTAGCTAAACTGACATTTTACAGAGGTTATTCAATATGAAAAAGAAATCAGTTACAATGAGCGACATAGCAAAGGCTATGGATATAAGCACCGTTACTGTGTCTAAGGCGCTTGGCGACAAGGACGGCGTAAGCGAGGAGCTTCGTGAGAAGATAAAGCAGAAGGCAAACGAAATGGGATACCGTTTCAGCTACACGTCAAAGTCATCTAAGGAAGGCTTTACATTCAACATAAGTATAGTAGTGGCAAAGCACTTTATAAACGACGCAAGTGCGTTCTACTGGGTAATGTACCGTCATATCGTGGAGCTTCTGCAAAAGCAGAACTATTACGGCATACTCGATGTAATTTCAGAAAGCGATCAGGCGAACCGTTCAATGCCGAATTCGGTATCGGACAAAAAGGTTGACGGCGTGATCGTACTCGGACAGTTTGACGATGAATATGTAAGCGAGCTGTTAGACCTTGATATTCCTGTGGTTTTTCTTGACTTCTACAGCAGTGACAACCGCACTGACACCATTCTTTCAGACAGCTTCTTCGGCTCTTATATGCTTACAAACTATCTTATAAACGCAGGACACCGCAACATAGGCTTCCTCGGCACTATAACGTCAACATCAAGCATACAGGACAGATACCTCGGATATTACAAGGCTCTGCTTGAAAAAGGCATACCACTGCGCAGTGAGTGGGTAATTGACGACAGAGGTCCCGAAGGCACAAGCTATCCTCACTTTGACCTTCCTGCACAGAAGCCGACCGCTTTCGTATGTAACTGTGACGAGGCGGCTTACTGCCTGCTCAATCAGCTCAGAAGCGAGGGCTATGTAGTACCCGATGACATTTCGATAGTCGGCTACGATAACCACATCTACTCTACTATTTCAAATCCCCGTATCACAACGATCGACGTTGACAGCAAGAGAATGTCTTATGAGGCTGTCGAAACGATAATCAAGAAGATAAGGGATAAAAATTATTCAAGGGGCAGAACGCTTGTAACGGGCAAGCTGATTATCCGTGACAGCGTAAAGATATTGAAGTAATGAAAATTATAGATACTCACTCACACTATGACGACAGGTGGTTTGACGAGGACAGATATGAGGTTCTCGACCGCATTTTATCCGATAATGTGCTGGCAATCATAAATATGAGCGTGGATATTCCGACCTGCGAGTTTTCTTTGTCGCTTACCGAGCGTTACGAAAATGTATTCTGTGCGGTGGGTATTCACCCCGAAAATATAGCCGACACACCCGATAATTACATTGATATGCTGAGAACGCTTGCAAAGAATAAAAAGGCGGTCGCTATAGGCGAGATAGGACTTGACTATCACTATGACGGCTATGACGCAGAAAAACAGCAGGAGATATTTGAAAATCAGATAAAGCTTGCAAACGAACTTTCTCTTCCTGCCGTTATCCACTGCCGTGACGCTACGGAAGATATGATGAAAATACTGCACCGCACTACTCCGGATAAATTTGTGGTGCATTGCTATTCAGGAAGTCCGGAAACAGCAAAGGAACTTTTAAAGCTCGGCGCATATATCAGCTTCACAGGCGTATTGACATTCAAGAATGCTAAAAAGGCGGTACATTCATGCGAGATTATCCCAAGTGACAGAATAATGCTTGAAACGGACAGCCCCTATATGGCGCCCGTGCCGTTCAGAGGAAGTCGCTGTGACAGCTCTATGACGCATAAAACAGCGGAAAAGCTGGCTGAAATAAAGGGCATACCGACTGAAGAAGCTATTAAAATCTGCAATGAAAATGCGGTGCGTTTCTTCGGACTTGATATAAAGTCTTGATTTATGTCATAAAATATGGTAAGATATATAATGATATCGGCAGGACACAGAGTTCTGCCGAAATTTTGAGGAAAATTAAATTTAACAAATATAGAAAATTCTCTATCCCTATCCCCAAACCCCTTCCCCACGGGAAGGGGCTAATTATCGGGGGCTATCGCCCCTCGACCCTATTGGGGGCTACGCCCCTCAACCCCATAATTAAAAGATAGAGCTTTTCTACAATGTGGCAGGACACGAAGTTCTGCCGAAAAATATATTTTGATATTTGAAAGGAAACAAAATGGACGCAGACCCCCGAAAACCTAAGCGAGCGGTAAAGATACTGCTTGCACCGCTGATTTTACTGAACAAAGGTCTTGATAAGCTGTTATCAAAGGCACTCGGCGACAGCTACTACGACAAGGAAGAAACCACGCAGGACAACATTATGTCTATGGTCGATGCGGGCAACGAATACGGCAACCTTGAGGACGAATCGGCACAGATGATAAACAACGTGTTTGAGTTCGGCGATCTTGTCGCATCGGATGTAATGACGCACAGAAAGAACATTGTCGGAGTAGATGTGAATTCATCTCTTGACGATATTGTCTATATTGCGCTTGAAAAGGGCTTTTCAAGAATACCCGTATACAAGGAAAACATTGACGCTATAGTCGGAATAATCATAGTAAAGGATCTTCTCTGCCTTGTCGGAAACGAAAACAAGGATAAGCTGAAAATAGAGGACTTTCTGCGTGAGGCGGTATATGTTCCCGAATCGTGCAGTTGTTCGGACGTGTTCAAGTTTCTGACTAATCTCAAGTCGGGTATGGGCATTGTGATTGACGAATACGGCGGTACGGCAGGTATCATCACGCTTGAGGATATAATCGAGTCGATAATGGGCAACATAGAGGACGAGTATGACGAGGAAAAGGATATGATAATCCCCCGCTCAAACGGCGCATACGAGGTCAGCGGTGAGGCCGATCCCGAAGATGTACTCGAACTGTTCGGCTATGAGCTTGAAGAAGACCACGAATACGACACTATCGCAGGCTTTGTTACCGACCTGCTCGGATATATTCCCGAAGAAGAGGGCGAACACCCGAAGGTTCGCTATAAGGATATAATTTTCAAGGTTATCGAGGTTCACGATAATTGTATATCTAAGCTGATCGTCAGACCGTGCAAGGAGGAAGAGCTTGCGCTTGAGCCGAAGGAAACAACACATTTCGGGCAGTAATATAATACCGCAATTCCGAATGGGATTGCGGTATTTTTGCATTTATATTCTCTTTTCGAGCATCACAAGCATAACATCGGGTATCCCGTTGAACACGGTCGGTACAATGCCTATCTCCTTATATCCGTGCTTTTTATACATTGCTCTTGCTACTGTGTTTCTCTCGTTGGTATCAATTCTAAGCTCGTGACAACCGTGCTGTAAGGCATAATCCTCATAGAATTTCAAAAATGCCCTGCCGCATCCTCTACCCTTTGCACAAGGCGATATTACAAGTGTGTGCAGTACGCAGACCTCATCGTCAGCCGCTTCATATTCCCACTTGCCGTCCTTGTACACATCTACCTGAATATCATTTATCATCGCTGAGCCGAGCAGCCGTCCGCCGTCCTCCATTACATAAAGGTCGCCGCGCCGAAGTCCTGCCTCGGCGGTCGCACGGACAGGATAAACGCCTCTTATCCAGCCTGTAGTCTGCTCTCCTTTTTCCTCTGCGGTATGAATATCATCGTAAATCTTTTCTATAGCGTCAATATCGGCGGCTTTTGCCTTTCTTATATTCATTGCTGTATCCTCGCTTTTGTGTTCTACGCTGATAATAACACAAAAAACGGCTTGATTTCAATAAATATAGGATTTTTTGTGCCGATAAACAGATTTAATAGGCTGTATAGCGGTATATAGCAAACCGCCGTGCATTACGCACAGCGGTCAGACTGATATTTATTACTTTACAGAGAACTTATATATGGTAGTAAAGTTGTACTGCTCCCCTGCCTTATAAACGCAAGTGGGCTTGAACTGAGGCTTGTTGGGTGAGTCGGGGCAGAACTGGCTTTCAAGGCAGAAGCCCTGATTCTTGAACATTTCCTTGCCGCCCTTGCCTGTTTCGCCGCCAAGACCGCCGCTTATATAGAACTGTATAGCGGGCATATCGGTGTAGGTGGTCATTACTCTGCCTGTCTTATCGGAATAAATTTCTGCGGCTTTTCTCATTTCCTTTGTTTCGCCTAAAACATAGTTATGGTCATAGCCGCCGGGGAGCTTGCCGTTATCCATATCCTCGCCTATTCTCTTAGGTGCGGTAAAGTCAAACGGAGTACCCTTTACGCTTGCTATTTCTCCTGTCGGGATAAGCACAGGGCTTACGGGGGTGTATTTATCGGCAAATATCTGTGCGATGTGATCCTTGATATTTCCTGCGTCGGTTCCGTTCAGATTGAAATACGAGTGGTTAGTGAAATTCATCACCGTATCCTTGTCGCTTACCGCATTATAGCATATCTCAATCGAATCGGCTGTCAGAGTGTACTTAACATCAAGCGTCAGCGTTCCGGGGAAGCCCTCCTCGCCGTCAACGCTCGTGTAGGAGAACACTACATAGGGATTGCCGTTTTCGCCGTAATCCTTGACATCCCAGACCTTCTTATTGAAGCCGACATTACCGCCGTGAAGCGTGTTGCCGTTGTCGTTTTTGGCAAGAGTATATCCCTTGCCGTTAAGGGTGAACTTAGCGCCGCCGATACGGTTTGCATATCTTCCGACTAAAGCGCCCTGACTGCTTGTTCCTGCTATGTAACCGTCAAGCGTATCATAGCCTAAGAGTATATCGCCATTGTTACCGTCCTTATCGGGTACAATCAGCTTTACAAGCGAGCCTGCGTAGTTTGTAATCTCGGCTGTCATATTGCCGTTTTCAAGCGTGAATAAGTAGCAATCCTTTCCGTTATGATTGCCCCAGAGTTTCTTTTCAATGCTCATACTATTTACCATCCAAACAAAAATTACGGTATTACCGCATTTTTATTGTACCATATACCGAATGAAATGTAAACCTTTTTTCATTCAGAACTGCTTTTAATTTATATCGGTCGCAGATTATTTTCTGCGTGCTTCTCTGATTATCCTTACAAGCTGTATTATCAGCGTAGGTACAAAGCCTATTGCAAGCGAGATACCGAAATATCCGATATTCATAAGCTGTGCCGAGAATAAGCCGCTTACGCCGGGAACGAATACCGCTAGAACAAGGAATATTATTCCTGCAAGAAAAGCAAGCAGTGAGAATCTGTTTGACGTTAAGCCGACTTTGAATATCGACTTATCACTGCGGCAGTTGAAGCCGTGAAACAGCCTTGATATACACAGTGTGCTGAATGCCATTGCACAGCCAAGCTCGGCTGAAACTGCGCTTCCGATAAAGTAGGCTGTCATTACTGCGGCGGCGATAAGCACTCCTCCTGTCACTATGCCGAGCGACATTGCTTTTGTGAGGAAGGATTCGCCTGTATTTCTTGGCTTTTGCGAAAGGAGCGATTTATCTGCTTTTTCCATACTTATAGCTATTGCAGGCAGTGAGTCGGTAAGAAGATTTATAAACAGTAGCTGAACAGCCGTGAACGGTGTCGGAAGTCCGGGTATAGCGGTACATAATACGGCGATTATTGCCGCAAGGTTGCCTGACAGCAGGAATTTAACGGCATTCTTGATATTTGCGTAGATCGCTCTGCCGTTTGCTACAGATTTGATAATAGTAGCGAAATTGTCATCGGTAAGTATCATTGAAGCGGCATCCTTTGATACCTGCGTACCGGTGATACCCATAGCAACACCTACATCTGCCTTTTTCAGCGCAGGAGCATCGTTTACACCGTCGCCTGTCATAGCGACTACCTTGCCCTTGTTCTGCCAGCGTTCAACTATCCTTATCTTATTGTCGGGAGATACACGGGCATAAACGGAAACCTTTTCGATAACGCTGTCAAGCTCCTCGTCGGTCATTTCGTCAAGCTGAACTCCGTCAAGGCTGATGTCGCCGTTACGCATAATGCCGATCTCTCTTGCTATCGCACTTGCCGTTACCTTATGGTCGCCCGTTATCATTACAGGCTTAATTCCTGCTCTTATGCAATCAGCGACTGCCGCCTTGCTTTCGGGGCGGGGCGGATCGGTCATTGCCGCAAGACCTATGAAGATATAGTTATCCTCCGTGTCTGCCGCTTCATTTTCGGAGAGCTTATAGGCAAACGCAAGCACACGCATTCCCTGTCCGGAAAAATGCTCGTTTGCAAGTGCGATTTTACGTTTATCATCGTCTGTTATGCTTCTGACCGTGCCGTTATCGCAGATGGAAACCAGACGTGAAAGCAGGTTGTCTGTTGCGCCCTTTGTGAACATTGTACGCTTGCCGTCAACTATATGACAAGTACTCATCAGCTTTCTTTCGCTGTCAAAGGGTATTTCGGAAACTCTCGGATAATCGGAGCGAATCTTTTCATAAACAGGAACACCGATGTAATCCGACAGTGCGGTTTCGGTAGGGTCGCCTATTGCGTTGCCGTCAGAATAGGCGGCATCGTTGCACAGAGCCATCGCTCTTTCGAGAAGTGCGGAATCCGCATTGCAGGCAGAAGCGTCGGCGTTTTGCTCTTTGCCGTTTAAATAGACCTGTCTTACGGTCATTTTATTCTGGGTGAGCGTTCCTGTTTTATCACTGCATATAACAGACACACAGCCAAGACCTTCGACCGCCTTGAGATCCTTTATTACAGCGTTCTGCTCCGCCATTTTTCGTGTGCCTATGGCGAGGGCGATAGTAACTATCGAGCTTAACGCTTCGGGTATTGCGGCTACAGCAAGCGCTACGGCGAACATCAGCGAATCAAGAACGGGTGTTCCTCTTACGATATAGAGAATCATAACTATAAGGCAGAGAACGGGAATCGCTACAGAAAGCTGTTTTGAGAACTTGTCAAGGCTGTGCTGTAACGGGGTCTTTTTACGCTCAGCCTTGTTTATAAGTCCTGCAATCTTGCCAAGCTCCGTATCCATTCCGACCGCTGTTACAACAAACATACCTCTGCCTGCCGTTACAAGAGAGCCTGTGTAGACCATATTCTTTCTGTCGCCGAGCGGTATTTTTTCGCCTGTCAGCATCTCGGTGAACTTATCTATGCCGTTGCTTTCGCCTGTAAGCGAGCTTTCGTTTACCTGAAGGGACGCACACGAAACAAGTCTGCCGTCCGCACAGACAATGTCGCCCTGCTCTACAAGTACAATATCGCCGACGGTTACATCGGACGCATTGACGATATGAATGTTGTTATCCCTCATTACCTTTGCAGTGGGCGATGACATTGACTTGAGCGCCTCAAGCGATTTTTCCGCCTTGAAATGCTGGACAGTGCCAAGAACCGCATTCATAGTGATAACGCAGATGATAACAATCGCACTTTCTATGTTGTCGGTGAAAACAGAAACAAGAGCGGAGATTATCAGAATAATTACAAGCAAATCCGCAAACTGCTCTGCAAATACTCTTAAAACGCCCTTTTTCTTCTGCTCGGTTATTTCGTTTTTTCCGTAACGGGAAAGCCTGCTTTCAGCCTCGCCGCCTGTAAGTCCGTTCATGCTTGTATCAAGCTGTGAAAGAACCTCCTGTGTGTTCATGTCGTAATAATTCATATTACCGTAACCTTTCCTTTCGTGTTTTGGGCAAAGGCATAAAAAAACAGACCTTTGCCGCAAAGAAATTGCGACAAAAGTCTTGTCATAAGCGTATACTCAGTACGGCACGGATCTCTGAGGCTTAAAGCGTTTGAAATCGTATTGACGACACCGTACAGGAATCATTCTGTGAACGATCCCCCGACTACTCCCTTTTATCATGTGGAAATGATAACACATTTATTTACAATTGTCAATAGACTTTACACAAATTTTACATTGTGCTATTTATAAAGCTCGTTTATGAGGCTGTCGGAAAGAAGAATGTCATCAGCGGTCGCAGGCTCGTCATCATACCGTATTTTGCTGTAGCTGTCGGAAAATGCTCCGATATTGTTTGTGCCGTGATACAGCTTATCGGAAACGCTTTCCTGTTGTTCTACAGTCATTGCGGAAATGTCTTCGGTAGTGCGACGGGATAACCACATAGCATATAATCTGTAACCGAGCCTGAATTTTTCTGTGCAGTCTTTGGTTCTGCGATAGCGTTTAAGACAATCTTTATCACTTTCACGGACTATCTTTTCCTGCTTTATATCGAGTGATTCATAGCTGTCTGTATAATCCTCGCACTCGTTTACAGTGTTATCATCAACGGAATATTTACCGAAAAAGCGCTTTGCCGCTTTCCTGATAAATGCCCATATCTTCTTTCTGAACACAATAAAAAATATAATAGCTGTCAGGATAATAACGTATACGAATATATCCTTACCGTTCTGCTCTGCCTGTATGATATCAATATCAGGTATCTTTGTATCATCATCTGTTATCGGGTCGGTCTGCTGAAAACGTATATTGAAAATCAGTGCGTCTATGATCTTTAACGTCATCTGTACAAGCCATGTAAGTCCTGCGGCTACATAGTCCTTTAAAAGCAGTGCCGCAAGAATTATACCGCCGACAATGCCGATAAGCTTTGCGTTGTATAGCTTAAGTCCTTTAGGAACTATCAGATTCGTGTTTCTTCTTCTGTCAATCTGTGACTGTATATTGGACTGGTTTATAAGCAGTACGGTAAGCATAGACATAACGACAAGAAGTACCGCTATCCTATCTTTTGAATCATTGAGATATGTTTTATCCTCTGCCATAACGCAACATAAGATATAACACATAAACGTTCCGACAAGGTATATTCCGAGCCATACTGGGGTAAACACTTCATCGAACTTATTCTTTTCAAGGCTTAATCCCAGAAGATACCATACTAAAACAGCGGGCATAAATGCAAGACAGAAATTAAAAACGCCAAAGCCGCTTTCACCGAGCATATTGTTGATAACCGAAGAAATCACCGCAACAAGTATAACGATTGCCGTACCAAAACCGGCGATTAACATATTGCTCAGAAATATTGTTTTCGGAGTATGATGCAAACTTCTTACTTTCATCAGAAGATACCCGGAAGCCGTGACCGCCCCCGCTATGGCATAATATATAATGTAATGCCACAGCAAAAAGCCGCTGAAAGCCGCTACCTCAAACACGAACATAAGCGGCAAGGGAACAAGCAGCATAGCAAGTGCGGCAACGCACTTCATTATAAAGTTCTTTTTCACGTTGTCCCCTCCCCATATTCCGTATTGAACGTATACGAGAATTTTCTCGCGTGTAAAATCTGACCGTCTGCGTTTTCCGGGATATTACCCGTGGTGTAGAATACAGCTTCAATATCATTGCCTTTAAGCTCATTCACAAACGTTGTCATTTCATTGTCAATATATGGCGTCAGGATTATAACATCGGTGAAACTGCCGTAATTCAGAGCATTCAGAAACGAGCCGAAATCAAAGCTGCAGCTGTCGGAAAGCTGTGCCAGCATTCTGAGAGTGCCCTCGCACTGTTCCGCTGTTTTTATAAATCCCGACGCTGTTCCTCCCACATTTCCGCCGTTTGTCGCAAAGGCACAGCCGCAGCCGTTGTCAACGCTGTCCCAAATAAGTTTTACAGCAAGCTTTATAAATGCTTCTGTATCTCTGATATCGGCAGAAGTAACCGGGACAACACCCTTTCGCTGCATATTCATTACGATAAGGGTATTTCTTGAGGTGGTAAACTCGTTGTTCATAGCCATAAGCTTACCGGTGATTGCAGTATACTTCCAGTTTATGCGGTTGAGCGGTTCTCTGCCCGTATATTCCTTCGAACCCGATATCATAAATGGATCTTCATTTATAAAACGTCTGACAAGGATTTCACCGACCGGTTCATTAAACGATAATATTGCGTCTTCGCCGTCGCTTGCAACAGGTAAAACCGTTATGCTTATCCCTACCTTTACGCCCTTTGACACCTTGACCAGTCCGAGCATATCAGTTGCGGTCACTGCGGTATCGTCAAACGAGAAAACACCGCGCTTAAGGCACTTTATCTTTCTTACTCTTGTACATTTACTGCGAGGCTTCAGCGAAAAAACACCGGGAATAAATGTATTATCGCCGCCGCTTGTCTGCGCCGCAGAATCCTTTCTGCTGAACGCAAGCCACCTTGAAGCGGAAAGCTCCGTTTTGATCCACGGCAATGCGACAAAGCGTCGGTTTTCAACGACTTCTGTCAATTCAAGCGTTTCGCCCTCATAGACCTCGGTCTTGTTTACCGACGCACTGTAATATATTCCTTTAAGTGCATACTTTCCGAAAATAAGCACCTCTGCGGCAATTACCACCGCAATAACAAGAATAATCGCTACAAGCTCCATTTATATCTGCTCCGTAGGAACGGGAATCTCCTTTATCATTTTGTCGAGAATTTCCTGCTTTGCGCTGTCCGGGTCTCTCATAACAGTACTTCTGCATATAAGTCTGTGAGCGCATACATAAGGTGCAACAGCCTTTACATCATCGGGCGTTACAAATTCTCTGCCACGCAGAGCCGCTCTTGATTGCGACATATTTTTCAGCGCTATAAGTCCTCGTGTACTAAGGCCGAGCTTTATTTCACTGTTGTGACGGCTGGCATTTCCGATATCGGCAATGTAGCCTCTTACCGCCTCGTTAACCTTGATGTTCTCTACCCTGTTCATCATTTCAAGAAGCTCGGCTTTATCGGTTACGGCAGTAAGACTTTCTACAGGATGAACCGCTCTTGAATTATCGAGTATCTGCATTTCGGATTCTCTGTCGGAATAGCCTACAGCCAGCTTTATCATAAATCGGTCAAGCTGTGCTTCGGGAAGAGGGTATGTGCCTGCCGTTTCAACCGGGTTCTGGGTCGCAAGCACGATAAAAGGATTATCGATCACGAAGAACTCTCCATCGATTGTCACCTGCTTTTCTTCCATACACTGGAGTAAGGCGGACTGCGTTCTGGGTGTGGCACGGTTTATCTCATCGGCAAGAAGAATATTCGTGAACACGGGACCTGCACGGAACATAAATTCCTGCTCTTTCATATTGAAAAAGTGGATACCGGTAATATCGGACGGTAACAGGTCGGGAGTGAACTGTATTCTTGAAAAGCCTGCGTCAACACTTTTCGCAAGCGCTTTTGCAAGAACTGTCTTACCCGTTCCGGGAACATCGTCAAGCAAAACGTGTCCGCCGCTTAAAAGAGCCATTATGACAAGGTCTATCTTATCATCCTTGCCCTTTATGATTTTTGAAATGTTACTGCGGAGCTTTACCGCATATTCCTGCACCGTCATATATGTACCTTTCGTTTTTGTCGGGATCTACGTCTTATACAAGAGCCGCAGAATAATATTTATCGTAATTTACAAGCTCGTCAAGAAGTTTAGGAAGCTTTTCGTCAATCTCATCGTCCCTGAACTGGCAAGTGCCGACCGCTCTGTGACCGCCGCCGCCGTACTTGAGCATAAGCGAGCCCACATCAACGCTGCTCGTGCGGTTAAGTATAGAATAACCGACCGCAACCGAACAGCCCTTGCCGCCCTTACCGTTCACTATCCATGCAGATATATTCTGATGCGGATAAAGGCTGTATATCATAAATCTGTTTCCGGTATAGATAGGATCGACATTACGCATATCGGATATGATAACATCGCCCTCTACTCTTGTATGCTCTGCTACCATCTTCTTAAACAATTCGGTCTGCTCGTTATAGAGCTTTATTCTTTCCTGAATATCGGGCATATTGAGGATTTCTTCCGTGGACATAGTTGCACAGCACACAAGGAGCTTTTCCATAAGCTGATAATTGCTTATAGTAAAGTTTCTGAAACGTCCGAGACCTGTACGGGGATCCATAAGGAAACCGATAAGTATCCAGCCTTCGGGATTCAGTATTTCATCTGCCGTAAGATTTCCGCTGTCAACCTTATCAACGGCAAGCATAAGATCATCAAAATTCGGGAAATGTTCCTTACCGCCATAATATTCATAGATTATTCTTGCGGCACTGGGAGCAATTCTGCTTTCGCCCTTATACTGACCCTTTATCTTAAGTCTTTCTTCTTCGCTTGAGTGGTGGTCAAACCACAGTCCGCAGCCCGGTGCAAACGGAACGTTTGCCAGTACGTCATTTTCGGTAACCGGCACAAGTCCGTCCTGAATATCCTTTGGATGAGCGAACGTCCAGCTGTCGATAACCTTTGCCTCAAGCAGTAATGCGCCGCAGGCAAGTCCGTCAAAATCCGATCTTGTAATAAGTCTCATATTATATTTCCTTTCTGCTTTGCAGATTTGATTTCTGTACTTATTATAACAAATACTGCTGAAATTTACAACATTTATATTTACTTAACTGTTAAAGGGTGACTTTAAGCCATAACCTCTTGACTTTGCCGGCATTTCCGAGCACAAGGCTGTAAAGCTTCTTTGTATAAGCGTAAACCTGTGTGCGTTCCTCTTCGGATATATCGCCTGCCGAGAACTCAGCCTTTTCTATGATCTTGATGACTTCAACAAGTTCTGTATCCATACCGAGCGCATTAAGTCGCTGATCGGCACGCAGTGCAAATTCTTCGGGAAGCTCGGTTCCCTCAGGCGCAATATCTGTTACAGCAAACAGCTTCATTATAAAACTGTACATATCCTTTACGGCTTTCACCGTATTCTTTGATTTGCGGAAAGTGCGCATACGCTTTTCATTTCTGTGCTTTACAGAATTTGCAAACAGCATAATTGCAACTGCTGCAAATGTGATAATCAGTACAGCCAACGCAACATTGAGTAATACAGAAATATCAACTCTGCTGTTTTCACCGCTGACATCACCGTTTGATGTACTGCTGTCGGATCCGGCAGTTACGGGAGCAGTCGTCTGCGTTGTATCTACAGGCGCAGGTGTGGTCGTCTGCGGCGGCTGGGTTGTGGTAGTTGTAATTTGCGGTGTTGTAGTTACAGGCGGAACATCTGTCTGCGACGGATCAGCAGCATCACCGAAACCGCCATTTCCGCCGTATCCTGTCGGATCAAACGGTATCCAGCCGAAATCATCGCTGTAAACTTCTACCCAAGCATGAAGCGAATTTTCGTTGATAGTTTTTTCGTATCTTCCGCTGTTTTCGTTGTAGTTTAGTTTTCCTGTAGTAAAACCGGTTATGTAGCGTGCAGGTATCCCCTTTTCACGCAGTGCCAGCGTCATTACGCTTGCATACAGCGCACAGTGTCCCTGCTTAGTGCCAAACAGGAAGTTTCCGAGCATGGTATTACTTTTGTCTGAGGTATTGTCGGCTGTAAGCGAATAGCGATAATGCGTTCTCAGATATTCACACATTCCGTAAGCGTACAGCATCTGATTGCTTACTATGCCTGCGTTATCTCCGTCAGCGCTTTCAAACTCCGAAATAAATCTTCTGATATTTTCTTTCTCACTGTCCGGTACAGAAGAATAAGTATCATAAACGTAACGGTCATATTCCTTTTTATCGTCAATATACCTGCCTGCTTCTTCATAAGTATATCCCACAGACATTAGAAGTGATTTTTTTTCATTGTCAGATGAATTATCGTATGCCAATGTAAACAGTGCGGGATTGACAGGCAGCGTCACATTGGACTCAAAGCTCTTCATCCAGTTTTTTCTGTCTGCGATCCTTATGACGGTGTCGCCGAAATACTTGAAGTTCTCATTTCTCATATAGGCATTATTGTCAGGAAGGAACGGCTTGAAAACGACATTTGTGTTTTTCAGGTATTCGATACTGACGTTCCTTGCACGATATAAAAGCAGTGAGTTGCTTGTCAGACCGCCGATATCTTCAATCGCCGAACGCATATCAAAATATCCGGGTAAGTCCGTGTGCGAATAAATATAATCATATTCATCATTTGATAACTGCTTTTCAGATATAAAGCCCGACATATTCAGATACTGTACCATCTGAGCTATCTGTTCGGGAGAAAAGTCATCGCTGATGTTATATTCTCCGCTGTACAATTTGTTCTGCGCAGTCTTACGCTGAACACCCGTCCAACTTCTTCCGTCAAAGTCAACTCCGATATCTCCGACAAGATACATTCCGTCGTCGCCGTCCGATCGGATGTTCAGTACCGGTTCATTCGCCGACTGCGGAGGTGCGTTCAGCTCTATATTGTTGTTTATCAGAAAGTTGTCCGATGAAAAATATCCGCTGAAAAGTCCGCCGTTATTGCCAGAAAAAACAAGGCTGAAATATTCGCCGATATCGGTAAAGAATTTTACCGTGGAGTTTATAACTTCTTCAGTGTCGATATAACTCATATCGGGAAACAGCTTCTGCGAGCCGAAGGTCGCACCGAATGTTATTATCGCCGCAAGTATGCCGCAAAGACAGTTCCTGCCGTAACGTGACAGCTCAGATCTTGCGGTCTGCAACGGTTTTTTCTTCTTCAGGCTTCTGCGATATATCTTTTCATCGCTCCCGGGGTTATTTCTGCCTGCGTTTGCGGGAACTTTAGAGTAAAATCCATTTGCCGATGAAATGGCATACAGACCGAAAAATGCGGTTACCGCAAGCAGTACATATACAGAATAATCTGCGTCTTCCGACAGAAAAGCCGGAATGAACATTATGCACCATGTCAGAATAAGCGGTAACGGTCTGAACTTCTTATAACAACACAGTACACATATAAAGCAGACAATGCAGGTGATTATCAGCATTGCCATATTCATACCGCTGGTGAAATCCTGAGTTCTTGTCAAAAAGGCGTGCGAATTTACAGGCACATACTGCAATGTAGACAGCAGTCTGCCGTCAAGCTGAATAAACAGATAGTCCTTTAACAACAGACACGCCTCATTGATCGCACTGTGGAAAAAATAGTATATCACACCTGCTCCTGCCGCAAGGACAGGTATTGCATAGCGTTTTTTTATGAATATGAAAACCGGCATAAAAGCCGTAACGAACAGCAGAACCTGAGCTATGGCTGAGCCGAACTCAAACGGGATATCATACATATCCATAAAGCTCATCAAAGTTCCGACAGCCAGCATATAGGTCAGTAACAGCTTTACCGCTATTACAGGAACTGGATTTACGTTTCTGCGATAGGTATTGCCGATAAGAACTATAGTCTGATCTGCTTCCCTGTTGTCCTTATTTCTGGTCTTTTTTTTCAAATCAGTTCTCCAAAGTAAATTTTAGAATTAAAACTCTGATACTGTTTTATTTCTTTTTATGAAGTTCTATTGCCGCATTGAGCGACTGAACAATATCATCCTTATCGATTTTCCAGAGTTCAAATCCCGATGTAACGGATATAGCGCCGGCAAGCTCTCTTTGTTCGTCCGATTCGATGGGACTGCTTACAAGAAGTATCTTGACCTGCTTGTTCCTGAAAAGCTCTATTTCGGTCATTTTACCGATAAAGTCACGTCTTAACTGTGATGTTACAAAATAAACGGTCGAGGTATCACCGGTGGTTTCGGTACAACTGCTCGCAATAGTTTCAGGGAGAAATGTTTCATTCTGCCTCGGCAACACACTCATGATATCGAAAAGCAACATATTATCCTCTTCGTTTTTGACGGTATATTGTTCGCACTGCTTGTCCGCAGGCGAGTACCATGCATTCACACAGCTCTGTTTCATCGAAATTAACGAAAGATTAAGCGCCAGGAGTACCTCTATTATGCTGTCGGTGGCTTCCGCATTATCATTTTCAAACGGAAAATATTCATTCAGATCAGGGATAATCACACAGCTTCCGCCGATGCTTCGTTCCATCTGCTTTACCATAAGCTTGTCGTGCTTTGCCGACATAGCCCAGTGTACATTCTTTATCGGATCTTCATTTCTGTACTCTCTTATGCTCGCAAACGCATTCTTGTCAAGCGAAAAACTGTTCTGTGACAGCGTTTCACTGTCGCCGTCGCCTGTATCGGTTATCGGTTCGATAACGAGTTTACGCGGCAGTA
The DNA here is from genome assembly GCA_900539195.1 of uncultured Oscillospiraceae bacterium. Taxonomy (GTDB): domain Bacteria; phylum Bacillota; class Clostridia; order Oscillospirales; family Ruminococcaceae; genus Ruminiclostridium_E. The sequence goes on from UQBC01000003.1 coordinate 37,466, forward strand.
CTATGAAGCTTTCATAATGTTCGTATTTAGCGGCGATTCTGAACAGCTTGAAAAGATCGTATATAACAAAGCTCTCTATACCCGAGCGGTAAACTCCGCGGTATTTCACGGGTGAATTGAAGTTTATCTTGACAGATGAAAACGGAGGTACGCTGACCATTACCTTCTGCTGTTCAAACTTCTCGCTGTTTCTGTAAGGGAAACAGCCTGTAAGCATTCCCGGAGAAACGGGTACTATAAATCTGTTTGTAACGGTCACCGAAATGTCTGTATTTTCAAATTTTTCCGCTGTAAGCGTCCTGTATTCGATACGCACCTTAAGCAGCAGCTTTGTCATTAAAAGCAGTATAAATGATACTATCGGCAGAATGACAGATATCAGAAACAGCACCGATGTAAGTTTGCTCTTATATGAAAACATAAGTACCGTACTGACTATCAGAAAGACCGAATAAAAGAATCTGTATTTCGCCATACAAAATTTATCCCTTCGGTTACTGATTATTGCCCTTGAACGGGGGCTTTACCGACTTCATTATTTCATTTATAACATATTCTACGCTGATACGCTTTACTTTTGCCTCCTGCGTAAGATGTATTCTGTGCGGCAGAACATAGTTTACCATAAGCGCAATATCTTCGGGGGTAACATAGTTCCTGCCATCCATAAATGCTACGCTCTGCGCCGCTCTCATAAGCGCAATTGAAGCACGGGGACTTGCACCAAGCGCCGCAAAAGGATGATTTCTGGTAGCCGCAACTATATCAACGATATACTTATAAATTGCGGCGTCTATATGTGTTTCTCTTACTGCGGCAATACAGCTTTTAATATCATCAGCACCGCACACCGATTCAACCGATTCGATAGGGTCGCCGCTTTTCCTTCTGTAAAGTATCATTGCCTCGTCTTCGGCAGTCGGATAGCCTACGGACAGCTTGATAAGAAAACGGTCAAGCTGAGCCTCAGGGAGCGGATAAGTTCCGACATAACCGAATTCGTTTTCGGTTGCTATTACCATAAACGGATCAGGGAGTCTGTGCGCCGTGCCGTCAACGGTAACTTTCTTCTCTTCCATTGCTTCAAGCAGAGCCGACTGTGTTTTCGGTGATGTTCTGTTTATTTCATCGGCAATGAAGATATTGCTCATTACAAGACCTTCACGGTACTCAAAGCGTTCGTTTTCCTTATTGTACATAGTAAAACCTGTTATATCTGACGCCATAACATCAGGAGTAAACTGAACTCTTCTGCACGACAGCGAAGTAGCTTTTGCGAGCGTCATTGCAAGTGTAGTCTTACCAGTACCGGGAACATCTTCTATAAGTACATGACCGCCGGAAAGCAATGCGGCAATCAACATCCTTACAACTTCCTGTTTGCCGATAATTACCTTTTCTATCTGTTCAAATAATTTAGGGATAAATTCGTAGTTTGCTGAATTTATTGAAATATTATTTTCCATATTCTATCCTTTAAACTTTGACGGGTATTTCCGTATAAAATCTGTTATCCGCATTGCAAAAAGTGTGCGGATATATAAGTAATTATACCAAAACAGCGTATTAAAATCAATAGTTTTTGCAAATTGTAACCAAATTGACATAATTTCGCACCGAAAGGAATATAAATATCGGTTGCTTATAAACCGGATTTGTGGTAATATAAAAGTGAAAGGAATGATTATATGCTTACAAAAATACTCAGTCGTGAAGCGTGTGCAGGTTGTCGCGTATGTTGCGGTTTTGACAGGGATGATGTCTGGGAAATACCGGTTATTTCACCGGAAACTGCTGCATATATAATAGATAATATCGATAAAAATGCAGAGCTTGAGCCTTTTCAAGACGGATATAGATTTGTTATGCACTTTACAGACGGCGAAGAGCTGTCGTACTGCCCTATGCTTACCGACAAAGGCTGCATTCTCGGCGATAAAAAACCGTTTGATTGCAGAGTATGGCCGTTCAGAGTAAACTGCATATCGGACGGCATACTCGGAATCACCGTATCGCCTGTGTGTGAAACGGTTTCCGCACTCCCGGTGTCAAAGTTATCCGCATTTCTGAACGAAAAATACGACGAGCGAGGCTCACTTGCCGATATAATGCTTGATTATGCGAAAAAACATCCGTATATTATAAAGCCTTATATCGACGACTATCCTGTTCTTAAAATCGTAAAAGTATGAACAAAAAATCCTGCGGTATCTTAACACCGCAGGATTTTAATTATTTATATCTGTAAAGCGAAATCTTCTCAAAACCGTCAAGAAGCTCATCGGTATAGTCAAATGCCTTTGCAACACCCTTTGCAACGCACTCAATCGGGTCATCGGCAACATAGCAGGGTGCACCGATCGTTTCGGTTACAAGCTCAGGAAAGCCCTTGAGCATTGCTCCGCCGCCTGTCAGGACAATGCCGTTTGTAAGAATATCGCCGACAAGCTCAGGAGGTGTCTGCTCGAAAACTTCCTTTATCTTATCAACTATCTCCATTACGCTGTCGTGAAGGAATTCATACATATCCTTATCGGTTATCTCTACACTTTCGGGAAGCCCCTTTATAAGATGTCTGCCCTTAACGGTTACTTTTTCTTCACCTGTAGGATTATATACGTTAGCTATCTCTTTCTTAGCCTGCTCGGCTGTTTTTTCGCCGATAAGTATCTTGTACTTCATAGTTACGCCACGGATTATAGCCGCATCAAACTTATTGCCTGCCATCTTGAGTGAACAGCTCTTTACTATACCGTTGAACGAAACAACTGCAATATCAGCCGTACCGCCGCCGACATCGACAACCATTGTGCCGTTAGGCTTTGAAATATCAATACCTGCACCGAGCAGTGCGGCAATAGGTTCTTCTATAATGAATACCTTTCTTGCTCCGGCACAAAGTGCAGCCTCAACCACTGCCCTGTTCTCAACGTCAGTAACAGATGAAGGTACGCAAAGAATAATTCTCGGCTTTACAATTCTGCCGATTACCTTTCTGATAAATTCGATTATCATAGCTTCCGTCATCTCATTATCAGAGATAACGCCGTCTTTAAGCGGCTTTACGGCAACAATATATTCAGGCGTTCTGCCGATCATCTTATATGCTTCGTTTCCGACTGCAAGTACACAGTGCTTTTTCTTGTCATAAGCAACAACAGATGGTTCATTAACAACTATTCCTTTATCGCCAAGCGTAATTATTACGTTCGCCGTTCCTAAATCAATTCCTATATCAGTAGCAGACATATCCTTATCCCTTTCCGTTTACAAATAATTATTTTCTATCAAAGCCAAAAGGCTATCCTTATCGTTTTCGCAATTTCCGTTTACAACCTGTTCAAGCAGAAAACTAAGTGCTTCTCCGATTTTTTTACCGGTTATACCAAGCTCAGAAATATCGGAACCGCTGACCTTAAGCTGTTTAAGGCTCATCGGCGGTTCATTTTCGAGATACTCTTTTGTATGCTCTTCAATGCTGCCGAACAGATCCTTTTCACCAAAATATTCAGGCGACTTTCCACAGGTATCATAATAATGCACTCTTATAAGCTTTAAAAAACGTTCAGCACCATATCTAGCAAGCCCTCTTCGTATGCTGCGAGTGTCATCGTTAATAACTATACCATGATTTTTAATCAAAAACAATACCTCATCGGCAATTTTATTGCTGAAACGCAGTCTTTCGATAATTTTGGCGGCTATCTCACAGCTGACATCGGCGTGACCGTAAAAATGACCGACACCGTCTTTCATAAAAAAGCTAGCCGGCTTGCCGATATCGTGAAGTAACATAGTCAGTCTTGCTACAACAGTCGGTTCAGATGCCGCTACAGTCGCAACTATATGACCGTAAACCGTCTTATTATGATACTTAGAATGTTGTTCAAAGCCGACGCAAGGGTACATTTCAGGTATGATCTCACATATTACATCACTGTAATTATAAAGAATATCACCACAGTTCCCTGTAAGTATGCCGCAAAGTTCAAAATTTATCCGCTCTGCCGAAATGAAAGACAACAGATATCGTAGTCTATGAATAGCGTCTGAGGTGTTTTTATCAATTCTGAAACCGTAGCGTGAAGCAAATCTCAGCGCACGCAATATGCGCAATCCGTCCTCATCAAAACGTTTCATAGGATCACCGACACATCTGATTATCCCCGATTTAAGGTCTTGCCGCCCACCGAACGGGTCAATAATACCCTTCTCCGGACTGTACGCCATTGCGTTTATTGTAAGATCCCGCCGCGCAAGGTCTTCCTTAAGACAAGGAGTAAAACGCACTTCTGACGGGTGACGATGATCGGTATAATTCCCGTCGATCCTATATGTTGTTATTTCAACAGTTTTCCTATTGATTATTACTGTCACAGTACCGTGCTTCAGTCCTACAGTAAGAAGTTTATAACCGTCAAATACTTTCATTATCTGTTCGGGCAATGCAGATGTTGTAACGTCATAATCATCAGGGCATTGCCCGAGCAGGTAATCTCTTACACAGCCACCGACACAATATGCTTCATAACCGCTGTTGCGTAGCTTATCAAGTATTTCACAAACATATTCCGGAAGCCTCATAAAATACCTCTCATAAGATTATATAAAAACAATATCCGCTTGTGAAAGCGGATATCGTCTTATATAAGATGTTAAAATCTCAATTATTCGTTGATAGCTGTAACTACGCCTGAACCAACTGTTCTGCCGCCTTCACGGATAGCGAAACGGAGACCTTCTTCAATAGCGATAGGAGTGATAAGCTCAACATCCATTGTTACGTTATCGCCGGGCATGCACATTTCCTTGTCAGCGGGAAGTGTGATAACGCCTGTAACGTCAGTTGTTCTGAAGAAGAACTGAGGTCTGTAGTTTGAGAAGAAAGGAGTATGACGTCCGCCTTCTTCTTTCTTTAATACGTAAACCTGACCCTTGAACTTCTTGTGGGGGTGGATTGAACCGGGCTTGCAGAGAACCTGACCACGCTCGATTTCGCTTCTCTGGATACCACGGAGAAGTGTACCGATGTTGTCGCCTGCCTCAGCGAAGTCAAGGAGCTTACGGAACATTTCGATACCTGTTACAACTGTCTGCTTAGGCTCGTCTGTAAGACCTGTGATTTCAACTGTATCGTTGAGCTTGAGGATACCTCTCTCAACTCTACCTGTAGCAACTGTACCACGACCGGAAATTGTCATAGTATCCTCAACAGGCATAAGGAAGGGCTGATCAGACTTACGATCAGGAGTAGGAATGTAGTCATCAACTGCATTCATAAGCTCTATGATGCAAGCATATTCGGGAGCATTGATGTCCTTGCTGGGGCAATCAAGAGCAACCTTAGCTGAACCACGGATAACGGGAACTTCATCACCGGGGAAGTCATGCTCTGAAAGTGTCTCACGGATATCCATCTCAACGAGGTCGAGAAGTTCAGGATCGTCAACGTCATCGCACTTGTTGATGAATACAACGATAGCGGGAACGCCTACCTGGTGAGCGAGAAGGATGTGCTCCTTAGTCTGAGCCATAGGACCGTCTGTACCAGCAACAACGAGGATAGCACCGTCCATCTGAGCAGCACCTGTGATCATGTTCTTGATATAGTCAGCATGGCCGGGGCAGTCAACGTGTGCATAGTGACGCTTGTCTGTCTCATACTCAACGTGAGCTGTGTTGATTGTGATACCACGCTCTCTCTCCTCGGGAGCCTTGTCGATCATATCGTATGCTTCAAACTGAGCATAGCCCTTGAGTGAAAGAACCTTAGTGATAGCTGCTGTTAAAGTAGTCTTACCGTGGTCAACGTGACCGATTGTACCAATGTTTACGTGGGGCTTGGTACGTTCAAATTTCTGCTTTGCCATTGGAATTTTCCTCCTTTAATTATGTGTATTCCATACACTTGATATTTTATCAGATATTTTTCTAAAAAACAAGTACTTTTGGTACTTTTAGAAAAATTTTATTAGTCCTTTGATCTCTTGCTGATGATTCCATCTGCAATTGACTTGGGAACCTGAATGTAGTGGCTGGGTTCCATTACATACTGACCACGACCCTGTGACTTAGAACGCAGATCGTTTGAATAACCGAACATTTCCGACAGAGGAACAAAAGCATTGATCTGCTTAACACCGTTTCTGTCTTCCATACCCTGGATTTCACCACGACGTGAGCTTAAGTCGCCGATAACGTCGCCCATGTATTCTTCGGGAACTGTTACGACTACCTTCATGATAGGTTCAAGGATTACGGGGTTTGCCTTACGGCAAGCTTCCTTGATAGCCATTGAACCTGCGATCTTGAATGCCATTTCAGAAGAGTCGACCTCGTGGTATGAACCGTCATAAAGCTCAACCTTAACGTCTACCGTCTGATAGCCTGCAAGAACACCGGACTGTAAAGCACCCTGGATACCTGCGTCAACTGCGGGGATATATTCCTTAGGAATTGAACCGCCGACAATTGCGTTAATGAACTCATAGCCCTTACCGGACTCGTTCGGGTAAACGTGGAGCTTAACGTGACCGTACTGACCCTTACCACCTGACTGACGTGCATACTTTGTATCAACATCAGCATTTGTTGTAATTGTCTCTTTATATGCAACCTGAGGAGCACCGACATTAGCCTCAACCTTGAATTCACGGAGAAGTCTGTCTACGATGATTTCGAGGTGGAGTTCGCCCATTCCGGCGATGATTGTCTGACCTGTTTCCTCATTTGTATAGGTTCTGAAAGTGGGGTCTTCCTCTGCAAGCTTTGCAAGAGCAATAGCCATCTTTTCCTGACCTGCCTTGGTCTTGGGTTCGATAGCGAGCGAGATAACGGGCTCGGGGAATTCCATAGACTCAAGGATTACGGGATGTTCTTCGTCACACAGTGTATCGCCTGTTGTTGTGTTCTTAACACCGACAGCAGCAGCGATATCGCCGCAGTAGCAAACTTCGAGGTCTGCTCTGTGGTTAGCGTGCATCTGAAGAATACGTCCCATACGCTCCTTCTTATCCTTTGTAGCGTTGAGGACTGTTGTGCCGGCAGCAACCGTACCTGAGTATACTCTGAAGAAGCAGAGCTTACCAACGAACGGGTCTGTAGCAATCTTGAAAGCAAGCGCAGAGAACGGCTGATCGTCGCCGGCGTGTCTTTCAACCTCTTCGCCTGTCTCGGGGTCAACGCCCTTGATAGAAGGAACATCGAGAGGAGAGGGCATATAGTCAACGATAGCATCGAGGAGCTTCTGTACGCCCTTATTCTTGTAGGAAGTACCACAGGTTACAGGTACGATCTCGTTATCAATCGTAGCCTTTCTGAGCACTGCCTTGATTTCTTCAATGGTGATTTCTTCACCTTCGAGGTACTTGTTCATAAGTTCCTCGTCCTGCTCAGCAACAGCCTCGATGAGTGCATCGTGGTATTCCTGAGCCTTCTCCTTCATGTCGTCCGGAATTTCTTCCACACGCATGTCCTTACCGAGATCATCATAGTAGATGTCAGCTTTCATTTCGATAAGGTCTACGATACCTCTGAATGTATCTTCGGCACCGATAGGGAGCTGTATCGGAACAGCATTACATTTAAGTCTGTCCTTCATCATGCCTACAACATTATAGAAGTCTGCACCCATGATGTCCATCTTGTTGATGTATGCCATTCTCGGAACATGATACTTATCTGCCTGACGCCATACAGTCTCTGACTGGGGCTCAACACCGCCCTTAGCACATAAAACCGTAACAGAACCGTCAAGAACTCGCAGCGAACGCTCAACTTCTACAGTGAAGTCAACGTGTCCGGGAGTATCGATAATATTGATTCTGTGCTTCTTCCAGTATGCAGTAGTAGCAGCAGAAGTAATTGTGATACCTCTTTCCTGCTCCTGCTCCATCCAGTCCATCGTAGCAGAACCGTCGTGTGTCTCACCGATCTTATGATTGATACCGGTGTAGAACAGGATACGCTCGGTAGTAGTTGTCTTACCTGCGTCGATGTGAGCCATGATACCAATATTACGGGTCATTTCAAGAGTTACGTCTCTAGCCATATTTCCTCCGTTTTATTGATTACCACTTGTAATGTGCGAAAGCTCTGTTAGCTTCAGCCATTCTGTGTGTATCATCGCGCTTCTTGCAAGCTCCGCCCTGACCGTTCATAGCGTCGAGGATCTCGTTTGCAAGTCTTTCCTTCATTGTCTTTTCGTTTCTCTGTCTAGCGTACAGAGTAATCCATCTCAGACCTAAAGTTCTTCTTCTTTCGGGACGAACTTCCATAGGAACCTGATATGTGGCACCGCCGACACGGCGAGCCTTTACCTCTAACTGAGGCATGATATTTTCCATAGCTTCTTCAAAAGCTTCAAGTGCGCCCTTACCTGACTTCTCGGCTACGATGTCGAATGCACCGTATACGATCTTCTGAGCAACACCCTTCTTGCCGTCGAGCATGATATTGTTTACGAGTCTTGTTACGAGCTCTGAGCCGTACATAGGATCGGGTAATACATCACGCTTAGGAACATTACCTCTTCTTGGCACTTTACTTCCCTCCTTCATAAAAAATGAAAATCATCGGTACTCGAAAGCGATTAACTCCCGCCGTCCAATTGCAGAGGTAATAATATATATTACTCCACAATAGTGGCTAAAAGTCATCAGTTACGCTTTTTTCGCACCAGCCTTCGGACGCTTAGCTCCGTACTTTGATCTGCCCTGCATTCTTCCGTCAACACCCTGAGCATCAAGTGTGCCTCTGACAATGTGGTAACGTACACCGGGGAGATCCTTAACACGGCCGCCACGGATCAGTACAACGCTGTGTTCCTGCAGTTTGTGTCCGATACCCGGAATATAAGCAGTAACTTCATAACCGTTGGAAAGTCTTACTCTGGCAATCTTTCTCATAGCAGAGTTAGGCTTCTTAGGGGTAGCAGTACGAACAGCTGTGCATACGCCTCTCTTCTGGGGAGAAGACATATCTACTGTTTCCTTCTTCAGAGTGTTCATGCTCTTCTGCAGTGCGGGAGCCTTGGACTTCTTTTCTGCAACTGCTCTGCCCTTACGAACGAGCTGGTTAAAGGTTGGCAAATGTTACACCTCCTTGCAAAATTATTAAAAATTTATGCCACAGAATAACGCTTTTACGCATTTATTCTGCACACATTTAAATATTATATACAAAAAGGCGACGATTGTCAAGCTTTTTCGTTTCCACGAAAAAAATTTGTGATAATCGTCGCCTTTGCGCTTATTTATTGTTTAGTTTTGTGCAGTTTCGCCAACCTGCTCTTCGTCGGAATGATTTTCTTCCGCTTCAGCTCCGTTATTAGCTTCGGCTTCCTTTTCTCTTTCTTCCTTTTCCTTTTCCATAGCCTCAAGACCTGTACCGGCAGGTATCAGCTTACCTATGATAACATTTTCCTTAAGACCGAGCAACGGGTCAACCTTGCCGTGGATTGCGGCATCGGTAAGAACTCGTGTTGTTTCCTGGAATGATGCGGCTGACATGAAACTGTCTGTTGCAAGAGATGCCTTTGTGATACCGAGCAGAACCGCCTCGCACTGTACGGGTTCGATCTGTTCGCCGGCTTCCTTGCGTTCTTCAAGTTCCTTGTTGATCTTGACAAGCTCTGTCTTGTCGATAACCGAGCCGGGAAGCAGATAGCTGCTGCCGGGATCTGTTACACGGATCTTTCTCATCATCTGGCGGACAATGACTTCGATATGCTTATCGTTGATATCAACACCCTGTAAGCGGTAAACCTTCTGAACTTCAGCAATGATGTAGTTCTGAACCGCCTCTTCACCCTTGACTTCAAGAACATCATGGGGGTTTACGCTACCTTCTGTAAGCGTTTCTCCGGCATTGATGTAATCGCCGTCCTGTATTCTGAGCTTGAATCCGAAAGGTACGGGATAAGGATGTTCCTCACCGTCCTCGCTCGTAATGATAACGTGTCTTGTCTTCTTGATCTCGTCGATTCTTGCCTTACCGCTGTGCTTAGCCATGATAGCGGCATTTTTGGGACGACGTGACTCGAAAAGTTCTTCGACACGGGGAAGACCCTGTGTGATATCTTCAGCAGATGCGATACCACCTGTATGGAACGTTCTCATCGTAAGCTGTGTACCGGGTTCACCGATTGACTGAGCGGCTATAATTCCGACAGCCTCACCGATCGTGATCTTCCTGCCGTTTGCAAGCGATGAACCGTAGCACTTAGCGCAGACGCCGTGTTCTGCGTGACAAGTAAGAACTGAGCGTATCTTAACTGTCTTTGCTCCCGTAGCTACTATCATCTTTGCGTCGGCTTCAGTCATCAGCTTATCCTTCGATACAAGAACTTCTCCGTTTTCGCCGATGAAGTCCTCTGCAAGGTATCTGCCGGTAAGACGCTCTTCAAGCGACTCGATAAGCTCCTTGCCTTCGCGTATCTCATAGATATCTATACCGTCTGTTGTTCCGCAGTCGTCTGTTCTTACGATAACTTCCTGCGATACGTCAACAAGACGTCTGGTAAGGTAACCCGAGTCAGCCGTTCTTAAAGCCGTATCGGCAAGACCCTTTCTCGCACCTCTTGAAGAAATGAAGTATTCGAGGATGTTAAGACCTTCACGATAGTTAGCTCTGATCGGGATCTCGATTGTTTCACCCGATGTGTTGGCAATAAGTCCACGCATACCTGCAAGCTGTCTTATCTGGTTTGTACTACCACGGGCTCCTGAGTCTGCCATCATATAGATGGGGTTGTAATCGTCAAGACCCTTTGTCAGCGCTGTGGTAACATCAGCTGTAGCCTGGTTCCATACACCGAGTACAGCGGACTTTCTTTCTGCGTTTGAAATAAAGCCGTTGTTGAAGTATTCGTTGATTTCCTGAACCTTTTCGTCAGCCTCAGCGAGTATTTCCTTTTTCTCGGGCGGAATTGTAGCGTCACAAACGGCAACCGTGATAGCAGCCTTTGTTGAGTACTTATAGCCCATAGCCTTTATCTTATCGAGTACCTGTGCAGTCATGGGAGTACCGTGAACCTTAAGGCACTTGTCAATGATCTGTCCGAGCTCTTTCTTTCTTACCTTGAAGCCGATTTCAAGATCGAACTTTTTTTCGGGATCTGTTCTGTCTACAAATCCGAGATCCTGAGGAATGTGCTCGTTGAATATAATACGACCTACTGTTGCATTGATTATTCTTGTTTCGGGGTGTTCTCCGCCGACATCCTTTGTTACTCTTACCTTGATAGCAGAGTGGATTGTGATGTCGCCCTCGTTGTAAGCCATAATCGCTTCATTGAAGTCACGGAATACCTTACCTTCGCCCTTTTCGCCGGGCTTGTCGATCGTAAGGTAGTAAGAACCCAGCACCATATCCTGTGTAGGAACTGTAACCGGACGTCCGTCTGACGGCTTCAACAGGTTCTTTGCGGCAAGCATAAGTGTACGTGCTTCATTCTGTGCTTCTTCCGAAAGAGGAAGATGAACAGCCATCTGGTCACCGTCGAAGTCAGCGTTAAACGCTGTACAAACCAGAGGATGAAGCTTGATTGCACGACCTTCGACCAGCACCGGCATAAACGCCTGGATGCCGAGTCTGTGAAGTGTAGGCGCACGGTTCAGCAGTACGGGGTGATCCTTGATAACTTCCTCAAGTACGTCCCATACAGCGGGATCCTTAGCCTGCTCTACCATCTTTCTTGCGCTCTTTATATTGTTAGCAATACCGCGCTTTGAAAGCTCCTTCATTACAAACGGCTTGAACAGCTCGATAGCCATTTCCTTAGGAAGACCGCACTGATCCATCTTAAGGTCAGGACCAACGACGATAACAGAACGTCCCGAGTAGTCAACACGCTTACCGAGAAGGTTCTGACGGAAACGACCCTGCTTACCCTTTAACATATCGGAGAGCGACTTTAAGGGACGATTAGAAGGTCCTGTTACCGCTCTTCCGTGTCTGCCGTTGTCGATAAGTGCGTCAACAGCTTCCTGGAGCATTCTCTTTTCGTTTCTGATGATGATGTCGGGAGCATGCAGTTCCTTCATCTTTGTAAGACGGTTGTTTCTGTTGATAACACGTCTGTACAGATCGTTAAGATCAGATGTTGCAAATCTGCCGCCGTCCAGCATAACCATAGGGCGCAGATCCGGTGGGATTACGGGAATGCAGTCAAGTATCATCCATTCCGGACGGTTACCGCTGAGTCTGAACGCTTCGATAACGTCCAGTCTCTTCAGCAGCTTTACTCTCTTCTGTCCCTGCTGTGTATCTTCAAGCTCTTTCTTGAGCTCTTCCGACAGCTTGTCAAGGTCAATCTCGCAAAGCAGTTCCTTGATTGCCTCAGCGCCCATCTCTGCTCTGAAATCGTCCTCATAACGCTCTCTCATATCAGCGTACTCTTTTTCAGTGAGTATCTGCTTCTTTGTGAGAACTGTATCACCGGGATCTACAACTATATACTTTGTGAAGTAAAGTACTTCCTCAAGTCTTTTGGGTGATATATCAAGCACCTGACCTATACGGCTGGGAGTGCCCTTGAAATACCATATGTGTGAAACGGGAGCTGCAAGTTCTATGTGACCCATACGCTCACGTCTTACCTTGTTGCGTGTTACTTCAACGCCGCAACGTTCGCATATCTTGCCTTTGAAGCGGATTCTCTTGTACTTACCGCAAGAGCATTCCCAGTCCTTCGTAGGTCCGAATATTCTTTCGCAATACAGACCGCCTCTTTCGGGCTTCTGTGTTCTGTAGTTGATTGTTTCGGGACGCTCAACAACGCCGTAGCTCCATGCACGGATCTGATCCGGAGAAGCAAGACCGATCTTCATTGAATCAAATGTTTTATATGCCAATTTACAGACCTCAATTCTTTCTATAGAAGTTTATGTGTGTCTATACACACGCTTTCCTGTCAATGCCTATACGCTTATTCACCGTCAAAGGTGTCATCTGCGTCATTCTCGTTGAAGTCGATGTCAAAATCTTCTTCCTCGTCCTTATCGGCATAGAAATCGCTGTCTTCATCTATATCCTGTGTGATGAATCCTTCATCAAGCGAGCCTTCCTCAGCTACATAGTCAAATGTATCCTCGCCGGCTGCCTGACCGTACTCATCATCTTCTTCGTAAGTCTGCTTAAGGTCAATCTCGTTCTTGTCAGCGTCGAGAACCTTGATATCAAGACCGAGCGACTGGAGTTCCTTGAACAGAACCTTGAAGCTTTCGGGAACGCCTGCCTTAGGAACAGGATCGCCCTTTACGATTGCTTCGTAAGTCTTTACACGTCCTACGATATCGTCAGACTTGACTGTCAGGATCTCCTGCAGTGTGTAAGCCGCACCGTAAGCTTCGAGTGCCCATACTTCCATCTCACCGAAACGCTGACCGCCGAACTGAGCCTTACCGCCGAGAGGCTGCTGTGTTACAAGTGAGTAAGGACCTGTTGAACGTGCGTGGATCTTATCGTCAACGAGGTGGTGGAGCTTGAGGTAGTACATATAACCGACAGTTACGGGGCTGTCAAACTTCTCGCCTGTACGTCCGTCTGTAAGCTGTGTCTTGCAGTCCTCGCGCATGGGAATCTTGGAGAAGTCGATCTTAGCCGTATCCTTATCCTTGTAGTTTGCACGCTCTGCTTCTGCCTTTTCAAAGCAAGCTCTTATATCGGCTTCGTGAGCGCCGTCAAATACAGGGGTCATTATCTGCCAGTCAAGAGCCTTACAAGCATAACCGAGGTGTACTTCAAGTACCTGACCGATATTCATTCGTGAAGGAACGCCGAGGGGGTTCAGTACTATATCAAGAGGAGTACCGTCGGGGAGGAAAGGCATATCTTCCTGCTTTAAAATTCGTGAAACGACACCCTTGTTACCGTGACGGCCCGCCATCTTATCGCCGACAGAAATCTTACGCTTCTGAGCTATATAGCATCTTACTACCATATTTACTCCGGGTGAAAGTTCATCACAGTTCTGTCTTGTGAACACCTTAACATCAACTATGATACCGCTTTCGCCGTGGGGTACACGGAGCGAATTATCTCTTACTTCTCTTGCCTTGTCGCCGAAGATTGCACGGAGCAGTCTTTCTTCTGCCGTAAGCTCTGTTTCACCCTTAGGCGTAACCTTACCTACCATTATATCGCCTGAGTGAACCTCAGCGCCTATGCGGATAATACCGCGCTCGTCAAGATCCTTGAGAGCGTCTTCCGATACGTTCGGGATCTCTCTTGTGATCTCTTCGGGGCCAAGCTTTGTGTCACGGCATTCAAGTTCATATTCTTCAATGTGGATTGATGTGTAAACATCGTTATAAACAAGCTTCTCGTTGATGAGAACAGCGTCCTCGTAGTTGTAACCTTCCCATGTCATGAAACCGATAAGAGCATTCTTACCGAGTGAAATTTCACCCTGACTTGTAGCGGGACCGTCAGCAAGAACATCGCCGACCTTTATCTCCATACCCTTTGAAACAGCAGGACGCTGGTTCACGCAGGTACCCTGGTTTGAACGCTTGAACTTGATAAGCTTGTATGCGTGTTCAACACCGCTGTTGTCTGTAACAACGATCTCGTCTGCACTGCACTTTGTTACAACGCCGTCTTCCTTGGCAACTACAACAGCGCCTGAATCAACGGCTGCCTTATATTCCATACCGGTGCCTACGATAGGATTCTGCGTTACCATAAGCGGAACTGCCTGACGCTGCATGTTCGCACCCATAAGAGCACGGTTTGCGTCATCGTTCTCAAGGAACGGAATCATTGCGGTAGCTACAGAAACAACCATCTTAGGAGATACATCCATGTAGTCAACACGATCGCGGTCAACTTCAAGGATTTCCTCACGGAAACGAGCATTAACACGCTTTCTTGCAAATCTTCCCTGCTCATCAAGAGGTTCGTTTGCCTGAGCGACAACGTAGTTATCCTCCATATCGGCGGTCATATAGGTTACTTCGTCAAGTACAACACCTGTTTCCTTGTCGACCTTGCGATAAGGAGCTTCTATAAAGCCGTACTTGTTGATCTTTGCAAATGATGCCAGATAAGAAATAAGACCGATGTTAGGACCTTCAGGGGTTTCGATAGGACACATTCTGCCGTAGTGCGAATAGTGAACATCTCGTACCTCGAAACTTGCACGGTCACGCGAAAGACCGCCGGGACCGAGGGCTGAAAGTCTTCTCTTATGAGTAAGCTCTGCGAGGGGGTTATTCTGATCCATAAACTGTGAAAGCGGTGAAGAACCGAAGAACTCCTTGATAGCCGCTACAACAGGACGGATATTTATAAGAGCATTGGGAGTTATCTTGTCGCCTTCCTGTGACTGAAGTCCCATACGCTCACGGATAACTCTTTCCATTCTTGCAAAGCCGATTCTGAACTGGTTCTGTAACAGTTCACCAACGCTGCGGATACGTCTGTTTCCGAGGTGGTCGATATCGTCAACTTCACCGACGCCTTCGCAAAGGTTGATGAAGTAGCTTACTGTTGCAAATATATCGTCAAGAGTGATGTGCTTTGGGATAAGGTCGTCAACTCTGTTTGAAAGCTCTTCTGTAAGCGCCTCAACATCATCGCCGCACTTGTCGAGTATCTCACGCAGTACCTTGAAGCATACCTTCTCATTGATGCCGAGAGCCTCTGCGTCGATAGATCCGGGAATATATCCTGCTATATCTACCATACCGTTGCCGAGAACCTTGGCGATCTTATCTTCAGAGAAGATCACGCACTCCATAACGCCTGCCTGCTCGATCATCTGAGCCTTTTCGGTGTTGATGAATTCGTTCTCGTCAACAAGGATCTCGCCGGTTGTGGGATCAATAATCGGCTGAGCCGCCTTGTGACCTGCTATTCTTGATGCAACGCCGAGCTTCTTATTGTACTTGTAACGGCCGAACCTTGCAAGGTCATATCTCTTTGCGTCAAAGAACAGGTTGTTGAGGTGTGTCTTTGCAGAATCAACCGTAGGGGGCTCACCGGGTCTTAGCTTTCTGTAGACTTCAAGAAGAGCCTCTTCTGTATTCTTGGTCGAATCCTTTTCCTGAATAGTCTGAACTATTCTGGGATCCTCACCGAACAGATCAATAAGATCGTCGTCACTGCTGATACCGAGCGCACGGATAAACGTCGTAGCGGGTATCTTTCTGTTCTTATCTATACGGACATAATAGATGTCATTCGAGTCCATCTCATATTCGAGCCATGCACCTCTGTTGGGGATAACAGTAGACTTGAATAACTTCTTACCCGTTTTATCGTAGTCAAAGCCATAATAAACGCCGGGGGAACGAACGAGCTGTGAAACTATTACACGCTCTGCGCCGTTGATAACGAACGTACCGCTGTCGGTCATCAGAGGGAAGTCACCCATGAATATCTCATTTTCTACAACTTCACCCGTTTCGGTATTCCTGAGCTGTGCTTTTACTCTTAAAGGTGCAGCGTAAGTCGTATCACGCTCCTTGCACTCTTCTATAGTATACTTCGGGGTCTCGTCGATACGGTAATCAACAAAGCTCAGTACCAGTTTGCCGTTAGCGTCGGTAATAGAAGAAATATCCTTGAATACTTCCTTTATACCCTCGTCCAAGAACCACTGATACGAGTCCTTCTGTATTTCAATGAGATTCGGCATTTTCTGAACTTCATTGATCTTGGAAAAACTCATACGGGTATTTCTACCCAGTTTTACCTGCTTGACATTCACCATGGGCTTTACCACTCCTTAATTTATTCGTAGGGATTTACTGCATCGGATTTTCCGCATAGGACTGAGCTTTTCGGCACTTTTCGACCCATGACGCATTTAACCTCAACGCATATAAATCCATTATGATACATTTTAGTATTGTACCACATACGAAGGGCAAAGTCAATAGAAAAATCGCTTAACTTTTGTCTTTATTCTCATTTTTCTATAGTTGTTTTGACCGAAAATATGTCAAAATGCCGATTTTTCCATATAAAATTTATATATACATATTCCTTGTTGATATGGCAGGAGCATATGCGAAAAAACGGCAGACAAGATTGTCCTGTCTGCCGCAGCTTGTAGAAAAAGTCTGTTTTTTCAAAAAAAGTGCTTGTTCACAATCCCTATCCCAAACCCCTTCCCCGTGGCGAAGGGCTGTGTATGCTTGGTTGGCTCTGCATCGTGCAGAGCCTTAGGGCATACACGCCCGGCATCCGTGCCGGGGCTATTTTACTGGGGCTACCGCCCCTAGTCCCTGTTGGGGGCTACGCCCCTCAACCCCATTTTCAAAAATACAGAGGTTTATCGACAGACTGCGGCAGACAAGATTATCCCGTCTGCCGTACTGTTATTATCGCGCTATTGTCCATAGGCAATAGGGTACGATCTCCGCTTTACAGTTCTCTCCCCCTTTTCTTTCGAGCGGATATTCCGATATGCACACTGCCGAATAGCTGTGGCATCGGTGCTTATCGTTATTTTGCACAAATCCCGCATTCTCAAGATTTGTTTCATCAAAGCCATCCGCCGAAATATACACTGTGGCAAGCAATGTACCTTTTTCACTGTACACTTTTACTTCAAGAGATCCGTCAAGCACCGCTTTTCTTTCGCCGAGAACAGGAACGCTTTTCAGAAATATATCAACATATACTTCAACATTACCGCCGTATGTCAACCTGCACAACGGTTTGCCTATGTCAAGCATTGCGAACTTGCCTGCCGTATCAGAATAATCCACCGGCTTTCGGTTTATCTCATTTACCTTACGTTCCGCCATTACCTCATCAAGCTCAGTAGTATTGCTTTCGCCGCCGGTAAGCTCAGACACCGCAGATGACATATTTCCGCTGCGTTTTTCATTCCATCTCAGTATTCCGACAAGATCAAGTTCATGCCTGAGTTTCGCCGTATATTTTTCCTTGCCCGTTATGACAGCTCTTGCATATTGCATTTGTGCTTTCTGCTTCTCGACGTTTCTCACATTGTATTCATCACTGCTTCTGTCGGAAAACGCATCTGTAGAATTATCCTGCGTACAGTTGTCTGTCGATAATTCCGTTCCGGCGTTTTTTCCGTTTCTCTTTGTAACAAGAATAGTTATGAATACCTCCGATAATATTGCCAAGGATATGAACAACACCGTAAATACAATTATTTCTCCTGTATTATCAATGTAATGTGTAGCCATAAACCATCTCATATACACATTTTCTCTTTAGTACTTATAAGTTCTATTTTTATCGTTATACCGCGTAAATGTGATAAGGTCAATAATACCGTCAGGTTCTAAGTACTTTCATAAAGACTAACGACATAAGGAGATGGATTTGTGTATTTTCAGCGGTTGCGTGACCTTCGTGAGGACAAGGACTTAAATCAGACGCAGATAGCGGAAATGCTCGGCATTAAGCAGACTGTCTACTCAAGATATGAACGCGGTTTTCAGACTATTCCCGTCGAGCATTCACTGACGCTTGCCGACTTCTATGACGTATCAACCGATTATATTTTCGGAAGAACAAACAACAAAACGACGGCAAAATAAAAAGAGCAGCGACTGCATACACGGGCAGCCGCTGCTTTTTATTCGCAGTTAAAACAGTTTCAGCTAAGCGCAGGCTCTATCTCAAACCAGTCAAAGTCAAAGTCACATCCCGGAAGAAAACGGAACTCCACCTTTACCTTTCCCCTGATATCGGGAAGTCTGTGTGATACCGTGATCGGCATACCACTGCCGGGAAACTCAACTATCTCTTCGATCCTGCCATTTTCGGTATGGAAGTGAACATGGATAGAATCGTTGTCGTGGCGCGTCATTCCATGAATACGGATAAGACTTGTTCCGTTATCAAAATCCATGTCGTCAAAGTCGAGAAATACGTTGTTGCCGATACCCTTTACGCTTGTTCCGTCTTTGGTGTAAGTATCGCCGTGGATAAGGTTGCAATCGACACTGCAAAGCCGTTCATAAGCTTTCCGGCGTGGCGTGAAAAGAAAGCCGCCAAAGTCAATGCGCAGATCGGTTTTATCAAATTCAAAATAGATATCCTTTTCTCCGGTCAAGCGGCTTGACAGCTTATAATGATTGTCCTTGTAGGTTTGCCACTCAAAGTTTGCCTGATAGGTGAATTCGCCGATAAGGGCAGAGTTTTCAGCACCGGGATAGCCCTCCCAGAGTCTGAAACCAAACGGGCAATCCTTGTGCCAGTTTATAATGCGGACAAGAAATTCATCTGTGCCATACTTGCCGAAATCGGTCTTTTTAAAGCCGACTATATTGTTGTCGGCAGTAATGCTTACTCCTCCGCAACGTACCTCATCCATAAGTGATATGCTATCTGAGTAAAGGCAGGCGGTAACAAACGTATAAGGGTCGAAAACCGGCTGTCCGAAGCCGTTTGCGGTAAATTCATACTCGGACAGCACCTGCGGAAATTCACTGCCGTTGTCGGCACTACAGCGAAGTCTGAACGTACCGTCGCCGTTTACATGGACTACAGCTGAAAGATTTTCACTTTCTGTAACGGTCGCAATATTGGTTTCGATCCCGCTTGCGGTTACTATGCTCCACTTCAAAGAACGGTATGTTGCATTTGGCGGGAAAATTGTTGCGACAACGTTACAGTCGTTGTTGTCGGGCGTAAGCTCAATTCCGGTGCTTCTTTCAAGTTCAATTTTTCTTATCGGAACATCAGAACCTATTTTATAGTCGCCTTTGTCGGTAATATTTTCAAGCGTTGATATTCCATCTCTGATATCCGACTTTACCTTTTCAATAGTAATTACGGATTTTTCAAGTCCATTACCCTCAGCCGTTACTGTTATAACGCCATCAGAAGTATCAGCCGAGATATACGCTACCGCTTTACCCGAGAAAAGTCTGCGGTCAGCCGACTTGTAATTGTCATAGTCAGTGCTGTCGCCGTTATCAAAGCCGACAAGTCTTCCTCCGTCTACTGTAAGGAATATCCTGTCCCTTGCGTTCTCAACGGGATTTCCGTCCTTGTCAACGGTTGATATTGTAACAAAAGCCAGATCCTCGCCGTCTGCCTTTACAGTGTCACTGTATGCCAAAAGAACTATCTTTGCGCTGTCGCCGAAAGAACGCTTTACATCTTCATAAACCGTGCCGTCCATAGCGGTAGCCTTAACTCTTATCTCACCCTTTTCATAAGGGATCTGCCAGTTTACCGTGTATTCATCGGGGTGCTTTACCCCACAGCTCCTGCCGTTTACAAATAGTTCTACATCACCTATATTCGTGTATGCGACTACATCAATAAGCTGACCCTCGTTGAAATCCCAGTAAGGCATAAGATGAAGTACAGGCTTATCTGTCCAGGCAGACTGATATAAGTAGAAACTATCCTTGCGCAGTCCTGCCGTATCGATATTGCCATAGTAAGAGTTCTTGGTAGAATACGGCGACGGCTCTCCTATATAATCGCTTCCCGTCCAGATATACATTCCGGCGCAGACATCTATATCACGGTTTAAAGCTATTATCTTCTGAGCGGTATCGGCAGACGCTCCTGCACGGCAGTTGCCGAGTGATGAGCATTGCATATCGGGGTGAGTAAGGAACGCCGTACCAAGCGGAAAATGATACACTCCTCTGCTCTTTACACCCGATGTAGTTTCACTGCCGTATATCTTCCAGTCGGGATGCTCCTTGTGGTGCAGCTCGTACAGTCTTTCAAGATAGTTGTATCCCACAAGGTCGACCTGCTCTGCACAGTTCTGTGCGCCCTCCCACGGCATATAGTTTGAGCCGATTGTTGTCGGTGCATTGCAAAGCGGATCGCTCTTCCTGACTGCTGTATGAAGCATTCTCGCTACCTCACAACCACGCGGCGAAACATGAGTGTCATATATCTCGTTGCCCACGCTCCACATTATAACGCTCGGATGATTTCTGTCACGGCGTATCCACGAGGCAACGTCTTTCTCGTACCATTTATCAAAGAACCTTGCATAGTCAAACTCGGTCTTTGGGCGCTCCCACATATCAAAAGCTTCACTGTCAACCATTATGCCCATTTCATCGCAAAGCTCCATAAAAGCCTTTGCAGGCGGATTGTGAGAAGTTCTTACAGAATTTACACCCATATCAAGCATACTCTGAAGCTGTCTTCTTGCCGCCGACTTGTTGAAAGCAGCACCAAGACAGCCAAGGTCATGGTGCAGACAGACGCCGTTGAGCTTGATATGCCTGCCATTGAGATAAAAACCGCTGTCGGGCTTATATTCTATTTCACGCAGTCCGACGTTTTGTGCGCTGCTGTCGATCACCTTACCGCCATTTTTCAGGTTTACAGATAATGTAAGCAAGTTGGGACTGTCAATATCCCATATGTATTCATCGGTAAGCCGATTCAGCGATAAAGCGGTTTCAGTTACCGTTTCAGCCGGGATTTCAGCAGAATAAAGAATATCGTTATCCTTAGCAAGCGTAAATTCTATTGTTAACCCATCGGGGTTTACAACTTCTGCCGACAGCTTCACGTCAAATCCGTCCGCTGTTTTATCGGTATGGAAGTACACGCCGTCGGTCGCAAGGTAGCTCTTCTCTGTAACGATAAGATAAATGTCACGGAAAATACCCGCACCGGAATACCAGCGTGTGTTGGGACTGCGGTGTCTTACAAGTACCTTTATCTCATTTTCGCCGTCGTGGAGCTTTCCTGTCAGGTCAACCTCAAAAGTGCTGTAACCGTACTTGTTTTCGCCTGCGGCTTTGCCGTTTACATAAACGGTGCAATCCATATAAACGCCCTCAAAGTAAAGACGTACGCTCTTATCGCTTACCTTACCGAAATCATATTTCTTCACATAACGTCCGAAAGAAGTTTCATAAAGATCCTTTGCATTGCAGATAAGCCAGTCATGCGGAATGTCAATCGGCTTATAATCTGCGTTCCAATCGTTTTCAAGGCTGTCGTCCGCTTTTGTCTTTGCAAAGCTCCAGTCGTTATTAAAAAGCGTCTTCATATTCTCTCCATTTATCTCAGTACAGAACGGGAAGTTTATCCTTTGTTACGACATATTCACTGTTATACACCTTTTTAAGCTGTTCATGCGTATTGAATTTTTCTGTAAGGCAGAACGGCTTTGACCACGTCATATATGACGACCAGCCGACCTTTTCCGATACTACCGCTTCGGGACTCGGCAACGTACCTGTTTCACCGATAATCGTTATTTTCTTCGCACTTGTAATCTCGCAGAGGTTATAATACATATCACTCTGTGAAGTATGCTCATGTTCGGGCGGGTACATATCCCTCGATATGATATCAACGACATCATCGCCCGGATAACATTCGGGAACCTGCGAGTTCCATACCCATATAAGATTGTCAAGATGAAACTTGTTCGTGTATCTGTCGTGCATAAGACGGAACAGCTTTTTTACCGTATCTGCGCCCTTTGCACCCCACCAGAACCAATCACCGTCGCCCTCGTGGAACGGCCGCCATAAAATCGGAACGCCTTTATCGCAGAAAGGCCGGAGTATCCCTGCCATTGTATCCATATCGGAAAGCAGCGCCTCGTTTTCAGGTGTGCCGTCAATCACCGCCTTGCTTGCGTCAAAGTCGGTATTCTCGCTGAAAAACGATTTTGACCTGCCGTAAAGCGGAGAGAACCAGTGCCAGCACATAGTGATAAGCCCTTTCTGCTCTGCCCACTCCCACGCTCTTTTAAGCGTGCCGTAATTTTCTGTGACCTCGGTCATACATTCTTCATCGGTATCGTAATAGTTGATATTCGGCGAATATGACAGCAGTTCAAAGCCGAGAAGTGCAGGCTTTTTTCCCGTTACATCTTCTATAAGGTGAAGTTCTTCCTGTGCCATAGTCTGAGTATGCTGTCCCGTTATGATTTTTTCATATGTTATATCGGACAGGTATTTCAGTACATTGCGCACACCCTGCTGTGCGTTGGGGTTTGATGGGGTATATAGTTTATCGCTCATTAAAGCGTTCTCCTCTCGTGTAAATCTTTATGTAATCATAGCATAAAAGCCCGGCAATGGCAATAGCATTATGTGCCGATACAAGAAAAAAATTTGAGCCTTGACCTGTACGGATACATTAATGCAATTCCTGCACGCGCACAACAATACCCCTTACCGGATCGCTCGCAATAAGGGGTATTCTGTACTTATTTTACTCTGATATCTCTCAGCTTTATATAGCTTTCGTCCACTTTATCAGTATATCGCTTATCACTGCCGTCAAGAATTTCAGTAATGCGTTTACAGCACTGACTGTAGAACTCGTCTTCATAGTGGACAATATGCGCACCGCCAAGCGGAAATCCGTCATCGGCAAAAAAATGTTTTGAAACATCTATGACATAACAACAGGTCAGCCGTGCAAATTTTTCCTCGTATTCGGCAATAAAAGCTTTCTTTTCTTCAAATGTATTATCATTGTCCGAAAGAATTTCAAGCTTGTTTTCAAGCGAAATATAACGGTTTTTAAGGTCGGCTTTGATTAAAATTATATTCTTTCCGTAACGGCTCAGAACAAAATTACAGAATCTATCAAGCATTTTATCAAGATATTCACGGCTCTTTTCACAAAACAGATATGTGCTTTCGCATTTATCCGCTATTGATTTATAGAAATCCGTGCGGAGAATAAAGTCGTCCACTTCAAAGAGCAAACCGCCGTAATTTTTCATATTGCAGATAATGTCGTACATATCGATTATAAGCCAGTCGGCGGCACTGCCCGATAAAATCCGTCTGCCTTCATGCAAAAACGCTTCTTTTAGAGTACGTCTGCGCCATGAACTACCGCAGAATTTGTCTGCACCGATATTGATATCAAACGGTATATCAGGCTCCCCCGACAGTAAGAACGGTTGTTTAAATATATATTTATCTACATATATCTCGCTTATATTGCGGTTTACCGTTTCTCTTGAAATACAACTGCCCCATATATCAATCACAGCAGGCTTACAGTTCTTTTCGTATTCCTCAAGTGCGTTCTTATCATCTTTTATAAGAAATATATATTCGCAGTTTTCCGTATTGGTGAATTTATAAACAGAGGTAAGCTTCTTCGCAAGCTGTTTTTTTACAAGGAAATTTTCCTCGAAAATTATCCTGATATCCTCATACCGGCAATCTGTCAGATCACCGTCGATACATACTACAGCGTTTATTGCGGATATCACCTTTTCTGCGCCGTGCATTCTGCCGAGTATGATTTTTGCGTCTTCGTATGACTTTACCTCATTTTCACGCAAAAGAGCAAGATAGGCGGTATTCTCAGCCGCGAACTGCTTTGAAGTAAGCTCTATCAACCTGTCGGCTACATACGTTCTGTCAAGCAATTGTGACTGATACGCTCTTGCGGTCATATTATCGTAATAGCGTATAACACGGCTGAGCCACAGATTTATATCAGGTTTGTCAAAGCAGAATTTTCCCTCTGCTTCACCTCCGATCACCATATCGGTTTTAATGCGTACATCGTCATAAAACAGCGGCTCATAGGCTGTCACCATATTGCTTGCGGCGTCACCGAAATATCCGCCTGCAACGTCTATCACGACTGGCTGAAGCAGTGATATAAAATAATCTTCATACATCCGTATGCGCTTATTGAGCGCATTCCTGTTTTTACCGTTTCTGAGCTGACCGTGCTTTGCACACATATCGCTGAAAGTCAGTCGAACGAGAATAATCCTATTCTTTGCATAACGCGAGGAAACGGTTTCAGCATACTTTTTAAGCGCCGTCTTCCATACCTTTTCATCAAAAGGCGGAGATATACGTTCAAATTTATCCTTGTTCGTATTGTAAAAATCCGAGCTTAAGAAGTTCTGTGAGGCAGTATAATAACTGTTGCCGTATTTATAACACGACACCGCCGCCATAGTATACAGGTCGATGACTATATAGTCTGCTTTGCTGTCGCTTATATAGCTGTCAAAATTCTTTGCTATATCAAGCCTGTTTCTTGCGTTTCCATATTTGCCCGAAAGTGCGCTCTTTTCGCTCATAAGCGAAACAGGCGATAATATAAGCGGTGTGTCGTCATAATTGTAACCGCTGTCGGAAAAAACTTTTCTCAGCACCGCAGAGCCCTGCAAAAGAAATTCCGGCTTACCGCAGATATCCGCACTTTCGCCGAGAATTCTGTTTATGCGTTCTCTTGCCGCCTTACGGCTTTCGGTAAGATTGCCGTTAAGCACAGTAACTGTATAACCGTCCGATGTGTCCTCGCACAGAACCGGTATACAGGTTATATCGGCTGTAATTCTGCCGTCTGTTCTTGTCAGCGTCAGGTCAACTATCGTACTCTCGCGGTTTTCACGCATTTCTTTCATAGATGACAGGAGATTACCGAGCGAATAGAAGCACATAACCTCTCTGCCGTCTGCGGTTTTTATCTTTTCGGCACACTGCATAACGTGTGGGTGCGAACCTATAATAAGGTCAGCGCCGCACTGTGCCATATATTCTGCCGTTTTATGTTGCACATTGCGTACAGTCACAGAGTTCATCTTGCCCCAGTGCTGATATGCTATTATATATTCTGCTCCGTCATTTTTCAGTGAATTTACAAGCTCTCTGAAACGCAAAGGTTCATATTTGCCTATAAGGTGCGGTGGGATATCTTTTTCCAGTCCGTTTGATATGGAATTTACTGCTGTAAATCCGACTTTTATTCCGTTTATATCGGCTATATACGTTCCGTCGTCAAGCGTGCCTATATTAGCCATACCACCGTTTTTTATGCACCGGACAGTAGCTTCTAGACCTTTGAACCCCGTGTCGCAGTTATGATTGTTTGCAGTTACAAGCGCTGTAAATCCACAGTCTTTGACAGCATAAATGAACGTTGAAGGCGAATTGCAATTCGGACTTCCGCTGTCGGTTCTTATTTTCTCGTATTCATAAGGCGCACCGTCAAAGCAAGTGGTTTCAAGCACTGCAACCGAGTAATCCGCTGACTTTATCGTGCTTTTCAGCGCTTTAAATGTATCGGAAAAATCAAGCGAACGGGTCGCGGCTTTTCTTTGCTGTTCAAGCGAACACATAATATCACCGCAGAGCATAATTCTTGTTGCCGGCAAACAACGTGACATATTTCTGCCGACTGCGACCTTTACTTTAAATGTTTCGCCGTCATCGGCGGTCAGCGTTACGCAGGCGATCCCGTCCGAAATCGCGGTCACCTGTCCGCCTTTTGTCACCGTTGCAACACTTTCATCATCACAGCTGAAAACGACTGCGGGAACGATATTACGGCGTTCCCATACGATCTGTGACGTTTCGCCCCTGTCCATTGTGATCACATTCTGCGCTCTGAGGTGTTTGCATATCGGTGTAAATTCCGCAGGTCGTGACAGTTCACCTGCTATCTCCTTACCGTCACTGTAGCAGAACGCCTTTACCCTGACAAGGTACTTTCTGCCGTTGCGAAAGCCCAGTATCAGCTTGGAAAGGTTCTGCGCATAACGTGACTTTATACACTTTTCAGGCTCATCGGCATTATAGAACTGTAAAATGTAACCGTCTGCGCCGTCTACAGCCTGCCAGTCGGAACGCACAGAGCCGTCATAAGCGGTCGCAAACAGATTCTGCGGAGCTTTCAGCATAGTAGTACCTCCGTAATTACTTATTTACTACCGGTTTTCTTATTATTGAATGGGGCGGGAACTGAACGGGATAATCAAAGTACATCTTTTCTGTTGCGCGGTTTGCTATCTCGGTCTGCTCGCCCTTTGAATTTATAAGATACGGAATATCGAGCTTTACGGGCTTCTTTCCGGGTGACAGCACTTCAAGGTCATCGTGAACGGTAAAATAGTTTCTCTGTGTGATATTCACCCTGCCGTTTTCACAGCTGTCAACCACGCCGACAAAGTCACACTCACGGATATATCCGCTGTTTTCGTAATACTGGTTAGCGTCATCCTTATTGAAGTAGAAACCTGTGCAGTACTGTCTGTGACTTACCTTGTACACCTCGTCTATCGCCCACTGCGGTACAGGCTCATTATTTTTAACCGAGTCAAGTGCCGCTCTGTAGGCATTCGTAACAGTAGCTGTATAATATGCGGACTTTGCTCTGCCCTCTATCTTGAAGCTTGTAACGCCTGCGTCCTTAAGTTCTTTGAGATGTTCTATCATACACATATCCTTAGCATTAAGTATATATGAACCGCCCTCTCCCTCGGACAACTCGTAATAGTCGCCGGGACGCTTTTCTTCGACAAGATGATACTTCCATCGGCAAGGCTGAGCACACTCACCCTTGTTCGCATTTCTTCCTGTCATAAAGCTCGAAAGCAGACATCTGCCCGAGAACGACACGCACATTGCGCCGTGTACAAAAACTTCAATATCCATATCCTCGGGTATGTTGTCCCTGATACGCTTTATATTCTCTATATCGACCTCTCGGGCAAGCACTACTCGCTTTGCACCCATCTTGTACAGTTCGTTTGCGGTAACATAGTTTACAACGCCTGCCTGAGTGGAAACGTGTATTTCAAGGTCGGGCACTGTGCGCTTTATAAGTGCGATACAGCCGATATCGCTTACAATAGCGGCGTCTATACCACAGTCGTATGCTGTCTTTATAAATCCGGGAAGCAGTTCTATCTCATCGTTTGACGGAACGGTATTGCAAGTAAGGTGTACCCTTGCGCCTCTTGCGTGAGCATACTCAACGCCCTTTTTCAGCGTTTCGGGGTCGAATTTTGCAGATCCCGCCCTCATACCGAACATAGTGCTTCCAAGATATACAGCGTCACAGCCGTAATCAACGGCAGACATAAGACATTCTAAATCACCCGCAGGCGACAGTAATTCTAACATAACATTAACCTTTCATTCTGAATTATTTTACGGTTCTATTACAACATTCCGCCGCAGAAAGCTCTGCGGCGGAATATATTCATCATGGTTTTAATCTGCTATTGCGTGGTCAAGACCGCACTTACGGAGATTTTCTTCGTGCTCTGCTATCGTTTCGGCAAAGTACATATCCGTTGTTTCGGGGTCTGCACAGAAATAATAGTAGTTAGTTTCGGGTGCGTAAAGCACAGCCTTTATCGCATCTAGACCGGGGTTGCAGATAGGTCCGACAGGAATACCGACACATTTATATGTGTTATATGCGTCAAACATCTTCTGGTCGAACTGATTATTAGTAAGATGCGGCTTGATATGTTCGTCAACATAATGCACGGTAACGTCCGATTCGAGATGCGGGAACGATTCTTCGTCTGCCATACGGTTGAAGAATACCGACGCAACATTGCCCATATTTGCGGTCGTGTCTGCCTCGCGCTGTGCAATCGACGCAAGCGTTATAGTTTCGTCAAGTGTAAGTCCGAGCTCGGTCATACGGTTATAATAACGTGCCGTAATCTTGTTGTTGAAGTTCTGATAGATTATATCAAGAGCGTCTGCCGCATAATCGCTTGTATCAAGCTCCTTATTGTCCTCAAGTGCGGGTATAATGTAGAACTCGTATGTGTCAGGGAAGATGTAGCCCTCCATCTGATAGTACTTCAGTTTTTCGTCTTCAAGACGCTTCTGGAACTTGTAAGTGTCGCCGAGCGTCTTGCACTGCTCCATAAAGTCCTCTGCACGGCATACAAGATTATCTTCCATCATCTGTGCTATCTCATCAATAGTCATACCCTCGGTTATCTGTATTGTTACAGTCTGATTTACAGTTGAAACAGTCTGCAATGTCGAAATGAGCGAGCTGTAAGACATAGTGGTGTCGACTGTAAATGTTCCCTTTATGAACTTGTCGCCCTTGCCGAACATATTGGTATAAAGCTTGAACACGTCCGGCATATTTATAATACCGAGGTTTGCAAGATCCTGCGCTATTTCATCGGTAGTTGAATCTTCATTGATATGTATTTCAGCCTGGCAATAGGTCTTGCCGATACCTGTAAAGTCAAGCGCCGATTTTACTATATAAGTTGCTAAAAACGCAGAAACAGAAATTATGAATATAGACAGCAGAACGCCCGCAAGTATATGCGACATAGTTCTTCTGTGGCGGTTCTTTGCTTTTATCTTCTTATTTCTCTCTTTCTTTCTGGCAAGATATTCCTGATATTCCTCTTCGGTGACCTCATCGCTGTCTTCTGCATTGTCGTTATCACCGCTCGCATCATCATTTTCAGGTTCGCTGTCATATGACGGTTCGCTCTGCTCGACTTCACCCGTATGGAAGTCCTTCAACGAATTCATCATTATAGTGCGATCCTCTGTATTGCCGGTGTTTTCCTTGCCGCCGACTGTATCAAAAGGATTATTCTCCATTTTCGTTTCCTTTCCGTTATTCTGTAATGACGATATCGACGCATCTGTCATACTCGTCAACCGGTATATCATCGGTCATAAATTCACTGTAGCATACTCCGACAGTATAGCCTTTGTATCTGCTTATGAATCTGTCATAATATCCTTTGCCGTAACCCAGTCTGTAGCCGTCATAGCTAAAACATAGCCCGGGGACTATCAGAACGCTGTTCTGTGTATTCTCGGCTTTTATTATCTCACAGTGTTGTTTTGGCTCGTCGATGCCATACATACCCTTTTCCAGATCGTCAAACGTATGTATAACGCAGAACTCCATATTGCTGCCGTCAATACATCTCGGTACGGCAACAGTCTTTTCTGCGACGAAGCACCTCGCTATGAACTCTCTTGTACCGACTTCGTCCCTAGCCGAAACAAACGGCAATATAAGCTCTGCCGACTGTACCTTTTCAAGCTCTAAAAGCTTTTCGGTTATTGCGGAATTTTTAACAGCTGTTTCACTGTCGCTAAGCTCTTTCCGCTTTTGAAGCATAACTTTTCTGAGCAGTTTTTTCTGCTCGTTTACCGTTATCTGCACTGTAAAGCCTTAGCTATCTTCTCGGCTTTTCCTTCGCCGCAAAGCAATGCACCGAGCGCAAGTCCGAATTCTATAGCCGCACCTGCTCCCTTTGCTGTAACTATGTTATCATCTATATTTACAAGGTCGCCCGTGAACATTGCGCCCTCAAGGAATTGTTCAAAGCCGGGGAAGCAAGTTGCCTTTTTGCCTTTCAGAAGTCCCAGCTTTCCGATTATAGACGGAGCGGCACAGATAGCACCTATCGCTTTCTTATTATCGGCGCAGAATTTTATTGCTGCCTGTACAACGGGGCTCTTTTCAAGATTAAGCGTTCCGGGCATACCGCCGGGGAGAACTATCATCTCGACCTTATCAGTCATAATTACGTCATTATCGGTAATATCGGCTGTAACGGAAATTCCATGTGCGCCTGTAATCTTACCGCCGCCTACACCTACTGTAACGACTTCCTTACCGAATCTCTTTAAAATATCAATCGGGGCAATTGCCTCGGTTTCTTCAAATCCGTCAGCTAAAAATGCGTATATCATCTTGTTATCCTTTCTCAACGTTATAGACTGCGCTGAACTTCTCTACCATAAAACACGGGCGGTATGATCTCTTCGCCTTGCGGAGGTTCTCCTCACCCATATCTTCTTCCCTGTTTATATATTCAAGTCCTTTACAGAACCTGTTTGCCATCATATAGTTAATCATCGGATATGCTCCGTCATAGTCGGTGAATGCCTTTTCAACGTGGGTCACAAACGTGTCACTGCATTGCTGTTCGCCGTACGAAAACGCCTGTACCTTGCCATCGACTCTTAAGATTCCGCCGACAAGACCTAAGTCAAAGAAATGCTCAAGTCCGATTCCGACAGCGCACATTTCCTCCGATTTATCCTCGCTTTTATCGCAATCGTTGCGTATGCACCATTCGAGGCTCATCTGCTTGCATTCGTCAATATTGTCCGGCGTAATATCCTCAAAGCTCCAGTTAAGCTGTTTGAAACGGTTTATATAATTACGCTTTGAATGAAGCTTCTTTCCGCCAAGCGTTGCAAGCGACTGCGACTGATACACATAGTCATACAGATCTTCGCTTGTATCGAAGGTGAACATACTGGGATAACGCTGTTCGAGCATCTGCTTATCCTTTATATCCATACTGCAGAATTCAAACGGTATTCCCGTACTGTCACAGTAATTTTTCAGTTCTGAAAGCAGTGCGTCAGTATCGCCTTTTCCGGCGGGAAACACGAAACAGTTTCCGTGCTTTGATACATAAAAATCCTGAAAACGTCCTACTGTAATGTTGTAAACACCGCTCCACACAAAGTTATTTGTGAAGTTATACTCACAGCCTCTGTAGTCGGACAACTTTAACAGCGGATCTATCCACTGCTTGTCGCTGAGTTCTATTTTCTTTAATTCCAACACTTTATATTACCTTACTTTTGTGCCTGTCATTTACCGTAAATCATCTCAGACAATTCCTTATTTATCTTTTCGGGAGTGTAAGGATTTTTACCGTCCGAGCACGGCAGTATATACCAGCTCTTCTTGTCGGCTGTGTATAGCGCCGCTTCACGACACGCTTTTAAAAATGATATATTTCTTTCGTGAATATCCTTCTTCGCCTCATCTCCGCCGTAACGTGCGGAAAGGAGCTTTTGCGATACCTCTATCGGCATATCGAGGAATATTATCTTTTCGGGACGTGGAATTGCGAACTTATCGTACTCATAGTCCTCAAGCCACTCAAGGTACTCATCCCATTGGGATTTTTCCAGCTTTGCCATCTGATATATCGCATTTGAGGAGGTGTATCTTGCGGCTATTATGGTCTTGCCGGCTTTATAATCCTTTTCCCAGTCGGTCTTGTAGCTGATATAACGGTCTATCGCATAGAAACTGCCTGCCGTATATGCGCCCGTTCTGCCGTTTTCCTCGCATAATTTACCGCTGAGATAGTCCTTGATTATCTCGCCGCTTGCACTGTTGTAATTCGGGAAGCTGATGAAACGGATATTGCCGTCTGCGCTTGCTTTCAGCATCTCAAGCTGTGTACTTTTACCGCAGCCGTCAAGCCCTTCTATTACAAACAGTTTTCCGCATTTTCCGTTATTGCCGTTCATACAAACACTCTCTCATAATATAGTTTAGTTTTATTTTATCACAAAATCCGTGTCAAGTCAACTTAAAATAAACGCACAAAGTCTTTTGTGACTTTGCGCGTTAGCTTGTAGAAAAAGTATGTTTTATAAAAAGTGCTTGTCCTCAATCCCTATCCCCTTTAGGACACTCTGTTGACTTTGCTTCGTGCAAAGCTTGGTGTGTCCTTATTTCGGCGTCCTTGCCGAAAACCCCTTTCCCCTGGAAAGGGGCTATATTAATGGGGCTACCGCCCCTAGACCCTGCAAGGATGCATGCAGTCAGCCGCACAAAGCCACTGCACGATGCAGTGGCACAAATGGCTGACGACCTGTACGGGTGCTCTGCCCAAAGCAAGGACGCTTTGGTTGCTTGCCAAAAGTTATAAGCAAGGACGCTTATGTCAGCTGAACCGAGCCGTTGCACGATGCAACGGCACAAACAGCTCACTTTGCAGAGATGCAAAACCAACAAAGCAAGCAACGCTCGACACCCCATTATTAAATAAACAAAAGGTTTTTAGACAGACTGACGCACAAAGTCTTTTGTGACTTTGTGCGTTTAAAATCATTATTCAGCACATTGAACGTTCAACGGTGATTACGGCATTGAGCCTGCCGTCCTTTTCCGCAATTGCGTTCTTTATCATAAGAGCAAGCTCCCCGTCCTTATATCTGAAGCCGAAAGGCGTTACCAGGTCGAAAATTACGTTTATCCTTGAAACACCGTCGGTAATGCGGAAATCGTGGATAGTAAGACTGCTGTCGATATTTTTTATTATATCAAGTACCACCTTTTTTGCCTCGTCCGCTTTCTTGTCATCCACAACGACAGGATCCATATGTATCGTAACACTGCATCTGTACTTTTCCCTGAGATCGTCCTCTATAAGATCTATAAGCTCATGTGCAAGCATTATATCTGTTTTACTGCTTATTTCGGCATGGAGCGATATTACCATTCTGCCTACGCCGTAATCATGCACCATAAGATCGTGTACGCCGACTATACCGTCATAGCTCATTACAGTGTTTTCAATTTCCTCCACCAGTTCCTTTTTAGGCTTAGTACCAAGCAGCGGAGTAAGACTTTCCTTGAATGTGTTGAAGCCTGTGTAGAGGATAAAAAGTGCAACAACGATACCTGCATATGAATCAAGTTCAAAACCGCTGAACAGCTGTATGAACATACAGATGATTACTACCGATGTAGAAATACAGTCGGACAGAGAATCTGCCGCAGCAGCTTTCATTGTGGCGCTGTCTATTTTCCGACCGAGCTTTGTGTTGAACAGTGCCATCCACAGCTTCACAAGAAGCGACGCTCCAAGCACCGATACGGCAAGTATGCTGAACTCCGACTTTTCGGGCGAGAAGATTTTTTCGACCGAGCTTTTACCAAGTTCAAAGCCCATCATCATTATGATAAAAGAAATTATTATGCCCGAAACGTATTCCATTCTGCCGTGACCGTAGGGGTGTTCGCTGTCCGCAGGCATTCCTGCCATTTTAAAGCCGACAAAGGTCATTATTGATGAGCCTGCGTCTGAAAGGTTGTTGAATGCGTCTGCGATTACGGAGATACCGCCGGATAATATACCTGCAATCAGCTTTCCGAGAAACAAAAGTACGTTAAGTACGATACCGGTAAATGCTCCGAGATACCCGTAACGCTTTCTGACAGCGGGATCAGATGTGTTTTTGCTGTCCTTTACAAACAGTTTTATAAGCAGATTAGTCATGACTATTCCCCCATATTACACGAATACGGAGCAACATAATGCATTGCTCCGTATCGGATATCAAGTTTTAAATAAATCAGTCCTTATTGCCCATAAGCAGTACCATTACCGCCTTCTGTGCGTGGAGTCTGTTTTCAGCCTCGTCAAAGATTTCGTTTGCGTGTTCTTCAAACACCTTGGCTGTGATCTCTTCTTCTCTGTGTGCGGGCAGGCAGTGCTGTACCATAGCGTCGGGCTTAGCGACAGCCATAACCTCATCGTTTATCTGGAAGCCCTTGAATGCTTTCTTTCTGATTTCGGCTTCGCCTTCCTGACCCATAGACGCCCATACGTCTGTGAAGATAACATCTGCGTCCTTTGCAGCCTTTATAGGATCGTCTGTCAGCTCAAAGCAGTTATACTTCTTAGCAAAAGCAAGTGTTGTAGCGGCAGGGTGGTAGTTCTCAGGGCAGGCAACAGACACGCTCATACCTGTCTTTAAGCCGCCGACAATGAGCGAGTTTGCCATATTGTTGCCATCGCCTATGTAGCACATCTTAAGACCGTCAAGCTTACCCTTGTACTCACGGATTGTCATAAGATCGGCAAGCACCTGGCAAGGATGAGAAAGGTCCGTAAGACCGTTGATTATCGGGATATTACCGTATTCCGCAAGATTTTCAACCTCAGCCTGATCAAATGTTCTTATCATAATACCGTCAATGTAGCGTGATAAAACTCTTGCGGTATCCTGTATAGGCTCGCCTCTGCCTATCTGCATATCGCTTGCTGAAAGGTAAAGGGGATTGCCGCCGAGCTGATACATACCTGTTTCAAATGAAACTCTGGTTCTTGTAGAAGCCTTGCGGAAGATCATACCAAGCGTCTTGCCCTTTAAATGATCGTGAGGAATGCCGTGCTTAAGCTCATACTTGAGCTGATCTGCGAGATTGAGAATCTCAATGATTTCCTCTGTGCTGAGATCCATCATTTTAAGTAAATGTTTCATAATTTTTTCCTTTCGGTTTTAGTTTTTATTTTATTTTAAAAGCTCTGCTAGTATTTCAAGACCTCTGTCAATATCCTCATAAGAGATAGTGAGCGGAGGAAGAAGTCTTAACTTTTCCTTTGCGGTAAGGATAAGAAGTCCGTGTTCAAGAGCGGCATTCAGTATATCCTTTGCATTCTTGGTCTTTAGCTTTATGCCAATCATAAGACCCATACCCGTAACCGATTCGACCTCGGGTATCTCTTTCAGCTTTTCGGCTATATATCTTCCCTTATCTGCAACCTGTGACAAGAAAATCGGATCTGCCGCTTTCTTCAGCACCTCAATTGCGCCTGCACAAGCGATAGGATTTCCGCCGAATGTCGAACCGTGTGTTCCGGGAGTAAGTACACCTGCGCACTTGTCGCCGCTGAGGCACGCACCCATCGGGATACCGCCTGCTATGCCCTTTGCAAGCGTTATTATATCGGCTTTCTTTCCGAAATTATCGCCTGCAAGGAATTTACCTGTTCTGCCGACACCCGTCTGTACTTCGTCCGAGATCGTCAGCACATCACGCTCGGCGCAAAGCTCAAATATTGCGTCAACGAACTTCTGCTCCAGCGGCACAACGCCGCCCTCGCCCTGTATGTACTCAAACATTACGGCGCATACCGTATCATCGAGCTTTGCCTTAAGGTCTTCTATGTTGTTTGCTTCAACATTTATAAATCCGTCAACGAACGGGAAGAAGTAGTTGTGGAACACGTCCTGTCCCGTAGCCGACAGCGTGCAGAGCGTTCTGCCGTGAAATGAATTTACAAGGGTGATTATATTGTGTCTGCCCTTGCCGTATTTGTCGAAGCTGTACTTTCTTGCTATCTTGATAGCACATTCGTTTGCCTCAGCACCGCTGTTGCAAAGGAACATATTCTTCATTCCTGACGCTTCCGATAATCTCTCGGCAAACTCAGCCTGTACCTTTGTGTAATAATAATTTGAGGTATGCTGTATACTGCGTACCTGTTCACACACAGCGTCAGCCCATTCCTTGTTGCAGTAACCGAGCGAGTTTGTGCCGATACCGCTTCCGAAATCTATATACGTCTTGCCGTTTTCGTCAACCGCCTTGTCATCCTCGCCCTTGTCAAGAACAACATTCAGCCTGCCGTATGATCCCATTATATGAGAATTGAATTTATCTATAGTATTCATATCTGTCCTTTCCGCCTGCATCGTTTGCCGTCAGATAATCATTGTACCTGCGCCCTCGTTTGTAAGCAGCTCTATAAGTATTGAATGAGGTATTCTGCCGTCAATGATATTTGCTTTCTTTACACCTCTGCGGACAGCCTCAACACAGCAATCTATCTTAGGTATCATACCGCCTGAGATTATGCCCTGCTTTTTGAGATAAGGCACTTCGGAAACTCCGACAGTATGTATAAGCGTGCTGTCATCGTCCTTATCCTCAAGAAGTCCCTTTATATCTGTCATAAGGATAAGGTTTTCGGATTTCATCTCAGCCGCAATTCTTGCCGCCGCCGTATCCGCATTGATATTGTATACGGTTCCGTCCTTGCCTGCCGCAACGGTCGAAATTACAGGGATATAGCCCTTTTCGAGAACGTCGTTTATAAGGTTTACGTTTACCTGAGTAATCTCGCCTACAAGACCTAAATCCGGATCAAGCTGTTCTGCCTCTATCATATGGTCGTCAAGACCGCAAAGACCTACCGCTCTGCCCTTGTGGCTGTAAAGCAGATCGACAAGATCCTTGTTTACCTTACCGCAAAGCACCATCTGAACGATATTTATCGTTTCTTCATCGGTGTAACGAAGGCCGTTTACGAACTTGCTCTCCTTGCCGACTTTTTTCAGCATTGCGTTTATTTCGGGTCCGCCGCCGTGTACAAGCACTATCTTGATACCGCAGAGCGACAGCAGAACAAGGTCAGACATTACCGCCTGCTTCAGTCTGTCGTTTGTCATTGCGTTACCGCCGTACTTGACTACTACTACCTTGTTTGAATACTGCTGTATATAAGGAAGTGCGTCGCTGAGTATACTTGCTCTCTTTTCGTTTTCAAGTTCCATCTTCTTTTGTCCTTTCGGTGTCAGCTTCTGTATTCTGCGTTTATCTTTACATATTCATAAGTCAGATCGCAGCCCCACGCTACCGATTTATCGGCACCGTCGTGCATATCAATCCTGATAACAATTTCATCTTCTGAAAGAATCTTGAATGCCTCATCCTCCGAGAAGTCAACACCTGCGCCGTTCTCGCAGACCTTTACGCTGCCCTTTGAAGATGACAGAACGACCTCGACCTTTGAAATATCAAAGTCGCCCTCCGCATAACCTATCGCACAGAGAATACGTCCCCAGTTGGCGTCAGCCGCAAATATAGCCGCCTTTAAAAGACTGCTGTTTATAACAGACAGTGCAACGCTCTTTGCAACAGCTTCTGTAGGTGCGTGGTCAACAACACATTCCATCAGCTTCGTTGCACCCTCGCCGTCACGGGCGGTTTCTCTTGCAAGGTTCATCATTACAGCGTAAAGACCATTTATAAACACTTCATAATCATTGTCCTCTGCCGTTATTTCCTTGTTTCCTGCAAGTCCCGACGCCATTATGCACAGTGTATCGTTTGTGGATGTATCACCGTCAACGCTTACCATATTGTAAGTAATGTCGGCTGTTCTTTTCAGCGCCTTATGCAGAAGCTCAGCATTTATCTTTACATCGGTTGTGATAAAAGCAAGCATTGTAGCCATATTGGGATTTATCATACCGCTGCCCTTGCTGATGCCGCCGATATGACAGGTCTTGCCGTCAAGCGTAAACTCTACCGCAAGCTCCTTTTTGCGTGTATCGGTCGTCATTATCGCTTCACACGCAAGCGAACTTCCGTCCTCGCTTATGCTGTCTACAAGCGTCTTGATATTGTTCTTTACAGGGTCGATCGACAGCTTCTGTCCGATAACTCCCGTAGAGCCTACTATCATATCGTTCTTATCAATACCGAGCTCGTTTGCACAAAGCTCGCACATTTGTTCTGCAATCTCAATGCCGTTTGAGTTACAGGTGTTTGCGTTACCGCTGTTTACGATAACCGCCTGAGCGACACCGTTTTTAAGGTGTTCCTTTGTAACGATGATCGGCGCACCCTTTACCTTGTTCTGCGTGTAGATTGCCGCCGCAGTACACTTTGTATCACAGCTTATCACCGCAAGGTCGCGCTTTTTCGAGCCGGGCTTTATACCAACGTTTATACCGCCCGCCTTAAAGCCTTTTGCGGCGCATACACCCTTATCCACTAATTTATAATTATCAAATTCAACCATTGTTATTACCTCACTTATTATACAAGTCCGGTCGTTTCGTCAATGCCCATCATTATGTTAAGACACTGAACAGCCGCACCGCTTGCACCCTTGCCTAAGTTGTCAAGTCTTGAGCAAAGCACTATACGGTCATCGTTTCCGCAAACGAATATCTCCATATTGTTCTTACCCGATAATGTGTTTGCGGCAAGGAAACCGTTTTCAAGCACGCCCTCGCCCATAACAGGCATCACCTTTACAAGATTTGCGTCTGCATAATGCTCAGTGAAAGCCTTATGAATATCGGCAAGCGTATATTTCTTCGGCAGAAGTCTTGTGAGTACCGGAACAGTTACGACCATACCGCTGAAATAATCGCATATCAGAGGATTAAATACAGGCTTGTAATCAAGTCCGCTTATCTTCATCATTTCAGGTAAGTGCTTATGCTCCTGAGGAAGCGCATACTGTCTTGGGCTGTAAAATTCTTCGGGTTTTTCATCGCTTTCATACACTGCGATAGCCTTCTTTCCCGCTCCGCTGTAACCGGATACCGCATGAGCGACAACAGGATAATCGCTCGGCATTATGCCAGCCTTTACAAGAGGATATACAAGCGAAATAAAACCGCTTGCATAGCAACCGGGGACAGCCACTCTCGATGAAGCCGCAATCTTTTCTCTGTGCTGCTTTGAAAGCTCAGGAAAACCGTATGCCCAGTCGGGATTTGTCCGATGTGCCGTAGAAGCATCTATAATTCGGACGTTGCTGCCCTTCGCAAGCTCTACCGCCTCTCTTGCGGCGGCATCGGGCAGACAAAGGAACGTGAAATCGGACGAGCATATAAACTTCTTACGCTCATCGTTATCCTTTCTCTTATCATCATCTATCTTCATTATTTCAATATCGTTCCTGTCCTTGAAACGTTCGAGAATTTTAAGTCCGGTCGTTCCTTCCTGACCGTCAATATACACCTTTACGCTCATATAAGCACCTCTTATTTTTTAAGAAATCTTGTCATTCCGCAGCCACGTTCATTATTAGGTCTGCGCATAAATCCGAGCTTTTCGTAGAACGGCTCTTTATCCTTTGCAGCCATAAGATTTATCATTATCGTTTCGCCCTCGTCAGCTACCGACAACGCTTTATCCATAAGCCTTGAAAGCATCTCTTTGCCTATTCCCTGTCCCTGATATTCGGGACGTACAATAACATCGCTGATAAAGAACTGATAGCCTCCGTCGCCGACTACCCTTGCCGAGCCGACTTCCTTTTCTCCGTCAAGCGCCGTTATCGCAAACACCGAGCTTTTAAGCGCACAGTTAAGCTGTCTTGGCGAAAGCTCATACCAGCCTACGCTTCGTCTGAACGAATTTATATCGTGCGGCAATCTGTATTCATAAGTTATCATCAGATGTTGATACCGCCCAGT
Organism: uncultured Oscillospiraceae bacterium; assembly: GCA_900539195.1. Taxonomy (GTDB): domain Bacteria; phylum Bacillota; class Clostridia; order Oscillospirales; family Ruminococcaceae; genus Ruminiclostridium_E. The sequence continues at coordinate 76,948 of UQBC01000003.1, forward strand.
CTGCCTTCAAGCTCAGCTATCTGACGCTTTACCGCATCGGGAGCAGGTCCGCCGTCAACGCCTCTTTGCATAACGCAGGTATCAAGGCTGATAGCGTCATATACGTCATTATCAAACGTTTCACACAACTTCTTATATTCTTCTATCGGGAGCTGTTCAAGCGTAGTATTCTTCTCTATGCAAAGTGCAACGAGTGTACCGGTTATCTTATATGCCGTTCTGAAAGGAAGTCCCTTCTTTACGAGATAGTCAGCACAATCTGTAGCATTGATAAAGCCCTTTGCGGCGGCAGTACGCATATTGTCTTTAAGTACCGTCATAGTCGCAAGCATAGGAGTAAATGTCGAGATACACAGCTTTACTGTGTCCACTGCGTCAAATATTGCCTCCTTGTCCTCCTGCATATCTTTGTTGTATGCAAGCGGAAGTCCCTTCATCATTGTGAGAAGCGTCTGCAGATCGCCGTATACCCTTGCCGTCTTGCCTCTTATAAGCTCCGTAACATCGGGGTTCTTCTTCTGCGGCATTATCGAGCTGCCTGTGGAATATGCATCGTCAAGCTCAATAAACTTGAACTCCCACGAGCACCACATGATTATCTCTTCCGAAAATCTCGAAAGGTGCATCATAAGCATTGAAATATCAGAGCATAACTCAACGCAGAAATCCCTGTCGGATACGCCGTCAAGGCTGTTCATCGTAATATCCCTGAAGCCGAGAAGCTCGGCTGTTCTCTTTCTGTTAAGAGGGTATGTAGTGCCTGCGAGCGCACACGAACCGAGCGGCATTACATCCATTCTTTCCTTGCAGTCCGCGAGTCTTGTCAGATCTCTTGTCAGCATCTGCGCATATGCCATAAGATGATGTGCGAATGTAACAGGCTGTGCACGCTGTAAATGGGTGTAGCCCGGCATTACCGTTTCCGTATGCTGCTTTGCAATATCTATAACAGTGTTTATAAGTTCACAGACGAGCTTTGCAATCTCATCGACTTCATCTTTAAGATAAAGCTTGATATCAAGTGCGACCTGATCATTTCTGCTCCTTGCGGTGTGCAGACGCTTTCCCGCATCGCCTATTCGTGCGGTAAGCTCAGCCTCAACGAACATATGAATATCTTCCGCATTGGGATCGAAATGCAGTGTTCCGTTTTCAATATCACTTAAAATTCCGTTAAGACCTTCTATTATCACCTTGCTGTCCGCAGGGTCGATAATGCCGCACTCACCGAGCATGGTTGCGTGTGCTATAGAGCCTTTTATATCATGCTTGTACATTCTTGCATCAAATGAGATGGAAGAATTGAAATCGTTGACCTTTGAGTCAACCTCCTTTGAAAATCTTCCCGCCCACATCATTTTAGACATACTGTTATTTCCTTTCAGATTTATGTTCATAACGCAAAAAGCGTTTTGTTTTTTCCGTTATAAATATAAAAGTAATTAAAACGCTTTTTAAAACACAGCCGTACCGACCGTGTTTTAAATCGCATCTTAAAAACCGTAAAAGCCGCAAGGCATAGTTTTACACCTTGCGGGATTTACCGTAACGCTTTTAAAGCTTACTTATTGTTTCTCTCAGCATCAAGCAGAGCCTTGACCTTTATCGGCAGACCGAACAGGTTGATAAAGCCCTTTGCATCTGTCTGATCGTAAACATCGTCCTCACCGAATGAAGCAAAGTCTTCGCTGTACAGTGTGTAGGGTGATGTAACGCCTGCGTTGATGATGTTACCCTTGTAGAGCTTGAGCTTAACGTCGCCTGTAACAGTTTCCTGTGTCTTGTCAACGAAAGCATCCATAGCCTCTCTTAAAGGTGTGTACCACTGACCGTTATATACGATGTCTGCATACTTCTGTGCAAGACCGTACTTGTAGTGCTGTGTTTCCTTATCAAGACAGATAGTTTCGAGAACTTCGTGAGCGTGATAAAGGATAGTTCCGCCGGGCGTTTCGTAAACGCCTCTTGACTTCATACCTACAAGTCTGTTTTCAACAACGTCGAACAGACCGATGCCGTTCTCGCCGCCGAGCTTGTTAAGAGTCTTGATGAGCTTTACGCCGTCCATCTTTTCGCCGTCCAGCGAAGTGGGAATACCCTTTTCAAAGTGTATTGTAACATATGTGGGCTTGTCGGGAGCCTGCTCAGGTGAAACGCCAAGCTCTAAGAAGCCCTTCTTATTATACTGGGGTTCATTTGCAGGGTCTTCAAGGTCAAGACCTTCGTGTGATAAGTGCCAGAGGTTCATATCCTTTGAGTAGTTTGTTTCACGAGTAATCTTTATCGGAACATTGTGTGCCTCTGCATACTCGATTTCCTGATCTCTTGACTTAATATTCCATATTCTCCAGGGAGCGATAATCTCAAGCTCGGGTGCGAGAGCCTTTATAGTAAGCTCAAAACGTACCTGGTCGTTACCCTTACCTGTGCAGCCGTGGCAGATAGCGTCAGCGCCTTCCTTCTTAGCTATCTCAACAAGTCTTTTAGCTATAGGAGGACGAGCGAACGAAGTACCGAGCAGATAACCCTCGTACTTAGCGCCTGCCTTGAGTGTGGGGAATATGAAGTCGTTTACGAATTCATCCTGTATATCTTCTATGTAGAGCTTGGATGCACCTGTCTTCTTAGCTCTTTCTTCAAGACCTACTATTTCAGAATCCTGTCCTACGTTACCTGCTACGCAGATTACTTCACAGCCGGGATAATTCTCGTGTAACCACGGAATGATGATGGACGTATCAAGTCCGCCTGAATAAGCAAGTACAATCTTTTTGATCTCTTTAGCCATTTTTTTATTTCCTTTCTATCTCACAGACGCTTTCGGGCGTTCTGCTTTCTGATGTAACTCACATTGAATATTATACACCTTTTCACTTCAAAGTCAAGTATTTTTATGCACGAAACTGCATAATATACTGCATATAATGAATAATTGTTGAATTTTAGCGAATTTTTATGTATTTTTTTGATTGACAAGCCGTAAATGTAAGGATATAATAATAGTAAAAGGAAATTCAGTCGGAGGAATTATGGAACTTAAGGACAAGCTGGAAATACTTATTAAAAGAAACGGCTATAAGAAGACCGATTTTGCGGCAGCCATTTCCATAACCTACAGGGCGCTTGCAAACTATATAAGCGGTGCAAGGACCCCGAGAGCAAAGACGCTGTCGGATATGGCGGTACTGCTCGGCGTCAGCGAAGAACTGCTGACGGATGACACGGTGGATCTGATACTGTCAGGCGATGAAAAGCTGTATTTCAACGGCACTTCTCCGACAGAAACAAGAGAGAAAGCCGACGAGGTTTTATCCGAGGTCGAAGCGCTCCTTGACGATAAGGATTTTACGGAAGATGACAAAACGACGTTCTTTTCCTGTATAGCCGAAAAATATTTTGCAGAAAAAGCAAAAAATCATAAAGAAACTATTGACAATGCAATATGACGGTGCTATAATACAAACAGTTGAACAACCGTTCAAATGAAATGAGGTTAAAATGGCGGTCAGCAAATCAGAAAAGTCGGAAAATATCACTGCAAAAGACGAAAATGAATTCTGTAACTGCAATGTGATACACGAGGACGTAGTAAACTATGTGCGTGAGAGGATGCTTGAACAGATGCAGTTTGAAAAGCTGTCAATGTTCTTCAAGGCTATAAGCGATGAAACAAGGATTAAAATCCTCTACTCGCTGTCACGCTCAAAAATGTGCGTGTGCGACCTCGCCGCCCTGCTCGGAATGACAGCATCGGCAATATCTCACCAGCTGAGAGTATTACGGCAAGCAGAGCTTGTACGCAGTGAAAAGCAAGGCAAAGTCGTTTACTATATGCTCAGCGACAACCATGTAAACACGGTGTTCAGCAATGCGCTTGAGCATATTATGGAGTAAAACGGGAAAAATCAAAGGAGATAGCATCTCCTGTTTTTTCGGGCAATACATTTGAACAGTTACTCAATTGTTCAAAACTTCAAGCATATCAAAGGTGGTAGCTTATGAAAAGAATCTATATTTTAGAAGGTCATGACTGCGCTCACTGTGCAGAGGATATCCGTGCGGAAATCGAAAAGGATGAACGTGTGAAATCGGCAGGAATGAACTTTATGAAGCAGGAGCTTACCGTTGAAACGGAAAATTCGTGTTCGCCCGATGAGCTTATGACAACGGTCACCGAAGTTGTCGCAAAGCACGAACCCGATGTAACCGTCAGAGAAAGACAGAGTTTCAAGGAAAAGAAATATATAATAGACGGCCTTGACTGCGCACAGTGTGCGGAAGAAGTAAGAGAGGCAGTTGAAAAGTCGGATTATGCGAACGGCGCAAAGATGAATTTCATCAAAAAGGAGCTTACCGTAACACCGTCAAAGATAATCTCCGACAAGGAGCTGTTAAAGCAGGTAACAGCAACGGTAACCGCCGTTGAACCCGATGTAACGGTCAGCGAAAAGGAAAACCACGTTGAGAAAAAGGTAAGCTATACTAAAGATATAGTCAAGATGATAAGCGCAGGCATTCTGTTCATAGTTGCTTTTATCCTTGAAAAAACTATCGGTACAGAACAGCTTATGCCGCAGATAGCGATACTTTCGATGTATCTTGCGGCTTATGTTATCTGCGGACTTGAGGTAGCAATCACTTCAATAAAGGCGATAGCAAAGAAGAATTTCTTCAACGAAAACACGCTTATGCTTATAGCAAGCATCGGCGCTATCGTACTCGGAGAATACGAAGAAGCGGTAGCCGTTATGCTGTTCTACACTGTCGGCGAATTCTTCCAGTCAATAGCCGTGAACAAGTCAAGAAGAAGCATATCTTCTCTTATCAAGACAAAGCCGGAAACAGCCGATGTTCTGATTGACGGCGAATATATAACAGTCGATCCCGAAAACGTTGAAATCGGCAGTATAATTAGAGTAAAGCCCGGCGAAAAGATACCGCTTGACGGCATTGTCGAAAGCGGTAACACATCAATAGATACATCAGCCCTCACAGGCGAGAGCTTACCGAGAGATATAACGGTCGGTGATGAAGTTCCCGCAGGTGCAATCAACATTTCAGGTGTTATCACGCTTAAAACAACACGCCGGTTCACCGACAGCACGGTATACAAAATGCTTCAGATGGTCGAATCCGCTGTTGAGAAAAAGACAAAGACAGAAAACTTCATCTCGGTATTTGCAAAATACTACACCCCCATAGTCGTACTTGCGGCAGTGATAATATCGCTTATCCCTCCCCTGTTCACCGGCTTTGATTTCGTAACGTGGGTACAAAGAGGTCTTATCTTCCTCGTAATTTCATGCCCGTGCGCACTGGTTATTTCCGTACCGCTCGGATACTTTGCAGGTATCGGCAAGGCTTCGTCAAAGGGCATACTCGTAAAAGGCAGTAACTACCTTGAAGCAATCTCAAAGGCTAAGGTCGTACTGTTCGATAAGACAGGCACGCTTACAAAAGGTCAGTTTGAAGTTACAAGAACAGAGCCTGCAGAAATGAGCAAGGATGAGCTGTTACGATATGCGGCTTATGCCGAGAGCAACTCCAACCACCCTATAGCCGTTTCGGTAAGAAAGGCATACGGTGCAGATATTGACCAGTCACAGATTACAGAGTGCAGTGAAATAGCCGGCAAGGGCATAAAGGCTGTGATTTCCGGTGCGACAGTTCTCTGCGGTAACAGCAGACTTATGGCTGACTACAGCATAAACTGCCCCGAAGCAAACGGCACAGTGCTTTATGTGGCTGTCGACAATAAATATGCAGGTCTTATCGAAATTGCAGATATGCCTAAGGAACACTCGGCTGAAGCCGTAAAGATGCTTAAAAATCACGGTGTGAAGGTCGTAATGCTCACAGGCGACAATAAATCTGCGGCGGCTGCGGCGGCTGAGAAACTCGGTATCACAGATTACTACGCAGAGCTTCTCCCCGAAAACAAGAGCGAAATTACACTTAAGATGAAATCGGAGCTTCCTGACAATGAAAAGGTAATGTTTGTAGGCGACGGCATAAATGACGCTCCGGTTATCGCATCAGCCGACATAGGCGTTGCAATGGGAGGCACGGGCGCAGACAGTGCCATAGAAACCGCAGACTGCGTTCTTATGAAGGACGACCCAATGCAGCTTGCCGACGCATTTGCAATCAGCAAAAAAACAAACCGCATAGTTCTCCAGAATATCATATTTGCACTCGGTGTAAAGCTGATAATTCAAGTACTCGGCGTTTTAGGTCTTGCTAATATGTGGGCGGCTGTTTTCGCAGATGTTGGCGTTTCGATAATCGCTATCTTCAATTCATTAAGACTTATGAGAAAGTAAATAAAACATTTACCGCCCGTGTTTGCTCACTGCATTCACGGGCGGTATTCTTTACTTATTTTTTTTCTGAGCTTTTTCCTTGTCAGCTCATAACTCATATCGACAAGCATCCTTAGTTTTTCATCGGGTACTCTTTCATCAAGGGCGACCGTTATCCAGTTTTCCTTATTCATATGATACGCAGGATAAAAGCCCTGCTCCAGCCTCAGCGACCCGATGAGGATAGGGTCGCACTTGAGATTGACGACATCTATAATTTTCTGCCCATCAAGCCCGAACCTGCTTTCAGGCAGATCCATTATCATAGCGAACCACTTTTTCGTATCATTATGACGATACGCCTGAAAACCGGGATTCTTTTCAAACAATCTTTCGGCTCTGACGCCGTAATAGTCGGTTATGTATTTGTCAAGCTGCGAACGATTCATTACCGCTCCTTCTTTACCGTGTATATTCCGCCCGCACCGCAGGATACAGCGCCGCTTATTTCAAGGTCGGCGAGTATCTCGCTGAGTTCCCCGAATGATAAGCTGCTGGCAGAAAGCAACGCATCAAGCGTTACTCCGTCACTGTTTGCGATGATGCCCAGTATCTCTGCTGCAGCTGTTATGTTTTCTGCATTTGCCGTTGTGCCACTGCTCTGCTCTGTGACATTTTCACGGATATATACGACACTTTCGGTTTCGGCGGGTCTTATCGGATGTTCGACTATGGTTTTTGTTTCGGCAACTGGTTTGATTTCCGATTTTGGTTTTGTGACTTTTCTGCGCTTTTTAAGTACGTTTTCCGGCGTCACACGAAAATAGTCTATCTCTTTTTCTTTATCCGTCACACTTGTGATTTTAAAACGAGGTATGTCAGCTGATTTCACTTTCTTCAAAGAAGTATTATCCTTTGCCTTAATCGTTGGCTGTGTGATTTGCACAGTTTCATCGGTCGGTACGGATCTTACTGTTGCGGACGGTCTTTCTTCCTGTTCATTATGCATAACAAAGCTTGTCAGCTGTTCTTTGTCAAGATAGGTATCATCTATCACACCACGATAAGTCGGATAGAATTCATTTACTATATCATAAAAATCAAACACCGGGTGAGCGCCATCACGCAGATATCTTACAATTCTGCTATAACGCTTGTCTAGCGTATCTTCAGGCACTGTAAAAAACAACTCCCGGTCCTGCTCAAATGCGTGATTTGCAGTAAGCAGACTACCGCTGTGGTTATACGCACCTACAACCGCCGTTCCTTGCGACAGTCCCGATATTATGCGGTTTCTGAACTTAAAATAGTCCGAATTACAAGGCGTATCCGGCAGAAGTTCGGATATGATTGCTCCGCCGTTGTCGGCTATCTCTTTTCTGAGCCCGAATGAACCGGCAGGATAGTCAACAGTCATACCGCAGGCAAGCACAGCCACGGTCGGCTTGCTGTGACGAATGCTGTTGTTGTGCGCTATCCTGTCAACGCCTTTTGCAAAACCGCTGACAAGCACAATATCGCATCTTGCAAGGTTATAGCATATATTTTCTGCCATTCGTACTGCGTTTACGGACGGCTCTCTGGGACCTACCACGGCTATTGCAAGCTTTTTATCAAGACAACCTATATTTCCCGACACAAAAAGCACAACAGGCGGGTCAAATATATTCTTGAGATTGTCAGGATAATCTTTGTCGTCGATCGTCACAATGCCGATATTATTTTCTCTGCAATAGTTGATAATAGCCTTTGAGCGTTCAAGCGTTGCTTGTCTTGCATTGTCCCGTCTGTTGGACGGTATCAGCGACATATCGCCTCCGCTTATCCGCTCATACGCATTACGCACACTTCCGCAAGCTCTTATAACCTCGTGTATCTTCGGGTTTCCGCCGCCGAATATCTGAAGCAGATAGATATAATACTCCATAAATTCCTCTTGATATATTAAAATTTTTCGCCGCAAGCATTACCTGCGGCGAATTTTCATCAGCTGTTTTTCTTGTTATCCTCATTACGAATCTGAACACGTCTTATCTTGCCGCTGATAGTCTTTGGAAGTTCGTCGACAAACTCAACTATTCTCGGATACTTGTAAGGCGCAGTATTTTTCTTTACAAAGTTCTGCAATTCTTTTTTCAGCTCTTCAGACGGCTCATAACCTCTTGCAAGAACTACGGTCGCCTTTACTACCTGACCTCTTATCGGGTCGGGCGCACCTGTTATAGCGCATTCCAGTACAGACGGGTGAGCTATAAGAACGCTTTCGATCTCGAAAGGTCCTATACGGTAACCGCTCGCCTTGATAACATCATCGTTTCTTCCGACATACCAGTAGTAACCGTCCTCGTCCTTCCAAGCGGTATCGCCTGTATGATACAGCCCGTCATGCCATGCCTGAGCGGTAAGCTCTTCATCACGGTAATAGCCGTCAAAAAGACCGTCCTTGCCACGCTCGGCACGTACTACTATTTCACCGACTTCTCCGACAGGCACCGGATTTCCGTCATCATTGACAATGTCAACATCATAGAGCGGTGTAGGCTTGCCCATAGATCCGGGCTTAGGCGTCATACCGACAAGATTTGCAAGCAGCGCCGTGGATTCGGTCTGACCGAAAGCTTCCATAAGCTTTAGTCCCGTGTACTCAAGCCATTTGTTGTATACCTCGGGATTAAGCGCCTCGCCTGCGATAGCTGAATATTTAAGGCTCGAAAGATCATAATTTTCAAGTCCCTCTTTTATAAAGAAGCGGAACATAGTCGGCGGTGCGCAGAATGACGTGATCTTGTAGTTCTGCATTATTCTGAGCATATCTGTCGGTATGAACTTGTCAAAATCATATACGAATACACAAGCGCCGATCGACATCTGACCGAACAGCTTGCCCCATGCGGCTTTTCCCCAGCCTGTATCTGATATTGTCAGATGAACGCCGTCAGGATCAACATTCTGCCAGTGCGCCGCAGTCTGTATGTGTGCAAGCGCATATCTGTGGTTATGAACGACCATCTTTGGATAGCCTGTTGTACCCGATGTGAAGTAAAGGAGCATATGCTCTCTTGTATCGGTCTGTACACGTTCCATAGTTTCAGGCATATTCCTTATCTCATCGTCAAAAGAAACCCAACCGTCCTTTTCGCCGTTTGCCATAAACTTTATAAGACCGTCTGCGTGAATCTCTTTCTGCGCCTCATCAACATATACAGCAATATCAGGGTTATATCCGGTACATACGATAGCCTTTACACATGCACGCTCAAAACGGTAAGTAAAGTCATGAGTTGTAAGCAGATGTGTCGCCGGAATGGCAACTGCGCCAAGCTTTATAAGACCGATTATTGCGATCCAGAACTGATAGTTTCTCTTAAGTACCAGCATTACCTTGTCGCCCTTTTTTATGCCATATGAAGCAAAAAGATTTGCCGCCTGCGTAGATAATCTTGAAAGCTGAGAATATGAAAAATCATGGCGGTTCTCCTGTAAATCAATGTGGATAAGCGCTCTTCTGTCGGGATCGATCTCACCGAATTTGTCAATTATATCATAACCGAAATTATAATTATCGGGACAATCTATCTCGAACTTATTCAATATTCCGTTCTCATCAAAGCCTTCTTTTACAAATCTCTTATAGTAATTTTTAACCTGTTCCATTTATTCTTCTTTCCGTTTCCTTCAGATTATTACGGTCATATGAGTATAGCTAGGAACTTACATTCCTTACCGTCAACGGCAATCATTCCGTGAGGATTCATACTGTCATAATAAATGCAGTCGCCCTCGTTCACTATCTCAACATGGTCGCCTATCTGAAACTTCAATGTTCCCGATATTATGTAGTCCATTTCCTGACCGTCATGCACAGAAAGGTATATCGGTTTGTTCTGTTCTTCCTCGTCATACGGCGCTGTAACCAGCAACGGTTCGATCTTCTTGTTCTTGAAAAGATAAGCTAGGTGCTGATACGCAAATCTTTCACGGCGTTCGATAGGAAGACCTTTATCCTTGCGGACTATAGAATATGTGTTTAGCTTGGGTGTAACTCCCGTAAGCAGCTCTACAAGCTCGACGCCGAGTGCGTTTGCGGCTTCATTAAGGAACGAAAGCGAAAAATCCTTTTCTCCGTTTTCAAGTGAAATATATTCTTCTGTTGTGACATTTGTCTTGCTTGCCATTTCACCGACAGAAATATCAAGATATTCTCTTGTGCTTTTCAATCTGCCGGAAACATCTTTGATATTATAATCCATACTGACCTCCGTAACGCATATATATTTCTTAAATGCCATTATCATAAAGCAGTCGTGCTTTATTTATCATATTATAACAAATCAGCGCCGCAAAATCAATAGTTTTTGGCAATATTCATGTATTTACACTGTGAATTGGTCAGAAATGCTGTTGTACAGCGTTATGGTCATACCCTCTACATCAAGCAGATCCGCTACCGTTTTATAGTTGCCGTGAGAATTACGGTAAACAATTATGCTTTCGGCTATCTCCTGTGTTACTCCGTCAACCGTCATAAGCTGATTTGTCTGTGCGGTATTGAGATTTATCTTAGTCACGCTGTACGATTCATTGTTTCCGTAATAGTTGTTACTGCCGGTAACGGTAAAACAGTCGCACAATATTCCGTACACTTCATTATCGACAGAATGGATAGCTTTCAGTTCATACATAGAAGAAATTCTTCCGACTTTGTCACGATAATTCAATATATCATATGCGACCTGTCTGCCTATACCTTTTACCTGTGAAAGTGTATCAAAATCGGCTTTGTTTATATCGGCTTTTTTCGTATAACTGCTTTCAAAGGATGTTGATTCTTCTGTTGCAGAATAGATCCATGCGTTATCGCGCTTTGCCTTATCCTCATAATAATATAAAACAACAGTGAGCATTACAGTAAGGATTAGCACGCCTGCGCAGATAATGACTGCATTGCGCACCTTTCCTTTCATAACACTCACTCCAAGCTTTTATTTTTCACCCGAACAGAATTTACAATAAGCACTCAGCTTACATTCGTTACACTGCGGTGATCTTGCACTGCAAACAAGCCTACCATGCCATACAAGTCTGTGACACAACATCAGTCTTTCTTCAGGCGGAATTACAGCAGCAAGCTGTTTTTCCGCTTTCAGTGCGTCTTTTGTACCGTCTGTAAGTCCCAGTCTGCCGCTGAGCCGTATGACGTGTGTGTCACATACAAGTGCAGGCTTTCCGTATAAATCACCGACTATAAGATTTGCGGTTTTTCTGCCAACGCCCGGTAATCTTATAAGCTGTTCTATAGTATCGGGGACTTTCCCACCGAACTCATCACGGAGCATACGACACATCATAACTATATCAACAGCCTTTGTCTTATACAGTCCGCACGAATGTATATATTCCGCTACTTCATCGGGTTCAGCCGCTGCAAAGCTGTCAATATCGGGGAATTTTTCAAAAAGTGCCGGCGTAACCAAATTAACACGTTTATCGGTACACTGTGCCGAAAGCCTTGTCGCTATCAGAAGCTCATGCAGCTTTTTATAAACAAGAGCGCATTTCACATCCGGGTAACACTCTGCAAGCACTTCTATAACAAGCCCTGCTCTTTCCTTTTTGGTCATACAGTTCTCTTTTCTGATAATTATAACTATATATTATACTATATCAGCCCCGATGTCAAGTTTTGTCGTAAAATTTCTGAAAGTTTTCATACTCCCTGGGACACCCTGCCTGATTGATATATGAAAAAACTCATATAGAGAATACAAAAAAATCCCCTTAGCAACTGCGTAAATCCGCATTGCTAAAGGGATTGTTGGTGAGCCACCCGGGAATCGAACCCGGGACACCCTGCTTAAAAGGCAGGTGCTCTGCCGCCTGAGCTAGTGGCTCAAAAGCTATAAAACTTTTGAGTTGTTTTCACAACGTGATTTATTATAACAAATCCTGACTCCTTTGTCAAGTCTTTTTTTAATATTTCTTTACGTTAATTTGAAAAGCGTCATAAAAATAGCTTTACCGAATATTCGTCACAAGATTTTTCTAAATTTATTCTGCTCCGATTCAGGAAAAATAACGCTTCATTGTTGACACAATTGCGATTATGTGTTACAATATCCTCTGGTTAGTTTCAATTAACCCTACGATATTTTTAATTAAGATGCGGTGATAATATGGGAAACAATAAAATTAATCCCCTGCTTACAGGCTCAGCAGAAACTATGCTACAGAGTTTTTACGCAAGAGCCAAATATTCAAGAAAAAAGAATGCTAAATTTTATGACGCAAAGGCAATAGAGCTTGTTGGAAAAATCGATTATGACTTTTCAAAAGCGGAAAAGGATTCTACGATGAGCAACGGAGTAATCGCACGAACCATCGTATTTGACGAATTGGTCAAAGACTTTATAAACAAAAATCCCGATTGCACAGTTGTAAACATAGCCTGCGGACTTGATACAAGATTTTACCGTATGGATAACGGCAAAATAACATGGTACAATGTCGATCTGCCGGAAACTATAGAGGTTCGTGATGCAATATATCACGAATCAGGCAGGGTGTCTACAATAGGCATTTCCGCAACCGATCCAGCTTGGGCTGACAAGGTAACAAAAAGAGGAAAAATGCTTTTTATAATCGAAGGTCTTTCAATGTATCTTACCTCTGATGAAAACGCTCAGATGCTGTCGATTATCAGAGATAAATTTGATAATGCGACAGTGGTTATGGAGTGCCTTGCTAAAAAGTGGGTAAACAAGGAGCGTACCGAAAAATCAATTCAGGACACCGGTGCAAAATTCGTGTTTGGTGCTGATACCTTTGATGATTTAGGTAAAGCGGCAGACGGTTTCAGATGTATAAAAAATGACGATATCATCCGTGGTATGTCAGTTATAATGCCGGTATTGAAGCCGTTCAGAAAGCTACCTTTTTTAAAGAAAATCGCACAGAAGATTCTTATATTTGAAAAAGCATAACCGGATATTGTCAGCCGACCTTTCAGCGGGTCGGCTTTATTTTATTGTGAACTTAACATTCAATCAAGAAATGTTGATTGAATGTTAAGTTTATCGACGTCTGAAATCTTCCTTAATTAAGAAGTTTTCTATTGCATTCTGTCGGATTTTGTGATATTATTATCCTAATAAAATATGCCAACAATACGGCAAATAAAAATTTCGCACTGCAAAAGTGCGGTAAGGATGAGAAATATGCCAAAAAGACAGGACATTAAAAAAATTATGATAATAGGCTCCGGACCTATCATCATAGGTCAGGCTTGTGAGTTTGACTATTCAGGCACACAGGCTTGTAAAGCACTCAAGAAGCTCGGTTACGAGATAGTTCTTGTAAACTCAAACCCCGCAACCATCATGACCGACCCCGATGTAGCAGACATCACCTACATTGAACCGCTCAACCTCGACAGACTTACTCAGATTATAGAGCAGGAACGTCCCGATGCACTTCTGCCTAACCTCGGCGGTCAGTCCGGACTTAATCTCTGCTCTGAACTGGATAAGGCAGGCGTGCTGAAAAAGTACAACGTTCAGGTAATCGGCGTTCAGGTCGACGCTATCGAACGAGGCGAGGACCGTATCGAGTTCAAGAATGCGATGAAGGATCTCGGTATCGGAATGCCGAGAAGCGAGGTTGCCTATTCAGTCGATGAAGCTGTCAAGATAGCCGAGGAACTCAAGTACCCCGTTGTTCTTCGTCCTGCCTATACAATGGGCGGCGCCGGCGGCGGTATGGTATACAATGTTGACGAGCTTAAGGTCGTATGCGAAAGAGGCTTGCAGGCATCTCTTGTAGGTCAGGTTCTTGTCGAGGAATGTATCTTCGGCTGGGAAGAGCTCGAGCTTGAGGTTGTCCGTGATGCCGACAACAACAAGATTACCGTTTGCTTTATTGAAAACATCGACCCCATCGGCGTGCATACGGGCGATTCGTTCTGCTCCGCTCCTATGCTGACTATTCCTGAAGATGTTCAGAAAGAACTTCAGGATATGTCATACCGTATTATCGAATCCATCGAGGTTATCGGCGGCTGTAACTGTCAGTTTGCCCGTGATCCCGAAACAGGACGTATTGTTGTAATCGAAATAAACCCCAGAACATCACGTTCTTCAGCCCTTGCTTCAAAGGCTACAGGCTTCCCTATCGCCTTTGTTTCCGCCCTCCTTGCCTGCGGTCTGACGCTCAAGGATATTCCCTGCGGTAAGTACGGCACGCTCGACAAGTATTACCCCGACGGAGATTATATTGTAATCAAGTTCGCACGTTGGGCATTTGAAAAGTTCAAGGGCGCAGAGGATAAGCTCGGAACACAGATGAGAGCTGTCGGCGAAGTAATGAGCATCGGCAAGACCTATAAAGAGGCTTTCCAGAAGGCTATACGTTCACTTGAAAAGGACAGATACGGTCTCGGCTTTGCAAAGAACTTCCACGATATGACAAAGGAAGAGCTTTTAGCACAGCTCAGATACCCTACAAGCGAAAGACAGTTTGTTATATATGAGGCTCTGCGTAAAGGTGCTACTATTGAAGAAATCCACGCTCTTACAAAGATTAAGGACTGGTTCTTACAGCAGATGAAGGAGCTTGTTGACGAAGAAGAAGCACTGCTCAGAATCAAGGGTACTGTTCCCGAAAAGACTGTGCTTAAACAAGCAAAGCTGGACGGTTTCTCCGACCGTTATTTAAGCTCACTTCTTGAAGTTACAGAAGAAGAAATCAGAAATGCCCGTATCGGCTTTGGCATAAAGGAAGCGTGGGAAGGCGTTCATGTAAGCGGTACTGATAATGCGGCTTACTACTACTCCACCTATCATCTTGACGAGGATAAAAGCCCTGTCAGCGACAAGCCCAAGATAATGATTCTCGGCGGCGGTCCGAACAGGATAGGTCAGGGTATCGAATTTGACTACTGCTGCGTTCATGCGGCGCTTGCGCTCAAAAAGCTCGGCTTTGAATCTATCATCGTAAACTGCAACCCGGAAACAGTTTCAACCGACTACGATACATCGGATAAGCTCTACTTTGAGCCGCTCACCCTTGAAGACGTGCTTTCGATTCACGATAAGGAAAAGCCACTCGGCGTTATCGCTCAGTTCGGCGGTCAGACACCGCTCAACCTTGCAAGCGACCTTAAGAAATACGGCGTAAACATTCTCGGCACAACTCCCGAAACTATCGACCTTGCGGAAGACAGAGATCACTTCCGTGCTATGATGGACAAGCTCGGAATCCCGATGCCCGAATCCGGAATGGCTGTAAATGTTGACGAAGCGCTTGAAATAGCTAATCGCATCGGCTATCCCGTAATGGTGCGTCCTTCATACGTTCTCGGCGGCAGAGGTATGGAAATCGTTCACGATGACGAAATGATGAAGGTCTATATGTCTGCGGCAGTAGGTGTTACCCCCGACCGTCCCATACTCATCGACCGTTTCCTGCACCACGCTACAGAGTGCGAGGCAGATGCTATTTCTGACGGCAAGAACTGCTTTGTTCCGGCTGTTATGGAGCACATCGAGCTTGCGGGCGTTCACTCCGGCGACTCAGCTTGTATCCTGCCCTCTATGAACCTTACGGAAAAGCAGGTCGCAACAATCAAGGATTACACAAAGAAGATCGCAGTAGAAATGAATGTATGCGGTCTTATGAATATGCAGTACGCTATTGAAGACGATACTGTCTATGTTCTTGAAGCTAACCCCAGAGCGTCCCGTACAGTTCCGTTGGTATCAAAGGTTTGCAACATCAACATGGTACAGCTTGCTACACAGATAATCACATCATCGCTGACAGGCAAGCCCTCCCCCGTACCCGAACTTCACGACAAGGTAATCAATCACTACGGTGTTAAGGAAGCGGTATTCCCCTTCAATATGTTCCAGGAGGTTGACCCCGTTCTCGGTCCCGAAATGCGTTCTACAGGCGAGGTTCTCGGCATCGCTCAGACATTCGGCGAGGCTTATTACAAGGCTCAGGAGGCAACACAGGTAAAGCTACCTCTTGAGGGAACAGTTCTCCTCAGCGTATGTGACAGAGATAAGCCCGAGCTGCTTGAAATCGCAAAGTCATTCAGCGAGCTTGGCTTCCATATTCTCGCTACAGGCAAGAGCTACGAAATGATAAAGGATGCAGGCATCGCCGCTGAACGTATCAACAAGATGTACGAGGGCAGACCGAACATCACAGACGCTATCGCAAACGGCGATATTCAGCTAATCATCAACACTCCTGCCGGTAAGACAAGTGCAAATGACGACAGCTATATCCGT
Source organism: uncultured Oscillospiraceae bacterium (assembly GCA_900539195.1). GTDB lineage: Bacteria > Bacillota > Clostridia > Oscillospirales > Ruminococcaceae > Ruminiclostridium_E. The sequence continues at coordinate 93,542 of UQBC01000003.1, forward strand.
AAATCAGCTATCAGACATAAAGTGCCTTATATCACAACAATGGCGGCCGCTAAGGCAAGCATCGAGGGTATAAAGTCACTTAAAGCAAACAAACACTTCGGCGTAAAGTCTATTCAGGCACACCACGCAGATATAAAGTAATATACTCAAAAAATACGTTAACCCCGTTGTAATAGCGATTTTTACCCTCCTTACCGGACATCCGGTAAGGAGGGTAATTTTGTGAAATACGATTATGCGTACAAAAGAAAAGCGGTTGAAAAATACAGAACAAAGATGTAAGGAACATCCCACGCATGTGGGGACAAGTCTCGGTGGTGGTATTGGCGTTGGTGTTCATATGAACATCCCACGCGTGTGGGGACAAGGTTTGTGTTTGCCATAATTTTTGATTTTCCTTTCGATCATCCCCACGCGTGTGGGGACAAGCGCTTTGCGTATGTCCTTTTCTATGAAAGTGCGGGATCATCCCCACACGTGTGGGGACAAGGCAACAGTTATTGTCGCTGTTCCCGACTTTGTGGGATCATCCCCACGCGTGTGGGGACAAGCCTTTTTCTTAGTCGAGCCGTCCGCTCTTCTGAGGATCATCCCCACGCGTGTGGTGACAAGTCGGCGTGTTATTTCTCTGCTGCTTTCCAGACGGGATCATCCCCACGCGTGCGGGGACAAGAGACATCACGTTTTCCTTTCCGCATCGAAGACAGGATCATCCCCACGCGTGTGGGGACAAGTGTTTTTTTATGCACAGCAAACAGCGGCATTGAGGATCATCCCCACGCGTGTGGGGACAAGTGAAACGAATTGCCCGATGTCTGACCGTCAACGAGGATCATCCCCACGCGTGTGGGGACAAGTATTCGATTTTTAAGGTTGACGGTAAATCAATGGGATCATCCCCACGCGTGTGGGGACAAGATTTTTGTTAAACTTTATGTTGTCACAAGATAAGGATCATCCCCACGCGTGTGGGGACAAGCGTGTGATTTGCCTCTATCATGTAGAGATCGTAAGGATCATCCCCACGCGTGTGGGGACAAGCATATGTCATACTTGCCGACAAGCTCAGACTGGGGATCATCCCCACGCGTGTGGGGACAAGTTTGTATTAAAGAAATAAGCGTCGCACTTTTCAGGATCATCCCCACGCGTGTGGGGACAAGTTCTGTATGGGCGGCTAAGTCGTAAAACTTCCGGGATCATCCCCACGCGTGTGGGGACAAGCTTGGGACAGTTATCACATATTGCTTTATATGAGGATCATCCCCACGCGTGTGGGGACAAGCGGGTACCTACATAAAACATTTCCTGAAAGCAGGGATCATCCCCACGCGTGTGGGGACAAGGGTAAAAGAACCAAGATGAACTGAAAAACCTGAGGATCATCCCCACGCGTGTGGGGACAAGAAGGATAAGCTGGACGGTAAGCTGGCACATCTGGGATCATCCCCACGCGTGTGGGGACAAGAGAGCAGTACCGAGAACGAGAAAAACAAGAATAGGATCATCCCCACGCGTGTGGGGACAAGAAGCGTCATTTTATTAATTTTTTTCAATATTCAGGATCATCCCCACGCGTGTGGGGACAAGCACCACCTGCCTTGCCCGGCGGTAGTTTTGCTGGGATCATCCCCACGCGTGTGGGGACAAGTCGGACGATATTTTATATACCGTGCTGATATTAGGATCATCCCCACGCGTGTGGGGACAAGGGACTTTGTTTCCCTCTCAAATTTGGTCGGTTAGGATCATCCCCACGCGTGTGGGGACAAGTTATCCTTTGACCTTTTAATGCTGTCCGTACGGGGATCATCCCCACGCGTGTGGGGACAAGAGACCAGGTGTAACACCTTCCTTAAATCCGCTAGGATCATCCCCACGCGTGTGGGGACAAGTCCATAGCGGTTATCAACGCATTGAAATTCCGATGGATCATCCCCACGCGTGTGGGGACAAGGATATACAAGGACGGTACAATGAATGTAACGTAGGATCATCCCCACGCGTGTGGGGACAAGACAGATAAGCTATAACGAACATATCGGGTGGAGGGATCATCCCCACGCGTGTGGGGACAAGTGTCAGTTGCTAAATATCTTGTCGATGTTACGAGGATCATCCCCACGCGTGTGGGGACAAGTTATGATACCATTCTAACGTCCGAACGGAATTAGGATCATCCCCACGCGTGTGGGGACAAGAAAATGCAATCTCTGTTGACTTATATTCAATAAGGATCATCCCCACGCGTGTGGGGACAAGAAAACGTCTTCAATGGTTTATACGGCGTACAAGGGATCATCCCCACGCGTGTGGGGACAAGTAGAGCGGTTTCAAGGTCTTGACATTTCCCGACGGATCATCCCCACGCGTGTGGGGACAAGAGAGCATAGACCGCGTGCGCGGTCTATGACCTGGGATCATCCCCACGCGTGTGGGGACAAGAAATTCGCGCTCGATAGCGTAAGCCGTCCACTGGGATCATCCCCACGCGTGTGGGGACAAGGAAAGAGGTGATAAAATGACTACAGGAGAACGAGGATCATCCCCACGCGTGTGGGGACAAGCCTAATCTATCAAGTGCATGATCGGTTTTTGTAGGATCATCCCCACGCGTGTGGGGACAAGGCTTGGTTCGTGATAAACTTTTGCCCGAATGTAGGATCATCCCCACGCGTGTGGGGACAAGTGAATATGCGGTTTTTTGGGCTGACCGTCACCGGGATCATCCCCACGCGTGTGGGGACAAGTAACTGCGAAATACAATACACGAACGTTGATTAGGATCATCCCCACGCGTGTGGGGACAAGATAGACGAATACGAAGACATCACGGTGGCTTACGGATCATCCCCACGCGTGTGGGGACAAGTTCAAGGCTATCGTGTTATTGTTGATAGCTTCAGGATCATCCCCACGCGTGTGGGGACAAGATTCTTTAAGTATCATCGCTACTACCTCCTAACGGATCATCCCCACGCGTGTGGGGACAAGTACGCACGTCATACAGCCGTAAGGTCAGCTTTAGGATCATCCCCACGCGTGTGGGGACAAGTAACACAGGGTACTCTTACGGAACGCATCTGCAGGATCATCCCCACGCGTGTGGGGACAAGTACGCAACAGCCGCTTCACAGCAGGAGATACTGGGATCATCCCCACGCGTGTGGGGACAAGCGTAATCTTGCCGGATTCGGTCTTAAAGGCTGGGGATCATCCCCACGCGTGTGGGGACAAGGACATTCCAAAACAGTGTCACCGAAACAATCAAGGATCATCCCCACGCGTGTGGGGACAAGCATTATTTTTACTGCTTCAGGTACCGGTAATGAGGATCATCCCCACGCGTGTGGGGACAAGAAGCTATGTAATGTAATAATACGTCATGTGACAGGATCATCCCCACGCGTGTGGGGACAAGCTTCTGTAGCTGATATTTATAGTCGTCTTGGCGGGATCATCCCCACGCGTGTGGGGACAAGCTGACTTTAGCAGAAAGCTAAAAACAACTAAGAGGATCATCCCCACGCGTGTGGGGACAAGTCATTTTCGTTAGGTTCTACAAATCGTATGTAAGGATCATCCCCACGCGTGTGGGGACAAGTCATCAGGATAAGCGATAAAGACTTTTACACCGGGATCATCCCCACGCGTGTGGGGACAAGTTGATCCAAATGCTAGCGTTCAGGATCGCGGTAGGATCATCCCCACGCGTGTGGGGACAAGACTAAAGAAATCAAGGAAAATAGCGGTTTTGCAAAATCAACCGCTTAGATTTCCTTTAACTTTTCATAGATCCTTTGTGTAAGCAGACAATCATCAAGCGCCCTATGAATCCTATCTTTATTATAATGCAAATCGAAATAATCCGCAATGGCTGCTAACGAATATGAATTAATATCAAGTAGTTTTCTTGATATTTTAACTGTATCAATAATTTTTGACGGAACAAAATCAATTTTGTTTTCAGCACACGCAGATTTAATAAAATTCAAGTCAAAACCGATATTATGCCCGACCAGAGGTTTTCCGCTGCATCGCATTGCAAACTCACTAAGTGCTTTACTTTTTTCTGATCCCTCATTTGCCAGTAATTCCTCCGTTATACCTGTAAGTCCGATAATTGCCTTCGGTATTTTTTTATCTGTTTTGACAAGCACAGAATATGTTTCTGCTACTGATCCGTTTTCAACCGTTACTGCACCGAGTTCTATTATTTCATCATCAGGATTAAGTCCCGTTGTTTCAATATCGATTACCGTATATGTATCCGATACACCGAATGATTTCTGTTTTTTCTCCGATAAACGATTTATGTGATTTGTCATAGCCTTCGGACGAATAACGTTTTCATCGTCACTTTTTGTCACACGTCTTTTTATAAGCTTTATGCCGTCATAATCTAGCGGCTCCCATTGCGTATTGTGAATACGGAATTCCAGTTTCTGCTCGTTATTTGAGCTGTATGACATTGAAGCGTGACCGTTTCCGATGTTTGAGCACACTCTGTCCCATACGTTATCACGAACTCTTGCGTTCAGATTTCCGACATACACGCCTGTATCTATTTCCTGCATCCACCTGGAAAGATCTCCGCGTAGTTTAGGCGGACAACAACTCAGTGTAATTACTACCATCATATCGTCACCTGTATTGTTTACCGTAATCGATAGGTTCGTTTTTATCATTCCACAGATACATTACTTTTTCGTCATCCGGATTTTCTTCAGGCATCAGCAGATATTTTATATCGTGTACCATTCGCTCAAGCATATGAGCTTTTACCATTTCGTCACGGACCCTATGCCGTACAAATCTTGATATATCATCATTTACCGATGCAGCCGCTTCAAAAGATATCGGTATCGTGACTTCAGCTTTATAAAGATCGGCTATATCATATACAAACGAACATTCGTGACCGATATGCACAAACCCCAGTGCAGGCGAACACCCCATAGAACATATAACAGCGTGAGCAAGCCCGTAAAGGCAGGCATGTGCCGCCGACAGAGCCTGATTGACAGGATCGGACGACTGGAAATCTTCGTGATTGTATACACGACCGTTCCATTCGACATTCCATTTTTCAGACTGCTGTCTGTACACTTTTCTTATACGACTGCCCTCACGACCTCTCAGCTGTTGCAGAGTAAGCCCCGAAACATCCTCATCGGGAAAACGCATCATATACATCTTTCTGACAACATCAAGATGCTTGCGCTGGTTTGTGACCATTTCCGCTTGTTTTACAATAAGCCTCGAACTGTGCGTCAGCGGTCTGCCGCCGGCATAATATCTGACACCCTGCTCACCAACCCAGCATATGCTTATTCCGCTGTCGCCGATAAGTTCCATAGCCCTGTGTGAAACATCAGTTCCGGGACCTAACATAAGTACAGAGATTGTACCCGATGGTATATGCGTAACGCCGTTCTCGTCAATAACGGTGATTGCACTGTCTTTTCTGTTTATTTTACAATGTTCCAGATACAGAAATGTAATTCTGTCAGCAATCTGCGGCAGTTCTACAATATCGGGTTTTATCATTCCGGGTATTTCAGCCATTTGTATTATTTCCCGGACGCATTACGGTCATAAGGCCCATACCGTACGCTTTTCCTCTGCCTAATCCGTTTACGAGCATATTTTTGAACAGTTCTTCATCCGTCACTTCAAGCAGTCCTTCAAACGTCACCGACAGAAGAGTTACTACTCTTTTGTCCTTTTTGAAAAATCTGCACCACTTGTTCTGAACCACATCAAATGAATCTTCGCTAAGGCAGAACCCGTTCTTCTCTGCTCTGTCCATCAGCCACTGCTTTTGAAAATCAACAATGGTGACCGCCCTTTTCTTACCCTGTCCCTGTTTTACATTATCCGTTTTCACCGGATTTGCGGTAAGGCGGAACTGCCATATATCACCCTTTTTTATTCTGCCAAGCAGACCGTCATATTCTCTTGTTTCTCCTGCTCTGCCGGTATCACCGAACTGCAATGCTATAACAGATAAGTCGGGCTTCTGATTGCTGAGAATCATCAGATAAAGCTCTCCTCCAAGACTGTCGATGCGCCAGAGCTTTCTTGAACGGTCATCCGTAAGCGCCGCTTCTACAGCTCCGTGCAGAACACTGCGTGAATTGACCGCCCTCAATGTATTGCGGTTTGACAGATCCAGATAAACTCTTGATAAATACATTGTTTCACCTCAATTCAGCCATAGGATCATGCTCTGTAGAAATTATATCCGCTGTGCTGTCCGGATTATCGATATCCACATAACAGTCCTTTATTTTCCGCAGTCCGAAACGTCTGAATGTCGGATCAAATGAAACAGGAACATCCTTGATTATTGCAGGACCGTCTTCGCTTTCTGTGATAATTCTGAGCCTTGTGTCGGCGTTTTTTCTCTGCTGTTTGTCAAGCAACGGACTTTCTGATTTAAGCACATCAAGAAGATCTCCGTCACGCAGTCCCCATACAAGCGGAAGCGTAGGCGGGCATGAGCGCCTGCCCAGAAACAGCGGAAACGCCGGATGCTTCAGAGCGTCTTCGATTTTTTCTATAAACCCTGCGTCTTTATGTTCGAGCCCAACAAGGAAAGTCGCATCGGAAAGGTAAAAGCGGTGTGTGATATACTTCTTGTCCTTTTCACCGTCGGCAGTATGGTAATCCCTTATCTGCCGACCCTCGTTCTCTACTCTGATACCGATTTCAAGCTCATTAAGGTCATCAAGAGGTTCTGTCCTCTCTCTGCCCATAGCCGATGCCACAAGTCCGATTACGCCGCTCTTGGTCGGATATCCGAGCGTGCGGCGCGTATCAAATTTTGACTCAACGCCCCATGACTGCAACGGAGCGGCAAGTCTGAGCAGGAGTACAGGCATTATACCACCTCATCTTTTATGTAGTTATACAGCTTTTCGAGCAGCTCGTCAAGATTTACCCTTTCGGCATCGGATATAGCGTCCGCGCCTATCATAAAGCTCTTTACAGGCTTTCCGCTGAAGTTGTCATATACCTTGCCCGCATATTCCTGCAATTTCTTCACAGACTCTTCAACATAGCCGTTATTGCTGATAACCGGCTTTTCAAATGCACCGACAAGATTTACGGGCTGATCCTTTCTGATCGTCACATAAACCATATCGGGATATGTTCTGTTTGCGTATGAGTTCTGTTTACCGGTAGGCATAGAGCAGATAAATGCCTCGGCAAATCCTCTTATGATTTCTGCTACAGAAACACTGAAAGATTTCTTAAGCTGTGCAACATTTACGGTCGCATACCTGTAAAGCGTTGAAGAGTTGAATTCGGCAGTATCGATATGTCCTGCACCAACGCTATCCTTAGGTGAGCAGTCGTCTACTGCCGTAAAGTAGTCATACTCGTTCTGTACGGCATGAGTTGAAATGCTGTGAGCAACCTGCGATGCCGCATCAACATTCAGATCAGCATTGTCGGCTACCATTCTTCCGAATAAAGCGATATCAACAGAAGGCGTTTCTTTAAGTGCCTGCTTATAAAGCTTGTCATCTGTTTCACCGCTTACAGCAAGCTGAGCAAGTTTATTTGCCTCTACTGGACCTATGAAAAACATAACATCTGTTTTGTTGTCGGCGTCCGCTTTCTTTTTGGTGTCTTTTTTCTTATCCTTATCTTTGGTTTTTTTCTTTGTTAATTCAAAGGCATTTTTGGCTTTCTCGACAGCCGTTTCATCATCTAAACTACTGTCAAGCTTCTTAATTTCACTTGCAATAAGGTCAAAAACGTGCTTTGTTCTGTAGCCTAGCTCCTCGCTTTCAAAAATCTCTTTGAACATAAGACGCATTGCGTGCTTCCACGACTGGCTTGACACTCTTGCTCTGTTTGCACCGCCGTAAAAGGCTGTTTTAGGTCTGCCTGTATCATCACGGTTTACGCATGAGGGCGGAACTGTCTGTACTACATGGAAATCAACATATAATCTTTCATTACTCATTTTCTTTACTCTCCTTTTGAATTATCATCTTTTTTATACTTTTCGGAATAGAAATCTCTTCCCCACGACAGTTTTATATCTGCCGCCTGCTCAGGGTAGTTGAGTCTGTAGAGCTCTTCGGCAAGCTTTGCGTAATCAAGCGGTATGCTCTTGCCTTTGAGCAGCTGAACTATGCTTTTGAGCTGGTAAGCAAGCTCTTCCTTTGTTGTTGATGTTGCAACAAGGTTAAGCCTCTTTACAACACGTTCTACATCGTCACTGCTGTCTGCAATGTAATAAGCCGCTCTTCCGAGCGTATAGCCCTTTTCATACATAAATCTGTCGTTACCCTGCTGGTGCAGAGCGTACAACGTCAGAGCCGTATAAACTGCCCATTCTGCATTTGACGCACATCTTGAACCTTTAAGCTCTTCATTCATGTCGTCCAGTATCAGCCCCCAGAGCGATGGAATTTCTCCCGGCTTTTTGCCGATACCGTGTCTCAGCTCGGCAAGATAGCTTTTGCCTCTTCCTGTGTCTGCAATGCTGTACAGATACTCGATTTTTGATGCGGTATAACGATAAACCATATCACTCTTACTCATTTGTTATCACCTTCTTTTTTAAAAATTCTGTATATTTCATCATAAAAAATGTTAAGAGCCTCAGCCGAAGTTAATCGATTTTTTTCATTACTTTTTTTCCTGCGCTTACTTGCTTTATCATCATTACTTTCTTTTTCATATCTCCCAAAAATAGTATTTGCCCTCATCTGATGAATACGGTCGTTTCCAAATCCTATTGCAATTTTCCTTACAGTATCTTCAATTTTTTCGGTATATTCATCTATATCATAGTTTGTATCAAGCAGTGACAGCCAATCTCTGAAAGGCTTGTCTATCATACTGTAGAACTGCGTCTTTGAATCTTCTCCGGAGAGCTTGTCACCGCTTGCTCCTGCAGATTTCTGCAAATTGATACTGAGTTTATTTACCGCATTAGCCGCACTTTTACATTTGCCTATCTCGTTTCCTATACGATAACGCCACACTTCTCCGACTTCCATCAGCAAATCTGAATGAAATGATAGTTCATCACTGATAGAATCAACAATTTTAAAACTCATATCGCCGAAAACATGAATTACAGACGCCGTTGTTACATTAAGTAAAAAGCAATTATCCAGATAGCCCCTGTCTATGTACGATTCAATATGAGCTATAATACCTGGTTTTCTTGCTGTGCTTGAATTTTCATCTTCTTCAAGCGCCGCGATACTTCCGAATTCCTGCCAGGCACTTGTAGAAGGTTCATGACGTTTAGGCTGATATTTTATGCTACCGCTTCTTTTTTTCTTATCTGATTTCCAGAGCGTCATCTGTTCACTGAAAACTTCATCCTCTTCAAAATAATCTCCGCCTGCAAGATAATAACCGTTAACCTTTCCGTTTTCTCTGCAAAGATAAACATATCTGGACATCAATGAAAGCAATGCAGCCTGATTATCGGGGACAGGGATCAAAGCGTTGTACTCAACATTGTTATTGTCCTTTTCCCACGCCGGAGTGCTTATATAAACATCATATTCAGAATCACTTTCTGCGTTGTAATTCAGCATAAGCGTTTCAAACAGGTTGTTTCCTCTGACCGCTATCAGACCAAGCATACTAACCCACGGTTTCTTAGGAGTTGGATTTTTAGCCGCTGTGTCGTCAAAGCAGATAATATGCAACAACCAGCGGGTTGCTTCCGAATATGAAAGCAGTCTGCCGTCATTGTTCCTGTCTGAAAAAAGCCTGGGCTTGTTTTCGCTTTCAAACAGTGAACCAATCATTTTAGCTGAGCTTACAACTTTTTTACATTTACCATTCACCTTATTGGACTGATAAAACGGATACTCCTCATCAAACAGCCAGAAACGGTCATACCATTTTTCAAAATACTTCTCAAACGGCTTCATCGGAAATTTGCCGCTCCGAAATACCTCAATCCAGTTATCCGTAAGATAATTAATATCATCCTCAGGATCAACCTCATCACCGTTTTTGTCGTACCTCGAGAATACTGTGTAAATCATCGCAAGCAGAAATCTCAGCACAGCCATATCCTGCGTTTTTGTTTCTCCTGCAAGCTCCGTGTAATCCTGTGCGTGTTCAAAGACCTGCCTTATGCTTATCTCTTTCACCTCGCACCCGTTGTCACGGACGCATATCCACGGTTCGTCGATCAGATTGAACTCTCTGTCCATATCAGCTTTCTTCCTCCTTTATTTCTTCAAAGCCTCTTTCGGTGCTGTATTTATACGTTCTGCCGAGCAGACTTATCTCGTTATTTCCGTCAAACAAAAGCAATATCTCACCTTTAAGCCACTTTGCATTTCTCCACGCCTGAGGCATAGCGTTTGCAAGTATCTCAACCGTTTTACCAAAGTTATAAGACTTACTGAAAAATGCCGGCAACCTCAGTCTTTGCTTTGCTATCAGTTTTGCCTGTGCATTATCCGGTTCAGAAGTAATATCAAACACTGCGCCCCGAGAAAACAGCGAATACTCCGTATCGGATGTTTTCACAAGCACAAGCGTTTCTATTGTTTCCTGTCCGTCGCGCACTGCCGCCTCACCGTCCGAATCGTTGTTCAGTTGACGCCTGTCGATTATATCAACTAATGTTGCATTATTCACTTTTATAATTGTCGATTTTATGCAATATTTCTCAGCTCTATCTTTTTTTGCTTTTTGCTTCTTTTTATATTTGTCATATGCTGCGGTCTGTTGTTCATCATTGTCGGGTTCGGAATAAACAGCGCCGACAAGCTCAGGAATACATCCCGGTATAACAAGTTTATCCGGCAGATATTTTTCAGTTTGCGTCAGTATCCAACCGGAGTAAACACCCTTGCTGAAATCTTCCGGGATCAACACGCACAGCTCCGGTTCGGATAATTTATACGGACGTGTGCGGTTATGTCTGTGCAGTCTGCCCGAACGCTGTAATAACAGATCCATAGGGCAAAGTTCGGTTATCATATAGTCAAAATCTATATCAAGCGACTGTTCAAGCACCTGTGTACCGACTACTATCAGCTTGTCCCTCTTCTCGCAGGTCGACTTCTTACCGACAAGCTCTGTTAGCTCACGCTCAATTGACGCTCTGTCAGTCGATATAAGTCTGCTATGGAAACATATAACACGATAATCAGGCATATTCGCCGCTATTGTGTCGGCAAGTTCCTGAGAATAAGCAACACTATTCACAATAACAGCCGCACAACCGCCGTCCGACAGCTTATCTTCAAGCAGGTTTACAATATCGTTACTGTCATTTTCTTCTCTTCTGATTACTGTGATAGACTTATCGGGGATATCAACAGGTATAGCCTTCTGCTTTACCTCCGCACCGTCGCTCCACGTCAGCACAGGATATGCCGTACTGCTGTTGTCAAAGCTGTTCTTACTGCCGGTATACCATTTTATCAGTTCCGCTCTTTTATCCGGCGGCAATGTCGCAGAAAGAATTATTACAGGTACGTTATACGCCGCCATCCAGCGCAGGGAATTTTCCAGATAAACGTACATATATTTGTCATATGCGTGACATTCATCTATGATTACAGCCTTACCCGCAAGTCCCAGGTGTCTTAGCATAACATGTTTCTGCTTTAAAGATGCCATAAGGAACTGGTCAACTGTAGCAACAACGAACTCTGACAACAGTGCCTGTTTTCTTCCTTCAAACCAGGTATGAACCATTATATTGTCATTATCGTCATCTGAAATGTCGGATGCTCTTCCGTGGAACATCTCACAGTATTCGTCATTCATATCCGTCATACCGTGTGCAAGTCTGAGCGAGTGTATATCGTCTGTACCGCTTGCCCAGGAATGAATACGGTCAAATATTCCGTTAGCTGTCGCCTGCGTCGGCAGTCCGAAAAACATTCCACCATAGCCGAAACGTGACGCAAGTATCTCCGTTGCCGCAAGTGCCGCTTCGGTTTTACCTATTCCCATAGGCGCCTCAAGTATGTATATACCGGGTTTATTGCAAAGGCTTACAACATTCATAAATTCACGCTGTACACAGTTTGGTCTGAAACCGAAACGCTCTTCAAAAAAGCTGTCGTTGTCAGCGATAAAATCAGCATACCAGCTGTCCGTAAGCGAAAGCTTGTTCCACGCTCTTCTGACACGCTCCTCGCATTGCTCATCAGTGAGCTTTTCTTCAATGTCTATGTAAGGAAAATAGTCGGTGTTGCTCGCTATCCAGTCACTCATTACGAGCAGTCCGGTAATCAGCATCTGTGCCGCAATATCGGGATTCGGCAGATTTTTTACATCTTCAAATCCGGTTACGCTAAGAGCGTATTCCATCCATTCCGCTCTTATCTGTGTCCATTCGTTTACGTTAACCTTGCCGTGTCCGTAATAATTAGCCTCATATGAACATTGCCCCCTATCCGACGAGCAATCGCCGTGATGTGCACCAACAATGACTGCGGTTGATGGTGCAACCTCAAATTCTTTTTTCAGAATATACTGTCCCGCTATGTTATGCGGTGACTCTGATATCTGTGTCAGATCTGAAAGGTCAATACCGGCGTCAAGCAGTCTGTCAGCCAGACCCTGAATATTATCTTTCAGCTTTCGTTGAAACGCCGGAGTTAGTTTTCCTATATCGTGCACCAGCGCAATAAACTCACAATAGTTGCACACAATTGCTTCTGCATTCCCCGAACTCTCAATGCCAATTGCAGCACACAAGCGCCTTCTGACATTCTCAGCGATCCATTTATTGAAAAGCCGATTTATTATCCCGGCTGTATCTCTTGCGTGAACACTGAAAGGCAACCATTTTGTATTGTCTTCAAAGTTACTTTTTGCAGCTATCAGTTCTGATATTTTCATTTCATATTCTCCAAATATATTACATTAATTGACATTATACTACTGCTTTTGTGCAAAGTCAATACAATTAAATACTTTTTAGCATATAATTTGTCTAATTATGTCGAATTAATTGAAAGTAATGATATGCATATCTGAATATAAAAAAGGAACGCTCGTCATAAGCGTCCCTTTAATTACATTCTTTTCAAAAATTATATTTAAACACGCACAACAGTACCCGATGTTGAACTGACCATCTTTTTTGAAGAGTACAGCGCCGTACATCTGTACTTGAGCCTAAGCTTATCGGCGATAAGTGCAACAAACTCTGAGTTTGTCGGCTTACCGCGCGATGTGTGGATCGTATAACCGAAATAACCGTTGAGCGTATCTACATCTCCCCTGTCCCACGCTATTTCGATAGCGTGACGTATCGCACGTTCAACCCTTGACGGTGTTGTGTCATACATCCGCGCCACTGTCGGATAAAGCAGTTTGGTAATACAGTTTATCATCTCCGGATCCTCGACTGAAAGTATTATTGCTGTACGCAGATAATGGTAACCCTTGATGTGTGCGGGTATGCCTATCTGATGAATTATCTCAGTTACAACGCACTCCATATCCGATTCGTCAACAGGCGTGTTATGCTTGCCTGCAAGCTTGTCGTTATAGACTGATAGCACTTTTGATACAAGCGTTTCTGCATCGAACGGACGGAGCATATAATAGTCCGCTCCGGCATCCATAACCTCGAACTCAACTTTTGCCGAATCGTAATTTGCGGTTACGAATACAACAGGACTGTAATCCCCGTTGCTCTTTATCGTCTTGATTATATCGCATACATCAAGACCGGGCGTTTTTGCGTCGAGTATAACGACTGCCGGGCGCTCTGTAAGTACATATTCAACAAGCACCTTTCCTGATTTCGGTCTTGTTATAGCATACATTCCCGCTTCCTTGAATGCAGTAGCCCACGATATACCCAATTCCAATGAATCGTCCCCTATAAGTACTCTGATAGATTGTGACATTTTCTTACCTCCATAGTTTTATTGCTTCTATAATATAACATAAACTGGAAAATAATTCAAGGTCATTTTACCAATTTTTTTCAGTTCGTTTAAAACAAAGTCCATTTTGATAAAAATAAAACGAATTTCCAAATACCTAAACCCAATATGTAGAAATTTGAGAGAGCGTATTTATCATATATCCGCCTTCCGTCAAAATTCGAGCATTTTCGACAAAATTAAGACAAAATAATATGAGTTTCGTCAAAATGTACAATACAATTATATAATATAAAGTGATAAATGTCAAATAAGCAATGGGAGGCCGGAGTTTTGCTCCGACCTCACGTTGTTTATATTTTATGCCGCCTCTTCTGTTGTTTCACTTATTTCAATCATATGCTCATACATTGTCTGCGCAAAAATTCCGTAACCGTGTGTCGGGTCGCTGATAAAGACGTGCGTAACAGCACCTACAAGTTTTCCATCCTGAATTATCGGACTGCCGCTCATCCCCTGCACTATTCCTCCCGTTTTTTCGATAAGCTCCTTGTCTGTCACCCTGATCACCATATTCTTGTTATCAGAGCCGTTTTTATCGACACTTTCTATTTCTACGCTGTATTTTTTAGGTGTTTCAGCGTCAATTGTTGACAGGATATACGCCTTTCCGCATTTCACCTCATCACCGAAAGCAAGCGGCATAGCATTTCTTTGTACATCTTCCTTATCGGTTACAGCGTACAGACCGCAACCGCAGTTGTCGGTAATATTTCCGTCGACTGCGGCAGGTGTAAGAGTACCGCAAAGCTCGCCCGGAGAATTGCTTTCACCTTTTCTTACACCGGTTATAACTGCCGGTACTATCTGACCGCTACCCAGCGGAAGGATTTCCCCTGTATCTACATCACAGACCGCATGACCAAGCCCTGCACAGCCACCGCACTCAGGGTCGTAAAATGTCATCGTGCCGATTCCTGCGGTGCTGTCACGCACCCATAACCCTATTCTCGGCTGTCCGTCAGTGTCACTTTTGATTTCAACCGTTGCAGTATACTCGGTATCATCTCTTGTATAGGTAAGCTCGGCGCTCTCACCGCTTGCAGCTATAAGTTCGCTCATATTTTCGGAAGACTTTATTTTAACACCGTTTATACTTGTTATGACATCGCCCTTTTCTATCCCCGCACTGCCTGCCGGCGAAAGCTCAAAAGCGTTGTCGCTGTCCCCTATTTTGGCGAATCCAGTTACTATTACTCCATCCGTCAGCAATTTTATGCCGAAAGGCGTTCCGCAGACATAAAGCTCAGGTCTTTCGTATTCGGCACTGCATTTCATCGGATAGCACGGTGAATTAGCGGAAACATATTCCTCGGCTGTCACACCGCCGCACGTTATATTTGAAAAAAGCGCTATTGCGGTCATAATACCGCTTATCGCCTTTGTTTCTTGTCGCATCGGATTTTTCTTTCCTTTCGTTTTTTCTCACAAAATTATTATCTGCGTGAGCGTTTTTTATATAAGAGGTATTTTTTAATTTTATAAATTGTACGGGTTGGAAAAAACAAATCCGACTTCATTTTTCTACGCAAATTTTCAACAGGATTACACATAATAAAGTTGATTTTTCATTGCCGTTGTGATATCATTAAAAAGTAGAAATCTATAAAATAAACTGAAACGGAAAAGGATAAAATGAAAATATTTGTAATCATATTAAAAGTACTGATGATGATAGCGACAGGCGTTATAGCGGTCGTTCTGAACATTCTCGGACTGGTATCCCTTATAACTACCGAATCCACCGATGTAAGCGGTATAATGGGTATATTGATATTCTGGATGATATTCACCGTCATATGCTACATAGTCCCTGTGTTCTTTGCAATGCTGAAAAAATATTTTATCTGCGGTGGACTGACACTTGCGGGTATGATATGCGTACTTGTTCTTCACGAACTGCTCCCGGGCGATCCCGGATACCTTTATATGCCGCTCCTTATTATAACGGTACTCGGCATACTTCTTGCGATATTCGGCAACTGGGACAGGATTCACGGAAATATCGAAAAGCGTGAAAAGGAAAAGAACAAGGCAGCCCCCTCTGTTCTGGGCGGCACTACCGCTCCGGCAGACGAAGTGATTTCAAAAAAAGCCGCTAAGAAAATGACTAAAGCAAAGAAATAAACGTTTTGCGAAAGGGTGATATTATGGCACTACTTACAGAAAACGAACAGTTCCATCTTAAGATCAAAAATGGCGACGTCGGAAGATACGCTATTCTTCCCGGCGACCCCGGCAGAGTTCCGCTTATTGCTAAATATCTCGACAATGCGGAATTTGTTGCGTCAAACCGTGAATATACGACCTATACGGGTTATCTTCTCGGCGAAAAGGTAAGCGTTGTATCAACTGGTATCGGCGGTCCTTCCGCCGCAATTGCCGTTGAAGAGCTTATCCGCTCCGGCACGGACACTTTTATAAGGATAGGCACAAGCGGCGGTATGGATATAAGCGTTTCCGGCGGCGACTTGGTTGTGGCGCAGGCGTCAATACGAAGCGAGGGAACATCGCACGAGTATATCCCCGAAAACTACCCTGCTGTAGCGGATTTTGAAGTAACTACTGCACTTAAAGCCGCAGGCGACGCATTATCCGAGGACGTTGACGGCAAGCGTTGCCATGTCGGAGTAGTTCACAGCAAGGACAGCTTTTACGGCGAGATAGAGCCATTACAGATGCCTGTAGGAGATAAGCTCTCGGGCAGCTGGTCGGCTTATGTAAAATGCGGCTGTCTTACTTCCGAAATGGAATCCGCCGCAATATTCTCCGTAGCCCTTGCAAGAAGAAAACGTGCAGGCGCTGTATTCACAGCCCTCTGGAACGTCGAAAGAAGCAACGCAGGACTTCCCGATACTGTCTGTATGGACAGCGACAGAGCGATAAGAACGGCAGTGAACGCAGTAAAAATACTTATAGAGCAGGACAGGAAAAATGGCATTTGAGCATATTTTATTCGACCTTGACGGAACTTTGACAGATTCATACGAGGGTATAGCAAAATGTGTGCAGTATGCCCTTCACTATTACGGCATTGAAGAAAACAACGAAGAAAATCTGAAAAGATTTATCGGTCCTCCGCTTTGGGAATCGTTCCATATCTTCTATGATTTCCCAGAAGAAAAGGCGAAAGAGGCGGTACTGAAATACCGTGAACGCTACAACACCGTAGGCGTATATGAAAATAAAGTCATAGCAGGCGTTCCCGAAACGCTGAAAACACTTTATGATAACGGCAAAAAGATATACCTTGCCACCTCAAAGCCGCTGAAGCTCGCTAAAATCGTGCTTGAGCATTTCGATCTGGCAAAATATTTTACTTTTATATGCGGTGCGTCACTTGACTTCTCGTTTGAGGACAAGGCAAGCATAATAAACTATGTGCTTGACAATCAGCATATAGAAAACCGTTCATCCGCCATTATGATAGGCGACAGAAAATTTGATATAATCGGCGCAAAACAGTGTGGTATAAAATCTGTCGGTGTGCTATGCGGCTTCGGCTCTGAGGACGAGCTTAAAGAATATAAAGCGGATTATATCGTACCTGAATTTTCCGATATTTTAAGCATAATAATGGAATGATAATTCTGTTATATTTTTCGGCTTTCCGGTTATAATAATGTGCGTAAAGACAACTTTACTCATATTTATTTCTGAAAGGAAGTACGAAAAATGGGAACAGAACACGCAAACAAGTGCATAGCTTGTTCTATAACAAACTGTAAGCATCACTGCTGCTGTGCAGATTACTGCTCACTCGATCATATCCAGATCGGCACACACGAGGCAGACCCCACTCAGAAGGCTTGCACAGACTGCAAGTCATTTGAAATGAAGGCGTAAACAACCATATAAAAAGGCTCCCGGAGTATTTCACTCCGGGAGTCATTTTATAAAGAGGAATTACTTTGTTATACGTTTCTTTCGGTTTCCTTTGCTGCCATAAGTCCGTCCAGTAAATCCTTATCCTTGAACGTACAGGTCGTGCGGTCATAGAATACATCGGTTACATCCCACAGCACAGGGAGCATACCTCTCGAATATGCCTCCTTGCAGACGCTTGAAAGATATAGGTTAATGTATTTTGCCTGCTTGTTCTTTGTTGTACAGCCATATTCACCTATAATAACGGGGATACCCTTGTCTACAAAGGTAGTTTTCAGCATATCCATATACTTTGTGAGCAGCTTTTTGTCAGCTTCACTGCCCCACGTTGTCTTTGCCTTGCCCCAGCTTGCGTCCTTATCAAGAATGGCAAAGGTCGCGGGTGTATAATAGTGTACCGATACTGCACAGCGGTTTTCAGGATCGGCAGGCATCTTGTAAAGCTCGTCACAGGTAAGGTCAATATCGGTATTGTATCCTGCGATAAGCAGATGACGCTTGCCGTTATTTTTACCCGAAGCCCTTACTATATCAACAAACTTCTGATTGATTTCATTCAGTATCGAATATGACTTTTCCTTGTCGCCCTCGTTACTGTATCTGTTCCACAGTTCCTCCCAACCGCCTTCTTCATTGAGCGATTCAAACATCAGATGGTCGCCGTAATCGCCGAATTCCTCGCAAAGCTGTTTCCATATAGCTTCATATTTTTTAAAACATTCATCTCTCTTTTTATCATCGGCAAAGTCCGAAAACCAACCGTTATCGTAATGAATGTTGAGAATTACATATAAATCGCTGTCAAGCGCCCAGTTCAGCACTTCCTTTACTCTTGCTATATAGTCGGGATTTATGGTATACGTTTCCTTGTCCATCATATTGCTCCACGCAACAGGCAGACGCATAACGCCAAAACCGCAGTCCTTGTAGCCCTTTATCATTTGCTCGGTAATAACAGGACTTCCCCACGCTGTTTCATAGTTTGTAACAGACGACTTGTTTATCCAGTTTCCACAGGATTCAAAGGTATTTCCTAGATTTATACCGAGTCCCATATCCTCGATAAGTTCCTGCGTTGTCATCTCACGCATTGTCCTGTTCTCACTACCCTTTACTTCTTCGGGAACGGACGATTCATTTTCCGATGAACAAGCAGTAACCGAAACTATCATACATAATGCCAGTATGGCAGACAATATCTTCTTCATAAACATTCTCCTTATATACAGCTACGATACTCTGTCGGTGTCTTTCCGACCTGTTCCTTGAACTGCCGCATAAAGCTGTATTCATTCGTATAACCACAGCGTGTGCTTATCTCTTTTATAGTAAGTCTTGTAGAGGAAAGCAGACGTTTCGCACGTTTCGTCCTGCCCTCGATTATATCCTTTATTACCGTTGTTCCGAACAGCTTTTTATAAAGATGCTGAAAGCCGGAACGGCTCATACCCGCCTGCGCCGCGAGGTCGTCCACATTCCCGACATGGTCGGGCATAGTGAATATCAGGGTTCGTATCTGCGTAAAACGATAATGCCTTTCGCTCAGCTGTTTTGACGACATACAGTTACGGGACTTCAGCGTTCTGCTCAGCATAAGAAAAAGTACATCTATATACTTTTTCTCGATTTCCTCGCTGTTCACCGCACCCGAATAATGCTCGTAGACAAGTATGTGGACAAGGTGAGAAAGCTCGTCAATATCTCCCAGATATACGGGTATATCCATCGGTATCCCCAACTTTTCAACATATTCCTTATCCCAGTAGTCGTTCTCGAAATACACCCAGTCATCTGTATACACATCTTCCTGCGCCGTATAGTAGCAAGGAGTATTCGCTGACATCAGTATAAACGAGTTTTCTTTGACCTGATACTGCACCCCGCCTACCCTGAAAACCGAAGGTGTCTTTATAAGCAGCAATAAAACTGCACCAGGTCCTTTAGGTCTGTCCATAATGAAATTTTCATATTTCATATCATGAACATAATTATATCCGATAGAACCTATCTTCATATTTTCACCTCGTAACAACCGAAAATTACTTTGTGAATACAAACCTCTTCAGTTCAAACAGCGGTCTTTCCTTGAAATAGGAAGCCGTCCAGCCTGTATAATCCGTGTCAACCGTAAGGAACACTGCGTGTCTGTCGCTGACAGGCTTTACTTCTGTCTTGTAAACACCGTTTCCGTGTCCTACCTTGAACGAGCCTATCTCCTCGCCGTCCTCGCTGTCGATGCGTATATGCACGTTGCAGTCAGCGCCAAGTCCTGTTATATCGGCACTGAAGTACATTCTGCCGTTGCCGTTGTCAAGCCCGAAATCGTAGTATTTATAGCCTATTACAGCACCGTCCTTTATACCCGTTACCACTCTTTCAAACTTGTTATGCTCCGTTACAAACGCTCCGCCTTTAAGCACACAGGCAATCTCAGCCTCCGTTATCCTGTAAGGATCAAGGCTGTCCTCAAAGCCGAGCGAAGTCATTTCAACAGGAGGTATAGTGCCGTCAGGAAGTATCTCGATCTTCTCAACGCAGGCACGTCTTGACATTATCGTACCGTTGGTCATACGGTGATAGAATATATACCACTGACCGTTTATCTGAGCTATTGAGCCATGATCGTTGCCTCCCGGATAATCAACACCGTTATCTACGATATATCCTCTGTACTTAAACGGTCCCGTAGGCTTGTCGGAAGTAGCATAAGCAAGACGTGAGCCACGTTTGGGAGAATAGATAAGATAATATGTATCACCGACCTTGCGTGGAGAACAAGCCTCAAAGAAAAGCGTTTCTTCCGTGTCAAAGCCTCCGTCATTATCTGTGGTTATCGGTATGATATGCTCGATACAGCTGTTATCCTTTATCGTGTACATCGTATCCGTATCGACCTCAGCCATAAAAGAACGCTCAAAGCCACAGTAAATATAAGTTCTTCCGTCATCGTCAACAAGCACGCCCGGATCGATGAACCAGCCGTTACAGCATATCTCATCGGATATAGTGTACTTGTATTTTGAAAGCAGTGTGAACGGTCCTTCGGGTCTGTCGCTCACCGCAACGCAGCCCATCGCATTGACAATATATGCATACAGATAGTACTTTCCGTTCCTGCATACGACATCGGGTGCAAATAAGATCTGATTTTTATCGGGTGTCCAATCGGTATCGGACGGAAAATCATCGTCGGGCTTTACACGGAACGTCACACCGTGACACACCCAGTTGTTAAGATCGTTCACAGGTGCGCTCCAGCACTTTAAAACATAGTCGCAGAAATCATCCGAGCCTGCTCTGTCGTGCGAACCGTAGATATATACACGGTCACCGAAAACTCTCGGCTCTCCGTCGGGAATATATTCCCATAAAGGTAAATATGGATTAGGCATAGCTGTTTTTTCCTTTCGTCAGATTATTTTCATCAATTTGATTATATCGCAAATCAAGTCGGCGTAAGCCGACACGGCGGTACGCCGTACTTTTGCCAACGGCAAAAGGATTTGATGATAAAATGTTCTCAGGCAGGCGGGTAACCGCCAAACCGTGCTTATGCATGGGATAATCCGTGTGAACGGATTTCTGTCTGAGGTTATTATAATACATAAACGCACAATAAGCAATATCGTATTCGGCACAAACAGGTTACATTTTGTGCAAACGTCATTTTTCCCCACTTGCCAAAACAGCTTGAAATATGGTAAAATAAAAAGAAAAAGGCAGATGTATTATGATAAAAGAAATTTACAGAGATATTTTCCTGCTGTCGCAGAAGTCCGCCCCTGCGACAGAAAATGACAGGCAGACCGGCGAAGACCTGCTCGAAACATTGATTGCAAATTCCGAACGTTGTGTCGGCATGGCGGCAAATATGATAGGCATACTTAAAAACATTATCGCCATAAACGACAACGGCGATTACATTCTTATGTACAATCCCGAAATAGTAAAGTCAGACGGTGCTTATGAAACGGAAGAAGGTTGTCTGTCGCTTGACGGTTTACGGAAAACAAAGCGATACAAGAAGATAAAAGTGCGTTATCTTGATAGAAATTTCAAGATAAAGATAAAAACGTATGATGGCTTCACCGCTCAGATAATACAGCACGAGGTTGACCATCTCAGCGGAATCATAATATAAAAAATACCGGCATCCTGAACCGATGCCGGTATTTACTTATACGCTTTTCGCCCTTAGTCAACGAGCTTTACTATCATATCCTTAGCGTCAACGGACTTAGTGATAATGCCTGTGTCAAGCATCCACTTGATGTTGTTTGTCCATGTTTCCTCGCTCTGTGATAAGAAAGGTGCACCGTCCTTTTCAGCAAGAGAAAGGATAGTAGCTACACTCTTTGTTTCAACGTCCTTGTTGAGCGGGAAGTTTTCGGTGTTCTGATTCTTGAGCAGGTTCTCAACGCCCTTTTCGGGATTTGCCTTTACATCCTCGTAGCCCTTCTTTGTCGCACGGAGGAATCGTGTCAGCTTGTCGGCGTTCTTCTCTGCGTTTTCCTTAGATGTTACGAACACAAGTTCGGTATAATCAGGCACGCCGTTTTCTGTAGGCTTGATATAGTTTACGGTAAAGCCCTGATTTTCAAGCTCAGGTACTTCGTGGCTTACAAATCCGCCGATCGTAGCGTCAACCTGTCCTGTTGTCATAGAAGACATAAGTTCAAATCCGACATCAATAAGCTCCGCATCGTCCTCCTTAAGACCTGCGTTCTTAAGCATCGTCTTTACAAACGCTTCATTGAGGACAGATCCGCCGTAGCCTATCTTCTTGCCCTTTAAATCAGCTACAGTCTTTATGTTCTTATCACCGAGCGACATAAGCACATTTACAGGATTCTGTACTGCCGCACCGATAGAAACAACGGGAATATTCTGATTGGCATTAGCCTGTATTACATCGTGCATATAGTAAAATCCTATATCAGCCTTGCCAGCGGAGGTCATTGAAATAGCGTCATTCGTGTTTGATGGGAACTCAACCTTTATCTTAAGTCCTTCTTCCTCATAATAGCCCTCCTCTATAGCGTCATAGAGGAAAACGTGCGAGCCGTTGGGATACCAGTCCAGTACAACAGAAACCTCTTCGAGATCCTTCGCTTCACTGCTTGCAGAAGAAACATCGGTACTGCCTCCTACCGTAGACGAAGCCGTGTTGCCTGCACAGCCGCACACGCCCAGCATAATAGCCGCTGCTGTGGCAACCGCCGTAAATCTTTTGTTTTTCATGTTAAATTTCCTTTCTCCATGTTATTAGTTTTCTTTCTATTGCACTGATAACAGCTACAACCAACATTGCGCACACCGCAAGAACGACTACAGGAGCAAATACTCCCGCACCGTCAAGCTGTGTCATCATACGTTTACTGAAATATCCCAGTCCGCTCTGCGCACCGAGCCATTCGCCCATTGCCGCTCCAAGAATGCTGAGCGGTATCGCCATTTTTATTGCCGAAAAGAATGACGGCAATGCGGCAGGAAATTTCAGCTTGAAAAATATCGCCGTACCGCTCATTCCCATAGTCCTGAGCAGCTCCTCGTTTTCTCTTTTTGCGGATTTAAGTCCGTCGTGTACCGATATGGTTATCGGGAAGAATGTTATAAGCACAGCAACAAGCACCTTGCTCCATATGCCGTATCCGAGCCACAGCACAAAGAGCGGAGCTATCGCCGTTACCGGTATCGTCTGCGTTGTGACGATTACAGGGTATAACGCTCTTTCTACGCACTCAAAACGCTCCATCACAACGGCAAGCCCCACACCGAGAACCACGGAAATAAGAAGTCCGATAAGCGTTACAAGCATTGTCGCAGGAGTATGTACCGTAAACAGCGGCTCCCGAAGTTCCCATATTTTCACTGCAATCTGTGTCGGTGACGGCAGAATGTACGCCGCATTTATGCACATTGCAATGACCTGCCATAATATAAGCAGACCTATTCCGGTAAGCACGGCAGGAAGGTGCTTTTTCATATATTATCTCCCCTCTCTGCTTTTTCAGTAAGGAATGCCCTGACAAGCTCGTTTTTAAGTTCGACAGATGACGGGGTATACAAATCCTCGCGGCAGGTGATATGACTTACATCAATGACCTTTATCTGCTTTACGGGTCTGCCGCTGAGCAGAAAGATTTTATTGCCGACAAGCATAGCTTCCTCGACATCGTGCGTAACCATCATAACTGTGGCATCAAGTCCCTTTACCTGCCCGATAAGCCAGTCCTGCATAGAGATTCTTGTAAGCGAATCCAGTGCCGAGAACGGCTCGTCAAGCAACATAAGCTCCCTGCCGTGCCACAGCTGTACAAGCGTTCTTGCAAACGATACTCTCTGACGCATACCGCCCGAAAGCTCTGACGGACGTTTATTCTCACAGCCCGACAGCCCAACTTTTTCTATTGCCTCTTTTGCCTGCGAGATACGCTCGGCCTTTGACATAGGCAGCGCCTCAAGCGGCAAGGTCACATTCTTAAGTATATTCCGCCACGGCATAAGCAGATCCTTCTGCGGCATGAATGCCGCCGTGCCGGTCGCCTCTTTCGGTGTTTTCCCGTTTATCGTGATACTGCCCTTATATTCCGTTTCAAGACAGGTCATAAGACGAAACAGCGTGCTTTTTCCGCAGCCGGACGCACCGATAACGGTAATTATATCATTCCTTTCAGCCGAAAACGACAGATCCTCAAGCAGAAGATAATCGTCCTCCTTATAGCCGAAGGTGACATTGTTAAACTCAACAAAGGACATCTTATATATCCTTTTCGACTATCTTATAGTTGTGCATAAGCGGACCACTGCCCTTGCCTAAATCCAGCTTTGCGGCGATTGCTCCCGCAAGATATTCCTTTGCGTTTGTGACAGCCTGTACCTTGTCTGACGTTAAAGCAAGGTTGCAGGCTATGGCAGATGAGAATGTACAGCCTGTGCCGTGCGTATTCGGATTATCTATGCGCTTGCCGTTTATCCAGTGATTTTCACCGTCGACATAAAGCAGATCATCGGCTGTATCGTCAAGATGACCGCCCTTTATTACTATTCCGACGGTTGAAGGGAGCTTATCGGAAAGCACCTTTGCCGCCTTTTCCATTTCTTCTCTTGTGGTTATCTTCATACCGGTCAGCACCTCAGCCTCCGCAAGATTCGGCGTGATAATATCCGCAAGAGGAAGAAGCCTTGTCATAAGTGCGTCTGTAGCGTCCTCGCTGATAAGACGGCTGCCGCTGGTCGCTACCATTACAGGATCGGCTACTATATTCACAGCCTTGTATTCTTTCAGCTTTTGCGCTATTGCCTCGATTATTTCAACATCGCTTACCATGCCTATTTTTACAGCATCGGGACGAATATCGTTAAATATGCAGTCTAACTGATTCTTCAGAAAATCAGCCGAACTGTTCATAATACCGTATACGCCCGTTGTATTCTGCGCCGTCAATGCCGTGATTGCGCTCATTGCGTACATTCCGTGCATCGTTATTGTCTTTATGTCAGCCTGTATTCCCGCACCGCCGCTGCAGTCCGAGCCGGCTATTGTAAGTATCTTTTTCATAATATCAGGTCCTTTCTTATTTTACCGAACTTTCCGCTACTTTTTCAGCTTTAGCCTTTAAATCTATGACAGCAGACGAAATATCGTCAGCCGCAAAAATTGCCGACACTACTGCCACTCCGTCAAGACCAAGCCCCTCAAGCTGTGATATATTATCCTTGTTTATGCCGCCTATCGCAACCACAGGTATTTTTACCGAATGTGCAACATCGGACAGCACCTTGTGATCTATCGCACCTGCGTCCGTCTTTGTCGAGGTCACAAATGCCGCACCGCTTCCGAGATAATCCGCACCGCCGTTTTCCGCCTCCAGTGCCTCTTTTACGTTATGAGCGGATACGCCTATTATCTTATCCGCTCCGAGATATTCTCTTGCGGCTTTTATGTCAAGGTCGTCCTGTCCCAGATGAACACCGTCTGCATCGATTTCCTTTGCCAGTTTTACATTATCGTTGATAATAAGCGGAACATTGTACTGCTTGCATATCGGCTTCAGCTTAAGAGCAATCTCTCTGAAATGCTCATATTCCGTGTGCTTTTCACGAAGCTGGAATATTGTAACTCCGCTCTTTATCGCCTGCTTTGCCTGTGACAGAAATTCCTCGTCACTGTTGCTCCACGCTCTGTCGCTTACCGCATATAAAAGCATCTGCTTTGGTGTTATGTTCATATATTAACTCCTTCCGGGCAATAAAAAACGCATACGGAACACCACCGTATGCGCAGTTTTACTTACGTTGGCATTACCCAAATCAAGTTATCGGTCGGAAATTTAATTTCCCTCTCAGCCTGTCAAACAAGCTCCCGTTCGCTTTTTTCAGTTGTCTGATACATTGTACAACAAAATATGTTCGTTGTCAATGTCAAAATCTGTAACTTGAATTGTTTCTGCCGTATTTTTTTCGTCTGTCTTGACGCAGATGCTTATAAAGTAATCTTCATTATTAAAACGGGCGCCGTAATGATAAAAAACCGCACCGCTTTCAAAAAGCGTCCTGCCGTTTTCCTCGTCAAAGCACTTCATCTTCAAATCGGAGCCTACCCCTTCGCCTGTCATTTTGGCATAGCTCTCTTTGAGTGTCCACAGCCGTGAGAATGTCTTGTCGCTGTCCGCCGAAGTCAGAATACGATTCACTTCGCTGTCGCCGTAGCACCTTTTCATAACAGCACCGCTTGTACGGCGCACGCTCTCGCAGTCAACCCCTACAGGAGTTTTTGACAAAACAGTCACAGCAAGTCCGTCACAGTGAGAAATGCTGAAATAAACAGGATTGCCCTTGATATACGGCTTTCCGTTTTCGGCTTTTACTATATCGCTTTGTGAAAAATCAAGTCCGATATGAGAAAACACTTTTTCAAGCAGTAATATTCCGCATTTATGAGAATAATCGTGATAGCCGGATTTGATTACGGATTTTTTCTTTATCGGCGATACGAATATAAGAGGTTTTTCAACGTTCATCAGCAAAGCCCCAATTCAAGAAAATCATTTATGTTCTTCCACAGCACCTTTTCCTTGACATCCTCACCAAGCGGTATCCTATCAAGAAATTCAAGGTCCTTATCTGCTCTCCACATAGGATAATCCGTGCCGAAGAACACCCTGTCGCAACCGAACCTGGTAATAAGCTCTGCGGCTTTTTCGGGCGTCATCGCATAGAAAGAGCTGCTGGTATCTACCCATATATTATCAAGTCCCACAAGCTCATGCTCTGCCTTTTCCCACTCAGACCATCCTCCGAAATGAGCGGCAATAAAGCGGGTATGCGGATATTTTCTCGCTATTTCCGCCATAAGCGATGGATTTGAGAATTTATATCGTTTATCACCCGTATGAATAAGAAACGGGAGCTTATCTCCCACTGCGTCATAAATGTGGCAGGCTTTCTCATCATTGATAGCAAAATTCTGAAAATCGGGGTGCAGCTTTATACCGTGAAGACCGAGAGAAATAAGCCTGTCGATTTCCTCTTCCATGTCTTTCATATCCGGGTGAAGCGAGCCGAATCCTATCAGCTTATCAGGATATTTTGCTACCGACTGAACAATGAAATCATTTATCCTCTTTACCTGGTGCGGCACAGTAGCAACCGACTGAACAACATACTTTGACACCCCGCATTCGCTACCTTGATTTATCAGTGAATCTGCTGTGCCGTCAAAGTTCATATAAAGGTCATAGAACCTGCCTATATTATCTGTCGCTTTCTGTGCAATCTTATCGGGAAAAATATGAGCGTGTGCGTCTATTATATATTTACTGTAACTTAACATATCATTCTCCTTAATAATATGCCGTAAATGTGATAAAACGGCGGTGTACCATGATGTACACCGCCGTCTGTAACGAAAAATCAATTATTCTTCGTCTTCAGGAACATAATTCATAATAGCATCAATACCTGCGCTGGTAAGTTCGTATTCCTTTTCCAGCTTTTCAAGGTACTCAACGCCCTTAGGCTCAATGTGGTAATAAACACGTGTACGTCTTCTGCCTACCAGTTCGAGACGGTCAGCAATAAGCTCCTTATCAAGAAGTCTGTAGAGCGTAGGATACATAGAACCTTCTGTGATTCTGAATGTACCGTTACTTCTCTTGCCGATTTCCTGAGTCAGCTGATATCCGTACATTTCTTCACCGTTTAAAAGATGAAGAATGAGCATTTCAAGCGTGCCTCTTTTAAAGTTTTCCTTAATTCCCATCATAAGATAACTACCTCCTTATCTTTAGTTTATATTATTACACATTCAAATAAAATTGTCAATATTCTTTGTAACTTTTTCGTAAAATATACACATTCAAAAATAATTTCTCACGTAATTCAGCAATTTTTTGCGGTTTAGGCGAAATCTTGTTGATATAGTTATTAATTAAACATACAACTTAATATCAAATTCAACAAATCATGCTAAAAATGCTCGAAAAGCGCAAAATCAAGCGTTATTGAAAAGCAACCGAAATATTTTAGTATTCATAAATATAAGGCTGAGAGATTTTGTTAGCAATTATTTTGTACAAAATTCAAATAATCCTGTTCATTCATAGGCTTTGAAAAGTAATAACCCTGGAGATATTCAACGCCTTTTTCCGTGAGCAGGTCTGCTTGTTCTTTGGTTTCCACACCCTCTGCCACTATTGAAATACCAAGACCGTTTATCATTGCTATACAGCTGTTAAGTATAGTTATCGGTTTTTCGCCGTTGTCTTCAAAGCACGGCCATATAAGGCTCTTATCCAGTTTTATTATATCAAATCCCGTATTTGCCATCTGCGACAGATTGGAATATCCCGTTCCGAAATCGTCCATAGAAAAGCCGCAACCCATCGACTTTAACCTTGACATATTAAGATCCAGCAGTTCGCCTGCTTCAACCGCCGCAGTTTCGGTTATTTCAAGATTGAAGAAATCAGAACTTATCCCATATCTGCTCATACAGTCATACAGTCTGTCCGGCAGTGAAATATCAACGCTCTGCACCGCAGAGATATTGACCTCTATGTACTCTACTCCGTACTGCTTTATATCGTTCTGCGCGGCAAAGCGGCAGACATTTTCAACAACGGCATTCCCGAGGTCTGAAATAAGCCCCATACGCTCAGCCATCGGAATAAATATCTCAGGCGATATAAAGCCGAGCGTTTCTTCGTCTTTTAGTCTTACAAGCGCTTCTGCTGATACAAACTTTTTCTTCACCGTTGAATAAATCGGTTGATAGTATACTTCAAGCCCGTTATTTTTTACAGCGTACTGCAAGAGCTTTTCTACTCCGGCAAGATAGTTAATTTCGTCTATTATTGCCTCGCTTACCACCAGAATAGAACGCTCGGATTTGCTCTTTGTATGGAGTATATGCGTCATAAGTTCGGTGATTTTCTCAACGCTGTCGGCATATTTCGGACATTCGATAAAAGTAAGTTTGAATGAAGTGTTTACCTTTACGCCTGCCGAGGTTGAAAACTCAGCCTTGTCAAAATCCGATCGTATCAGTTTTTCGCAGCAGGTTTTATGCTTTACAATAAAGCTTATGCTGTTATCCGCCGTATGGTAAAAGTCCGAGTGCAGAATGCCGGACAGCTTCAACGCCGACCAGCCGAGAATATTATATACCTCGTTTACGCCAACGGAATTTTTGAGAAGTTCGGAATTTGTCAGCGTAAATGTTACTATATAAAATCCTTTACCGTTTTCACAACGCTCGTTCAGCATCATTTCAAACGCATGACGGTTCAGCGCACCGATCACATCGGCGTCATTATATTCACGAGGATTTTCTATAGACAGGAAGATGAACAACTGCATAAGCGAAACGCCCATTGATTCAATAAGCAATGTCGGATTGAGTATCTGCACTATTCCTATCGCAACCCAACCCGAAACGCCGCACAGTGCGATAATCATTATATGCCCCGGCATGGTTCTGCGGCGGCGGATTATTGTTATGACGGTCCATAAGGCATATACGCAAAGGCAGCAATACATAACCGTTACCACAGGACCGTAAGAATACATACCGTCGTCGCCGACGTGATACTCAATATCCCCGAAAGCCGTCACTACAAATGCAAAAACAGTAGGCAGTATTCTTACAATCAGCTCTACAGCCTTATATCGTTTCTGTTTACGCGTCTGAATATCAACATATATGAACAGGAACATAAGTATCAGCACAAGCGTGCAGATAAATAACTGATGCGCCAGTCTGTTGACAAAAGGAGGGATAGTATCAATATTGTACAGCGTATATATCGTGAAAACTTCCATAAAGCTGAATATAAGCGATACGCTCAGATACAGCGTATAAATTCTTGTAGATAACAGCTTGATGTGTTTATTCGTAAAATAAACAAAAGCCAATGTCAGCATAACGCAAAACGAAACTATCTGAACTCCTAAATTCATACAAATCCCTCCTGACTTTCTTCAATAATTATACGTTCAATGACATAAAAAGTCAAGAAAAAAGACCGCCCTTGCGAGCGGTCATAAAATATATAATACCCGATTATTATACTGTTATCAGCCTACCATATTGCCTGCTATAAGCTGTGCAAACTCATAGCACACAATGTCAGGGTTTGCTACACTCTGCATCTTATCAATAAGCTTGGGTAAGTTTGCGGATATTTCTGTGCTGAATGCTTCAAGAGCGGCACTGTCAGAAATATCAACAGAATTTGAGCTGTTAATTTCGGGAAGAGCTTCCTCAGTATATCCTACTTCCTTGCTGTCAACCTTCAGCGTGAACATATCCGTGCCGTTTGAAGCAACTGCGATATCAAATGTTCCGTTATTGCCGTCCATAGCAACGTTCAGCTTAACTTCATAGGTTTCGTTGTCATCGGTCGTAATCTTGAAGCTATATGTGCCGTTGCCGTTTGTTGCGTCAAATGAGAAATCGGCTGTGATAACAGTCTGACCGTCTGCTGTAACAGATGCGGTACCTGTGTAGTTGTTGCCGTTTACTGTGCCCTTTGCGCCTGCATAGATATTTGTGCTGCTCGTGATCGTAGCGTTTACGGAATATTCAAACTGTGCCTTATCCGAGAAAGTTACAAGAACAGCTTCAATAGCGTCTACTATAGAGATCTTTCTGCCGATAATGTTGTTATCCTTAACATAAACGATCATTGTAGCCGCTACCTGACTGAGCTCTTCCTCTGTAGCGTCCTTTGTCGAATCGGTCATAAGAGTCTTGAGATACTGGAACGAAGCATTATCGATACCAAGCTGTGAAAGGATATCCATAATCTTGCTTTCCTTTTCTACCGCATCAAGTACGTCTGTACAGAAAGCAATCACCTTTTCAACTGTAAAATCAATTGTGTACGATGTGCAATCTACGGTACTGTCCGACATTTTGAATGAATCGGACTTGTTTTCAACACTTGTAAAGTTGTTGAAATAAGCTTCGGTAATAATGTCAACGATCGTGTTAAATGTTTCGTCATCTATATTCTTCAGTATCTCTTCATAATTTGTCGATGCCGAAGGAGCTTCCGCTACATCTGAAACGGTAAGAATACCGCTGAAATCAGAGCTTCCGGATGAAATGTCCTTTAATGATGAGGAAAGCTCATTAAGATCCATTACTATGTACTTATCCGTAAGTTCGGGTACTGTGTAATATACTTTTCCGTCTGCAAGCCAGAAATTAGCATTCATATAAGCACTGTCGCCTGCACTGAAAGTAAGCGATCCCGATCCCTTTTCAGCTGCGCTGTTAACATTGCTTTTAGCTGTTATAACCGTAGGCGCAATATCGACATCAGAACCTATCAGATCCTTCGATACATTTATGGAAATAGTCTGTTCAAGACCGGTCTTGACATTCTTGGTGCTGTTAAATAATTCATCGGCTTTCTTTTCGGCAGATGCAAAATAATTTCTTTCTAATGCTTCGTAACCGCTTGCATTGTTCTTGAACAGATTAAGGCAGGCAAAAACCACGCCGCCTGCAACAATTGCAATTGCAAGAATTATAAGAATTATCGGCAATACCTTGCTTTTTTTCTGAGGAGGTACAACTGCAAAGCTGCCTGCATCATATGCGGGCATACCCTGAGGTGTATACTGTCCCTGAGCCTGAGCGAACTGCGCCTGCTGTGCATACTGTCCGGGCTGAGGCTGATCGCCTTGAGCGTACTGGTTGTACTGAGGCTGTGCCTGCTGAGCATACTGCTGAGGCTGTCCCTGCTGAGCGTACTGGTTGTACTGAGGCTGTGCCTGCTGAGCAAACTGCTGTGGCTGTCCCTGCTGAGCGTACTGGTTGTACTGAGGCTGTGCCTGCTGAGCAAACTGCTG
>UQBC01000004.1 GCA_900539195.1 uncultured Oscillospiraceae bacterium
CGCAGAACTTCAAAGGCGGCGGGATATGGGCGGTCATTGTCAATATCAACGGCGCAGTGCAGGCGATAGGGCTTGCGCTTTTGGTGCTGTTTTTTGTGGTCGGTATGGTGCGTACTTGCGGCAGTTTTGCTGAGGTAAAAAAACCAGAACACGCTGTAAAGCTTTTTATCCGATTTGCTATTGCAAAAGCAGCGATTACTTATGGTATGGAGCTAATGCTTGCCCTTTTCAATATTGTTCAGGGTACAATCGGCACAATTATGACCGCAGCCGGATTTACCTCGGCACAGCAGACAACCTTGCCGCAGGAAATGATTGACACCATAGAAAGCTGCGGCTTTTTCGAGAGTATCCCGTTATGGGCGGTTACACTTATCGGCGGCTTATTCATCACAATAATGTCATTCCTGCTCATTATGACGGTGTATGGGAGATTTTTTAAATTATATATGTATACAGCGCTCGCCCCGATTCCGCTTTCCACCTTTGCGGGAGAACCGAGTCAGAATGTAGGTAAATCGTTTATCAAAAGCTACTGCGCCGTGTGTCTTGAAGGGGCAGTGATTGTTTTAGCCTGCATTATCTTCTCACTGTTCGCTTCTTCCCCGCCTGTGGTCGATCCAAATGCGGCAGCAGTTACGCAGGTATGGGCTTATATCGGCGAGCTGCTCTTTAATATGCTCGTTTTGGTCGGCTCAGTGCGAATGTCTGACCGGATTATCCGTGAGATGATGGGGCTGTAAGGAGAACAGAATGAAACGAATATACAACAAATTCAAGGGCTACACCCTTGCGGACTGCGATTGCAGATATTGCCTGTATTACGGAGGGCGGCGGAAAGGCAAAGTTACTTGCCTTGCGGACGAATGTGTCTGCGCCGATGAAATCCGGCAGGCACAAAAACGAAAAGAAAGGAGTTCCTAAATGGAAGTCAAAATCAATAGAGAAATCAGGAATTACACAGAAGCGATGTTTTTTGGACTGTCACTGCGGCAGTTCATTTTTTCTGCCTGTGCCTGCGTAGTGGCGGTAGGTATCTATTTCTTGCTCAAGCCCTATGTCGGCACGGAAACCGTATCGTGGATGTGCATTTTGGGAGCCGCCCCCTTTGCGGCTCTTGGTTTTGTTAAATATAACGGAATGACCGCAGAGAAATTCATTTATGCGTGGATTAAATCGGAGTTCTTAATGCCGAAAAAGCTCACTTTCCGTTCAACGAATACCTACTGCGAGCTGTTCAAGCCGAGTATCGAAGCAAAAGCAAAGGAGGCTATGAAATCGAATGATTAAAACACTTACCAATCTCCGCAAACAGGAAAAAGAAAAGTTTGTTGTGCCGAAGGGCGTTCAGGATGTGATCCCCATTACCGCCATTTATGACGACGGTATCTTTCAGACTGGAAAAGACAAGTTTTCCAAGACCTATAAATTTTCTGATATTAACTATGCGGTTGCCAGCCGTGAGGACAAGGAAGCAATGTTCCTTGAATACTCGGAACTGCTCAATTCCCTCGACTCCGGAGCAACGACAAAAATCACAATCAACAACCGCCGTTTAAATCGGCTGGACTTTGAGAACAACATTCTTATCCCGATGAAAGGCGACAGCCTTGATGAATACCGTGAGGAGTATAATAAAATCCTTTTGGAGAAAGCGACAGGCGCAAACGCCATCGTGCAGGATAAGTATATGACGATTTCCGTCAACAAGAAGAATATTGAGGACGCAAGGAATTATTTTGCCCGTGTGGGCGCTGACTTGATCGCTCACTTCGGCAGGCTCGGCAGCCAGTGCGTGGAGTTGGAAACCGATGAAAGGCTGCGTATCTTCCACGACTTTTACCGTGTGGGCGAGGAATCCTCTTTCCACTTTGATATAAAGGAAACCCGCAAAAAGGGACACAGCTTCAAGGACTATATCTGTCCCGACTCAATGGAATTTGAAAAGGACTACTTCAAAATGGGCGACCGTTACGGGAGAGTCCTTTTTTTGCGTGAGTACGCTTCTTATATCAAGGACAGTATGGTGGCGGAGCTGACAGATCTCAACCGCAATCTGATGATGTCGATTGATGTCGTTCCCGTGCCGACAGACGAAGCGGTACGGGAAGCGGAAAACCGTCTGCTTGGCGTTGAGACGAATATTACCAACTGGCAGAGGCGGCAGAACTCCAACAATAACTTTTCGGCGACTGTCCCTTACGATATGGAACAGCAGAAAAAGGAAATGAAAGAATTTCTCGATGATTTAACGACGAGGGATCAGAGAATGATGTTTGCCGTGATTACCTTTGTGCATACGGCGGATTCCAAAGAACAGCTTGATAACGACACGGAAGCACTGCTTACCACGGCGAGAAAGCACCTTTGTCAGTTCGGCGTGTTGAAATTTCAGCAGGTGGACGGGCTGAATACGGTTATGCCGTTTGGCGTGCGGAAGATTGATACCTTCCGTACCCTTACGACCGAAAGCCTTGCCGTGTTTATCCCGTTTCGAGTGCAGGATATTTTTCACGAGAACGGTATCTACTACGGGCAGAATGTTATCAGCAAGAATATGATTATCGCCGACCGCAAGCAGCTCCTTAACGGTAATTCCTTTATTCTCGGCGTATCGGGCGGCGGTAAGTCCTTTGCCGCAAAGGGCGAGATCGAGAATGTGATTCTTTCCTCAGATTCCGATGTTATCATCATTGATCCGGAGCGGGAATATTCACAGCTTGTGAAGGCGCTCGGCGGCGAGGTTATCCATATCTCCGCTACTTCTCAAAATCATATCAACGCTATGGATATGACGAAGGAATACGGCGACGGGGCGAATCCGGTTATTTTGAAGTCGGAGTTTATTATGTCCCTGTGTGAGCAGCTCATCGGCGGAAGCAATCTTGGTGCAAAGCAGAAATCCATTATCGACCGCTGCACCGCCAGCGTGTACCGCACCTATCAGCAGAATAACTATCAGGGCGAAGTGCCGACCTTGCAGGATTTCAGGGCGGAGCTTCTGAAACAGGACGAGCCAGAGGCAAAGGAAATCGCCCTTGCCATCGAGCTGTTTACCAACGGCAGCTTGAACACCTTTGCAAAGCACACGAATGTAGATACCAATAACCGCCTGATCTGCTATGACATTTTAGACCTCGGCAAGCAGCTTATGCCGATTGGTATGCTGGTCGTTCTCGACTCTATCTTAAACCGCATTACGCAGAACAGGGCGAAAGGCAGAAACACCTTCATCTTTATTGATGAAATCTATCTGCTGTTCCAGCACGAGTATTCTGCTAACTTCCTTTTTACCCTTTGGAAGCGTGTGCGTAAATACGGCGCTTATGCTACGGGTATTACGCAGAATGTGGACGACCTTTTGCAGAGCCATACGGCAAGGACAATGCTCGCAAACTCCGAATTTATCATTATGCTCAATCAGGCTTCCACGGACAGGCTGGAGCTGGCGAAGCTCTTAAATATCTCCGACCTTCAGATGTCGTATATTACGAATGTGGAAGCCGGACACGGGCTTATCAAGGTGGGCAGCTCCCTTGTACCGTTCGCAAATAAATTCCCGAAAAATACGAAGCTGTATAAGCTGATGACAACAAAACCGGGCGAGAGCGCATAAGCTCCCGCCCCTTGTTTCAGAAAGGATATGGCAATGAGAAAAAAGATTTGTATTGCGTTGATGACGGCGTTTACCGTCCTGCTCGGCGTCAGCAGTTATTTCATTATTGACCATTACAGGGAGGCGGAACATCAGGAACAGCTGTACGATTCCCTCGTACAGCTCGTAGAGGACAGCGAAACCGAGCCTGCCGAGCCGATCATCTATTCGGAAGATAAGACGATACTGCCGGAGCTTACCGAGTTGTACCGTCAAAACAATGATTTGGTCGGTTGGATTTGCGTGGAGGATACGAACATCAATTATCCAGTTATGCAGACGGTGGATAACCCGAACTACTATCTAAAGCGTGGATTTGATAAAGAATACAGTTCTTACGGCTGCCCGTATGTGCAGGAGGATTGTGATGTCCTAAAGCCTTCGGACAATTTAGTGATCTACGGTCATCATATGAACAACGGCTCGATGTTCGCCGACTTTGAAAAATTCAAGGACGAGGATTTCTGGCGGGGACATAAAACGATTGCCTTTAACACCCTGACAGAGAAAAATGAGTATGAAATCCTTGCGGTTTTCAAAACCGTTGTCTACACCGACAGCCCTGAAGCCTTCAAATATTACCGCTTTACGGACGCTCAGTCGCCGGAGGAGTTTGACGCTTATATTGATAAGTGCAAAGAGCTTTCCCTTTACGACACGGGCGTATCGGCGGAGTACGGCGACAAGCTGATCACGCTTTCCACCTGTGAATACTCCCGTACAAACGGAAGGATTGTCGTTGTGGCGAAAAAAGTAACAGAAAGCAGTGGTGCAAATGCTCCCGCAAATGACGGGGCGGCAGAGATACCGAGCTAATGCCCTGATAAAGAAGCTGTGCGCTAATTATGATGACGGGAACTGCCTGCTTCTTGATGAAGGGGAAGGCTGCGTCTGCGTACAGAGTATATCCTACTCGTTTTTATGCAGGTATTTCCGCAATGCGGTACTTCCGGCAGATCCGGCGCTGGAAGCGGAGATACTTGGAACGCACCCTGACAGGTGCGTTTCCTGCGGCGCTCCGATTATCAAGCGTGGCAACAGGAAAAAGTATTGTGAGAAATGCGCCGGTATCGCATACAAAAGGCAGCAGGCAGAGTACGCAAGGAAAAAGCGCACAGAATCGAAAAATAGAGGGTAAAAAGTCCTTGATTTAAGCGGCTTTTCAGCCCTCGTACTTTGAGGGGCAAGGTGTTGATACCTTTTCCCCTCTTTTTTTACTTCAAAGCGTCCACAGGCGCTTGGAAAGGAGGTTTTCTATGCCGGATATTAAGACAAGGGATATAGCGAAAGGCACGATCAAAACGATTGACAAATCGGCGGTTGCCGCCGAGCGTATGAAATCCACCTTTATCCAGACTAAAGAAAAAGCGGAACACTCCGTTGATGTCCCTGAAAGCAGTGCGGAGGAATACGCTTCCAACCGTTTGGAAAGCGGTACCGACCGAGTTTCCCACGAAGCCGTACACCAATTTGACAAGCAGGGGCGCAAGGGCGTTCAGGCGACAAAGCAGAATATCGTCAAGGCAAAGGACGGTATTCAGAAATTCAAGGAAAAGCGGGCGGCGCAGTCGCTTCAAAAACAGGCGCAGGCGGCAACTCCACGAAAAGGCGTCGGTCAGGGTATCAAGGCGGTGGAACAGCCGAAGAAGGCAGTAAAAGAGTCTGTCCGTTCCGCAGGAAAAAAGACGATTAAGACGGTTGGGAAAGGCTCGGCGAAAACAGCGCAGAAAACGGTAAAAACCGCAGAGCGCACCGCTAAAACGACCGTCAAGACAGCACAGCGTACCGCAAAGGCGGCGCAGAAAACAGCGCAGGCTACGGTCAAGGCTTCTCAAAGGGCAGTTCAGGCGGCACGGGCGGCGGCTCGTGCCGCCGTTATTACGGCGAAAGCAATCGCAAAAGCGATAGCGCTTGCGGTCAAGGCGATTATCGCCGGAACAAAAGCGTTGATCGCCGCAATCGCCGCAGGCGGCTGGATAGCGGTTTTGGTCATTATTGTGATTTGCCTGATCGGTATGCTTCTCGGATCAGTGTTCGGTATCTTTTTCTCAGGCGAGGATTCCGGCACGGGTATGAGTATGCAGACCGTTGTGCAGGAAATCAATACCGAATACAATACCAAACTGCAAGAGGAGAAAAGCTCGGTATCCTATGATGTCCTTGAAATGAGCGGTAGCCGTGCCGTTTGGAAAGAGGTGCTTGCGGTATACTCGGTCAAGGTCAACACCGATCCGGATAATCCCCAAGAGGTCGCAACGATGGACGAATCGAAAAAGCAGCTTCTCACGGACATCTTTTGGGAGATGAACGAAATAAGCTCCAGCACCGACACCAAAACCGAGACGGTCATTACCGAAACCGATGACGGTCACGGAAATATCGTGGAGACGGAAAGCACGGTCACGCAAACCTATCTGTATATCACGGTCAGCCATAAGACCGCCGATGAGATGGCGGCGCAGTATGGATTTAACGAGGAACAGAAAGAGTATCTTGCAGAGCTGCTTGCCGATGAAAACAATTCGCTGTGGTCGCAGGTGCTTTACGGGATTACGGGGACAGACGATCAGATCGTAACCGTTGCGCTTTCCCAAATCGGAACAATGGGCGGCGATCCGTACTGGTCTTGGTACGGTTTTAATTCCCGTGTAGAGTGGTGCGCTTGCTTCGTTTCGTGGTGCGCTAATGAATGCGGGTATATTGACGCTGGTGTAATTCCGAAATACGCAGGCTGCGTCAACGGCGTACAATGGTTTAAGGACAGAGGGCAATGGCTGGATAACAGCGCCGAGCCTACGCCGGGTATGATTATCTTCTTCGATTGGGCGGACGAAAGCGGTCAGGACGGATTATCCGACCATACGGGTATCGTCCAAAAAGTAGAAAACGGCAGAGTTTACACGGTCGAGGGCAACTCCGGGGATTCTGTTCGTCAGAATAGTTATCCGGTTGGGTATTACGAAATACTCGGCTACGGTGCACCTGCCTATTGATCGGAGGGCAAAAACGAGCCGCTTGCTTAAATGCAGGCGGCTTAATTACATAAAAATTCGCAAAAAGGTATTGACAAATAGAATCTCAGTGGGTATACTTTGCTTGTAAGATAGTTAGTTACTCAACTAACAGACAAACAAGCAGGTGTAGGAGGTGCTATGATTGAATGTAAATCCGAATATAGATAAACCGATCTTTCTTCAGATCGCAGAGCAGCTTGAAGATTCTATATTTACTGGTGCTTTTCCTGAAGAAACACAAATCCCATCGACAAATGAAATTTCTGCGCTGCTCAGTATCAATCCACATACTGTTCTAAAAGGAATGAATGTGCTGGTTGACGGGGGAATCATCTACAAGAAAAGAGGTCTTGGAATGTTTGTGAAAGAAGGTGCAGTCGAAAAAATTCGACAAAAACGGCAAAGTCAGTTTTATGAGCAGTATGTTTCGACTTTAATAAGCGAAGCATTGAAGCTGCAAATGTCTAAAGAGGATATTATTTCTTTGATAGAAAGGGGTTATGACAATGAATGCCATTCAAATTAAAAATATAACGAAACGCTATAAAGATGTCACAGCGCTTGACGATATTTCTTTTTCCTTTGAGTTCGGGAGAATATATGGGTTTTTAGGAAGAAACGGGGCAGGAAAATCTACCCTTATCAATATTATCGCAAACCGGATTTTTGCAGATCAGGGCGAAGTCCTGATTGATGGTATTCCTGCAAAAGAAAATATGGGTGTCCACGAAAAGATTTTTTGCATGAGTGAAGCGGATTTATATGACAGAGATTTGAAGGTTAAGGATCATTTCAAGTGGACAAATCGTTTTTATAACGATTTTGATCTGGATAAAGCCTTTGAACTTTCCAAAAAGTTCAATCTTGATATTAACAAAAGGTTTAAGGCGTTATCGAAAGGGTATCAGTCCATTTTCAAGCTGATTATTGCGCTATCACTGAATGTTCCGTATGTAATCTTTGATGAGCCGGTTCTGGGGCTTGACGCAAACCACAGGGAACTGTTTTACAGCCTGCTCCTTAAAGAATTTGAGAACAATGAGCGGACGCTTATTATTGCGACACATCTGATAGAGGAAGTTTCCAATATTATTGAGGAAGTTGTCTTGATTGATAAAGGGAAAATTCTTCTTCAGGAAACGGTTGAGGAACTGCTTGAAAAAGGATATAGCATTTCCGGGGTGGCTCAGGAAGTTGACCATTATTGTGAAGGCAAGAATGTCATCGGATATGACGAGTTGGGCGGCTTGAAAATTGCCTATGTATTAGGAGAAAAAACGGCTTTACCTCAAGGAAGCAATCTGCAAGTTACGGCAATGAATTTGCAAAAACTGTTTGTCAAGATGACAGAGAAAGGTGGCGGCGAAAATGAGTAAATTAAAATCTGCGGTTTTATATGAATACTTAACTAAAGTAAAGGCAATAGGAATTTTCTATTTGATCCAATATTTGATAGTGGCTCTCATTTTTACGATTGTTGCAATTTGTACTAAAGGAAATGAAACTGGCTCAAATACTTTAGAGTTCAGTTCTGTTGTTTTTGTCAGTGTTATAGGCGTATTAGGCTACAAAGAAGATTTCAAGGCGTTGCTCCAAAATGGATATACCCGAAAATATATTTTTGGGGCGACTGTTTGTATGTTTACATTGCTGGCGGGTACAATGGCACTTATTGATACCATAATCGGTAACTCTCTTCATTTCTTCAACAGTAACTATTTTACCTTATACAGTAGCCTTTATGGATTCGGAAATATTTTTATAAACTGGTTATGGCTTACTGCTTTATATTTGATGTTTTGCAGTCTTTTCTATTTAGCGATTTTAGTCATCAACAGAGTTGGAAAAACAATTTCTCTTTTGATCGGAGTTGGAATATCTGGAATCATTCTTCTTGTTATGGCGTTGTTCCAGTTTGTATTCTCAGATGAAATTGTAAGCAAGGCTATGGAATTGACGATGAGAGCAGTAGGATTTATGAGCGATGGTACAATAAATCAGTTTTTCCCAATTCTATCAT
This sequence comes from uncultured Oscillospiraceae bacterium, assembly GCA_900539195.1. Classification (GTDB taxonomy): domain Bacteria; phylum Bacillota; class Clostridia; order Oscillospirales; family Ruminococcaceae; genus Ruminiclostridium_E. The sequence goes on from UQBC01000004.1 coordinate 8,690, forward strand.
TTCTCATAATCGGAGCTCTTTTTGGAATTGGCTCATATGCTGTAATCCGCCGTACAGAATTAAAATAAAACTATACCCAAAATAATACGGTGCTACCCACTTGGGTAACACCGTATATTTTTTCCGCTTTTATTGATTTTTATATTTATCCATTTCAACTAACATCTTATATAGATGTTCTTGCTCGGATTTACTTTTTGCTGCGACCAGCTCGTAACATTTCATAGGATAGCTGTCGGTGCTGCTTTCGCCTATCTTCTCAAAAAGCTGAGCAAGCGAGACATTCATAGCTGAAGCAATCTTTTCGATACTTTCAAGAGTGGCGTTCTTTTCCCCTCGTTCCACTTGCCCGATATAAGTAGGGTGGCAACCGGATAACTCAGCAAGCTTCTCTTGGCTCAATCCCTTATCAATTCTATAATTGCGGACACGCTGTCCGATTGTTTTTGCAATTTCACTCATAGTTCCAGCCTCCATTCATAGTCTATAAATATTGTTTCCGTAGTTCCACAGACTATTGATATTTATTGTTGACTTTGATATACTATGAGTATTATAATTAGATTTTTTGTGCTTTTAGGCTTTGAACTGGCTGGTGAACTTTAATGAGGGGAAAAACGGCTTGCTTTACCGGACATAGAAAAATACCGCCGGAGAGCATACCGGAACTCTCTCAGCGGTTAAAAAACACCTTGCTTCGACTGATAGAAGAAGGATATATGTACTTTGGCGCAGGCGGAGCATTGGGCTTTGATACGCTGGCTGCTCAATGCGTTTTATCCTTGAGAAAGCGATATTCGCATATCAAGCTGATTTTAGTCCTTCCGTGTACCACACAGACAAAAGGCTGGAGCAAAGATGATATAGCGGTTTATGAGGAGATCAAAAGTCAGGCGGATAAGGTAGTATATACTTCTCACGACTATTTTCGGGGCTGTATGTTCAAAAGAAACCGCCATTTGGTAAATGGCAGCAGCGTCTGCATAGCCTATTTAACACAGGAGAAAGGCGGGACTGCATATACGGTAAATTATGCTCGGCAAAACAATGTGCAAGTGATAAACTTAGCTGCTCAATAGATGTGAAGAATGGGAAGATTGAAAAAAGTTCATCTCCGAATGGAAAGTATACTTGACATTTGCGCCCTCTTTGCTATAATAGAGATATGGAAAGCTGGCTTTCCATAGAAAGGAGGCGCACCGTGAAAAACCGTTTAGAGGAAATCCGGAAAGAACGGGGAATCAAGCAGGAAGAACTGGCTGCCGCACTGGAAGTATCTCGGCAGACTATCGGCTCGTTGGAAAACGGACGATATAATCCTTCGATTATATTGGCGTTTAAGCTTGCACGGTATTTTAATATGAGTATTGAAGATATTTTTATTTACGAGGAGGGAAAGCAATGAAAAAGAAAACCGGAATGTATCTTGCAATCGGTATTATCGGCATTGCTTTAGCTCTGATCGCAAAGTTTCTTTTACAGGACTATTTAAGTGATTCGCAAAGCGGAGCGATGATCGGGATAGGTGCCGGATTGTTCGGCTATGGGATTGCGAAATGGTGTGTCGGTCTGTGGGGCGCAAAAAATCCTGATTTGATGAAAATCAATGAAATTGAAGAAAAAGACGAGCGCAATCAGCTCATTCGCAGCAAAGCACAGGCAATATCCGGCGAGATACTGCACTGGCTGCTGATGGCAGGCGCTTGGGTATGTATTTTTTTCGACGCACCACTATGGATTGTTCTTACTCTTGTAGGCGCTTTCCTGCTTAAAACAATCCTTGATTTTATTTTGATGGCATATTACCAGCATAAGATGTGACGGAGGATATTATGAAATTTGTAATTGAGCATTTGTCAAAAAGCTTTGAGAAAAAGGAAGTCCTCAGAGATATTGATTTTACTTTTGATGAAGGGAAAATTTATGGGCTGCTCGGCAGAAACGGCGCTGGAAAAACAACGCTGTTTAACTGCCTGAACAGGGATTTGAAGGCGGATAGCGGCAATTTCTATATAGAAGATGAAAACGGCGTCCGCCGTGAGGTGTCCGCAGAGGACATCGGATATGTACTCTCTACCCCGACCGTGCCGGAGTTTCTTACAGGCAGGGAGTTTTTGAAATTCTTTATGGACATCAACGAGAAGTCTATCAAAAATCCGAAAAGCATTGACGAGTATTTCGATTATATGAGTATTGAGCCGGAGGATAGGGATAAACTGCTCAAGGACTACTCCCACGGTATGAAAAACAAAATGCAAATGCTCATCAATATCATCGCTCAGCCGAATATCCTGCTGCTCGACGAGCCTTTGACATCCCTTGATGTGGTTGTGGCGGAAGAAATGAAACAACTGCTCCGTTCACTGAAACAAGACCGCATTACCATTTTCTCCACTCATATTATGGATTTGGCGCTTGACCTCTGCGATGAGATTGTGCTGCTTAATCACGGCGAACTGGAGGTCGTGGAGAAAACCGATCTGGACAGCAGGGAATTTAAGGATAAAATCATTGCGGCACTCAGGGAGGAAGGAAATGAATAAGACGCTTAAAATATCTTTTTCCCTGAAAAATACATACCGTGTCAACGGTGTCCTGTTTTCCTTAAAGCAGATACCGCTCGTAAAGCGGCTGCTTCCGGCAACGCTGTATCAGGTAAAGGGGCTGAAAATCTTTGCAAACATTTTGTCCGTGCTGTGGGAAATCGTTTCTGTATTCCTCGGCAAGTTCCTTTACTTTATCACGATGGTATGCGGTATCGGTATCCTTTATAACGGACTGCCGGAGAATGAGGTGTTCCTGCATATCCTGCTGATTCTCACGGTAATCGGCAGCTTTGTAAACACACACCTTTTCAATCCGACAAAGGATAAATATTATGCGATGATCCTGATGAAAATGGACGCACGAGAATATACGCTTGTAAACTATTTCTACTCCATCCTGAAGGTCGTTGTGGGCTTTTTGCCCTTTACGATTCTGTTCGGTATGGACAGAGGCGTACCTTTGTGGTTTTGTCTGCTCCTGCCCCTTTGCATAGCGGGTATGAAGCTGTTTGCGGCGGCTGTTACCCTGTGGGATTATGAGAAAAGGGGATTTGGCTACAACGAAAATAAGCTGTCCAAATATGTGTGGTGCTGTATCGCCCTGCTTTTAGCCGCAGCCTATGCTCCGCCCGCCTTTGGTTTTGCTTTGCCTGCGGTCGTACCAATGGTTATATTTTTAGCGTGTATTCCCCTTGGTATGGCAAGTATCACAAGGCTCACTACCTTCCGTGATTATTACGCAATCAACAAGGAATTATTAGCCGGATTGACCAATCAGATGGACAGCACGGCACAGACAAAGCTTATCAAACAGGCAAATGAAAAGAAAATATCCGCAGATACTTCCATTAGCAGCAACCGCAAGGGCTTCGAGTATCTGAATGAGCTGTTTATCAAAAGGCATAAAAAGATACTCTGGAACTCGACAAAGAAGATTTCCTATGTGTGCGCTTTCCTTGTCGCCGCCGTGCTGGCAGGCGTCTATCTGCTGCCCGAAGAAAAAACCGTCATTAACGAAATCGTGATGACTTGGCTTCCGTACTTTGTATTTATAATGTACGCTATCAACCGTGGCACGAACTTTACACAGGCGCTTTTTATGAACTGCGATCACAGCCTGCTGACCTATTCGTTTTATAAGCAGCCGAGCTTTATCCTGCGGTTGTTTCAGATTCGCCTGCGTGAGATTATGAAAATCAACGCTGTTCCGGCGCTCGTGATCGGTATCGGACTGGCGCTGATCCTGTTTGCCACCGGAGGGACGGACAATCCGCTGAACTATGTAGTGCTGGTTGTTTCCATCCTGTGTATGAGCCTGTTTTTCTCGATTCATTACCTGACGATTTACTATCTGCTCCAGCCTTACAATGCAGGGACGGAGCTGAAAAGCGGCACATATCGGATTGTTTTGTCAGTAACCTATGTCGTCTGTTTTGCTCTTATGCGGCTGCGTATGCCGATTATGATATTTGGAATAATGACGATTGTTTTCTGTGTGCTTTACAGTATTGTCGCCAGCATTTTGGTATACCGCCTTGCGCCGAAAACCTTTAGGCTGAGAACATAACGGGGCGGTTTTACCGCCGGAAATCCATAAAAAGAAACGGAGGATTTATTTATGAGAAAGTGTCTCAGATGTGGAACGGAAATGAAAGAAAACTGCGCCATCAAGGTAGAAGGCGCAGGATACGGAATTGTAATGTCATCGGACGAAAATAAGCTGTTCGGCGGCAGAATCGGCAAGCCGAAGGTAGCAATCTATCCCAAGTGCGGCGAAGTCTCCATCTATGTGGAAGATGTAGAGAAGCTGTGACGGTAAATGGAGGCGGTATGAAATGAAAAAGATTTTATCTGTGTTTTTGATGTCATTCATCGTATTCGCTCTCTCTGCTTGCAATGCTGATGTCGTGAAGATGGAAGATTATGAGTGGAAAATGAGAACGGTTATGAGCAATGATACGGAAGCTACCCAATATCAGGATGAACTCGTGGTTGCCGTAGGAGAAGCTGACGAGCTGTATCCTGACGCTGAAATCGTGGATATGACTTTGACTGCTAAAGATGGAGAAATCACGATAACGGATACCACAAACGGCAAGACATATAACGGCACTTATGAGGTAATGCAGAAAACGCCGAAGGGAACGGACTATGAGATTATCATTGATGGAGTGACCGGCTATGCTACCGTAGCTCCTACGGAATACTATGATGGCTCAGAGATTCCAACACTACCAATCAATATAGATGGCTATTCCTTATACTTTATCCCAAATGAGTCGTAATCTACTCAGGTTAGAGAAAGGCATAATGATGAAGATCGAGATTGAAAAGGATTTTCCCCAGTATTTTAAGCCAGCCTATCCGGAAGAATTTGAGCTGTTCTCTCACTTTGAAGTAACAGCAGGAATACCGACCGTTCTCTTTGCTGTCACGACTTGGAAAGAGAACGGGAAACCGAATGTGTGCTTTCATTCGTGGAGCTGCTTTCACGGAGATAAGACCGCTTTTTTCGCTGTGATGGGCAACCTGTATCAGCATACCCACACCTATGCCAATATCCAAAGAGAAAAATGCTTTTGCATTAATTTTCTCCCGATAAGCTGTTATGACAGGTTGGTAAATACCATTCATCAGAATGAATGGGACGATGACGAATTTGCAGCAGGAGGCTTTACTGTTTCCAACGCCAAAACCATTCACGCACCTGCGATCAGCGAAGCGTTTCTCACGATGGAATGTACCCTGAAAGATATACAGGATTTAAGCGGTGCAGGTATTACGGCTATGGTCATCGGACAGGTACAGCACATCTCTGTGGAAGAAGCGTATGCACAAGGGTATGAATTAAGATATGGCAAGGACGGATTTATGCTGCTCGTGCCTGCGCCGCAAGACCTTGTTACCGGAGAGCCAAATCAGTCGGCGATTGCCACCGTGCATATTGAGAAATACGACTGATTTAAGGAGAGAGCAAAAATGGCGGTTTCAAATATAAAAGCGCTGATCCCCGGCGAACTTCAAAAAGTGTGGGAGCTGGTGTTGAATACGGAGAATTACGCTGCTTGGAGAAGCGACTTGAGTAAAACAGAAGCGATAAGCGACAAGCAATTTATCGAATATACCAAAAACGGCTACCCTACGACCTTTACCGTGACGCTTGTTAAGCCATACAGACGATGGGAATTTGATATGGAAAACAGCAATATGACAGGTCATTGGACTGGCATTTTCACTGCCAAAGGCGATGAAACAGAGATAGATTTTACGGAACAAGTGAAAGCGAAGAAATGGCTGCTGAAGCCTTTTGTGAAATCGTATTTGAGAAAGCAGCAGACACAGTTTGTTGCGGATATAATGAAAAATTTTTCATAAAGACTTATATATAGGAAGGCGGTTTGTTATGAAGAAGTATGAGTATATGACAGTTGATTTAAGCGCAGAGCCATCATTTAATGTTCATATTAAGCTGGATCGGTATATTGAGAAACTCAACGAATATGGAAAACAGGGTTGGCGTTTGATTTCCGGAACTGATGACTGGAAGTATTCGATCTTTGAGCGAGAAATTGATGATGAAGAATAATAGACAGGAGGCGTATAACCTATGAAAGATATGATCGGATACTGCGGACTGGACTGCGAAAAATGCGACGCATACATAGCGACCGTCAATGACGATCAGGCTTTGCGGGAGAAAACTGCGAAGCTGTGGGCAGAGTTAAACAACGCCCCGATTCTTCCAGAGCATATTAACTGCGAAGGCTGCCGTATGAATGGGGCAAAAACGGTATTTTGTGATAGCCTGTGCGGGATTCGGAAGTGTGCGTTAAATAAAGGTGTTTCCACCTGCGGAGACTGCCCGGATTTAGAAACCTGCCCGACTGTTGGGGCAATCCTCGAAAATAATCCGGCTGCTTTGGATAATTTGAAAGGGTAATATACATAATGGAAAATTTCATAGCACATTTGAAAGAAGTTATACCTGAAAAAGATAGTCTAAAACTCGTGAAAAAGGAAGCTGAAAATTATTACAAGCAGCATTCGCTTGATGAATGTTTCGCTACGGGATTGGAATTATATCAGTCGGAAAATTTTCAGATACAGGAAGTCGGTGTTTTCTTGGTAGGATATGCAGCCTGCAAAAATACAAGCGCATTATCATTTCTGAAAGATACCGTGAGTCAGCACAAAAGCTGGAAGGTGCAGGAAATTCTTGCAATGGCATTTGATAATTACTGCAAAATTATTGGATATGAAACAGCGATTCCGGTTATTAAGGAATGGCTAAAAAGTGATTGTGCTAATACAAGGAGAGCTGTATCAGAAGGATTGAGAATTTGGACAAGCCGCCCTTATTTTAAGGAGCATCCGCAGATGGCAATACAGTTTTTATCTTCTCTCAAAGATGATGAAAGCGAGTATGTACGAAAATCAATAGGAAATGCTTTGAAAGATATAAGCAAAAAATATCCTGAACTGGTTTCCAATGAACTGAAGCAATGGGATTTATCGTCAAAAGAAATAAAACAGGTACATAAATTAGCAAGTGCTTATCTGAACAAGTCATAAACAAATACTGTTATGCGGAGGGAACACAATGCTTGAAAATACTCCTACTCAGTCAACTATGACTGAATTGCTCGGACAACCTTTGTTTGCAGTCTGGCAAGAGCTGTGTTCAGCGATTGATGAAAAATACGATATGGAACGGCTATGGAATACAGGCGGTAAGAACTGGGTTTATGAATATAAGTACCGCAGAGGCGGTAAAACGCTTTGCAGTCTATATGCGAAAAAGAATAGCCTTGGTTTTATGATTATCTTTGGAAAAGATGAAAGAGTAAAATTTGAGGAGATAAGGGAAACTCTTTCTGATCCCGTTTGCAGGCAATATGATGAAGCAACAACTTATCGTGACGGGAAATGGGTAATGTTTGAGCCGACTGATACTTATGAGTTCGATGACTATATGAAACTGTTGGCTATTAAAAGAAAGCCTAATCGGAAATAACGATACTGTGTTTTGGAGAAAATTAGAATGAAGTTGAAAAATCCTATGTTGGTAGTGACCGATATAGACAGATCAGTTGAATTTTATAAAAAAGTCTTTGGACTTCATATCATTATGGACTTTGGAGCAAATAAGACACTGACAGGTGGCTTAGCCCTGCAAACGGCTGAAACATATAAGGAATTTATTGGTACAAGTGACATTTCTTTTGGCGGCAACAACTTTGAGCTTTATTTTGAGGAAGATGACTTTGACAAGTTTGCTGATAAGCTGAAGGAATATGATATTGAATATGTCCACCCGATTATGGAACATTCTTGGGGGCAGCGAGTCGTTCGCTTCTATGATCCGGATAAGCATATTATCGAAGTCGGAGAGAATATGAAGATCGTATGCAAGCGCTTTTTGGATAGTGGAATGACGCCGGAACAGGTTGCAAAGCGAATGGATGTACCTATGAAATTTGTTAATGCCTGTATGCGGTAAGGCTATTTTTTGACAAAGGAACGAGTAAAATATGAGCTACTCTATAAGGGAAATGCGAAAGGAAGAATATAGTCTGCTCAGTGATTTTTTGTACGAAGCAATTTATATTCCGGATGGTACGGCTGCGCCGCCTAAATCAGTGATAACTTGTCCCGAATTGCAAGTATACATTGCAGATTTTGGAAACAGCAAACACGATAAGGCTTTGATTGTAGAAGTTGACGGAAATATTGTAGGAGCAATATGGGCAAGGATTATGAACGACTACGGACATATTGATGAGAATACGCCTTCCCTTGCAATGTCTGTTCTTAAAGCGTACAGAGGTATGGGAATTGGAACTTTGTTGCTTACACAAATGTTGTTAGCAGAAAAAGCTGCTGGTTATGCAAAGATTTCCTTATCTGTTCAAAAGGACAATTATGCAGTGAAGTTATATCGAAAAGCGGGCTTTACAACGGTCAAAGAAACGACTGAGGAATACATTATGGTAGCTGACCTAAATTCTATTTGCAAAATGGAGGAAGAAAATGGCTTTTGATTACAAGAAAGAATACAAGGAATTTTATATGCCGAAGAACAAGCCCGGAATTATAGAGATTCCAAAAATGAACTACATTGCAGTCCGGGGGAAAGGAAATCCTAACGAGGAAAACGGGGAGTATAAAAGCTCAATCGGCTTGTTATATGGAATAGCCTTTACTATAAAGATGAGCTACAAGGGGACGCATAAAATCGAGGGATTTTTCGAGTATGTAGTGCCGCCCCTTGAAGGTCTTTGGTGGCAGGAAAATACGCAGGGACTTGATTATGCAAGAAAAGAAGATATGCACTTTATCTCTATGATCCGGCTGCCGGATTTCGTAACGAAGGAAGATTTTGAGTGGGCAGTTCAGGAGGCAACGAAAAAGAAAAAACAGGATTTTTCTAAGGTTGAGTTCTTCCCCTATGATGAGGGAATGTGCGTCCAGTGTATGCACATCGGCTCTTATGACGATGAGCCTGCCACTGTTGATTTAATGCACGACTATATGAAAGCGAATGGATACGAACTGGATATTACGGATACAAGATACCATCACGAAATCTATCTGAGCGATCCGAGAAAATGCGATGTGAGCCGATTGAAAACGGTCGTGCGCCACCCAATCCGGAAAGCGGAGTAATCGGAGGTTAGTATGCCAAAAGAAGTTGATCCCAAAAATACGACAAGGGCTGCGGCGTATGCGCTTTGGATGAAAGCGCCCAATCCAATGGTCACTTTTTTCAAGACCTTTGATGTGACCAATCTGATCAAGGTCAGCAGGAAAAGAAGCTTGAAATTTAATATGCTGCTCGATTACTGTATCGGCAGAGCTGCCGTAAAGGTAAAGGAGTTTTATATCCTTCCGGTCGGCGAAAAACTCATGCAGTATGACACCATAGCAGTCAATACCATAGTGAAAAACAAAGAGGGCGAAGTCAGCTCCTGCGACCTTTCTTATAAAGCCGAGCTAAATCAGTTCAACGAGGAGTATCTGAAATATACGGCACAGGTCGCCGCAAGCTGTCAGGACAGGGACTTATCCGAAAACAGTATGGTCATCGGCACTTCCGCCATCATAGATACGGAAATCGACGGAGCTGTTGGTATGAACAGCGGCATTTTTAATAATCCCTTTATTATTTAGGGCAGATACAAAAAGAAATGGTTTCGGTATTACCTGCCACTCTCTTTCCAGTTCCATCACACGCAGATGGACGGCGCACACGCAGGCGTATTTTTGAAGAACTTGCAAAACGAGATCAATCTGTTGAAATAATGGCTGAAAGAAAGGAGTACGCTTATGGAAGAATTGGAAGCGATTATGCAGAAATTCGCTGCATCGGGTTGGGACTTAATAGCTGTCCCGGCTCAGGAATGGCTGGACGGAAAAGCCGATAAGGATACTTTGGTATCAGCAATCAAACAGGCTGATAAAGAATGTGGGAACTGTGGATGTGAGTTAGATCCGCTGTATAAAAGAGCTATGGAGCTTCTTTAATCCCATAGGAGGTATAAATATGTTAAGCTTAGAAAAAGTAAAAAACGAATTGAAAACCTTTGGTTATGAATATGCTAACAATATTCTATGCGGACATACTAAATCTAAGGTAAAATGGGTTTTGCCAACAGGGATTGTCAATGTAATGGCATTTGAACAAGCAACATCTTATTTGTTCGGATTTAGCGATAACGGGATTAACCTGTTTCCTGTTCACGGCGATTGGGACATTGCAGACAATTTATTCATTCCGTGGAGTGAAATAACAAGTTTCAAAATGAAAAATGGATTATTAGAAAATGAAATGATCCTGTCAACATCAGCAATGAAAATAGAAATGAAAATCAACAAAGTAGTAGCGAATAATTCGTGGGTTAAGGATAATTTGAATTATTTGAAAGCCAAGAATTATTTTTATCATCAATGACTCAGGTTGAAAATCATCTAAAATGAATAAGATCATAGGTCAGAAAAACCGTAGGGCTTTCATTGAAGCTCTACGGTTTTTAACATTTATTGAGTATGACTATCCTTTGGAATAGGGAAAGAAATTGTAACGGTAAATCCACCTTGTTTACCGTGATCGAAAGACACTGTACCCTTATGGGCGGAAACGATCTGTCCGACAATCAAAAGCCCTAAGCCGTGCCGTGGCTCGGTTGTCCCGCTGTCACTCATCATATAGTGGGGCGTAGTCCTGAGTTTCTCTAACTTTTCATCGGTAACGCCGACGCCGTTATCTTCTACGACTATTTTATATTCTGTATCGCTTTTTCGGACGCATACTGAAATCGTACAGCCATCAGGATTGTGCGTTTGAGAATTTGTAATCAGATTTCCGATTGCCCGCCGCAACAACTCTTTATCTCCATTTATGGCACAGGCAGTCAATGCTTCATCTGTATTCCATTCTATCGGATACTTTTCTTCCATATCTAAATTGATAAAGTCAACAACGCTTTGTCTTGCGATTGCTACGAGATTGACAGGCTCTGGATGGATCGGCTGCATATTATATTCTAACTTCGAGGCAAGATTCAGGTCATTGATGAGATTTTTCATTTTTGTACTTTGCTGACGGATAATCCGTGCCTTTTTCCTTTCGCTTTCCGGCAGGCTTTCATTGTCCTCAATCTGTCCGGCATATCCCATTACCATAGAAAGTGGTGTGCGAATGTCGTGAGAGACTCCGGAAATCCAGTTTGCTCTTGCTGTTTCCTTTCTTTGCAGGTTTCGCTTCTGTTTTTGGAGAATATCCGATGTTTGATTGATTTTAGCGGCAAGGTCGGATAAAAGTCCTTTTTCCTTGACATAAACAGGCTCACCTGAAGGTAGCGCCTGTATGCCGTTTGTAATCGGTTTAACGGATTTCAGCAGCTTGGAATTGGCGATCATATAAATCAGGAAAATCAAAAAAACATTCACACCGATTACAATCAGGACAGTATACGGGGCGTTTTTGATGAAATCATAATCCCAACTCGGAGACATATGTTTCCAATATCGGTCTTTCGGATAGCCGACAACGACCAATCCATTTTCGCATTCTCCCGTATAGGTCGGGTATCCATCAATATATCCTCGTGTCAGACTTGCAATGTCGGAGATCGTATAGTGCAGAGGAACGGTATCCGGCAGATTTTCCGTGTGCCATTTTACCTCTAATGTGTCATTATCTATATAGATTGCCCACGCATTCTCCCCGCTTAACCGCTCCGTCATATCGCCGGATAAGATATATCCCGTTTCTGTTTTCTGTAAAGCTTCAGCAGTTTCTTTTGCAGTCGTCCACGGTCTGCCATTTGCCGTTTGACTTGCGGAAATAGCAGCAAGAATAATAATGTTAAGGACGATGACCAAGACTGTGCTTAACAGCAATATGCCTACAAACCGCCGAATGAGTTTCGTAATATCTTTCATATCATTTCCCCGTTAATACTAACTTGTAGCCTAAGCCTTTTACCGTAATGAGGGATACCGGCTTTGACGGGTTAGCTTCAATTTTTTCTCGGATTCTGCGGATATGCGCCATCAGCGAGTTTTCATATCCGTATGGATTATCTCCCCACGCAGCTTCGCAGAGCTGATCGATGGTTACAATTCTTCCCGCATTGCGGTAGAGCGCCAGCAGTATATCGTGTTCTTTTGCAGTCAGCGGGAAATGATTATTTTCTTTTATCACTTCGGCACGGTCAAAGTCAATTTGGCTTCCGGCAAGTTGGACGATAGGATCTTCGCCTTTGTAGTACCGCCGCAGAATGATTCCGATACGCAGGGATAATTCTTTTGGCAGGAACGGCTTTACCATATAATCATCTGCACCAAGTCCCAATCCTTTCAGCTTGTCCTCATCTTCTCCACGGGCAGTTAAAAAGAGAACTGGGACTTCGGTAAAAGTCCGCATTTGTTCAAACAGAGAAAAGCCGTTCCCATCGGGCAGCATTACATCGAGAATGGCAAGATCAGGCTCCCAATCCCTGCATATTTTCAGAGCTTCGGCTACTGTTCCAGCAGTCTTGATTGTTTTGAAACCGTCCTGCTCTAAAATAGATGTTACCATTTCACGCAGATCAGCCTCATCATCTACGATGAGGATTTTTTTGTATTTTAAGTAATCATAGTCCATAATGCAATTCTCCTTTTTCTATATTATAGCATATCATTCCTGCATTTTCGCAGTGCAGTTCAAATGTAAGGTAAATGTAAGGTAGAGAGAAGGTTGACACAAGGTTGCGCCTTTATACTAAAGACAACAAAGGAAAGGAGATTTCACAATATGAATATAATCGAAACTCAAAATCTGACGAAAACCTACGGCGATTTCACGGCAGTATCCCATCTGAATCTCCATATTCGCAAAGGAAGCGTTTATGGATTTTTAGGTCCGAACGGGGCGGGAAAATCCACAACGATGAAAATGTTTCTCGGTTTGACGCAGCCGACAGAAGGAAGCTTTCATATTGACGGAAAAACATACCCTTCAGACCGAGTTCCCATTTTGAAGGAAGTTGGTTCATTTATTGAAGCACCCGCCTTTTACGGGAATCTGAGCGGAGAGGAAAACCTTGAAATTATACGGAAAATTCTTGGGCTTCCAAAAAGCTGTGTCGATGACGCTCTGGAGCTTGTCGGCTTAACTGAATTTAGAAAAAGACTGGCAAAAAAATACTCTCTTGGTATGAAGCAGCGTTTAGGTTTAGCAGGCGCATTGATCGGCAGACCGCCGATCCTGATTCTCGACGAGCCGACCAATGGGCTCGATCCGGTGGGTATTCACGAGATACGCACCCTGATTCGTTCCCTGCCGCAGAAATATGACTGCACGGTATTGGTTTCTTCTCACTTGCTTCCTGAAGTAGAACTTATGGCTGACGATATTGGTATTCTGAATCACGGTCATCTGCTGTTTGAAGGAACAAAGGAAGAATTGAAAACAAACGCTCGTGCCGCCGGATTCCCGACGGATAATCTGGAAGATACTTTCCTTGCTATGATTGATGAAGATAATCGCAGGAGAGGAGGTACGGTATGAGTCTCTTAATAGAATCCAAAAAGCTGAAGCGCACAGGCTATCTTCCTGCTTTTTTGGCAGGTGGCTTTCTTGCAGCAGCTTTTCCGGTTGTCTATATGATGGTAAAAGCAGAGGAAATGACTGCACTCGCAGGCAATCCGATTAACATACTGATGTCTGCGAACTGGCAGATGATGGCGATGTTGAATATTCTCATTTCCATTTGCGGCGCTTGTATGATGTACCACACGGAATATGCCGATAACGGTATGCAGAAAATGTCGGTGCTGCCCATTCGTCAAGGTAGTATGTTCTTTGGAAAATTTCTAATTGCCGCTTTGGTATTATCCGCAATGGTGGTCATAGAAATGGCAGTCTTAGTCGGCTGTGCAAAGTATTGGTTTCCAAGTTATGTGTTTGACCTGACCGAAATATTGAAAACCGCAGGTTTCCAAATTATAGTTACGCTGCCGACTGTAATGCTTATGCTGGTTATTGCGTCTGCCTGTAAGAATATGTGGGTATCCCTTGGTATTGGCGTGATTTTAGTATTTACGCTTTCCATTCTTCCGCAGGATAATATTGTGTTGAGCCTGTTCCCGTTTGCTTCCCCGTATCAAATGCTCTCTGCGGCAGTGGAAAATAGCCGTACAGCCTTATTTTTAGCTGTTTGCGGGATTGAAACGGTCGTGTTCGGTATTGCAGAAGTCCTTTATCTGCAAGTAAGGAGGTGTTTTGAATGAATTTCTTATCATTAGTCGGAGTGGAACTCAAAAAAATCCGCCGCTCCAAAATCTTATTGATCTTGCTGATCCCTGTCATTATGATGTGGATTCCAAGCATTATCAATGCGGATATGAACTTCGACCTGAGAGGAATCCCGATTACGCCGGAAAACAACTTTTTCATTCAGGGCTTTATGGGTATGGTTTGGTTTATGATCCCGGCGTCGCTGGTCATCTGTACGGTACTGCTGAATCAAACGGAACGCTCCAATAAAGGGATTTTGAAAATGCTGTCCCTGCCGATTAGCACAACGAAACTATGTCTTGCTAAATTCACAGTCCTGATTTTGTTGGCGGCATTTCAGATGGTTATGTCCATAGGAGCGTACTATATCTGTGCGGCAATCGTTACCCATACGCAGGATTATAATTTTATCCTTGAGCCATTATATGTCTGCAAAAATGTATGTAGTATCTATGCCGCTGCAATTCCAATGGCTGCTGTATACCTTGCGGTTTCCACTTTAATTCAATCTCCCATTTTTTCGGTCGGTATCGGTCTGGCTTCGATTGTACCTTCCGTGCTTATGATAAACACAAAAATCTGGTTTGCCTACCCGATGAGCTACCCGTTCTATCTGATAATGGTGGCGTATGGGAGAGCTGCTGAAGGTGTTTATGAAACACAAATCGCTTGGCTTCCGTGGTTGCCTGTTGCAGTCGGAATCACTATTTTGGCACTTGTCGTATCCTGTATGCGATACGGCGCATCTGAAAGGAGATAACTACAATGAAAAACAAAATTTTAACTGCGATTTCTACCATTATGCTCTTTGTCCCGTGGACGATCCTGCCACTGCGTACCTTTGATTGGGCGCTGGAATCCCCGGTAGCGGAGATTATGGTTTACAGTTACGCCGCCTTTATGATTTTTTCAGGTATCTTTTCCATTCTCAGCTATACCAAAGGAAAAGTAAAATCCAAACTTATGCAGGTATGTGTCGTGATTAACAGTATTTATGCGGTTGGTGCAATCGCAATTATCGGTATGAATATTGTAACGAGGATTGGCGGGTGATGATATGAAAAAAATAAAAATTCTGACTGCCGTTTTGCTTTCCTTATGTTTGGCTTTTGCTGTTACAGGGTGCAGCGGCGACAACCTGAAAGATAGTGTTATAAACGGCTTTAATGATATGCTCCAGCATTTCAGCAAATATGCCCTTACGGACGAAAAAGATTTGCAGGGCGATAAGACCAAAGGGGAAGATACCTATACCGGCTCCTATACAGCAGATTATGAGGATTTCAATGATAAAGAATATATCTTTGGAGGTACTGCGTTAGAACGGGATAAAGGAAGTGAGCTTACTGTAACTTACGAGTTGACGGTTGATTCCGGCACGGCAAGGCTTTACTGGCTTGATAAGGGCGAGGAAAAAATGATTGTCGATACAAGTAAAAACGGAACATATTCCGTTACCCTTGACGAAGGCGACAACTATCTTACTTTAGAAGGTAATGATTTTTGCGGCTCATTGCAGGTGGTTGTGGAATGATTGCAAAAGCAAGAACAAATCCGCTAAATCTTTGTGCTATGCCTAATACTTTGGAATGTTCGATAAACCGCTAATTCACTCTTGTTCAGATAAAGCAGAGCTGGATTTAATTCGCCATCTACTTTGCCATTGTCGCCATTTCACTCGCCATTTAATTTGCCATTCCGTATTGTCGCATTGAGCATAAAAGCGTTATCAATTTTATTTCCCCATTTTTTAGCATAACATTGAGTAGTGAAAAGAATGAAAACCGCAGGACTTCGATATATAGCTCTGCGGCTTTCAGCTTTTCGATATTTTAGTCTCTTTTGATATGCTTTTGTATATCTTCCACAGACGGGAGCTGTTTGCTCAAAGCTTCAGGAAGCTCACTTGTAACTTTGTATTCGCTGACACCGATTGGCTTTGACATATCTTTTAAGGCATATTCAGCGACTAATGCGTTTTTGCTTTTGCACAGCAACAGACCGATAGAAGGATTGTCATTATCCTTTTTCAAAATCCCGTCAACGGCTGAGAGATAAAAGTTAAGCTGTCCAGCATATTCCGGCTTAAATTCTCCGGTTTTCAGCTCAATCACAACATAGCAGCGAAGATTAAGGTTGTAGAACAGAAGATCAATGTAAAAATCATCGCCGCCGACATTGAGATGATATTGATTGCCGAGAAACGCAAATCCCGTTCCCAACTCTAAAAGCAGCTTCGTTACATCCTGAACAAGAGCCTGCTCTATATCCCGTTCTACCATATCTTCCTTGAAAGGGATAAAATCAAAAATGTATGGATCTTTCATTGTTTGTACGGCAAGCTCACTCTGCGGCGAAGCAAGTCGACTTTCAAAGTTTGAAATCTTATCAGCAATAGCCTGCCGTTCATATAAGCCGCTTTCAATCTGATGAATCAAGACATTATGCGACCAGCCATTTTCTGCGGTCTTTCGTATATACCACTCTCTTTGCTTTTCTCCTTTAACCTTATCCAAAATTGCAACATTGTGCGACCACGGAATTTGTGCAGACACCGTCTGCACAAATTGCTCATCAGGATAAGTGCTTGCAAATTTTGACATATATTTAAGGTTGCGAACAGAATAGCCCTTTGCGTTCGGGAACGAGAGCTTAATATCAGCCGCCAGATTTTCAATAAATTTATTGCCCCAAGATTTATGCTCGTTTATGATTTTTCCGATATTGTAATACAGCATAATCAGCTCTTTATTTACACTTAAAGTAGCTTTGTACTGCGCCTGCTGAATTTCCTGTTTGATAGTTTGCACCAAATCAAGATATTCGTTATTATTCATCAACATCTTTATACCCTCCAGTTATCTATTTCAAAAATTGATTGCGGTATTCCTGATGACGGAAACGGTAGCCCTGTGCGATCAGCGTATCCGTTTTCAATGCGACCAAGTTTATATCCGAGTGCATTGCCCGTGCGATTTGCTGAATATCATACCCATTTTCGATATATTCCAGTATTTCATCATCAGGCAGGGAGATTTGGGAAGCAAAGATGTTTGCCTCGTACTCCATCCGGCTTTGCCGCATATCGAAAATATTAAATTCCTTGAAGCCGCCGGCTTTGACCGCTTCTTCTCTATGTAATGCGTCGTGTCCAATCTCATGCAGCATTACGATACGCTCCATTACAGGGTGCAGATCGTCTTTTATGAAGATAAAACGGTTACGCATTAAAACCTTGTATGCCCCTCGCTGTTTCTTGAAGGCTAATGGGATAACTTCTATGCCCAGTTCTTGTGCGATTCTATGCGGATCTCTTGTGCAAAGGTCATTTGCCAGCCGATTCGCCTTTCTGACAATCTCTAAAGTCTGAATATCCAAGAGCAAACACCCCCATTCTACTGCCAGTAAGTATATCTTATCAAATACACTGTCCGAAAAAGAGGACATCAAGCGTTATTTCCGGTATTTTTTGGGAGTGTACTTTTTATTCTTCTCTTTGGCGATCCAGTACGCTTCCTGAATGCCTTTCATCATCTCGTCCAAATCCTCATCTGCAAGCTCGCCGCCTGCAAAAAGCCCCGTAACCTCTGCCATAAGCTCCTTTGCCTGTCTTGCGCCTTTGCTTCCGTATTTGGATTCAGCGTTCAGCAGAAATTCCTCGTCATCGGTAAGCAGATAGTTGACATCGACCTTCAGGACTTCCGCCATCTTATAATAGGTTTCCCTTTTTTTCGGGTAGCGGGTGCCAGCCTCATAATTCGATACTGTCCGCAGAGAAACGCCGATTGCTTTTGCAAACTCATCTTGCTTTAAGCCTGCCTTCGTGCGGGCTTCTTTTACTTTCTCACAGAATTTCATTTCATCTGACCTCCAAATTATTCGACCTGATTTGAAAATATCTTGCGTATCTATATTGACAAGCGCAAGTAAATTTCGTATAATGTCAATACGCAAGTAAGTTGCGTATATATAATAACCGAACTTGCGTGTTTTGTCAAGGGAGTTCAATCAATTAGCTTGAACTTTTATCTACCAACAAATGATACCCGTTTTAAGGATTGAGGCGAACAGATGGGACGGAAAGATACAATCGCTGCGAAAAGTATTCGGAAAATGTACGAGCAGCTTAATTTGAATCAATCGGATATATTCTCGAAAACAAAATTGCTTCTTGGCGTATACCGTGATGTGGTCTGGATTACGCTGAGCGAGTCTGCCCGTGTGAATGAGGAGCTGGCATATTACGGAGAAGAACTGGACAGCGCCCTTGTCTATTTGGAGCTGTTTGCGCCGGATACCGAGAAGCAGGAGTTTGAGAGCCGTATCAGCGCTTTGTTTGAGAACAAGTGGATGGTTGACCTGATTGATACCGCTATGGCGAAAATATATGACTACCATAACAACGGCAGGCTGTACCACGAAATCATATCGAAAAGCTACCTGACAGCATTTCGGTATACGGAGAGCGAACTGCTCGATCTCTTGAATATGGAGCGCAGTACCTTTTACGACCGGAAACGGGAAGCGATTTTGCTTCTCGGCGTATCTCTGTGGGGATATGCGATTCCGTGCTTCAAAGGAATCTTTAATATGAAGGGAGCTGATGAAAGCGGCGATATTCCCGATTTTTTCAAATAAAGGCTTGTCCGACTAAAGTCCGACGAAATCCCTACTGAATGTCCGACCTTGCGTATGCTACACTGTGTATGCTGCCCGAAGAACGGCTTTCGTTTACAGAACGAGGCTGAAAACGAAATGGCAGAAAATTGGCACAGTTTTGCCGATGATACGGAAAAGCAAATCTGTTACAATTAGTATGCCTAAAGCTTTGAGAATTTTTCTTGATTTTCAAATGCTGGTTGAATATCTTTTAGGCGGCAATACAGCAGCTTAGGCAAAACGAATTGAATATGTGTTTTGAAGAAGCAGTTATAGCTTTCAGCCTTCGGGCGTGAATGTTATAGCTGCTTTTTTTGTGCAGCCCTTTTCGCTTTTGTCAAGCGGAAAGGGAGCTTTATGTCTATCACAGTATGGCAGGCGTTTGTATGTAGGTATCCGTGATCTCCGGAGTTTTTGATTGTGACCTTATATATCAAAAATTCCAAATTTAAGGAGATTACGGAAATGAAAAAACTTACAGTAAAAAAGCAGGTAGAATTATTTGCACAGGATTGTAAACTCATCAACCTTCAGTATGAGTATAGTGGTTTCACTGGAACGGAAAAATGGGCAATTATAACGGAGCTGTCCGAAGAAGCATTGTGGGATAAGTACCCTGATGTCATCAGCAGGTATACGCCTTTTATACTTCTGTCAATGGCACAGGGAGAAGTGATTAGTGAATCACATAGAAATAATGATAAATATGAAAAGCGCAGCAAAAGGACGATAGATGTATACGGTTACGAAGATGATATTTTTGAGCAGTTCCATCCGAAATCTATCGCACCGTTTATTGATCCGTTTGATAAAGCGGAGGAGGAACAGATCGAGGAAGAAAAAGAAAAGCTGCGGCAATTAGAACTTTCTAAGGTAAGACAAGCGTTAAGTATGCTGCAACCTGTTCAAAGGGAGCGCCTTCTTAAATCCGTTTTGCTTGGGATTAGTTCAAGGAAAATTGCGAAAGAGGAGGGCATAAATTATAGCTCCGTAGATAAGTCAATCGCTGCCGCAATAAAAAATTTCAAAAAATTTTATGAAAACCTCTGATTTTGGGTGTGCATTTCGCACCCCTTTGTCCAAATGAGTGAAGGGGTATTTCTATTCCGGATATGAAATGCGCTTTCAAAACTCAATGAACAGAGAGGTTATACATAAAATGAAGAAAACAGAAATCAGGCGTGGAGATATATTTTCCTACGATTTTGGCACAAGAATCGGCTCTATCCAATCAGGTGTAAGACCTGTGCTGGTAATTCAGGCAGACAATTTCAATGCGAATGCGCCTACTGTTATTGTTGCGTCCATTACGAGTGTAATAAAAAAGAGGTATTTGCCGTCCCACATTATTTTAGGCGAGGATTTTGGTCTGACGAAGCCTTCAATGGTGTTGCTTGAGCAAATACAGACTGTGAATAAAGATGATTTGACAGAGTATATTGGCTTTGTTGATGATGAGCGCCTTTGGAGACAGATTAACGCAGCCTTGAAAAAAACATTCGGTCTATGGCTTTACAACACTAACAGGATCGGCGACATTCGCTGCCTGTGTCCGAAATGCTTAAACGACTATTTTCGCAATCCGAACTATGTTGTCAGACGCCTTGATCCTTTCGCTAAAAGTAAAGGCACTTGTGATAAGTGCAATGATAGAGGTTGGGATTATATCGTTTATGATAAACGCACCTCTTTCAAAGGGAAAGGGGTATAGGGATGTCGCAAAGCAGGGAAAGGAAACGGAAGTTTGACATTCCTATATGGTGTAAGGCAAATCTGTCGATTGAAGAAGCCGCAGCCTATTCCGGTATCGGAATGGCAAAGCTTTATGAGATGACAGAAAGTGAGGATTGCCCATTTGTCTTATGGATAGGTAGCCGGAGAATGATTAAGCGAAAAGCTTTTGATGAGTATATAGAGCGGCAATACTCAATTTAATGAAAAAGTCAAGCCTGCGATGAGCCGATTCGCATAATTGGCTTATCGCAGGATATTGACTATGCTGTAACTACCAAAAGCAAGGAGGTACAGCAATATGCTTAGCAAAAAGCACAATCCGGATATGTCGAGAGTCCCGTTGTGGAAGAAAATGAATTTGACGGTGGAAGAAGCCGCCGAATACTCAGGAATAGGCGTATCTAAAATTAAAGAAATTTCAAATCAAAAAAACTGTCCCTTTGTCCTATGGAATGGAACAAAGCGGTTGATTAAAAGAAAACAATTCGAGGATTATCTCGAAACACAATATTCCGTCTGAGAGGAGGACAAGCTAATGGATAATAAACTGACTGAAACAAGCAGTTCCAACAGGCGTGTGGCTGCTGTTCCAATTTGGGTAAAACCTTATTTGACGATAGAAGAAGCGGCAGAGTATACGGGAATAGGTAGGGATAAGCTTTATGAAATGACGAGCCTTGCCGATTGTCCGTTTGTGCTGTGGGTAGGCAATCGGAGAATGATTAAGCGCAGGATTTTTGATGAATACATTGAGCAAATGTATTCAATATGATGGAGGTTGTATGGACGAAAAAATTTTAGCTTACAGAAGTGAACTCCAAAAGAGGTCGGAAAACACACAGTTTTGGACGAAAACGATTTTAACCGTTGAAGAAGCTGCCGCATACACCGGAATCGGAAGGGCAAAAATCCGCCAAATCATTTCACAAGGGAATTGTCCTTTCACGGTAAATAACGGCACACAAATCTGTGTGATCCGAGAAGCGTTCATTGATTATCTTGATAAGCAGTTTCGCATATAGGAGGAGAGAGAATTATGCCGAGAACAAAAAGAAAAGACAAGTCGAGAGCCGTGCTTCGGACAGGCGAATCGCAAAGGGCTGACGGAACTTATCAATTCCGATGGACTGACAGCAATCATAAGAGGTTTTGCGTATATGCCAAGACGCTTGATGAATTGCGCTACAAGGAAGAACAAATTAAAAAAGATAAGAGCGATGGCATTAAAGCCGAAGCCCGATATACGACGGTCAATGAGGTCTATGAGCTTTGGAAGGAACTGAAGCGAGGGCTGAAGAACAACACCTTTGAGAATTATAAATATATGTATGAAACCTTTGTCCGTCATCAAATAGGCTCAAAAACAGTTTCATCGCTGAAAAAAACAGATATAAAGAGGTTTTATAATTACCTTACAGACGAACGCCAGCTAAAACCCTCGACCATTGACAGTATCCATACGGTATTACATCAAATTTTGGATATGGCGGTTGATGATGATTATATAAGAAATAATCCGTCAGATAATGTACTTAGAGAGCTGAAGCAAGCACATTGCTTCAAAACAGAAAAGCGCAGAGCCTTAACCCGTCCCGAACAGGAATTATTTTTAAGCTACTTGAAAAATACTCCCGCCGCACAATATTGGTATCCAATCTTTGCGGTTTTGTTAGGAACAGGACTTCGAGTTGGAGAACTTACCGGATTAAGATGGTGTGATGTCGATCTGGAGAATGATGTTATTGATGTAAATCATACTTTGGTTTACTATGACCACCGCACCGATGGAAGCAAAAAAGGCTGCTATTTTAATGTCAATACGCCGAAAACTCCGGCTGGAAAGAGAAAAGTGCTAATGCTCAGCTTTGTGAAAGAGGCAATTATAATGGAAAAGGAAAGGCAGGAGCTGCTCGATCTTCATTGTACCGCTACCATTGACGGATACACAGATTTCATTTTTATCAATCGCTTCGGCAATCCACAACATCAGGGAACGCTCAATAAAGCAATCCGCCGCATAATTCGTGACTGTAATGATGAGCAGTTTTTGAAGAACGAAAATCCCGAAGTGCTGCTTCCGCATTTTAGCTGCCATTCATTAAGACATACATTTACAACGAGAATGTGCGAAGCAGGAGTGAATGTCAAGGTCATTCAAGATACGCTTGGTCATAAGGATATTTCAACAACGCTTAACATCTATACCGATGTGACGAAGGAGCTTAGGCAGTCCGAGTTTGAAGGTCTTGACTCATATTTCAAAAGCGAGTATAATAAAGTGTCTAACGAATAAGTGGCATTTCTTGAGCGAGGATAAAAGCTTCTACACCATTTACACCAATTTATACTCCAATCCACCGAAAAACTACACGAATTTATAGGGATATGGCGATTCAGGAAGAAACCCCGTTTAGACCTATTATGAGATATGAGGAGGTTTAGGAGAGATTGAAAAGATGGTTGCTTTCGTCCCGACAATGAAGAGCCTTGATTCCGACAAGAAGCCGTCGGGTATTCCGAAAACCAAGGACGCTGTTGTTGAAGAAAAGATTGATTTTTCAAAGGTGAAGGTTGAGCCTTTGTTTGAAGAATATGTTGATTTTGAAACATTCTCAAAGTCAGATTTCCGTGCAGTAAAGGTTAAGGCTTGCGAGGCTGTTAAGAAGTCGAAGAAGCTTTTACAGTTCACTCTTGATGACGGCACAGGCACAGACCGCACAATTTTAAGCGGTATCCACGCTTATTATGAGCCTGAAGAGCTGGTTGGAAAGACTCTTATCGCTATCACAAATCTTCCGCCGAGAGCAATGATGGGCATTGACTCCTGCGGTATGCTCCTCAGTGCAGTTCACGAGGAAGAAGGCGAAGAAAAGCTCCACCTCCTCATGGTCGATAACCATATCCCCGCAGGTGCAAAGCTTTATTAAAATATGATGTAAAAATGTACCGTTTACAAAATAGATTGATGCAGAAATCGGTGCAAGCAAGGAAAAATCGCATAATTAGTGCAATGAGTGGGCAATTCCAATCGGGATTGCCCATTTTCAGAAAGAAAAAGACAAATCGGAATTTGAGAAGGTAAGTGAATGGGATACCATGGAGGAATATGATAATGTCGAAAGATGAGTATTTGATAACCGATACGCCCCTCAAAGCGTTGACGGTTTTTGCAATGCCAATGATTCTTGGAAGTTTTTTTCAGCAAATATACAATATGGCCGACTCTATTATTGTCGGTCAGTTTGTTGGTTCTTCCACACTTGCAGCTGTCGGTGCATGTGCAGCATTGACCAATGTGTTCATTTGTGTGGCACTGGGAGCCGGTGTCGGAGCCGGTGTGCTTGTGAGCCGTTATTTCGGAGCCAGGGAGTATGGCAAAATGAAAACAATCGTGTCAACCTCCTTGATTAGCTTTTTGCTTCTAAGTATAGTCCTTGGTGTTTTTGGCTTTTTCTTTGCCAACTCGATGATGAGTGGACTGCAAACCCCTGCCGACATACTGGATGATGCAGTACTGTATCTGCGGGTCTATTTTGTGGGCTTTCCGTTTCTGTTTATGTATAACATTCTTTCTACCATGTTCACCTCAATCGGCGAATCCAAAATTCCGCTGGGACTGCTGATTTTTTCGTCCATCCTGAATATTTTAATGGATCTTTGGATGGTAGCCGGGCTAGGTCTCGGTGTGTTCGGTGCGGCTATTGCAACCCTGATTGCACAGGGAATTTCCGCAGTGTTTTCGTTTTTGATTTTCTTTGCACGGATGCAGCAATATAAAAGCCCCTTTAACAGGTTTGAACGGCAGGAGCTGTATTCCATGCTTCGCATTGCGGTGCCGTCGGTTTTACAGCAGTCCACAGTGTCCATCGGTATGATGATTGTGCAGGCAGTGGTAAATCCTTTCGGTACACAGGCACTCGCCGGGTACACAGCAACGATGAGGGTGGAAAATGTTTTTTCATTGATCTTTGTATCCATCGGCAATGCGGTTTCGCCGTATGTTTCCCAGAATCTTGGTGCAAAGAAAATTGATCGTATCAAAAAAGGCTACCATGCTGCACTGGTGCTGAATCTGTGCTTTGCGGTCATTGCGTTTGTGACCATTGAAGCGCTGCATACGCAGATCTCCTCACTGTTCTTAGGAAAAGACGGAACGGCGTTTGCCTATCAGGTGTCCGGTGATTATATGAGGTGGCTTGGTTACTTTTTCATCTTCATGGGTATCAAGATGGCAACCGATGGAGTTCTTCGCGGTCTCGGAATTATGCGTCCGTTCCTCGTTGCAAACATAGTGAATCTTGCGATTCGTCTGTCCGTTGCCCTAATCTGTGCACCACGTTTCGGCATTGCCTTTGTCTGGCTTGCGGTACCGGTTGGCTGGCTTGCAAACTTTTTAATCTCCTATGTGGCTCTTAGGAGATCATGGCCGACTGATAAAATGGCATCCATTAGTTAACTTCCAGTTTTGATTTGACTTAATTCATAACATTTATTAACTGTTATATCTTATCCTCGTGAAGTCCGCAACCCCTTGAAAATGCTAAATTTGTAGCAAGTGAGTTTGCCCTTATGCTTTCCCTTGTGTTATATCCTTTTCCCTCATGTTACGAATGCTCGCAAGGGCAAAATCAAGGGAAAGAAAATCCAGTAACAAATTATAACATGAAATGAAAATGGCAGTAAGAACGGATTGAAATGCTTTCAAAACTTTTAGAAAATTAAGGAAAGGACAGATAAGATATGAGATTGATTTATGCAAGATATAATCCGCAATGTAATAGCATAGATGTAACCACGTTTGAAAATGTAGTGCTTAGAATTGATTGCAATAAGGCAGAGGAAGGATTGAGAACTACTCCCGGCTCCCAGTGTTCGTTGAATGCTTTGGCTATTGATAATCCATTAGAATATGCAAGATTATACTTGGATGGAGAAATGCAAGTATGGGTTGATGCAGAGGATCGTTTAGATACGTGGTGATTTTGCTAATATAATATCATGATAGAGGTCTAGTACTAAAAATTCCAGAAAAATATATAGAACGTACGGTTATTCCATAATAAGAGGCAGGAATCTTAAGTTTCTAGATGTTTGAATTTTGCCTTAAGGTAAATAGAGAGGACACATTGATTTTTCAGTGTGTCCTCTCTATTTAAAAATATTTTTAAATAGTCCTTGTAAAAAGACAAAATGTATGCTAAAATCTATTTAAAGAGATTTTTAAATAGGTAAAAGATATGAGAGAAACTAACATTTTTAAAGTGTTGGCAGATAGCCAGAGAAGAGCCATTCTTATGATGTTGAGAAATGAGCGATTAAATGCCGGAGAGATTGCTGAAAAATTACAGATCACACCGGCTGCTCTTTCTTATCATTTAAAATTATTAAAAAACGCAGATTTGATATCTGAATATAAAGAGAAAAACTTTGTTTATTATGAAATCAACACTACGGTTTTCGATGAATTAATTATATGGGTTAACCAGTTTGGAGGAAAAAAAGTATGAAAAAAATAATGTGGACAGTAGCAATGATTCCAGTTGTAGTTACAAGTGTGGTACTACAGTTTATGCCTGATATTATACCTATGCATCATGACTTGGAGGGAAACACTGACAGATGGGGAAGTAAAACAGAAAGCTTTATTTTTCCGGTAATTATTTTGTTTATTACACTGTTTTGGCACTTGCTAATCTATGTGTTTGAGAAAAAATCAAAAAATGCAAATACAGAAAAGGAACAGATGGAAGCAAAATCTTCTGCAAAGGTATTATGTGTGGTAGGAATTTCGCAAGCAATCATGTTCGGGATTATGCATTATTTTATTCTTTATTCTTCTTGGATACAGGCAAATGCAGGTGGTGAATATGCGGTTATTGACATTGCAAAAGTTTCATGTATTTTGTGTGGTATTATATTTATTGTATTAGGAAATTTTATGACAAAGGCAAAACGAAATGCAGTAGTGGGAGTTCGAACCGTTTGGAGTATGCACAATGATAATACATGGAGAAAGAGTAACCGCTTTGGTGCAATATGTATTATTATTACGGGGTTATTGACTATCATTACAACTGTATTTACAAGTGGGATGACTGGCACAATCTTTATGTTGATTTATTTATTATTAGCAACAATTGTAACTGTGGTATACTCAAAAAAGATATATGATAAGGAAATAAAAAAATAATTTGTATCTTTATGCGAGAGGGTGAAATTCCAGTCTTTTACGGAGAGATAACAAACGAAGGGAGGCAATTGCCTCCCTTCGTTTGTTATCTACTCCTTCCACGGTTTGGTGGAGAATATGGTCTTGTTAACTCTCGCTCCTTTATGTCCTGTTTCTTAGATATAAGCCTATCGTGTAGAGACTGTGGCTTTTCTCCATACCGTTGTTTCCAATTCTTAAGGCTGTCCTGATAATCCCCATAAGCTGTCTCTGACTTATGAAATGCTTTGTAGAAGGCTTCCGCATTCTGATACCCGTATTCCTTTACGATATGGGATAATCGGGCTTTCATTCGGGAAATACGTTCCTCCAATCCGGCTATCTCTGTTGAAAGTTCGGAACGCCTTTTTGCTTTGAAGATACCTTTGCTGTCGGACAGTTCAATTTCAAGGTCACTTCGCTGTTTCTCGAGTGCAAAAATTGCTTTATTCTGTTCTTGCAGCTTTTGATAAATTTCGCATAAGTGCTTGTAAGAAACTGCTTCCGGTGATGGCTGTGGTCTTGGCGGTATGGCAGGCTTTGGTGTATCTGTCTGCTTTCTGCTTTCTTCTGGTACAGCTTTCTGCTCTTTGAAATCTGTGTTCTCCGGTCTTGCTTCAAGCTCTTTGGAAATTACTTTATCTGCAAGCTCCAGAGTTTTGAGAAATACTTTGGAGATTAACAGTTCTAATACTGCAATGGCAGTACCGATAATGGAAGATAACAGATTCGGTCTGTTTCCGTAAAGCCATACGGATTCCACAATCTTGTCCGTTATCCGTTCCTTTTTTATCTGCATGATTTCTGACTTGGAAACACCCGTTACAATCGCTCTGTCAACAGTCTGATTCCACAAGGTGCGTTTACTGTTGTCTGCCTCAATCTCGGTGGCTTTCGGATTGTTCTTACCAATCTTTTTGGTGGCAAGATACATACCGCCACGCTCAAAAACTTCTAACCGCTGGCTTTTATCCCACACATACTGATTGATAAGATTGGTATAATCCTGCTTGACGGTATCAAGGAAATTTTCAGCCTTGAAGTGTTTATTCTTAATGGAGAAAATCTGTCTTTCGTATACCTCACCTTTGTGAATCACCTTACACCTTTTACGGATATTTCCTTCTTCATCAAGTATCTCTTTCTTGGTGCGTACATGATTTCCCTTTTCGTCATAGAACATATTGCGGGTGGCAACCTTTTCTATGGGCTGTTCCAAGAGTGTACGCTCCGAAAAAATGAGATGGATGTGATAGTTGGTTTTCCGCTTATTGTGATGCAGGGCTGCGATACAGTCCGTTCCGTAAGTCTGTCTGAAATGGTCTGTAAATATCTGCAACAGTCTGTCTGGAGGATACTCCGTAAAAGATTCCGGCAGGGCTATGATCAATTCCCTTGCCTCAATACATTTCCCCTCCGTACCGTTTTTTTTAAATTCTGCCTGATTATATTTTGCAAGGTCAGTCCAAAAATTACGGTCTGTGGTTTCATATACCGCATACAGATTTTCCTGTTTCTTTGGGCTTGAAATATAATAAATTCTTCCCCGGACATTGTGGAGCTTCGTCATCTGAATAAATGAATTTCTTGGCATGTGCTTCCTCCTTTCCGTATCTGCCAAGTACGAAGCTGCAAGAAATGAGGATGGGAAACTTTCTAATGTGAAAGTGAGTAGGCTACATAGGTAGCCTGTCTACGAACATATCCGCCTGTCGGCGAAAAGCTCCCAGCAGGGCGAAATACACAGAGTACAAATCGTAAGATTTGTGCGAGGGGTGTATTTCGCTCTCAAACGCCGAGGGCTTGTATAAAAAAGTTTCTTCCCCACTTCTTAAATTTCCGGTTGTATCTTAGAGGAAGCACATGGTATAATCTATTTGCGTGTAGGTATATCATGGCTTCGGTCAGATACATACCTTAGGGATGGTCTTAGGACTGTCCCTATTTAATTTGTCACATTTCTTGTGACAGCTCTGACATTTCCTTTGTCCCTTAAGTCCCTGCCTTCATTGGCGGTCATGAACTTTTCAAGCATATCCGTTTTGATAAGGACTTTCCGTCCTACCTTCAATACCGGAAGCTTTTTCCATTCTACCAGTTTCCGCAGGGTATTTCTGCCGATACCCGTATAGTCGGCAGCTTCCTCAATGGACAGTGCAATCTTCACTTCTGTCATTAAAACACCTCCTCTTGAATTGCATAATGCAATTTTGTAACTATGCCTACTATATAACTTTTATATCTTCTTGTCAAGCGTTACGAAATTTTAAAAGTAATTATTAACTTGCATATTGCAATGCTACTTTTACTGTGTTATACTTTAGCCATACCGAAAAAGGAGGCGTATCAGAATGAAAGATAAAGAATTACGCAAGTTAATCGGTAGCAGGGCAAAACAACGCAGACTGGAATTAGGTGTCAACCAGCCTTATATAGCAGAAAAGATGGGAGTTACCGCTTCCACCATACAGCGGTATGAGGCAGGAACGATTGACAACACCAAGAAGCTTGTTCTGGATGGTCTGTCGGAAGCACTTCATGTATCAGTGGAGTGGTTGAAGGGCGAGACGGAAGAAATGACAAGTGATGTTACGGATAAAAGGGAATTACAGATTCGTGATACCATGACTTCCATTCTCTCCAAACTTCCTTATGATATGAAGGCAGACGAAGCGGATTTTTCCAAAGATTTACTGCTGCTGATGTTGAAGGAATACGAATTATTCGTTGATTCCTTTCAATATGCCTGTAAGAATTTTAAAGGGAATACGGAAGATGCCACAATCGCAAAAGTAATGGGGTTTGAATCCAATCAGGAATATAATGAGATTATGTTCCTTAGGGAAATCACCCATACGGTAAATGCACTGAACGACATGGGCGACATTGTAAGGCTCTATTCCAAGAATCCCGAAACGGCAGCCGTAAGGCTTGCAAATCTTCTTTCAGAGAAAGACTCCGAACCGGTATAGATAGACAACCGGAGTTATGATATACTTACACGCAGAAAGCATTTCATCAGTTCCGATTGTCGATATCGAAAGGAGAAACGATTATGGCAAAAGGTTCTGTAAGAAAGAAAGGCAAGAAATGGTACTACCGCTTCTATGTGGAAGATGCAAGCGGTAACCTGGTACAGAAGGAATTTGCTGGTACGGAAAGCAAAAGCGAAACGGAAAAGCTGTTAAGGCAGGCAATGGAGGATTATGAAGCCAAGCGGTTTGTTGCAAAGGCTGACAACATTACTCTCGGAGAGCTGCTTGACCTGTGGGCTGAGGAAGAATTAAAGACAGGCACATTAAGTAATGGAACGGTCGGTAATTATCTTCAGGCTATTGGAAGAATCAAACAGCACCCCATTAGTAAAAGGAAGCTGAAAACAGTGACTTCAGTACACCTGCAGGAGTTTATGGATTTGCTGTCATTTGGTGGTACTGTCGGAGATTTTATTTCCAAAGGCTATTCCATTGATTATGTAAGGTCGTTTTCAGCAGTATTGCAACAGTCATTCCGGTTTGCGGTATTTCCGAAACAGTTTATTACCTTCAATCCAATGCAGTATGTGGTGATGAGGCATAAAAAGGAAGAAACGGATTTGTTTGCGGATGAAACAGCCACAGACAGAGATAAGGTTAAACCGCTTTCCTTTGAAATGTACCGGAAACTGATTGAACAGCTTGGAAAACGAAGCGGGGATGCGATTCTTCCGGTTCAGATAGCATACTTTACAGGTCTCAGACTTGGAGAGGTAGCAGGTCTGACATGGCAGGATATCAACCTTGAAGAACAGTATCTCACTGTACGCAGGAGCATCCGCTACAATGGGGCTACCCATAAGCACGAAATCGGTCCGACAAAGTGGAAAAAGATCAGGGTTGTTGACTTTGGCGATACTCTCGCAGATATTTTGAGGAATGCAAAAAAGGAACAGCACAAAAACCGTTTTCAGTATGGGGAACTCTACCAGCGGAATTTTTACAGAGAAGTAATGGAAAAGAATCGGGTGCATTACGAGTATTATCATTTGGGAATGACAGAGAATGTGCCGGAAGATTACACCGAAATCTTCTTTGTATGCTTAAGGGAGGATGGCTGTCTGGAACTTCCGGCAACCATAGAAACAGCCTGCCGGACAGCAGGAAGAAAAGTACCGGAACTTGAAGGCTTCCATTTCCACACACTGAGGCATACCTACACGACTAACCTCTTATCCAACGGGGCACAACCGAAAGATGTGCAGGAACTGTTAGGCCACTCAGACGTGAGTACCACCATGAATGTCTATGCCCATGCTACAAGGGAAGCAAAGCGGACTTCCGCAAGACTTCTTGATAAAGTGGCAGGCAACGATTAAACAACTGAATAATGAATTTTCCCTTGTAATTATCCCATAAGGGCAAAAACAAGGGAAAAGGATACATATATAGAATTTTCAATGGCGGGAAGCCTTGAAAATACGGGAAAGTTAAGAGAGTTAATAGATAAATTCCAGTTTGTAGGGATGACATGAAAAATGAAGTTTAAGGAACAGAGCTTTACCCTGTTTACCTATACAAATTATAGGACAATTCAAGGTTATCACAGGCTCGAACCACTGGATTTTAAGGGAAAAGGTGCGTTCCACCATTTCCTTGTACAATAGGGGGTGAGTATGTTTTTCGTTGAACAACCGAGCCATATAGAAACTGTCGCATTATTGGCTAAAATATAGAATAATATAATTAATTTAGTTAGAAAGTAGTGCAATGAATAACATGAAATATATTCAGATTTTGGAGACGGAACGATGAAAAAAAGAAGTACAACCGTAGTGATAGTTACATTAACACTAATAATGACATTTATGGAAATGACCGCTTTGCCATCAGTGTTATTTTGCAATGTAAAAATTAAGGACATAAACCCGATTTATATTACATTGATGTTGAATTTTTTATTGGCTTTCGCAATTTGTTGGATATGCAAAAAGATTTTTATAAAAGATTGGGAGTTTGGTTTAAAGTTTAAAGGAGTTTTATCGGGACTAAAAAAATATGGATTACCTGCGGTAATTGCGACTGCATTAGTTACAATTGCTTTCTGTATCGGATTGACACCATTCGATAACAAGCCAACAATATGGAGAGTTATTGTTGAAGGCATTGTATATTACATAGGTGTTGGCATTATGGAAGAACTGTATTTGAGAGGTTTATTGCAGAATATTATTAAAATATGGTTTGGAAAGAGAAAAAATGCAACATTATATGCAATTTTAATTTCCTCTGTATTATTTGGTTTAGGACATATTTTTGGAGCTTTGGGACAGCCAATTGTGACAATAATAGCCAAAACAGTTTGGGCAACTGCACTTGGCATTTATTTCGGGGCAGTTTATGCTGTAAGTAAAAACCTTTGGGTTTCAATTATACTACATTTAATAATAAATCTATGTGGTATTCCGTTTTGCTTTTCAACAAGTAATCAGTACCCGACAATAGCTTTGATAACTTGTCTTGTGTCTTACATTTTACTTGCAATTTACGGTACATATATTGCAATAAAAAATAATGTGTAGTATTAATACTTGAAACTTTCAGTTTGCAAAAATGAAAGCAGAGATTTTAATTGCAGTAAATTTGCCTATACAAACAATAAGGCATATCAAACTTGTAACTGGCTTGATGCCCCAGATTTTAAGAAGAAAGGTGCGTTCCACCATTCCCTTGTACAATAGGGGGGTGGGTATGTTTTTCGTTGAACAACCGAGGCATGTTGAGTATGGGGTTTCGATGCCGAGAAAAGCGCAGTAAATCGGGGTATGTGGCTTAACGGTGCGGTTTGTGAAAGGAGTTTACAATGATAATTTACTGTATGAGTGATATCCACGGTTGCCTTGCGGAATTTGAGAACGCACTTTCACTTGTTCTCGATAATATAGAACAGGGCAAGGCGAAGCTCGTTCTTCTCGGCGATTATATCCACGGCGGTCCGGATAACCGTGGTGTTCTGGACAGGATAATGAAGCTCCGGGAACGTTTCGGTTCGGACAGAATTATTGCTCTGCTCGGCAACCACGATGAATGGGTAGTCAACGGATCATCAACCATAAGCAACAATTCTGTATATGCCCGTATAGAAGAGTGGGAGGATGAGAGCGATGATGACGAGTATATCAACTGGCTTTCTTCCCTTCCGCTGTATTATGTGGAGGGAAACACGATTTTCGTTCACGCCGGTATTGATGAAGAAGCGGGTGATATGTGGGAATGGGAAACATCGGAAGATGTATTCACCTCAAAATATCCCGCTGAAACCGGCAAAATCGAGGGGCTTGATATGAAAGTAGTCGCAGGTCATGTCGGCACCGCCGAAATATCCGGCGACAAGTTCTTCCACGACATTTATTTCGACGGAGAATCTCACTATTACGTAGACGGCACTGTTCTCGACAGCGGAGTTATTCCGGTACTTATGGTAGATACGGAAAATGATAAGTATTATCAGGTGACAGACTCGGGTAAACGGCTGATTGAACCTTACGAAGAATAAGGCTTAAGGAACGATCAAATAAAAGGGCAAGGGGCGGATATGCGGAAGTGGTGTGACTGTGGGCGGGAGATATATATTCAAAACGTCATATTACAAATGAAAATGAAGCAGCAAAAATGTATGCAATTATAAAGCAGGCAAACGGACAATCATATACGTGAATGGTTTTCGGATATTATTGCCCGGTACAATCTCAAGATGGTTATGATCGCTATCTTGAAAGTATTCACAATCAGTTTTATATCACGATGCTTAACAAATGTAATCCTACAGACTGAACAGGCGGAACACTTCGATAATATTGCAATCGGTCACAAAATGTGGTATACTATCGTGTAATAAACAGAAATATGTAAAAGAGGCTTCACCTTGACTAATTTCAATAAATCAGAGTATATCACAATAATAAGTGAGCGGCGGAAAGTGGTGATTTCCGTCGGCTCTATACTATATATAGTAATGGAAGGCAAATCAGCCGAGATACACCTGTCGGACGGAAAGATACATAAAACAAGAATGACCTTTGCAACTCTTGAAGAGATGCTGGGTGACGGTTTTATCAAGGCACACAGAGGATGTATCGTATCCGCTATGGCTATTCACGAAATATCCGATATGATAGACCTTGTAAACGGCGAAAAGCTCGAATATGCACGCCGCAGGAAGAATGCCATAATCGAAAGCCTGCAGACGAGCAGAAAAAGGATAATAAAAGGCTTTGATCATGACGGTGTGCCGGATACCGAAGAGCAGTATCACGACTATTATCGCTCCTTTGATGCTATGCCGTTTGCGTTTACCGATATTGAGATGATATTCAACGATGAGTGTAAAGCGGTCGACTGGATATTCCGCTATGCAAACGAAGCGCTTGCAAGGCTGGAAAAGCTCCCGCTCGAAAAGCTGATCAGTCGATCATTCGGTACACTGTTCAGCAATATGGACGCTAAGTGGCTGAAAGGATATGAGCGTGCCACGCTTTACGGCGAAACGCTCGAGCTTATGGACTACAGCCCCGAGATAGATACGCATCTTAAGGTAATATGCTTTCCTACCTTCAAGGGACATTGCGGATGTATCCTGTTTGACGTTGATAAGATATGGTTTGAACAGCACAGCGATGATTCCGTAAAGACATTGGCAAGATATTACGCAAAGCTACCGAATAACAAGTAAAATAGCCGGATCTATGCCGCCCGTCAGGGCGGCATTTCAGCTTGTAGAAAAAGTATGTTTGGTTACAAAATGAAGCGCTGCACAGTTCAGTTTATATCTCCCCGAACTCCTCTAGCCTCTGCATAATTTCCTTGCTTCTGTCATTAAACAACAGAGCCTTGTTATGCTCGTAATACTCCTTACAGCCAAACTCGGAAATAAATCTCGCCGTGTGGCTGTTTGCAGTAAGCTCAGTTACAAGTATCAGCATTTCCTGTCCGTCGGTGTACACGTCATTGCAGAAAATAAATGCGTTTGACATCTTATCCTGTGCCGTTTTTGCCGAAATTTTAAGCTCAGACACAAGACTGTCATATCTGTTTCTGATATCTGCAAACGCCGTTTTTCCGTCCTTGCCGACTGTGAGCGCAGTCATATTCTCAAGCTGTGATATTGCTCTTGCAAGTGTTTTCTGACGTGATACGGAAATGCTTGACGACTGCTTGCCGTTTTCAAGCTCCTTTTTCTTTACCGCTATAAGCTCATTCATCAGCTTTTCTGCGGAAATATCGCTGTCATGCGTTCTCAGTTTGAATTCTTTCAGCGTTACAAGCGTTTCACGGAGCATATCCTCGCCGTCCGTGACCTGCTTTGCCGATGCCGTAACACTGTCAAGGATAAGTCCGAGCAGGGATAAACGCTCGTCAAACTTTGCGTTTTTAGCCCTGTCTTTTATGCTGTCACTTGCATTGCCGCTGAGTATCTCGTCTATCTGATAGTCGCTCCTGTACTTATTGAACAGGTCGTAATATGCCGCAAAGCTTCTCGCTGTCCTGTCGTGCTGTATGTACTGACGAATAAGCTTTATGTCGACCTTAATATTATTCTTCTCGTACAGGGTTATCATCTGCGATAGGTCTTCCCAGCCTCTCGCCGTAACGAACGATTTTCCGTCAACCGTACTTTCTATGCGGTAAAAATCCGCTTTCTTAATTTCAAGATAGGTAAGCACAGAGGCATGAACGCCTGCCCTGTAAGCATACTCTTTCCACGCCGTAAAATCAGGCTCGATGTCAATTCTTTTCAGCCTGTCCCACGTTACAATGTCAAACTCACGGACGGAATTATTGTATTCGGGCGGATTTCCCGCAGTGACTATTATCCAGCCGTCAGGCACTCTGTGTCTGCCGAACACCTTGTATTGCAGGAACTGGAGCATAATCGGAGCAAGCGTTTCGGACACGCAGTTTATCTCATCGAGGAACAATATGCCCTCTTTTACACCTGTGTTTTCCATAAGGTCATACACTGCCGAAATGATCTCCGACATAGTGTACTCCGACACATCATATTCCTTACCGCCGTAATTCTTGTGTACAATGAACGGCAGTCCCAGTGCGGATTGCCTTGTGTGGTGCGTCATAGAGTACGATAACAGACCTACTCCCATTTCCGACGCTACCTGCTCCATTATCGCAGTCTTGCCTATTCCGGGAGGTCCCATCAGAAATACAGGGCGTTGTTTTTCAACAGGAATCGCATAGTCGCCAGTTTCGTCCTTTGTGAAATATGCCGTCATGGCATTTTTTATCTGTTCTTTTGCTTCTTTGATATTCATATTCTGCTCCTTTAGATTTCATCCGACGGAAGAACAAGCTTTATCGCCCACGGCGGAACTACGGGATTGTTGTACTCATCGTCTATGAATACAAATGCCGTTTCATACGGCGGTTTTCTTTCGGGAAAATCCCCGTATCCGTCTGTAAGATATATAAGCCCCTTGAGATTTGTAAACTCTTTGCTTTGTATCAGCTTATCAACATAAGCGAATACCGGGCGGAAATCAGTACCGCCGAATCCGTGCAGTTTCATTGCAGCAAGATAATCGTCAAACTCTTCCTGCGAGGTTATCTTTCTGTCCTCCTGTATGTCCGTGTCGCACTGAATAACATGAAGATTTATCTTTGTGAAAAAGCTTTCCTCGTTTTTGAGGATATTGTACGTCTTCTGAATGAATTTCTGTACAAGCTCTCCTGATACCGATCCCGATGTATCGATCGCTATAACAAATTCCCTTATCCGCTTTACTTCCTTGAATTCAAGCGGTTCTATAAGCGGCATACGCTCATATAGTTTCAGTCCGTAGGTATAGAAGATATAATCAAACTCATCATCGTTTACACGCATGGCTTCTCCCATTACGGAGAACTTTTTAAGAAATTGCGTATAGTCGTATTTCTCACGGTTGACAGCGTTCAGATTCTGAATGAAGCTGCCCTTTGTGTCGCCTTTTTCCTTTGAAAACGCTTCTATTTCGATCTGCATTTTCTCCGAAATTTCTTTCCAGTCCTTTTCAAGCTGTGAGGCGGTTTCAGCTGACATCTGCATATCATTTCCCGTTTCATCTTCATTTCCGGGATTTTCTGCGTTACCGTTTCTGTTGTTGCCATTGCTGTTATCCGTATCATTACCCGACGGTCCGTTATCAGAATTCATGTCATTACTGTTCCGGCTGTTGCCGTCCTTGCTGTCCGGATTGCTTTTGATCTGCATTGAAGCTTCTGTTTCAGGCGGCTTTGCATACCAGATTCTGTGGTCGTCTTCCGCAAACAGCTCCGACCAGGCATAGACCTGCAAATCGTCAACATTTCTCAGAAGATAATCATATATCTTCTCTGCGGTGACAAACCGGCAATCCGTTTTGATTTTGTCGATAATACTACCCTGTCTGACTTGTCGAGGCGAAGAAAGCGCCTTTATATCGAGCTCATTCATGATATTCTCAGCAGCGATATCGCACGCCAGATTCCACCTGAGCGTGTCTACAAGCGTACCGACAATATTGTGACGGAACACGCAATGAAGCATCATATGAAGATATGCCCGTGTTATGTTATATCCGGATTTATAGCTTTTCAGCACATAGCTTTCGTCATAGAAAATGTATCTGCCGTCAGTAGCAACAGTTTCGGTTATGATCGAGGTTTTGAGCGGCAGCATATTAATTGCGTTGTCAAGAAATCTGAGATTTACGGCAAGCGTATTGCGGGACAGCATAAGTATGTCAGTTGCAAGCGCCGAGAGCTTCTCGGCACGCTCCTTTGCCTTTTCATATTCCTTATCCGTAAAATCACTTCCTTTGTCGATTCAATAAGTTATCCCGTTGTACCAATCGGTTATTTCATTGCCTGTCTGAGATGAGTAAATATGTATTTTTTCGCAACCGTAAAAAATTCTCCGTGAAATAAAGGTATTTTCACTTAGCGTCACCTTTTCAAGGGAAGTACAGTTTGCAAATGCGTGTTGCTCTATAACTCGCACCGTATCGGGAATAGTCAGCTCCTTCAGCGAGGTACATCCCGCAAAAGCGGCACCGTGTATATTACGAAGATTTCTGCCGAAAATCACATTTTTCAAAGAAGTGCATTTTTCAAAAGCAGATAAACGTATTTTGATAAGGCTGTCCGGCATGATAACTGTTTCCAGATTTGTGCAGGAATAAAATGTACCGGCAAATATTTCGCTTATACCATCAGGCAGTTTCACCGATTTAAGCGTATTACATTCATAAAAAACGCAGGCTGATATTGCACGTATATTGTCAGGTATAATGAGGTTTTCTTCATTTCCGTTATATTTCATCAGAATACCGCCGACACTGACGAACTCTTCCTTGCGGTTTTCAAGAAATCCTGTACCGTCAAATGCTTTACTGTCGATAAATGTGACGCTCGACGGTATAACCAGTTCCTCAAGGCTTACACAGTCGCAGAATGTACAGTCAAGTGACTTTACTCCGTTCGGTATGACGATCCGCTTTATTGAACCGCACCCCCGAAAGGCATTTTTATCTATC
Organism: uncultured Oscillospiraceae bacterium; assembly: GCA_900539195.1. Lineage (GTDB taxonomy): Bacteria > Bacillota > Clostridia > Oscillospirales > Ruminococcaceae > Ruminiclostridium_E. The sequence continues at coordinate 47,164 of UQBC01000004.1, forward strand.
ATAAAAATGCCTTTCGGGACAATGATCTCCGTATCATCGGATTCCGGTGTGCATTTCAGCAGATTGAAGTCTTTATAATAAAATTTAACCAAAGAAAACTCCTTTCCGAATTATATCACAAACAGCCTCCGATAAAAGTCACATATAAGGCTTATAGTTCCAGTGATGACAGCAGATTGCAAAAATTGTCGTGTTCCGGACTGTTTGCAACCGTCAGAAGAAATGCGGCGGCAGAGGTATTACCCTGCTCGTCTGCAAATTCAATAAGCCCTGTTACATTCCCGGCGGTGATCAAGCCGTTTTCCTTGCATATTTCAAGTAGCTCCGCACTGTCCTGCGTAATACAGTAACGTACGGCGTTTTCCGCATTATTATGCAGGAAATCAAGGTAATGCTCCTCTGCTGCGGCGCTGAGATTCACTCTGTACATAAGACGTGAAAACGCTATCGCATATTGAAGATTTTCGTCCTGCAAAGCGGGGAAATAATTATCCTGCGCCGTAAAATCAAAACCGCCTTTGTCCCAGATATTACGCAATATAAAATTGTACGCCGATGATCCGTCGGTCGCCGTAACTGCTTTATAAAGCGGTTTCCCGCTGATTGTGCTTCTGACAGTAACGCTTACGCAATCGGAAAATGCGTCGCCGCCGACTGAAATTATGCCGTCCGGAATCTCAAGTTCATTCAGGCTTTCACACATAAAGAATGCCTTTTCTCCTATGCTTTCCAACCTATCGGGAATATTTACCGATCTCAGGCTGTGACAGTTCAGAAATGCCATATTTCCTATTTTAAGCAAACTATCCGGAAGTGTGATATAAGCAAGGCTTGTACACTCTTTGAAAGCTCGCTCATCAAGCTCTGTGACTGTATCGGGCAGAGATACCGATATCAGCGACAGGCAACTTCCGAAAAGATTATACCCTATTTTAGTGATGCCTGCAGGAATGTCAATACTTTCAAGGCTTGTGCACCCCCAGAAAGCAGAATTCCCGATTTCCGTAAGTTTATTATCAAGATATATTGTATTGAGTGCACTGCACTGGGCGAAAGCACAGCTTCCGAGCCGATCAACACTGCCCGGCAACGTGACAGAAGTCAGCGATGAACAGCCGTAGAATGCGCCGTCGTTTATGACTTTCAGACTTTCCGGGAGCGTAACGGCAATAACGCTCTGTAAGCCGCAGAGGGCGTCCTTGCCTATGGTCGTTACACCGTCAGGCACGGTAATGACAGTTTCGTCCTCTTTTAGCAGACATTTTTTCAGTACAGCATCCTTTATATCAAATTGTGCCAAAGCAATTACCTCTTCCTGCTGTAGTATAAAAAAGTTCATTCTTCTTTGTTTACCGCAATAATTCTATATGTCGATATCATTATCGTCAACAAGCGGAATTCTGACTTTTTTACAGCAAACAATGTCAATTCTGCACAGGTCGTTTAATTCACTGAGCTATTTGCTGAATTATCAGCGTTTTGTTCATTCGGAACATCATAGGACATTTTCTGATGAACAGTAAAGAAAAATGTACTGTATTTTCCGTGTTCGCTTTCAGCGCTTATCGTTCCGTTCATCTTCTCGGTACAATATTTACTTGCCGCAAAAACGATGCCCGTACCTTCTTTGCTGTGCTTTTTCCCGTTAAAGCACTTCGTAATTGGAAAAGCACATATTGTTATGTGTTTTCCGATGTGATTGCTTGTACCCGGTATGCCGATAAAGACCTACAGCATAATCAACATAAAATACTTCATTATCCGAACGCACCGAGTGCTGATACTACCATAACTATAACAAGCACCGGATAGGCGCAAACATTTTTTGCTGTGACGTTATTTATTTTACGGGTATTTTTTCAAACACGGCATTCCCTCCGATATTTAGAAAATTCATCATAAGCAAGGTTTATGAGTTTTATATCTTTATGGCTTAAGTATATCACAACGTAGCTGAATATTCAATATTTAATCAATGTCCGCAACAACAGAAAAACCGCACCGATATAAAGGTGCGGTCTTTCTTGAACTTATCAAAGATTGTCGACTGCCGAACGTTCAACCGCAAGGCATTTTGTATAGCTTTCCATAAATTTATCAAAGCCGTTGACATCTTCGGGGTCGGGTGCGACTACTGTTGTCTGAGCAGACGAGAATACATTTACAGCAAGCCAGCTGTCAAGCGTCATGTCGGATTTATCATTCATATATGCCGCAAGAAGCGCCATGCCCCATGCTCCGCCCTCTCCTGCGGTACTCATAACGGTAACAGGTGCATTTACAGCGGCGGCAAGTATCGACTGTCCGACATTTTCCGTCTTGAAGAAGCCTCCGTGACCTGTAACACTGTCTATAGGTACACGCTCTTCCTTTGTCAGTATATCAAGTCCCGTCTTAAGTGCACCAAGCGTTGTATAAAGCTGGGTACGCATAAAGTCGGCAAGCCCGAGATGTGCGTCGGGACGTCTTGCAAAAAGCGGTCTTCCCTGCTCAAATCCTGTAACGTGTTCTCCCGAAAGATAGTTATATGATATCATTCCGTCACAGTCCTTTTTGCCTTCGAGCGCCTTTTTGAACAGCAGTTCATAAAGTGCGCCGCTATCTATTTCAAAGCCTGCCGCAGCGGCAAATTCCTTAAACAGACCCGCCCACGCATTAAGTTCGGATGTACAGTTATTGCAGTGAACCATAGCGACCGCTTCGCCCGATGGTGTAGTTACCATATCAATCTGCTTATGGAGCTTTGCAAGCGGCTTTTCAAGAACAACCATAGCAAATACAGATGTACCGGCAGAAACATTACCCGTTCTAGGTGCAACGCTGTTTGTAGCCACCATACCGGTTCCTGCATCGCCCTCCGGCGGACAGAACGGTATTCCGGCTTTAAGATTTCCCGATATATCAAGAAGCTTTGCGCCGCTTTCGGTAAGCGTGCCTGCATTGATTCCTGCTGTGAGCACTTCCGGGAGCAATGATAAAACAGGCTTGTCAAAGCCGTGGGAACGAGCAATTTTATCAAATTTCTCCGACATAAGCGAATTATATGTAAGCGTAGCTGAATCTACAGGGAACATTCCCGACGCTTCGCCTATTCCAAGCACACGCCTGCCTATCAGCAGATAATGTATATATCCTGCAAGTGTGGTAAGATGCTCTAAATGCGCAAGGTGTTCTTCGCCGCCGAGTATGCACTGATAAAGGTGCGCTATACTCCATCTCTGAGGCACAGGGAAGCCGAAAAGCTCCGTCAGCTCATCGCTTGCCTGCTCTGTCATTGTATTGCGCCATGTCCTGAAAGGGGTGAGCAGTTTGTCGTTTTTGTCAAACGCCATATATCCGTGCATCATAGCGCTTATTCCTACGGAGCCGTATGTTGTCGGCACAACCCCATACTTTGATTCGATATCCTTTACAAGCGACGCATAACAGTCCTGCATACCTGTGATAATATCATTTTCGCTGTAGGTCCAGATGCCGTTTTCAAGTCTGTTTTCCCACTCATGTGAGCCTGTTGCCGCAGGTGAATTGTTACTGCTGATAAGTACAGCCTTTATTCTTGTAGAGCCGAACTCGATCCCGAGCGCTGTTTTTCCGTTTACTATATCATTTTTGATTTTAAGTATATCCATATATTACCTCCTGATACGTCGCATTATGCGTTTAAATAACAGTATAGCACATTGCCGTGATAAAAACAAGGCAACTTTTTATGCAGAAAAAAGAGGGACAGTGTACACAGTCCCTCAGGTGCATTTTTAATTGTTACCGTACTTTCTGTATAAAAGGTCGGTTAGCCGTATTATATCGGTTCGGGTATTGAAAACAGACGGGGCAAGACGCACCGTGCCGGTTTCAAGCGTTCCCTGCTTTTTATGGGCGAGAAAATTGCAATGAAGCCCTCCGCGCAGATAAAATCCGTTCTGCGATAACATATCCGCCGTAACCGAGCTTGATTCACCGTTTGCCGTGAATGATACCACAGGCAACGACTTTGTGTTCATACAACGGTATATTTGAATGCTGTTCATTTTTTCACAGCGTTTTATAAAAAGCTCGCACAGTGACATTTCATGAGAATAGATCCTCTCAACTCCTTTTGAATTTACAAACTCGACGCCCCTGCCGAGCGCTATTGCGCCGGGCGTGTTTATAGTTCCGCTTTCAAAGCTGTCGGGCAGAAAATCAGGTTGATTGATATCGCCGCTTGCACTTCCAGTCCCGCCCTCAATAAGCGTACTTAGTGGATATTTTCCGTCGGTTACGAGTACACCCGTTCCCATAGGTCCGTAAAGTCCCTTATGGCCCGGAGCGCAGATGATATTTATTCCGTCAGACAGACTGAGCGGTATCACCCCTGCCGCCTGTGCGCAGTCCGCAATAAGACAGATATTGTGCTTTCTGCAAAGCTTTGCGATTTCAACAAGCGGAGTTACTCTGCCGTTTACATTACAGCCTGCGGTTATAATGATCACGGCAGTGTCACGGCGGATAAGCCGCTCAAGTGACGCAATCAGTTCGCCATCGCTTTCGCCGCTGTCTGCTATGCTGTAATTTATTCGCTTCTGTTTATATAATGCGTGCAGGGGTCTTATAACCGAATTATGTTCAAGATCGGAAGTTATGACATGGCAATGCCCGACAGCCTGACATACTCCTTTGAGTGCGAAATTTATAGCATGGGTACAGTTAAGCGTAAACACGGTATTTTCTGTTTCTCCGCCAAAAAATACCGCACACTTCTCCCTTGCGTTGAACACCTGCTTTGACGTTTCCAGCGAAAGCCTGTGACCTGCTCTGCCGGGATTGGCGCCGTAATCGTAAAGTGCCTTTTCCGCTGTATGGAGCACCGAAACAGGCTTCGGGTATGTGGTAGCGGCATTGTCCAGATATATCATCCCGCATCACCGCCGTTTCTTATTTCAAGACAGTCAAGTCCGCCGAGCGCAAGCAGACGGCAGGTCTTGTCAGGGTCGTTTTCCGTATAAATGCCGAAACGGCAACCCTTTGAAGTCGTTATTTTTCCCGTTGACGATGATATCTTATAACCGCCGAGAATGCGTCGTGCCTTCTCGGCGGCAGTAGCCGAGCGCAGTACAATGAAATACATAACGTATACCCCTTTTCAATTTATTCACCGGTTTATTATATGCTATGCGCTCCACTGTGGTGAAACCTGTTTTTATAAACGGCAGACATATGTACGGCACAGGAGATCAAAAAAATTTCCGATAAGAAATACATAGTATTTCGGTATTATAATACACAATGTGACCGCTTTTTCGCACAAGGCGTTCTTGACATTCCGGCGGTTATGTTGTAAAATATATGTTAAATGCGGTAGTTACCGCTTTCTGCCCGTTTACACGGTGACAGCGTGACATTTTTCTGTGCATACTCGGCTATTGTTTGCGGCGGAATGAATAACGGATTTATTTAAAGTAAATTATAAAACAAAAGAATAACGGAAAAGCGGCTAAAAGAAATTATATATTTTCCTTATGACACAGCATTTTAATTTCGATAGCACGAAAAGTCAGTATATTTCGGGTTTATGGATTGTAAGATAAAACCACTCTGACTGTACTTATGACATATTGACAATGCCGCTTGCAGTGAAAAGCCTGTAAATTACCTGTAAAAGGTTACGGGTCAGCTTTGCTTTGTTTCAAAAGGGGGAGGTATGCCCTTGGCAGAGGTATAACCTTTGCCGGTGTTATAAAAGCAAGCATATTCACTGCCTGATTTGTGGGCGAGATTATATATTGCCGCTTTTCCGTCTGTAAGGACGTGTACATAAGATATAAGCGTCCGACGGAAGGAATGGTATTTTTAAATGGGAATTATTGACTCAAAGAACTTATTGACAGCAACGGAAAGCATAAAGCCTAAGAATCCGAAGCCTTACTCAAAGCGTAAGAAAAACCCTTTTGCCAAGCAGTTCAAGCTTACCGACAGAAATGCGTCCGAAAACCATGAAAATGACGCAATAAGGAATACAAAGCCTGTAACCGGCGGCAAGAAGGTGCTTACCGATAAAAGAGGTCCTGTGCTTACAGACAACAGGCAAGGCGGTAAAAAGCCTGTGCTTACAGACAACAGAAAAAGCGAAAAGAAACCCGTGCTTACCGATAACAGGCAAAACGAAAAGAAGCTTGTTCTGACCGATAACAAAAACAACAAGAAGCCTGTCCTCACCGACAACAGACCTCACTCAGGCAAGAACGACAACAAGCAGGAAACAAGAAAGCAGGAATATCCCTCTTTCTTTGCCGAGGACGACAAGAAAGACAGCAGAAAAACGCCTGTAAGGATAATGTCGCTCGGCGGTGTGAATGAGATAGGCAAGAATATTTATGTTTATGAGTGCTGTAACGATATTTTCATCATTGACTGCGGACTTGCATTCCCCGACGATGATATGCTCGGCGTAGACCTTGTTATACCCGATTTCACCTACCTTGAAAAGAACAAGGAAAAGATTAGGGGCGTGGTACTCACCCACGGTCATGAGGATCATATCGGCGCACTCCCCTACTTCCTCAAAAAGATAAACGTACCCGTATACGGCACAAGACTTACTCTCGGACTTGTAGAGGGCAAGCTCCGTGAGCACGGCATATTGTCGCAGTGCTCACTGAACGTGGTTGTACCCCGTCAGAACGTCAGAATGGGCTGTATGAGCGTTGAATTTATCAGAGTAAACCACTCTATACCCGACGCCTGCGCCATGGCAGTGCATACGCCTGCAGGCGTGATAGTGCACACCGGCGACTTCAAGGTCGACTATACGCCTATCGAGGGCGGTATAATTGACCTTGCAAGGTTCGGCGAACTTGGAAACAAGGGTGTTCTCGCATTGCTTTCAGAAAGCACGAATGCAGAGCGTCCGGGCTATACGGCTACAGAAAGAAAGGTCGGAGAGAGCTTCAAGAGTCTGTTTGCAGGGGCTGACGGCAAGAGAATAATCGTTGCCACATTCTCCTCAAACATTCACAGAATACAGCAGATTATCAACAATGCGGAGGCATGGGGCAGAAAGGTTGCCGTTTCGGGCAGAAGTATGCTCAACGTGCTTACTACCGCAATTGAACTCAATTATATCAAGGTACCTCAGGGTATGCTTGTAGATATAGAAGATGTAAACAAATATCCTCCCGAAAAAATGGTAATTATCACAACCGGAAGCCAGGGCGAACCGCTTTCCGCACTTTCGAGAATGTCATCGGGAGATCACAGACAGGTATCTATAACACCGAGCGACCTTATCATTATTTCGGCTACTCCGATACCGGGCAACGAGAAGTTTGTCGGCAAGCTCGTAAACGAGCTGATGAAGCAGGGTGCAGAGGTCGTATACGAGGCTATGTACGAGGTGCACGTTTCGGGTCATGCCTGCCAGGACGAGCTTAAAATGATGCTTGCGCTGACAAAGCCGAAGTTCTTTATACCGATCCACGGCGAATACAAGCATATGAAAAAGCACGAGGGTCTTGCAATAAAGATGGGCATACCCGAAGAAAATATATTCCTTCTGAATATCGGTCAGGTAGTCGAAACCGACAGCGTTGAAATGAAGATAGTAGGTCAGGTGCCTGCAGGAAAGGTGCTGGTCGACGGTCTTGGCGTCGGCGATGTCGGCTCGGTCGTACTGCGTGACAGAAAGCATCTGTCCGAGGACGGTCTTATTGTAGTTGTAACTACTATCAACCGTGAAACAGGTATGGTAGCCGCAGGACCCGATATCGTATCAAGAGGATTTGTATATGTCAGGGAATCCGAGGAGCTTATGGATGAGGCTAAACAGCTTGTCAAGAAAACGCTCCAGACTTGTGCAGACAGGAACATCAGAGAATGGGGCAATATAAAGTCTAACGTAAGGGATGAGCTTGGCAACTTCATATTCCAGAGAACCAAGAGGAATCCTATGATACTGCCTATTATAATGGAAGTATAATCGTAAAAAGCAAAGGAGGCGCGGAAAGTGAAGAATTTTTATCGTGACGGCGGACTTGTCATATCGGTTTCGGCACTGGTTATCGCACTGGTGATAATGCAGGGCTATATATACACAAAGGATATAAATGTATTCTGGCTGTCTGCGCCGTTTGTGGTTCTTATCGGCGGCTTTGCTATCGGTAAGCTCATACAGGTAACAAGAAAAACTTTCCAGTACTATGCACGAATAGACGATGAGCTTGAAGCGAAAATGCATATGTCGGTACACAACTTTCCTATGTCTGCCGTGATCATCGACAGTGCGGGAAGAATCGTATGGACAAACGGAAAGTTCACCGAGGAGTTTCCCGAATGCTGTGAGTACGGCAAGGAGCTGTCAGATATCACGGATATACCTGCGGCTGATTTTTTCACCGACAACGGTGTTACGATAACATATAAGGACAGCGTATATCAGGTGTTTGCAAGAGTTCCTGATGAAGAAGAAGCAAAGGAGCTAACCTTGCTGTTCTTCAAGAATATCACCGATATTACAGCGCTCAAAACCGAGAAAAAGCTCTCACAGCCAGTTGTTATACTGTTTATGGTGGACGGCTACGAAGAGCTTATAAGCGGTTGCCTTGAAAGCGAAAAGGCTCACGTTTCGGTACAGATAGACAAGCTGCTTGAAGATTTTGCGGGACAGACGACCGGCGTACTCAGAAAGAACGCATCGGACAGATTTATAGCGGTGATTGAGGAAAGACACTTACAGGAGATCCTGAGCAACAAAGTCGAAATTCTTGACAAGGCAAGAGAAATATTCGTAAACGACAGGCTCAATGTCACTATGTCGATAGGTATCGGCAGAACCGGCAAGACTCTTAAAGAAAGCGAACAGTTCGCACGTCAGGCACTTGAAATGGCTCTCGGACGAGGCGGCGATCAGGCGGCTGTAAAGACCGAAAACGGCTTTGAGTTCTACGGCGGCGTTTCAAAAGGTGTTGAACGCCATACAAAGGTAAAGACACGAATTATCGCAAACTCACTGCTTGAGCTTGTTGACAATGCGGACAGAATATTCATAATGGGACACAAGTACAGCGACCTTGACAGTGTCGGCTCTTCTGTCGGTCTTACCTGTGCGATACGAAACCTCGGCAAGAGTGCATGGGCAGTCTGCGACTACAGCACATCTCTCGCAAAGGTGCTTATCGACAGATTTCCCCACGTTGACGGAGAAGAACCGCTGTTCAGAGAACCGTCGGACTCTATCGAAGAACTCACAGATAACTCACTGCTGATCATCTGCGACACACACAATCCGCTGATAATTGAAAGCAAGGAGCTTTACGAAAAGGCAAAGAAGGTAGTTGTCATCGACCACCACAGGAAGATGGTAAACTACATAGACAATGCGGTCATATTCCACCACGAACCGTATGCGTCTTCCGCATCTGAAATGGTAACGGAGTTGATACAGTATTTCGGCGAAGCAGGAAAGCTCAGAGCCGTACAAGCTGAATGTCTGCTTGCAGGCATTATGCTTGACACAAAGAATTTCGTTATGAAAACGGGCGTAAGAACATTTGAGGCGGCGGCTGTACTGCGTAAGATGGGTGCAGATACGATAACCGTAAAGAAGATGTTCTCAAGCTCGATAGACAGCTACAAGAGAAAGACCCAGATAGTAGCGGAAGCGGAGATATACCGCAAGTGCGCTATCGCTCCGTGCGACTTCTATGCGGACGACCTCAGAATTGTTGCTCCCCAGGCGGCAGATGAGCTGCTGACTATCAAGAACGTTGACGCATCGTTCGTGCTGTACAAGACAATGAGCAATGAGATATCAATAAGTGCAAGAAGTATGGGCAACTTAAACGTCCAGCTTATAATGGAAGCTCTGGGCGGCGGCGGTCATCAGACTATGGCAGGCGCACAGCTTAAAAACGAGACACTCAGCGAAGCGCTTGAAGTGCTGAAAAAATCAATTGACGATTACTATTTAAGCCTTATAAAGGTAAATTCAAACGATAACAAGACTGCACAGCGCAGTTAAAAGAAAGGACGATATAAAATGAAGGTAATTTTCACACAGGACGTGGCAGGCTCAGGCAAGAAGGGCGAGGTAAAGGAAGTAAAGGACGCTTATGCAAGAAACTGCCTTATAAAGAAGGGTCTTGCGGTCGAGGCTACAAACGAGAACCTTAACCACCTCGAAGGGCAGAAGGCGTCCGCACAGCACAAGCTGGACGTTGAGGCGGCTAACGCAAAGAAGATAAAGGAAACTATCGACGGCAAGGTACTTACATTCAAGGCTAAAGCAGGTCAGGGCGGAAAGCTGTTCGGCTCTGTCACAGGCAAGGATATAAGTGCGCTTATCAAACGTGATTTCGGCTTTGACGTTGACAAGAGAAAGATAGTAACAAAGAGCGATATCAAGACATTCGGCACTTTCAGCGCAGAAGCAAGACTGTTTACGGGTATCGTTGCACAGTTCAGCGTAAAGGTTGAGGAAGAATAATGGCTGATATTGAGCTTACGGGAGCAAATCTCCCGTACAGTCTTGACGCAGAGCAATCCGTACTCGGCGCTATACTGCTTGACGGCAATGCAAATATGCCTAAGGCATCGGCAAAACTTCACCCCGAACATTTCTATGTCAAAATGCACAGCGACATATACACTGTTATGACGCAGATGTTTGCTGCAAGCGACAGCATAGATGTGGTAACCGTGCTCGAAAACTGCATGAAGCAGAATGTCTTTGAGTCGCAGGAAGAGGGACGCACATATCTTGTAAAGCTTATGGAAACCGTCCCGAGCATATCGAGCATTGACAGATACATCGAGATAGTCGAGGATAAGTACACAAGACGACTTCTTATAAGCATTGCAGGAGATATTCTCGAAAACGCAAACGAGGGGCAGGCAGAAACCTCCACCCTGCTTGAACTTGCGGAAAAGAGAATATACGAGGTACGAAATGAAAATCAGGTAAAAGGTCTTACTAAGCTTAACGGTATAGTTGTAGGAATACTGAACGAGCTGTCCGAGCTTTGTGCAAACCCCGACAAGCAGGGTATACAGGGACTGAAATCCGGATTTCCGTCGCTTGATAAGTACATACACGGACTGAATAAATCTGATTTGCTGATAGTTGCGGCACGTCCCGGTATGGGTAAAACATCGTTCGCCATGAACATGGCAACTAACGTTGCAAAATATCACCCTGATAAAACAATCTGTGTATTCAATCTCGAAATGTCAAAGGAACAGCTTGTAAAACGTATGCTGTCCTCAGAGGGCAGAATTTCGAGCGAGCTTATGTCTACCGGACGTTTTGACCCTGCGCAGTGGAGAAATCTTGCCGACGCCGCATTCGTACTGTCGAATATGAATATCTACATAGACGACAGCTCGGCGATAACGGTCAATGAAATGAAGGCAAAGCTACGCCGTGTCGATAATCTCGGACTGATAGTAATAGACTATCTTCAGCTTATTTCTTCGGGCAGAAGAGATCTTAACCGTGTAAACGAAATTTCGGAAATGACACGAAACCTCAAGATAATGGCGAAAGAGCTTAATGTTCCGATAATAGTACTGTCACAGCTTGCACGTTCAGCCGAGAAAAAGGACGACAAGCGCCCTATGCTGTCAGACCTGCGTGATTCGGGTTCTATCGAGCAGGACGCAGATATAGTTCTGTTCCTGTACCGTGACAGCTATTATAACAAAGAGGCAGAGGATCAGAGAGCCTGCAAGTGTATAGTTGCAAAGAATCGTCACGGCGAAACAAACGACGTAAATATGATATGGGACGGTCAGTACACAAGATTTACAGATGTGGAGTATGTCCATGCCGAGCAGTAATTTGAAAATTTCCGTTAAAAATACTATAGAACGGTATTCGATGATAAATAAGGGCGATACTGTAATTGCGGCGGTAAGCGGCGGCGCAGACAGCGTTGCTTTGCTGTATGTACTGTATTCGCTGAAAGACGAACTCGGCTTTTCGCTTGCCGCCTGCCACGTAAATCATAATCTGCGTGGCGAGGAGAGCGACGGGGACGAGAGATTTGTCCGCAGAATGTGCAGATTTCTCGATATTCCGCTGTATGTGGCAAGCATAAAGGTAAACGACCTCAGGCAGAAGCACGACAGCCTTGAGGAATGTGCAAGACGACTGAGATATGATTTTTTTGAAAGCATAAGCAAGGGCAGGCTGATAGCGACCGCCCACACCGCATCGGATAACTGCGAGACCATTCTCATAAATATGGTCAGAGGCACTGCACTCTCAGGTATATGCGGAATTCCCGCAAAGCGTGACAATATAATCCGTCCGCTGTTGTACAATACCCGTGAGGAAATCGAAGAGTACTGTGCGGAAAACTCGCTTGATTATGTCACAGACAGTACAAATCTGTCGGACGATTATACCCGGAACAAGATCAGGCATAAGGTCGTACCGCTGCTGAAAGAAATAAATCCTGCACTTTTCAGTGCAATAAGCAGACTGTCGCAGTCTGTTTTTGATGACGACAGATATCTTGACAAAATCGCTTCGGAGCTTATGGAAAAGGCGCATAAGGCAGATGATAAGTATGATGTCAACGTGCTGTATACGGCTGACGAATGTATACTGCGACGTATAGTCACTATGATTTTCAAAGATAACGATATACCGCCTAATATGAAAGCGGTTGAAAGCTGCGTAGGAATTATAAGAGCAAGACAGGGAAAGATAAATCCGTGTCAGTTCAAATTCGTGATGATAAGAAAGAAAAAGCTGTTTGTTATGACTGACCGTGAGAAATTCAGACGAAATTAATGTGATAAACAGCTTAAAAGTGATTATCACCGTTGCTTTTCGAGGGCATTCGTGCTATAATTGCAGTATTGCGGATTTTGTTCCAATCGCTTAATATTTATTTAACATAAGCGATGTATTATTTATGATAAAGAAAAAGACGGAGAAACAAGACTTGGAAAAAAGCATACACAATGATATTGAAAGAGTGCTTTTCACAAGCGAAGAGCTTATGAAAAGAGCCGAAGAGATAGGAAAACAGATCACCGAGGACTATAAGGGCGAGGAAGTAACAATAATAGGTATACTTAAAGGCTCGTTTATGTTCTTATCTGACGTTATGAAGAATATCGATCTTTACACAAGACTTGACTTTGTAACGGTACAGTCATACGGAAACGGTACAACATCCGGTGAGCTTAAGCTCACAAAGGATATTACTGCGGATATCAAGGGCAAACACGTTATACTCGTTGAAGATATACTCGACAGCGGAAAGACGCTTAAATTTGTAAAGGATCTCTTCCTTAAAAGAGAACCGGCGTCAATAAAGGTGTGTACTCTTCTCAACAAGAAGGTAAGAAAATCCGAAGTTATAAAAGCTGACTATATCGGCTTTGACGTTGACGATGTATTTGTAGTGGGCTACGGACTGGATTACGCTCAGCTTTACAGGAATCTTCCTTACATAGGTGAGCTCAAGGTCGAGGCACGCTGATCACAGGCAACTAAGCAGCCGTAATAATATAACCGTAAAGACGGTCGGGTGCAATATGCAGATACGACCGACAGAAAGGGAAACTGATGAATCAGAACAACAAATTCAAAGGCATTTTCATTTACCTTGCAGTTATCGTTCTGCTTGTCATAGGTATGGTGACAATGCTCCAGATGAGCGCAACACCGGGCGAACGTACAAGATATTCGCAGGTGATAAGCGAATTTGACAACTACAACGTTTCAGGCTATACGCTTGATTTAGGCTCAGGCGAATTACAGTACACATTAAAGAGCGACAGTACAAAGAAGTATAAGTACTCTGTACCGAATGTAAGCCTGTTCTTGCAGGATACGCAGGGCTACAGAAAGGCATATAACGAGAAGAATCCCGACAGTCCGCTCGTTGAGGACTTCTACCCCGTTTCCGACAACTCATTCTTACTGAGCTTCCTGCCTTATCTGCTTATGGTTGCACTGATGATCGGCTTTACATTTGTCATCATGCGTCAGGCAGGCGGCGGCGGAAAGATGTCGCAGTTCTCAAAGGCAAACGCCAGAACTCAGCCTGCAAACGGTCCTAAAATAACGTTTGCTGATGTTGCCGGTGCCGAAGAAGAAAAGGAAGAGATGAGTGAGATCGTCGACTTCATGAAAAACCCCAGAAAGTATCAGGAGCTTGGCGCCAAAATTCCGCGCGGCGTTCTTCTGCTGGGTCCTCCCGGTACTGGTAAGACGTTACTTGCAAAGGCTGTTGCAGGTGAAGCAAACGTTCCGTTCTTCTCCATAAGCGGTTCGGACTTTGTTGAAATGTTCGTCGGCGTCGGTGCGAGCCGTGTAAGGGATCTGTTCGACCAGGCGAAGAAACACACACCTTCTATTATCTTCATAGACGAGATTGACGCAGTAGGTCGTCAGAGAGGTACCGGTCTTGGCGGCGGTCACGATGAGCGTGAGCAGACGCTCAACCAGTTACTCGTTGAGATGGACGGTTTCACTGACAATCAGGGCGTAATAGTTATTGCGGCTACCAACAGACGTGATATTCTCGACCCCGCACTGCTCCGTCCCGGTCGTTTTGACAGACAGATTACTGTCGGATATCCCGATATAAAGGGCAGAGAGGCGATCCTTCGTGTTCATACAAAGAATAAAAAGCTTGCGCCCGATATCAGTCTTGCCACTATCGCAAAGGGTACGGCAGGATTTACCGGTGCAGACCTTGCAAACCTTGTAAACGAGGCGGCTCTGCTTGCGGCAAGAAACAACAGAAAGGCTATCACACAGCCCGATATAGAAGAAGCTACCATCAAGGTGGTTGCAGGTCCCGAAAAGAAGTCGAAGGTTGTCAGCGAAGACGAAAAGCGCCTTACGGCATTCCACGAGGCAGGTCACGCTGTCTGCACGTTCCACTGCAAGACGCAGGACCCCGTACACCAGGTTTCTATCATACCCAGAGGTATGGCAGGCGGCTACACAATGTCGCTCCCCGAGCATGACAGGAGCTTCAGAAGCAAGACACAGATGGAAGAAGAGATTATTGTTCTTCTCGGCGGACGTGTTGCCGAAAAGATTGTGCTTGACGAAATCTCGACAGGCGCAAGCAACGATATTGAACGTGCTACCGACCTTGCGAGAAGCATGGTAACAAGATACGGCTTCTCCGAAAAGCTCGGTCCTATCGTATACGGACACGATAACTCTGAAGTATTCCTCGGCAGAGATTATTCTCAGGGCAGAAACTACTCCGAAAACGTTGCGGCAGAAATTGACGGCGAGATCCGCGAGCTTATAGACACAAGCTATGAAAACGCAAAGCAGATACTTTTAAATCACAGAGATCAGCTCGACAAGGTTGCTCATTACCTTATGGAACACGAAAAGATCGACGGCGAGGATTTCTACAAGCTTATGAATGGCGAACCGCTTGACGATAACACGGGCGCACCTGTTCAGAACGAAAACGATGCTGCATCCGCAGTTTCTGAAGATACTGCTCAGGTTATCGGCGATAACGTTGATAACAGCAACAACGAAACAAATCAATAATGTTTTTTTCAGTCGCTCCCGATTTTTCGGGAGCGATTTTTATATTACCGGGACAAGTGGTTATTTGTCACAATAAACGGCAGTCCGGACGCCATTTTTTCGGATAATGTCGGGGCGGATTGAAATTGACATAGCGCTTTCGATATAGTATAATAATATACTGAAAAGGGTTTGCCTGAAATCAGACAGACGCAAAAATACAGACATTAAAGCTGCAAAAGAAAGGACGATACAGTTGATATTCGCCGATTTATTTTTCCTGTACTTCTTTATGGCGCTGTGCTTTATAGCATATTTCATCTGCCGTAAGACAGTATACCGCAACTGGGTGCTTATCGTATTCTCAATGATATTCTACGCATGGGGAGAACCCGTATGGGTGTTCCTGCTTGTCGGAAGCGTCACGGTAAACTACTTTGCGGGGCTGCTTATAGATAAGTTCCGTGACACAAAGAAAGCTACAGCAGTAACAGCTTGTGCACTTATATTCGACATAGGGCTTCTGATGTTCTTCAAGTATACAGGCTTCTTTGTTGAAAACTTCAACGCAATAAGTCCCGTTGATCTGCCCGTCCCGCACATAGAAATGCCAATAGGTATAAGTTTCTTCACATTCCAGATAATCTCTTATATTCTTGACTGCTACTGGGGCAAGATAAAGGTACAGAAAAGCTGGTACAAACTGCTCATGTACATCTCAATGTTCCCCCAGCTTGTCGCAGGTCCTATTGTCCGCTATGCCGTAATCGAAAACGAGATAGACAACAGAGTTATAACCTCTGCCGATGTAAGCGAGGGTATCACAAGGATTTGCATGGGTCTTGGTAAAAAGGTCATCCTTGCAAACAACCTCAGCACTATCGTCGATACGTTCTTCAAGACCGGCGATCTTGCGTCTTTGTCCGTTGTCGGAACGTGGTACACGGTAATAGCCTACGCTATGCAGGTTTACTTCGACTTCTCCGGATATTCCGATATAGCGATAGGTCTTGGACGCATATTCGGCTTCCACTTTGACGAAAACTTCCGCTATCCGTTCGTCAGCAAGAATATTACGGAATTCTGGCAGAGATGGCACATCTCACTCGGTACATTCTTCCGTGATTATCTTCTTTATGTGCCTATATTCGGCAAGAGAAGAAAGTACCTCAACCTCTTTCTCGTATGGTTCTGCACGGGCTTCTGGCATGGCGCAAACTGGAACTACATCATATGGGGTCTTTACTTCGGACTGTTCATTCTTATAGAGCGTACTATCGGCAACAAGAACATGAGGAAAATGCCCAGGGCGCTTGCGCATATATACAATACGATAGTAGTCGTTGTGGGTTTCGGTATCTTCTACTTCACCGATTTAGGCAAGCTTGGCACATTTCTCGGAAACCTTGTCGGAATGAACGGCAACTCGTTTGTTGACCAGATCTCAACACAGAATATGATGGCAAACGCATGGCTTGTTATTGTCAGCATTGTGCTTTGTATGCCTGTTGTACCGGCGATTAAAAAGAAGCTTGAAAGTATGAATCTTTACCTTGCAACCTCGGTAGGTCAGACGGTGCTCAATGTGGCAGTGTTTGCGCTGAGCAGTATACTGCTTGTAAACGCTACCAACAACCCGTTTATCTACTGGCAGTTCTGAGAAAGGAGTGAGTAACAATGTCAGACCATATCGACGACAAGGAGCTTGAAGAGCTCAATGAGATATACCGTCGCAAGATGGAAGCTCAGAAAAGCCACGAGTCAAAAAAAGCTAAACACGAAAAATCCGACAAAATCGTAAAAAACGAAAACACTCATTCCGAAAAGGGCTTGAACGACAAAAAAACGGTAATTTCCGCCAAGTCGGAAAAGCCTGCCAGGACTGAAAAACAGATCAAAGTCAAACCCGAAAAGCAGGATAAGGAAGAAAAAGCTCAGCAGGAAAGCAAGCCGCTGACCGATGACGAACGCAAGAAGAAACTTGCGTTAAGGATAAATATCGGCGTATGCACGGTATTCTTTGCTGTAGTGGCTGTCGGACTGCTTGTACTCCCCCGCCCGACTGTATCGGAATCGGAAAAACGTAACCTTGCCACATTTCCCAAGTTTACATGGGACACTTACTGGAACGGTGACTATACAGAGGATATAAGCTATTTCTTCAATGATACCGTACCGTTCAGAGATACCTTCAAATCTATCGGTGCAGGCTTCCGCTCGCTGTTCGGTTTTTCAATAAACGGTGCGGAGATCAAGGGCAGCGTTTCGCAGGTGAACAGCGGTTCATCACAGACCGAGGTTACAACTGCATCCACTAAGCCTATCGCTATTGTTACCCCTGCTCCGTCCGATACATCAAGCGATGCTCCGGAAAGCAAAGACGAAACCTCGTCAAAGGATAACTCGAATGACAGCAAGGCTGACACTTCCAAAGCCGAAACAAGCTCCAAACCCGATGAAAGCAGTAATTCGTCTAAGCCCGAAAACGTGTATATAGCGCCCTCAGACCCCGATGCGCAGGTGCTTTATGAAGAGGGCTCACAGCTTGTATATCAGAGCGGCGACACAATATACGGAGCACAGCTCTACAATGGAAACCGTGACAATGCCGAGGACTATGCAAATACCCTCAACACACTGAAAACACTGCTTCCCGATGCAAATGTATACAGTATGCTTGCACTTACCCAGAATACGTTTATAACTCCTGCAGAACTTGAAAAGACAAAGTATACGGAACTGAGCGATTCGGAATATATCTCAAATATGCTGGACAAGAATATCAAGGTCATAGACACTATGAATGCGCTTCTCCCGCATCAGAAAGAGAATCTGTTCTTCCTGCGCGACTGTCACTGGCAACAGCTCGGAGCTTATTATGCGGCTCAGAGTTTTGCAAAATCGGCAGGCGTAAACTTTGCGAAGCTGTCGGACTATGACAAGTATGAAGAGGACTGCCTCGGTTCTGTCTATGCGGCAACCCAGTATGAAGGACTTATGTACGAGGGCGAAACATTCACCTATTATGTTCCGAAAAACGAGTACACAACAGATTACTACAACGAAGACTACGAATATCAGTTTGAATATCCGCTGATGCCGAGATCAGACTACAATACAACAGCATTCTACAGCCTGTTCATGGTGGCTGACAGCTACATAAAGCATATCACTACCGATGTAAATAATGACAGAGTTCTTGTTGTACTGAAAGACGATTATCCCAGCGCTATGATACCCTGTCTTACCTCATCATTCAGCGAAATATACGTTATAGATGTGCGCTACTGTAATTTCAACGTGGCTGACTTCTGCGTAGAAAAAGGCGCTACAGACGTACTTGTAGGAATGACAACAGAGAATGCACTCGGTGAAATAGGCGATACCCTTTCGTATCTTCTGAATATATAAAATACAGATATGCCCTTAGCATAAAAGCCAAGGGCATTCTGCATATATCGGTTATCGCTTAATATTCGGTTAAATCAAGAAGAATATAATTAGATAATTAAATACGGTTAAAGAAAACGGAGGAAATAATATGTTTCATATAATGGTCGCAGAGGATGATACAAATACAAGAAAACTGATGTGCACCGTACTCAAGCAGAACGGATATGAGCCTGTACCTGCCGTTGACGGCATTGACGCACTTGATATACTTGACAGACAGCACGTCGACCTTATACTGCTTGACGTAATGATGCCCAGAATGGACGGTTATGAGTTTGTAAAAACGCTCCGTGAGGGCGGCTGTAATACGCCTGTGCTTATGGTTACGGCAAGAGAGACCTCTGCAGATAAGATTGCAGGCTTCCGTGCAGGCACTGACGACTATATGGTAAAGCCTGTTGACGATGAGGAAATGCTTCTTCGTATCTCAGCACTGCTTCGTCGCAGTAATATTGCAAACGAACACAAGCTTCACGCAGGAAACACAGTGCTTGACTATGACGCACTGACAGTGACAAGCGACGGCAATACATATGAACTTCCGAACAAGGAGTTCATGCTGCTGTTCAAGCTTCTGAGCTATCAGAACAAGATATTTACCCGCCGACAGCTTATGGACGAGCTGTGGGATATGGAAACAGAAACAGACGAGCGTACTATAGATGTACACATAAACCGTCTGCGTGACAAATTCCACAACAACCCGGATTTCGAGATAGTTACAGTCAGGGGACTGGGCTACAAGGCTGTTCTGAAACAGCATTAAGTATCAGGAGGATTCTGATGCACAGAAAAATCAGTGATGAGGAAAAGCGACTGCGCTCCATAAACACCTATGTTGTATTGTTCGTATTCTTCATAATGGTATCGGCAGGCGTTATCTGCGTGCTGATATTCAATATACTTGACGCATTCGGACTGATGAAGCACATAGGAGTAGTACCTATGCTCCTGCCGTTTATTATGCTGTGCGCCTGTATAATAATCGGCAGTATACTGTCTGCTATGCTTTCGGGTATATTGCTCCGCCCGCTCAACGACCTCAAGGAAGGTCTGCTTAAAGTATCAAAGGGCGACTTTACTGTACGACTTGAGGAAAACGGAAACAGCGAACTTTCGCATATACAGGAAAACTTCAACATAATGGTAAAGGAGCTTAGCAATACCGAGCTTTTCAGAAATGACTTCATAAACGACTTCTCACACGAATTCAAAACTCCTATGGTTTCCGTATACGGCTTCGCAAAACAGCTTAAAAAAGGCGGTCTTACAAAGGAGCAGGAACAGGAATACATCGATATAATCATAAACGAGTCGCAGCGGCTCATAAATATGTCAAGTAATATTCTTATGCTCAGTAAGCTCGAAAACCAGGAAATAATCACCGACAAAAAAGAATTCTCGCTCGATGAGGAACTGCGCAGGTGCGTTCTGCAATTACAGGGACAATGGGGAGAAAAGAACCAGGAGGTTATACCTGACCTTTGCGAGATTACCTATTACGGCAACAGCGAAATGCTGAAACAGGTGTGGCTGAATGTTATCGGTAACGCTATAAAGTATACACCTGAGGGCGGTACAATTGAAGTTAAGCTTGATATCAACCCGAAGAATGAACAGGAAGTAAGAGTGCGTATCACCGATAACGGCATCGGTATGGATAAGGCTACTACCGAACGTATTTTTGAAAAATTCTATCAGGGCGACAGCTCACACGCAACAGGCGGAAACGGTCTGGGTCTTGCTATGGTAAAACGTATAGTTGAGCTGTGCGGAGGCAGAATACGGGTCAAGAGCGAACTTTATAAAGGCACTCAGTTTACGGTTTATCTTCCGATAGAAAACAAGGAAAAAGAAGATAAGAAAAAGAAAAGTTTAAATGCGGTTAACACAGCAGCCTTAAAATAAGCTGCAAACTTTCAGATAAATCTACGGCAAAAGCCGTTTGAATCAATTAATAACGAAAAGGACAAAACTATGCTTCAGCTGAAAAACATAACCAAGGATTATAAAGTCGGCGACGAAAAGGTACACGCACTGAGAGGCGTCAGCATAGACTTCCGTGAAAGCGAGTTTGTATCGATACTCGGTCAGTCCGGATGTGGAAAAACAACGCTTCTGAATATTATCGGCGGCCTTGACAGATATACGGACGGCGACCTTATAATCGGCGGAAAATCAACAAAGGAATTCAAAAACGCCGACTGGGATACTTACCGTAATCATTCGATAGGTTTCGTATTTCAGAGCTATAACCTTATTCCTCACCAGACAGTGTTGGCAAATGTCGAGCTTGCACTGACACTATCAGGCGTATCAAAAGCCGAAAGAAGACAGAGAGCAAAGGACGCACTTATAAAGGTAGGTCTTGGCGACCAGTTCAGGAAAAAGCCCAATCAGATGTCGGGCGGTCAGATGCAGAGAGTTGCAATTGCCAGAGCGCTTGTAAACGAGCCGGACATACTGCTTGCCGATGAGCCGACAGGCGCACTTGACAGTGAAACAAGCATTCAGATAATGGAGCTTTTAAAGGAAATATCGAAAGACAAGCTCATTATCATGGTAACTCATAACCCGGAACTTGCCGAGAAATATTCCAACAGAATCATAAGACTTCTTGACGGTAAGGTAGTCGATGACACAAACCCTTATGACCGTAATATTGTCGAGCCTATCGAGAATAAAAAAGGCAAGGAAAAGAAGATAAAGAAACCGTCAATGTCATACTTTACTGCACTGTCACTGAGTTTAAACAACCTAATGACCAAAAAGGGCAGAACGTTTATGACCTCTTTTGCGGGAAGTATAGGCATTATCGGCATTGCGCTTATTCTGTCAATATCAAGCGGCGCACAGCTTTATATAAAATCGGTCGAGGAAGAAACCCTTGCAAGTTATCCTATAGCTATTGAACGCAACGCAATGGATATGTCTTCTATGATGACCTCAATGATGAAAGACAACAAGAGCGACAGTAGCGATGACGGAAAGATACATTCAAACAATATAATGGGCAATATGGTAAACACCATGCTCACTCAGCTTAAAGCCAATGATTTAAAGAGCTTCAAGACTTATCTTGAAAATGACGGAAAAGAGATAAACGATTATGTCAGCGATATAAAGTATAGCTATTCCACTCCGCTCAATATTTTCAGAAACGATAAGGATAAAGGCATAATTCAGGTAAACCCCGCTACCCTGTTTGAAGATATGGGTATGACTAACGCAATGTACGACTCACAGCTTATGAGCAACGTTGTAAGCACAAGCTATGACACCTGGACAGAGCTTCTTGACAATGATAAGCTGTTAAACGAGCAGTACAAGGTGCTTGCAGGAAGAATGCCGAGTGCTTACAATGAAGTTGTCGTAATGGTAAACAAGGATAACGAGATTTCCGACTACAGCCTTTACTGTATGGGACTTATGGACAGCGACGAGCTTGTCAATGCAGTAAAAAGCGCTATGAGCAACAATAACGAAAAGGTCGACTTCACAAGCAAATTACAGACCTACACCTACGACGAGCTTCTCGGACTTGAATTCAGACTGGTAACCAACCCCGAATTTTATGAAAAAGAAAACGGTGTATGGATAGACAAGAGCGATGACAAGATTTATATGACAAAGGTTGTCGAGGATGCCGAGCCTATAAAGGTTGTCGGCATTATAAAGCCCGAAGAGAACAGCATTATGTCGTCAAGCTCGTCATCCGCAATAGGCTACACTCACGAGCTTACAGAGTATCTTGTAAACAAGGTAAATGACAGCGAGGTTGTAAAGGAGCAGAAAAGCTCTCCCGACACCGATATTTTCACCGGCAAGGAATTTGCAAAGGACGAGGATAAAAAGGCTGTCACAATGGATGATATAAAGGCATATATCGCAACACTGCCCGAGGAACAACAGGCAGAAATTATGTCACAGCTTCAGCAGGCACAGCAGATGGGTATGACCGAACAGCAGATAATCGATGCGTTCTCTCAGCAGATGAATACAGAGTCCGACGCCACCTATGACGGAAATATGACGCTCCTCGGAGTTGCGTCGCTTGACGAACCGAGCCGCATAAACATCTACCCCAAGGACTTTGACGCAAAGGAAAAAATCGAAGAAATCATCAGCACTTATAACGATAAAGTCAAAGCCGACGGCAACGAAAACCTCAAGATTGAATACACAGATATTGTCGGTCTTATGATGAGCTCGGTATCAACGATAATTGACGCTATCAGCGTTATCCTTATCGCCTTTGTAGCAATCTCACTGGTTGTATCATCTATAATGATAGGCATTATCACCTACATTTCCGTGCTTGAGCGTACAAAGGAGATCGGCATACTTCGTGCTATGGGCGCAAGCAAGAGAGATATTTCCCGTGTGTTCAACGCAGAAACGCTCATTGTCGGCTTTGCCGCAGGCGCGATCGGTATCGGTGTAACACTGTTACTGCTTATCCCTGCAAACGCAATAGTATACAGTCTTACAGGCATTTCAGGTATGTGCGTGCTGCCATGGCAGGGTGCTGTTATACTGGTAATAATCAGTATGCTCCTTACCCTTATCGCAGGACTTATCCCCTCACACTATGCAGCTAAGAAAGATCCTGTTCTCGCACTCAGAAGCGAATAAGCTGTTATTTTGTATTCCAACCGCTGTTTCAGGACAGCGGTTGCTCTTTTTTTACTCGGCAGACCCCCCGACAGATAAACTGTCGGGGGGTCTGCTGTAAGGTGTATATAAACTTTAACTTGTAATCATGCGTTCGCAGTCATATTACCGTTCTGAACGCCGTTCATATCAGGAGGATTGCCTCCGGCAAAGCCGCCTTGATTGTTACCGCCTGGACGGTTACCGCCGCCGAAGCCTCCGTTTCCTCCGGGCTGTCCGCCCATGCCGCCTCCGCCGAATCCGCCGCCCATGCCGCTGCCGTAGATATAGCCCGACATAGTGATCTCCTGTGTGCTGTCCCCGACTGTCAATGTATAAGTTCCGTCAGATTTGATATCGGGAGTGCTTATAACGACTGTCTGGAATGATACTGTAGGTGTGAACTCTGCAATTACATTACCGTTTGAATCGGTGAGCTTCACGGTCGTTCCCGCACTTGCGTTACCTGTGCTTGCAAGTATCGAACCTTGCGTTGACTCCGAGCCGAAGTTCATAGCCATACCGCTTGAGCCTGCCATAATTACCGTACCGCCTGTTATCACAGCGTTATTTTCATAATCGAGCGAGCCGTTACCATTGCTTGTAGGACCGTATACATAAACCGTACCGCCCGATATTTCAATATCGCCGTTCGAGTCAAGTCCGTCGCCGCTTGCACTGACGTGTATTTCACCGCCCGTTATAGTAATTTTAGCTTCGCTGTCGGCTGAGAATGAGTCGGGGCCGAAGCCTCCGCCCACGCCCTGATTGTCGCCGCCTGCGGCATTGATTCCATCGTCCGATGACGTAAGTGTTACCTTGCCGCCGCTGACCGTTACCGTCTGACCTTCAAGACCTTCATAGCATTTTTCAATGTTGATTTCGCCGCCGCTGACAACTGTGTTGTTGCCGGAGTGAATGCCGTCGTCGCCCGTGCTTATGTCAAGCGTACCGCCCGATACCGTAACGTCTGCGTTGCTGTGGATTGCATCGTCAAGCGTATCAATATCAAACGTACCAC
This sequence comes from uncultured Oscillospiraceae bacterium, assembly GCA_900539195.1. Classification (GTDB taxonomy): domain Bacteria; phylum Bacillota; class Clostridia; order Oscillospirales; family Ruminococcaceae; genus Ruminiclostridium_E. The sequence continues at coordinate 71,787 of UQBC01000004.1, forward strand.
CCGATATTGTCAGCACACCGTCAGCCTTTATGCCCTTATATGACTCGGTGCTGTCGCCTTTTGTCTTTTCGGACGAACCGCCTCCTGCCTTAAGTGTGAATGTTCCGTCCTTTATGTCAACCGTACCCGATGCGTCAATGCAGTCCTTGCCGCTTGTGATGTTCAGCGTACCGCCTGAGATATATACATATCCCTTTTCGGTATCGTCTGTGTTTTCGCTGTGGATTCCGTCCGTTCCGGATGTAACGGTAATATTACCGCCTGCGATTCTTACGCTGTCCTTGCCCGAAAGACCCTGTGATGCGGAGGTGATGTTATATGTTCCACCCGTTATCTTGAGGTCGTCCTTTGTTACAATGCCGTGCTTGCTTTCGCACTTTACGCTCAGAGTACCGCTGCCGTTGAAGGTTATATCCGATTTTGAGAATATCGCACCGTCAACGTTTGTTGCATCATCTGATGAAGCAAATTCACCCGTGCTTGAAAGCGTGTTCTCTGTTCCCTTTACCGTTGTTATAAATACCTTGTCGGCATTTATGATATAAAGCGCCGCACTTCCCTCTTTAGTGATATTTGCATTGTCAAAAACAAGCTGTACCTTGTCGCTGTCGCCGGCATTCACGATTATCTGACCCGTGAACGTTCCGCTGAGCTTATATGTTCCGGCTTTGGTTATGACGACCGAGCCGTCTGCAACCGTTACCGAGCTATCCGAACAGCTTGCGGTGCTTTTGCTTAACGTAATATCTGTGCATTCCGAGTAATCGCCCGACAAATCACGGTCGGAGAACATATCGTCCGCTGTAAGCTGTTTATCGCTGTCAGAACTGCTGTCCGAAGTCCGGCTGTCCGATGCCGAGCTTGCATCTGTGCCTGAAGAAGCGCTGTCAGCGCTGACGGTCGTACTGCTTTCAGCCTGTGATTCCTGCGAATCTGATGATGCGTTGTTATCGCATGATGTAAAGCATGAAACTATAAGCGCTGCAGCAACTATTACAGCTAATATTTTCTTTTTCATAAAATTACCGCCTTTCGTATCAGAACGATTTTTCAGAGCTGTTCTCTGCCGTCTGTACTTTGTGATGTTATGTTTATTTCAAGATTGCCGTTTCTGCATCTCAGCTCGTCTATCATCTGCTTTTCACAGCCTGCCTTGCCGAGCGTGATATTATAGGTCAGCTTGTTGAGGCTGCCGAGATTCGTTGTTTTTACCTGAATCATTTTGTACTGCGATAAGTATTTTACAAATATATCGTCAAATATTCCCGCATATTCAAGATCCTCCGGAACAGTTATATGCAGTACCCTGTCAAGCTCGTTTTTCTTTGATTCTCCGAAGGAGGTTGCGGTAAGCACTATGTTTGCAATACCCATTATCACCGCAAAGATAAGAGCGTACAGCGGATAGCCCATTCCGCACGCAAGTCCTACCGCCATTGCAAGAAAGATAGAGCCTATTTCCTTTGCCGTACCCGGTACAGAACGGAATCTTACAAGAGAGAATGTTCCCGCTACCGCAACGCCTGCGCCTATCGAACCGCTCACCATCATAATAACTATGCTGACTATCGCAGGAAGTGTGGCAAGCGTTATTGCAAAGCTCTTTGTGTATTTGTTTTTGTACATATACATAAAAGCCATCGATATTCCGAGTACCAGCGCCGAGCCTACGCCGATAAGAAAGCCGCCCAGTGTTATATCAGCCGTACTGCTGAAAATTCCTTGTATTACCGTATCAAACATTTACTGTTACCTCACTTTTTACTTTTTTTGTTCTTATTCCCATGCTTCGTCTGAGCATTGTCATATATGCCATTCCGTACTTTGAGAACGAAATCTGATTTATTTTTCTTTCAGCGAGCAGTTCAACCAACCACATCGGCATTGAGCCTGCCGCCTTTATTTCCATCAGCGAATATCCTCTGTCAAGAATCTGCTCGCCGTAGGGAGCTATTTTCAGGTCAATATCTTCCGTTCTCCATCGTATGTTACGATCAAATGTAATTCTGAGGTCGGGATCGTCCACTCCGAAATATGCCGTTCTGTCGTAGCAAAGATAGACAGCAGGGAAAATGTCCCCGTAATAGTCAAGAAAATAGTTGATTTCCTTTGCTATCTGGCTGTTTTCGGTAAGTCTTTCGCCGTTTTCGAGAGTATCCTGCGCTTCATCGCAGTTGAGTGATATACGCCTTTTATACACGATACCTTTATACTTTTTCTTAAATTCAAGGAAAACATTTCTGTCACCCGAAGCCGTACCGTAACTGCGAAGCCTTAATTTTTCCTTGTAGACCGGTTTTTCAAGCGAACGTCTTATCAGTCTGAAATCAGAAGTGTCATAGTAGATGTTGCATATTGTGCTTTCGCCGTGCTCGTCCGGTATCATATACCGTTCAAACACGCTTTCTATAAGCTCTCGCTGCTCTGCACTGACAAGGTATTTAAGCTCGTGACGTTTGAAAATACTCTTATCCATATATCTCATTCCTTTCGGTTTCTTGTTTTGGGTGTTGCTTTTTTGTTTGTGCTGTAATGATACATCTTCTGCCTTAAAGAAACCTTAGAGAATTTTACAAAAACTTTACAAAACGGTGAAAGTATTGTGAAAACGACTATACATCGGCATTTTCCTTGCATACATTGATTTTACATTTGTCATAACTCTTGATTTTTCGCACAGATTATGAGATAATATATAATAGGAAAGTTTATCCGTGCCGTTGTCGATATAGCGGCGGAATTATAAATAGAAATGAACTGAATAAAATTATCGAAGAAAAGAGAAATATGGCACAGTTTTTGAATTTCAGAGGAGATTATACCGGTCTTAGCGCTGATAAAGCGGCGGATAATCTTGAAATGTACGGAAGTAATATTTTCAGGGAAACAGAGAACAAAAGTTTTAAGGTATATCATTACCTTTTTGACCCGACGGCAGTTCTGCTTTTTGCGGCGGGAATTATACAGATAGCCGCATTATCGCAGTATGCGACAGGTATAATGTGCCTCGCTATGTCGGTGGCACAGATAATAACGCTGTGCGTTATCTGCCGCAGAAGCAACGACAATATCAGAAACCGCACAATGTCGGCTAAAATGAAATACAGGGTGATACGCGACTCATCGCTTGAGCTTATCCCAGCGGCTATGCTTGTACCCGACGATATAATAATCGTCCAGGGCGGAGAAATAGTTCCTGCGGACGCACATATACTTGAATGTACAGGGCTTACCGTTGATGAAAGCCGCTTTACGGAAGATCCGACGCCGGTCGCAAAGCACAACGGCTCAGACCCCAAGTCAAACGGGCTTAAAAAGAGCTGTATATATGCAGGAACACGAATACTTTCAGGCTCTGCTGTTGCAAGAGTAGTTGCAACGGGTGAAGATACATACAGAGCAAGAAACGGAGAAAAGCTCGGCAAATCGTCCGACCCCAACTTCTCACGTTATGAAAAGACCTGTGTAAAGCTCCGTCTTCCGCTTGCAATAGCGGCAACGGTAATATGCGTGCTCGGTGTGATTTTACAGGTACTCACCGGCAGGAACACAGATGTCATGGGTGTTGCGGTAAGCGCCTGCGGCTGGCTTATCTGTATGTTTATGCCGTTCGTTGAGCTGTTCATCAGGATGTACAACATCAACTTTGTTCGCCGTATAGAACGTAAGGGCGCTATAATCAAAAACCTTACCGTACCCGAAAAGCTTAACGGACTGACAACGCTCGTCATTGACAAGTCGGCGGTAGTCGCACCGAATATGCTTGAGGTTGCAGGCGTATACAGCAAAAATCCCGACCTTATGACTACCGTAACGGTACTCTCGTGCGACAGGGATGAACCGACGCTTGCGGAACAGGCATTTTTGCTGAATGCCGCACTTGGCGGCGCAGATGTAAGCACGCTCAAACGAAACGAGGTAGCGGCACAGTTTCCGTACAACGACACCGACAGGATTGGCGGAAATATCTACAAAATGGGCGACAGACATCTTGTCTGCGTGAAAGGCTCGGTCGAAAAAATCACGGGGCTTTGCGATATGCACACAGATATGCTGTTTGAGATAACAAACCGTGCCGCTTCTCTTGCAAAACGCGGACTTGAGGTATGGGCTTCTGCATACTATATAGTACCCGACGGTGAAGAACTTCCTAAGAGCCTTTACTCGGTGTGTTACAACTATATGGGACTTGTGTCGTTTATGAGCGCCACAAGAGATATGATACCGCTTGCTATGCAGGGTTGCAGGAGAGCGGGTGTAAAGCTTGTGCTGACTTCTTCCGACAGCCCTGAAACCGCAAGCTCAATGGGTAAAAAAATCGGGCTTTCCGACAAGGGAATGATATCTGGCGACACTATTGCGGAAAGCTCGCTAACAGGCGAAAAACCAAACTATACAGACGCTGAAATATTCTGCCGCGTCAGCGCCACTCAACGTATAACAATAATAGATGAGCTCAGAGCGGCAGGTGAAACGGTTGCCGTTGTCGGATATTCAGACAATGATTATGAAATGGTGACCCATGCAGACCTTGGTATCACCTCGCTTGAAAACACCACCGGCTGTGTATATGAGGCAAGCGGACTTATAGTGCGTGATGACAACTTTGCCTCGGTTGTTGAAATGATAAAAGAAGCAAGACAGCTTCACCGCAACATAAAGCGCTGTATTTTTGCACTGCTCTCATCCCTTGTGATGTTCTCGCTTACGGCAATTGCCGATATGGCGACAGGCAGTAATGCGGTAACGCCTATGCTTGCGGCATTGCTTACTGCGGTTGTTATTCCGCTTTGTTGCACAGGTTTCAGAAATGTCACAGCCGATATTAAGAGCGATATGACTGCGTCAGGCTTTATATCAAGGGGCAAAGGCGACAGAATGTTCTTTGTCAGGAGCCTTGCCTGCGGTACGATATGCGGCGTGATAAGTGCGATATTTGTTATTATAATGAGCGGACTTCTGCCGACCGCACAGGTATCATCGGCTCTGCTGACGCTTCTTACAGTTATGACCGGTACAATGGCTGTAGAATCTGTTGATAAGCGTCCCGGCTCATTCAGGAATAAGACAATACCTAAATATTTGCTCAACGTTGTAATAGCAACCTCACTTACGGCAATACTTCTGCCGTACATACCTTTTGTAAATTTGCTGTTCGGATTTGCAATGCCGCACCCGCTTGCTTCTATAACGGCGGTTATAGCCGGTGTTGCGCCTGCAATAGCAATAGAAATAAAAAAACATCTTAACTGAAGGAGTAAATATGCTGACTCATCTTCTTAACATCGTATACGGAATAGTATTCGGTGTTGCAAACGTGATTCCCGGTGTAAGCGGCGGAACTATGATGGTAGTTTTCGGCGTGTATGTCAAGGTAGTGGACGTGCTGACATTAAAACTGTCGGCAATTAAAAAGAATATCAAGTTCATAATCTTTTTCGGCATAGGCGCTGTTATCGGAGTTCTCGGATTCTCATTTGTGATAACTTGGTTGTTTGACAACTTTCCTGTTGCCACAAATATGTTCTTCATGGGACTTATAATCGGAAGTATCCCGCTCATCTACCGCAATATGACCGCAGGCGGTAAAAAGATTACGCCGAAATGCCTTATTGCATTTATCCCGGCGCTTGCACTTGTTGTCGGTATGACATTTGTAAACAAGCTTCCTCAGAATGATGTGTTTGAGATAAGTGCCGTTCATAAAAACACAGGTTGTACTGTTACGATTACAAATAACGGCAGTTATGATATGAAATCAGACTGGCAGCTTAAGGTCGCAGAAAAGATAGACGGAGAGCTTACCGGCTGTGCCGTAAAAAAATCCTCTGCCGATATGACTACTCTTGTCGGAACTGAAGGCAGTGAAATTCCAAAGGGTCAGAGCATCACTTTGACCCTGCCCGCGGATACCGATATATTCTCAATAGTTCAAGACAGTTTTACCTACACCTATAAAATGAACCCTGTGCTGTTTATAACACTTCTGCTCGGTGTTACTGTTGCGGCAGTAGCAATGATAATTCCCGGTGTAAGCGGCTCGTTTGTGATGGTACTGCTCGGAATATACACGACTGTTATCGGTGCTATCAAGAGCCTTGACTTTATGATACTGATACCAACAGCTATCGGCGTGTTTATCGGCATTGTATTCGGAGCAAAGCTAATATCCGCACTGATGAAGCGTTACTCCCTGCTTGTATACAGCGCAATTATGGGACTTGTGCTCGGCTCACTTTATGCGGTGTTCCCCGATGGCTTCGGATTTAATCTTGAAACACTCGCAGGCTTTGTCGCACTTATCATCGGCGGAGCAATTGCAGTGCTTGTAGGCAAAAACACAAAAGTTGAAGAACAGTAATAATATCTATCCCGATATATAAAAAATATTCCCTGCGGAGTTTTTCCTGCAGGGAGTATTTTTATTGACTGATAACAATAATGAATTACTTCTTTGCAAGCTCGTATGCTCTTGCGGTACAAGCCTTACAGCATTCATCGACCGTATCGGTGAGCTTACCCTCATACAGCTTGTCAAGGCCTGCTATAGTCGTTCCTCCGGGAGAAGAAACCTGCTTTATAAGCTCATCTACCGTCATGCCCGAATCTGTGAGCATCTTTGCCGAGCCTACAAGCGACTGTGCAAACAGCTTAAGTGCCGCATCGGGATCAATGTCTACGCTCTTTGCGTAATCTACAAAGCCCTTTGCAAAAAGATAGATGAAAGCGGGAGAACTGCCGTTTACGGCAATTATTTCTTTCATCTTATTTATCGGCACTTCCTCTGCGATACCGCAGCTTTCGATAACCGACTTTGCAAAAGCAAATTCTTCATCGGTCACTCCGTCTGCTCTTGATATTGCGCTTGCGCCAAGACCGAGCATCATAGGGGTGTTCGGCATAACTAAAACTACCTTTGCGTTCGGTATTGTATGACTGCGGATAAAATCCTCGGATATTCCCGCACAGATAGATATTATAACCTTGTCGTGTGTTACATCATTTGCGATAGTGTCAAGCACACCACCAAGCACCTGCGGTTTTACCGCAAGCAGAATGTAATCGCACTTTTTAACAAGCTCACATTCGCTCTCACAGGGCTTTACTCCGAATGAAGAAAGCGCTTCAAGCTTTGCCGTATCCTTATCATACGCCGAAACACTTACCTGCATATCCGATGAGCAGATACCACGCATTATCGCACTGCCCATATTACCTGCGCCTAAAAAACCAAGTTCAGTCATACTAGATCCTCTTTTCTTGTATCAAGCCGAGCGTTTTTCTCTGAATGCCGCACGATATGCCACCATAACAGGATAAAGCACCAGCAGAAGTATGAATACCTCTATAGGCAGCATCGTGAGGTTTTTTACTATTCGTGTTGTTATCTTTACCCAGAATACCTCCGGTGCAAAGTAGCCCATTATCACCATTGCAATTGTATTCAAGAACACATTGCAGAAAAGATTGACGCAGAACTTCGCCATAAATATTCTGAACACCTGAAAGCCGTTTGTCTTAAGTCCGCCGAAAAATGCGGATCTGCTTGAAAAATCGAGCTTCACGGGATTAAGTCCGTACAGGAAGATACCGTAAATTACAGCACCTGCGACTTCAACCAGTGTGAATATCGGTGAAAACGCACCGGTAGGCTTTACAAGAAAGCCTATTACATCGGTGACAACGCCTGCAAGTCCTGCCACAACAGGACCGTACAGCATACCGATAGCCGCAAGACCTACAAACGCAAAGCTGATCTTGAGCGTTTCACTCGGCATAATCATAACGAATTTCAGTGCTACCGAAACACCGATAAGAAGCGCCGTTACTGTAAGGCAACGAATAGATTTCAGTTCCTCGAACGACTTTTTAAAATTACGAAAAAACGCCATATTTACCTCCTCAATGACGCAAGCTTACGCAATCGCATAATGTGGGATAAATACGGCGATTATCTCTTATATGCAACAGCGAGATGCGGAAAACGCACCGCCACCTTTGTGGTGTTCGTCCCGAGGACAACTCCCCGTCCCTCAGGCACTTTACGCACGTTAACCTACTCTGTCGGCTGTACCGTTTTATATTCCGATACAGTCTTTATATAACGGAAAACCGTTATTGCCTTTTAAATCAGAAGCTGATCTCATTAGCAATCTTGTACAGATCGTGAGGAAATTCCTTCTTCATCTTGAGAGCTTCCTGAATGTCATAGTCTACGACTTCATTGTGCTGAAGACCTACAACACGGTTGCCGATGCCCTTTGAAAGAAGATCAACGGCATAATAACCGAGCTGGCTTGCTGCTACTCTGTCCTGAACTGTGGGGCTGCCGCCTCTCTGAACGTGACCGAGAATTGTAGCACGGCTCTCAACGCCTGTTGCCTGTTCGATTTCCTTGGCGAGCTGTTCGCTTCCGCCGATGCCTTCTGCAACGATAACGATGAAGTGGTGCTTGCCGCTCTTCTGTCCTTCGATTATCTTTGAGATAACATCGTTTACAGTGAATGGCTCTTCCTTAGTGATAATGTAAGTTGCACCGCAGGCGATACCTGCATTGAGAGCTATGTAGCCTGCATTTCTGCCCATAACCTCAACTACGGAGCATCTGTCGTGTGACTGCGCTGTATCACGCAGTTTGTCAACCATTTCAACTACTGTGTTCATAGCTGTATCATAACCGATTGTGTATTCGGTCATAGAAATATCGTTATCTATTGTGCCGGGAACGCCGATGCTGAGGATTCCTCTTGCAGAAAGGTCAGCCGCACCTCTGAATGAGCCGTCGCCGCCGACAACTACAAGACCCTCGATACCATTCTCTTCGCAAGTCTTCTTAGCCTTCTGAAGACCTTCTTCATATCTGAATTCTGCGCATCTTGCTGTGTAAAGCATTGTGCCGCCTCTCTGAATTATATCAGATACGCTTCTTGCATCAAGAGGAATAATGTCACCGCTAATAAGTCCGTTGTATCCTCTGCGTACACCTACGACTTCCATTCCCTTTGAAATAGCCGCTCTTGTTACCGCACGGATAACGGCATTCATGCCCGGTGCGTCGCCGCCGCTTGTTAAAACGCCAATCTTTTTCATAATATCGTACATCCTTCCTTAGAGGTCGCCCTCCGAGATTATTTACACACATCTTAGTTTACTCCTAAAATGCAATTTAGTCAAGGGGTAATTTCATTTTTTCGACTTATTTTATAATTATATTGTTTTTGCCGCAAATCCCGTTCAATTTTTGTATAAAATCACTGTTCAAATCAACGGATAAATTCGGAGGTAGCGTCACAGTTTCCCTTGTATCGTCAAAACATATCTTTGTCAGAGTGTTGCCCTTATTTGCTCTGAGCAGTGATTTCACCGCCGGGATATTCTTATCGCCCCGCGAAGAGAAACGTATATACAGCGTCGTGTTCTCATTCTGCTTTACATCGGTTACTTTCATAGTCTTGCCGAGCTTTTTCATATCAGGCTCAGTAATTATATTTATTAGCAGTTTCGGATCGCCTTCGTCCTCAACGGAAATCGTCCCATCAAAGGCATATACCTTTCCCGGCTCAAGCATAGCAAAATACTGTTCGTACAGCTTAGGGAACACAAGACATTCCATCTCACCGCTCATATCTTCTATCACCGCAAAGCACATTGTCTTGTTTGACTTGGTGATATGCGAACGCTTTGACGACAGCAAGGCTACTATCTTTACGCTTTGCTTGTCCTTAGGGTGCTCAAGTATATTTCCGATATTTGTATATCCGCAGTTTCGTGCTATCCTGTAGTACGGCTCGGCAGGGTGCCCTGAAATATATATACCGAGCATTTCCTTTTCAAGCGACAGAAGCTGTGCGGCTGAATATTCGTCTGTCGGTTGAACCTTAAACTCCGATGTATCTGCACTGTCGCTGTTGCCGAACAGGTCCATCTGCCCCTCAAGGTCGTGACGTTGTGAAAGTGTGTCAAGCATAAGTTCAAACGACATCATCATTTCACGGCGGTTGTTACCCAGTCCGTCAAGCGCACCGCATTTTATAAGCGATTCAAGCGCACGTTTATTTATATTCTTATCCGACATTCTGTCGCAGAAGTCGAACAGCGATTTAAACGGACGCTTGGTTCTTTCTTCAATAATATCGGCTATCATATTAGCGCCGACATTTTTTATTGCAAGAAGTCCGAAACGTATTCCGTCATTTTCACACGAAAAACCTGTTTCGCTGTAGTTTACATGGGGCGGGAGCAGTTTCAGACCGTGTTGTGCAAGGTCGCCGATATATTCGGCGGTTTTTCCGCCCCAGCCGATCACGCTTGTTAGCAGTGCGACCATATATTCCTTGTAATAATGACATCTGAGATATGCCGTGCGGTAAGCGAGCAGTGAATATGCGGCGGCGTGGGATTTGTTGAAGGCATAGCTTGCAAAGCTCATCATATCATCGAATATTTCTTCCGCTACCTGTCTGTCAACATTATTTGCGACAGCGCCCTCAACGAATGTCGCACGCTCCTTTACCATTACCTCAGGCTTTTTCTTTGCCATCGCTCTGCGAACAATATCGGCTCTGCCAAATGAGTAGCCTGCAAGCACACGGCATATCATCATTACCTGTTCCTGATACACAATACAGCCATAGGTAACATCAAGGATATCCTTTAAAAGCGGGTGCTTGTAACGTATCTTTTCCGGGTTTCGGCGGTTTTCAAGATAGGTCGGGATTGAATCCATAGGACCTGGACGATACAGCGACAAAGCCGCCGTGAGATCCTCAATCGAATGTGGTTTCATACGGGATAAAAGCGAGGTCATACCTGCACTTTCAAACTGGAAAATACCGAGCGTTCCGCCGGATGACATCATATCATAGGTTGCACTGTCGTTTTCGGGTATCTTTTCTATATCAAAACCGTGATCGTTTTTCTGTACAAGTTTACAGCAGTCCTGTATTACAGTAAGGTAGCGCAGTCCGAGAAAGTCCATTTTAAGCAGTCCGAGCCGCTCTATGGTTGTCATAGTATACTGCGTCATAACTTCACCTTCGCCGTTTCTGTACAACGGTACATAGTCGGCTACGGGATCACGGGTTATAACTATACCGGCGGCGTGTATCGAGGTATTCCGTGCCATACCCTCTATCTTCTTTGCGGTTTCGATAAGCAGACTTACCTCGTTGTCCGTTGCGGCAAGTTTCACAAGCTCCTTTTCGCTTTTCAGCGCACCGTCAATTGTCGAGTGCATAGACATAGGGATAAGTTTTGCTACGGTATCCACCTTGCCGTAAGGCAGTCCCATTGCCCTGCCTGCGTCACGGATAGCGCCTCTTGCCGCCATTGTGCCGAATGTTATTATCTGCGCCACATGATCCCTGCCGTACTTTCTGACAACGTAATCAATTACCTCCTGCCGTCTTATATAACAGAAGTCTACGTCAAAGTCAGGCATTGTAACACGTTCCGGATTCAGGAAACGCTCAAACAGCAGATTGAAGCGTATCGGGTCGATATCAGTTATCCCAAGACAGTATGCGCATACGCTTCCTGCACCCGAGCCTCTGCCCGGACCTACTGCAATGCCGTTTCTTTTTGCATAGCCGATAAAGTCAGCTACTATCAGAAAATAGTCGATAAAGCCCATTTTCTTTATTACCGACATTTCATATTCGGCACGCTCGGAAGCCTCTTTCGGCACGGGATTTCCGTAACGCTTTACGAGTCCGTTTCTTACCTGTTCGGTAAAAAATATTTCGTTGTTTTCGTATCCCTCCACCTTGAAATAAGGCAATATTGTATGACCGAATGTGAAGTTCACATTGCACTTTTCCGCTATCTTTACGGTATTGTCGTATGCCGACTGCGGAAAGCCGAGCGCTTTCATTTCGTCCTCGGTTTTAAGGTAAAATTCGTCCGTCGGAAACTGCATATCGCTTTTGTCGTTAAGCGTTGTGTTGGTAGCAATACAGGTGAGTAAACGCTGTATATAGCTGTCGTCCTTTTCAACATAGTGCGCATCGTTTGTAGCGACAAGCTGAGTACCGGTATCTCTTGCCACACGCAGAAGATATGGCAATATACGCTCCTGCTCGCTTATGCCGTGACTTTGAAGCTCTATATAATAGTCCTCTCCGAAAATATCCTTATATTCCTTTGCAACAGCAATGGCGTCGGCTAGTCTGCCGTCAAGCAGTGTTCTCGGAAGTTCACCCGACAGACACGCAGAAAGGCAGATAAGACCTTTTGAATACTTTCTGAGCAGTTCCTTGTCCACTCTCGGCTTATTGTAAAATCCCTCTGTGTAGCCGAGTGTTACGAGCTTTGAAAGATTCTTGTACCCCTCGTTATCCTTACACAGCAGAATAAGGTGATGCGGTCGCATATCGGATTTGGTGCTTTTATCAAAACGTGTGTGCGGTGCGACATAAACCTCGCAGCCGATGATCGGTTTTATGCCGTTTTCAACGCATTCGTTATAGAAATCGACACAGCCGTACATTACACCGTGGTCGGTCAGTGCCACGGCGGTCTGTCCCATTTCTTTTATATGACGGACAAGCTCTCTTATACGGCAAGCGCCGTCAAGAAGGCTGTATTCGCTATGAACGTGCAAATGTACAAATCCGCTCACTTTTATTCTCCCCGGTTTTCTTCTCCTCTGAGTGTGTCTGCAATAAGGCTTATCTTTTTAAGTCTATGGTTTACTCCGCTCCTGCTTATAGGCGGCTCGAGCATTTTACCGATATCGCTGAGCGACAGTTCAAGTGCGGTAAGGCGTATCTTTGCAACCTGTAACAGTTCATCGGTAAGATACCCCTCTCCTTTTTTTTCAAATATGTAGTTGATATCGTCCACCTGCTTCTGTGCGGCGGCTATCGTCTTGTCAAGATTTGCCGCTTCGCAGTTGACGCTTCGGTTGACGTTATTGCGTACTTCCTTATAGATCTTTACGTTCATTATCTCCATTGCCTGCATCATAGCGCCCATATAGGTCAGCATATCGGAGATCTTTTCGCTCTCTTTGATATAAAGAAAGCTGCTTCCACGGCGGCTTGACAGCTTTGCTCCCATACCGTGTTCTTCTATCATGGAAAGCAATGTTCTGCATTTGCTCTCATCATGCAGGAACAGCTCCAGCTGATAGCCTTTTTCAGGATTTGCAACCAGTCCGCAGACAAGGAAAATTCCTCTGAGATACACGCCGAAAGCGTCATCGCCCGAACAGTCGGGTATAGGGTAAGCATAGCTTTTATCCGCAAGAGTTACCGTGTAAAGCGTTCTTCCTCTGAAGGTGCTTTCACCGGTCGAATATTCTTTGCCTACCGAATCAAAGGCGTCGGCAATACTATCGGCTACCCTTTTGTTTTCCGTATTAAAAAAACAGCCTTCGCCGTCTTCCGTCATGGCATACGCCGCTCCCTTTGACAAAAGCTCAAGCTGTTTTCTGCTGTGTTCCGCCTTGCACAGCTCATTTTTCACATCGGCGGCAAATGACATCAGAATCGCTCCTTTTAAAGTGAAATCAGTTCACATTTATCCGCTGTCGGTTGATTATCGTTACTTCTTATCCTTATTCACATCTCTGTGAAGCACCCTTGCTTTAAGGTGATTTTTGCTGAGATGCTCGCACATATTTTCCGCAAATGTCGCACTGCGGTGCTTGCCGCCCGTACAGCCGAAAGCTATTACAAGCTGGCTCTTGCCCTCGTGAAGATACTGAGGTATCAGAAAATCTATAAGGTCGAACAGCTTTGTCTGTAAGGTCTGTGAACTTTCAAAGCCCATTACATAATCCCTGACTTCCTTATCAAGTCCCGACTTTTCCTTTAGCTCGGGTATGTAATACGGATTCGGCAGACAGCGTACATCAAATACCAGATCGGCTTCATTCGGCACACCATACTTGAAGCCGAAAGAAATGCAACTTATAGTCATACTGTCAGACGGCGTATCAAGAAATATATTACGCACATTTTCCTTGAGCGTTGAAGTTGACATAAGGCTTGTATCAATGTAGTAATCGGCAATTTCACGAAGAGGCTCGAGTATTTCCCTTTCTGCGTCTATCGCCTTGTCTATGTCGCCGTTTGTCGCATCAAAAAGCGGATGCTTGCGGCGTGTTTCTCTGTATCTCTGCTTTACTACATGGTGATTTGCGTCAACGAACAGTAGCTTGAAATCAAGTCCGCGCTTTTTCAGCTCCGCAATAGTGGCACTGAGGTTTAAGAACATAGTTCCGCCACGGATATCGGTTACTATGGCAACCTTTGAAATATCATCGTTTTCTTCGCATATCTCGGCAAATTTCGGTATAAGCTGAGGCGGCATATTGTCTATGCAGAAATAGCCTATATCCTCCATAACGTTTACCGCACAGGATTTGCCTGCACCTGAAATTCCCGTTACTATAACAAATTCGGTTTTCATTTGTGTTCCTTTCCCTGCGCCCTTTTTTCTCTTTAATGAATAATGAATGATGAATAATGAAAAATGAATAATTTTGGTGTGCCGCTCTGTTTGCTTACCCGGATAACCTGTTGATAGCCATAGGGTTATCTCACCCGGTAAGCATATCTCAGGCACTTATTTAAATTTTTCACTTCATTATAAGCACTTCGCATTCAAGCGTTACGCCTGTCTGCTCTTTGACCTTTTGTTTTACTATATCTACAACGCCCATTACATCATCAAACGTGGCATTGTCTTTATTTATTACAAATCCGCTGTGCTTTGTGCTGACCTCTGCGCCTCCGCAGGCTGTGCCTTTAAGTCCGCAGACCTCTATAAGCCTTGCGGCAAAGTCGCCCTCCGGACGCTTGAATGTACTGCCTGCGCTGGGATATTCGAGCGGCTGTTTGTCCTTACGGCGCTCCATAAGCGTATCCATACGGTCTTTTATCTTTTCACGCTCGCCTTTTGTCAGCTTCATTTTTACGGATGTTATGCAAAGGTTACGCTCCGAAAAAAAGCTGTGTCTGTAGGAAAGCTCCATTTTTTCAAGCGGAATTTCCTTTATATCGCCTTTCTCGGTGATATATCGGCAGGATACGACCACGTCCTTCATCTCGCCGCCGTAAGCTCCCGCATTCATAAAAATAGCACCGCCGACAGAACCGGGTATACCGTATGCAAACTCAAGCCCCGTAAGCTCGTTTTCGAGAGCCACAGCACAGACAGCCGCAAGCGATGCACCTGCATTGCACTCTATATATTCGCCGTTTACTCTCACAGAGCCGAAGTCGCTTCCTATAAGCAGTACAACGCCCTGAAGCCCCTCGTCACAGACAAGGATATTGCTTCCCCTACCGACAACATAGTATTTAATATCGTTCTCACGGCACTGCTTTATAAGCTCGCACAGCAACGCCTCGCAATTTATCTTTATCATAATGTCACACGGTCCGCCGATACGGAACGAGGTGTGATTTTTCATAGGTTCATTTTTCAGCACGACTGCGCCGTATTTCTCGGCGGTCTGCTCCAATATGCTGTAATCGTTCAAAGCATACTCCTTGTAAATTTATTTTTTTGCGTTTTGCGCCAAATAAACTTCCCCTTATGAGCCTTTAGTCCTTGAGTCTGTAGAGATTTGCCGCTCCGACGATACCTGCGTCATTTCCGAGCTTGCATATACCGAGAACGGTCGAACGTTCGGGGTTTATGCAGTAGCTCTCACGCTTTATATATTCCTCGAGCGGCTTTGTGAGATAGTCGCCCTCCTTGCAGATTCCTCCGCCGATAAGCAGCATTTCGGGCTGGAATGTGTTTACTACGTTTGTAAGTCCGCATCCGAGATAATTCAGGTACTCGTCAACAACAGCCTTACCGCTCTTGTCGCCTGCTCTCATAGCGTCGAATGCCGTCTTGCCGTCAACCTTGTCAATACTGCCTGCTATGTTCCACATTGCACTGTCCTTATCTTCTTCCATAGCCTTCTTTGTGGCTGTGATAAGTGCAGTAGCCGAGCTGTATGCTTCAAAACAGCCCTTTCTGCCGCAGTTGCACTGTCTGCCGTTATATTCGATAACAACGTGGCCAAGCTCCGCACCGCAGAAATTGAAGCCCGTGTATATCTTGCCGCCGATTATAATTCCGCCGCCTACACCCGTACCGAGTGTGATTACGACAACGTCTTTATATCCCTTTGCCGCTCCGCCGAGAACCTCTCCGTATGCGGCAACGTTAGCATCGTTTTCAACATATATATCAGTGCCCAGACGGTGCTTTAAAAGTCCGCCGAGATCGGTATTGTTAAATCCCAGATTGCAGGAATAAAGCACTACGCCCGTATTTCTGTCGGCAACTCCGGGTGTTCCGATACCGATGCTGTTGATGTCCTTTACTTCAATCCCTGCTTCCTTGCAGGCAAGCTCAACACCCTTTGCTATGCTGTCTGCGATTTCTTCTGCAGGACGGGGCAGGTCTGTCTTTATGTTTGATTTTCCTACGATTTTGAAATCGTCATTTACCACTCCTACTTTTATGTTTGTTCCGCCAAGATCAATTCCTATGTTGTACATTATGTTATATTTCCTTCCGATATTTAATATATTCCTTACTTTTTATGCTTATTCGCCGTCAGTCTTCATCCGGCTCTATTTCGGCATTTGTCTTTATTCCTCTCAGCCTGAGGAAGTTTTCAAAGCGTTCAAGATCGGCATTTACTATCAGCTCTTCGGGAAAATCAATATCCTTAAGAAGAGCCTCAGCCTTTTTGAACGCACCGATCTTGTCGCAGAAATGCGCATCCGAGTCAACGATAACATAACAGCCGTTTTTTGCACAGGTCGGCAATATAATATCGTGCAGACGCTGTATAGAAGTCCGACTTCTGAAACGGCTGACGTTGAACTCCATCGCAACGTTCTTTTCTTTGCACGCTTTTGTCACCGCATCATAATCATACGGATAATCCGCCGATTCGGTATGTCCGAGGACGCACACCTTCGGGTTATCCATAACCTTTATATATGCGTTTGTGTGCTGCTCAGCCGTACCCGGTATTATGCAGGGGTTGTGCATCGACGCATTTATCCACTCAACGTTATAATAAATATCATCGTTTATATCAAGCTCGCCGTTATATCCTGTAAGGTCTGCTTCAACGCCCTTTATAATACGCACTCCCGACAGGAAATGAGGTATAACGCCCATATTGCAGAAATGCCATATATGCGGCGAATCCTCCATATTTATGCAGTGGTCGGTCATGCCGAGATAGCTCAGTCCCGCCTTTGCGGCTGAAGCGGCATTCTCGCTTATAGTTGAGTATGCGTGATCCGATGCCAACGTATGAGTGTGCATATCAGCAACGAATTTCATTTAAGGGTCATATCCTTTCTTTTATCTGTTCTTACACATTTTATTTTTTCTGTCTGTATTTATATCTGTTTATCAGCCCATGCTCTTGACTGTATCACTGCTCTCCATATCAAGTCCGAGATTGTCAAGCAGCTCCTGTGCGGCATTGTAGCCCATTTTCTTCTGTCTGTTGTTCATTGCCGCAACTTCAAGTATAACCGCAAGGTTACGTCCGGGCTTTACGGGGATAGTCAGCGAGGGAACCTTTACGCCGAGTATGGAAACATAGTGGTTGTCAACGCCCATTCTGTCGTATACCTTTTCGGGATTCCACAGTTCAAGTTCAACTACCATATCTATCTTTTCGCTCACCTTTACCGCACCCATACCGAAAAGCTGTCTTGCATTGATAATGCCGATGCCTCTCAGCTCCATAAAGTGACGGATATTATCAGGCGAACTGCCTACAAGAGTAATATTTGACGCTTTTCTTATTTCAACGGCATCGTCCGCTACCAGACGGTGACCACGCTTTACAAGCTCTATAGCGGTTTCGCTCTTACCTACTCCGCTCTCGCCGAGAATAAGCATACCTTCGCCGTATACCTCGATAAGAACACCGTGACGTGTGATTCTGGGTGCAAGCTGAAGGCTTAAATATGCAACAAGTTTTGATGTAAATGTCGAGGTACTCTCTTCACTTCTTAAAAGCGGAATATCAAGTTCCTTTGCGAGATCCCTCATTTCAGGCATAATGTCCATGCCTCTTGATACTACTACTGCGGCAGGCTGTTCGCTGAAGAATTTCTTTATTCTCTGCGCTCTTATCTCTGCTCCGCACTGTTCAAGATATGCGGTTTCAGCCTTGCCTATTATCTGTATTCTGCCCTTGTCGAAATATTCATAAAATCCTGCAAGCTGAAGTCCGGGTCGGTTTACATCGATATTTGAGATAAATATCTTTGCGGGGTCCTGTGGTGTGTGGATAACCTCGAGCTTGCACTCATCGATTATTGCCTGTAACGATACGGTAAATTCCTGTGCCATACTGTTCCTCTTTCTACTGAATTTTGTTTTCCCCGGGCATAACTGCCCTATCTTAATAATTATACTACATTGCCACTGCTAATGCAAGCTTTTTTGAAAGCGCACAGCATAACCGCCATTAACTATTCTGTCACCGTTTTACGGCGATATTACAGCAAAAGGCAGCAGTCGTCATGACCGCCGCCCCAATTATCAGAAATTTATAATTTCTAAATGTTCCAGCAGAATTTTAGTACCTATAAGTATTAATATGACACCTCCGACAAGCTCTGCCTTTGACTTGTACTTTGCACCGAATACGTTTCCGACCTTTAATCCTATTGCTGAAAGAATGAATGTTGTAGCTCCTATGAACAGCACAGCCGCAACTATATTTACATCCGGGAGCAATGCAAAAGTTATACCTACCGCAAGAGCATCTATACTTGTCGCTATGGCGAGCAGGAGCATAGTCTTGAAACTGAACGAAGCATCAAGCTTCTCCTCATCCTTTGACAGTGCCTCCCTTATCATATTGCCGCCGATAAGACAGAGCAGTACAAATGCTATCCAGTGGTCAACAGCAGTGATATACTGTTCAAAGGTCGAGCCCAAAAGATAACCGATTGTCGGCATTATAGCCTGAAATCCGCCGAACCATACACCGATAATAAGATAGTGCTTTGCTTTAAGCTGCCGCTCGGACAGCCCCTTACAGACACTCACAGCAAATGCATCCATTGAAAGTCCCACAGCAATAAGAAATAATTCCAATAATCTCATAACTTGTCCTCCTAATATAGCGTATGCAGAAGTTTATCCGAAAATGAGCAATAAAAAAGACCTGAGTACAGTCATCCTGTACTCAAGTCTCAACATTTAAGACAAACCAGACTGTAATTAAAAATTACTGCCAGTATGTTGACTTGCCACGATATTTCGCCGTCTACTCCCTTAAGTTATGGGTATTATATCATACGCCCCGATAAAAGTCAAGCTTTATTTTACACTTCTCCGACAATTCCCGCAATGCCATCACAGCAAAGCGTGCCGAGCGTCTGCGAAACCTTTTCGATATCCGTACTGCGGTTGCTGTTGAACCAGCGGTGATATACGACAAGCATACCCGACAGAATAAAGTCTGTCATAATAGCTATGGTCGATTCGTCAATATCCATCTGACTTGCAAAGGCGTTTCTTACGCATTTGTTAAGCTTGCCGTCCTTGTTTACAAACAGGTTAGCGCTTGACGACGCTTTCATCAGATAACCGTAGAACTCAAGATTATCGCTAATCTTTTCCGTGAGCCTTGAAAACAACACCGAAGGATTGCGCAAAGTCGTTTTTAAGTCGATTCCGCTCAGCAGATCCTCAAACTCTCCGACAAGCTCCCTTTCTATTTCTTCTATTATCTCATACACGCCGCTGTAATAGTTGTAGAACGTCTTTCGGTTTATGTCCGCCGTATCCGCTATATCCTTGATCGTTATCTTGTTTATATCCTTTTCACTGATAAGCTTTGCGAATGCGTTCCTTATTGCCTTTTTCGTCTTTATCACTCTTCTGTCAAGCTTTTTCTCTTCTTGCATTACTTTCACCTTATTTCGTTATCAACCGTGTTTATTCTACATTTTTTGACTAATGTGTGCATTATTCCTCATCAAGCAGTATCTTATGAGTGTTATTCCACAATCACAAATTACAACGTCCATTGCAGTTATGCCACATTTATATTATAATACACACATGGGGCATAAGTCAAGCGGTGAGTAATAAATATTTACTCTTATTTTAATTTAGCCGGAATGTTATTTTATGTAATATAACTATGCAGATCATACCGCTGATCCCCGAATCTATTATTTCAATTATCCGTAAGGAGAGGGATTTATGAGACCGGTAAAAATCATCACCGATTCCTGCGCTGACATCGGTAAGGACTTAAGAGAAAAATATGACATTGACTATGCCCGTATGCAGACGACATATAAGGATAAAGAGCAATGGGCGAGCCTTGACTTTGAGTATTACACTCCTAAGGAGCTGTACGACATAATGCGTAACGGCGAGCGTGTATTCACAAACCAGGTACCAGCCGAAGAATTTGAAAAGGTATTTTCAAAGTATCTTACAGAGGGCTTCAACATAGTATATATAGGTTGTTCATTAAAGCTTTCGGGCTCGGTAAACACCGGTGAAGTAGTTGCGAAGAAGCTTCTTGCAAACTATCCCGACGCCGAGATCTACTGCATAGATTCAAAGAATTCCTGCATGGCAGAAGGTGCGCTTGCAATAAGAGCATCAGAGTATGCAAAGCAGGGTATGAGCGCAAAAAAAGTTGCGGACAGAATAACAGCAGAGCGCAAAAAGATAAATATGTTTGTTACCGTTCACAGTCTTGACTGCCTTAAAAGAGCCGGCAGAGTAAAGGCTTCCTCCGCTTTTTTCGGTAATCTGTTCGGCGTAAAGCCAATCATAATTTCCGATATCAACGGCAACAACACACCTATCAAAAAGGTAAAGGGGCGTGCCGCATCTCTTGCAGAGATAGTTGCACTGCTTAAAGAGGCTGTCGGCGATACAAAACAGGAGCGTATCTACATAGCTCACGCCGACTGCGCAGAAGAGGCGGAAAAGCTTAGAGAAATGGTAAAGAAAGAGATACCCTGCGATGAGATATATGTCGGCTACATCGGACCTATCGTCGGTGCGTCTGTAGGACCTAACACACTCGGCGTATTCGGTTTCGGCAAAGAAGTAACATTCGAGGGCTGAAACAATGCAGACAAAGACGATTGACGGGCAGACATTCATAAAGATGGTGAGCGGCGGCGCAGCCAATCTCCGTGCCAATGCAAGTATAGTGAACGATCTCAACGTATTTCCGATTCCCGATGGTGACACGGGTGAGAATATGTCAAGGACAATAGGCGGCGGACTGAGCCGTCTTGATATCCATGACGGACTTACTCTTGATAAAGCGTCAAGGATGCTCGCAGACGGTATGCTTATGAGCGCAAGAGGAAACTCGGGAGTTATTCTCTCTCAGTTCTTTGCAGGAATAGCAAAGGGCTTTGAGGGCAAGGAAAACGCAAATCTTAAGGATCTCGCAAATGCGCTGAAATCAGGTGTTGAAAGCGCATACGCCGCAGTAAACAAACCGACCGAAGGCACTATTCTGACTGTTGCAAGAGAAGCGGCGGAGTATGCGACAAACCGTATCACGGCTGACAGCACATTCGCAAGCTTTGCAAACGACTATATAAATGAGATGAATGCGTCGCTCAGACGTACGCCGGAACTTCTTGATGTTCTGAAAGAAGCAGGCGTAATAGACAGTGGCGGCGCAGGTCTTTATTATATAGCAGACGGCGCAATCAAAGCGGCAAACGGCGACGAATTTGTATCAACGGTTCCGACCGATGATATACATACGGTTGACAACAACGTAAAGCCGGTCAACACAAACGGCTTTGACGAGAACAGCGTAATGAAATTCGGCTACTGCACTGAGTTTCTTTTACAGCTCCAAACCTGTAAGACAGATATTAAGAATTTCGACCTCGATAAGATTAAAGCATATCTTGAAACAGTCGGCGACTCAATAGTAGCCTTTATCAGCGGTACAGTCGTAAAGGTTCACGTCCACACAATGACACCCGGTACAGTGCTTGACTACTGCCAGCAGTACGGCGAGTTCCTGACGCTCAAAATTGAGAATATGACTCTCCAGCACAACGAAACGGTTATAAGCAACCGTTTTGACGAGAAGAGAGAAGATAAGAAAAGTGCTGAAAAAAAGCCTTATGCACTTGTTACCACCGCATCGGGCGAGGGCATAAAGCAGACGTTTACCGAGCTTGGCGCAGATTATGTAATTTACGGCGGACAGACCAACAACCCGTCAACCGAGGATTTTATATCCGCATTTGACGAGGTCAACGCAAAAACAATTTTCGTTCTGCCAAACAACAGCAATATAATAATGGCGGCAAAGCAGGCGGCAGAGCTTTACAAGGACAGCGATGTGCGTGTAGTGCCCAGTCACAACATAGGCGAGGGTTATGCGGCGATGACAATGTTATCGTACGACAGCGGCGACGCAGACGCTATCGCAGGCGAGCTTGAAGACGCCATGCAGGGCGTTATCACCGGTATGATAACCCATTCCGTAAGGGATGCGGATATTGACGGTGTAAGCATCGACAAGGACGCTTACATAGGCTTTACCGACAAGAAAATGCTTGCGTCCGACGGTAACAAGATTGACACGGCAATGCTTCTTCTTGATAAGCTGAACGCAAAAAGCCACGAATTTCTTATAGCGGTATTCGGCAAGGAAATGACCGACAGCGAGCGTGAAGAATTTACCGCCCGTATGTCTGCCGAATATCCGAAGATGGAAGTTTACACTATAGACGGAGGACAGGAAGTATACGACCTTATGCTTATCCTGCAATAATTATGAAACCTGAAACGATAATCGTATTTATTTCGGCGGCGATTGTACCGTATATGGTATGCGGGCTGAACCCTGCAATCGTAATGTCAAAGCTGATATATCACCGGGATATAAGGGAACTCGGCAGTAAAAATCCCGGTTTTACAAATTTCAAACGTGTTTTCGGCGGAAAATATGCGTGGTTCGTTTTCCTGCTCGACATTCTGAAATCCTTTATAGTGTGCCTTGCGGCAGGCTTTGCATTCGGAGCGGTCGGCGAAAATTTTCAGCTTGGCGCGGCTTATGCAGGGCTGTTTGCAATGCTTGGTCACTGCTTTCCTATATGGTATAAGTTCAACGGCGGAAAGGCATTTCTTGTAGCGGTCGGCTCAATCTGGCTTATCGACTGGAGAACGGCACTAATTGCAATGACTATAATGATGATACTTCTCTTCACAGTGAAGTTCATGTCACTGTCTGTTATCATTGCAGGTATTTCCTGCCCGATAACCCTTGCAATATTCGGTACGCCTCTTCCCGTGCTGATACTTTGCATTCTCTCGGTAGCACTTATGACATGGCGGCATAAAGAAAATATCAAGCGCCTTATCAAAGGAACAGAGCCGAAATTCTCACTGAAAAGCAAAAAAGCATAAATTTATATGGAGCGTTGCAACATACACTCCGTTTTCTGTTTTCTTGACATTTCGCAATTTCGGTGCTACAATAATATCAGACTGAATAGGGGAGCTTTTTGCTGAGAGGAAGTTCGGCTTCGACCCTTGACCTGATGCGGATAATGCCGCCGTAGGAATTTCAACATATTTCTATAGCTCGTTATCCCCGGCAGTTTCTGTCGGGGATTTTTGCGTTTAACGCAAGGTATTCGGTTAAATTTATTTTAACGGAGGTTTTTCAGATGAAAAACGAAAAAGTACTTACACTTGTAGAGGGAGCGGTAATGGTTGCGCTTGCTACCGTACTCAGCTTCATCAAAATCATCAATCTGCCGTGGGGCGGCTCGATAACGCTATTGTCGATGCTCCCTATAGTCATTTTCAGCCTTAAAAGAGGTATAGGCGCCGGACTTGCCGCTTCGTTTGTATTCTCGCTGATACAGTTCGGTCAGGGCTGTGCAGAAGGTCTTATGGGCTGGGGACTTACTCCCGCCGCACTTATCGGTTGCATTCTTCTTGACTACATACTTGCGTTCACCGTGCTTGGTCTTGCCGGTATGTTCAGAAATCACGGAATACCCGGTATGATAGGCGGCTCGGTACTTGCAATGGTACTGCGCCTTGTCTGCCACTACATAAGCGGAATGGTGATATTCGGCTCATTCGGGGAGCTGTGGAACGGTCTTACGATAAACGAGCCGTGGCTGTACAGTCTTCTCTACAACGGCGCATATATGCTCCCTGAAATCGTATTTACAACAGTCGGCGTTGTGATACTGCTGAGCGTACCGCAGATAAGAAAGCTTATAAAAACGTATAACACATAAAAAATCCGCCCGTTAAAAGGCGGATTTCTTTTAGAACCTGTCTTCATAAGAAATGTGTGCGGATTTTCAAGCATAATTTTGTTGCATAGTAGGCAAAAATCCGCAGGCGGGCTTTCGCCCGGCAAGGATTTTTAACGCAGTCTGCGGCAAAATTTGCCGAAAAGACTTGCGCATATGCTTGTGAAGACGGGTTCTTATATTCATCTCATCATTTCGCCGTAGTGATAAACGGATTGATAGCCGCGGCAATTGCAGATGCCGGCATTGTCTGAAGCCATATTCTGCCGGGTCCCGTTACCTTGGTATTGAAGAAGCCCTCGCCCCCGAACAGCTTATTACCTATTCCCTTGACGCTCTCGATGTCTATCGAAACGCCCTCGGTCATAGCCGCAAGATATCCCGTGTCAACAAGCATGGACTGTCCTGCCTGCAAATCGTATGTAATTACCGAGCCGTCAATTTCAAGGAACACCATACCGGTGCCCTCGAACTTCTGCATTATGAAGCCCTCGCCGCCGAAGAAACCGCTTCCGAGCCTTCTTTGGAAATGTATGCTCATATTCACGCTCATCTCTGCCGCAAGGAATGCGCTCTTCTGTGCTATAACAGCGCCCTGCGACACGTCCATTGCAAGTATCTCACCGGGAAAGCTTGACGCAAACGCTATCTGTCCGGGTGCGCCCTGCGCAGTGTATATATTCTGAAACATTGACTCGCCGGAGAACATCCTGGACATTGCCTTACCGAAACTGCCACCCGCATTCGTTGACATCTGCATATTCGGCGTCATCCAGCTCATACCGCCCTTTTCGGTATATATGGATTCGCCCGCACCGATATTGCATATTACGACAGGCAGCGGAGTACCCTTGATCTCATACTGCATAAAAATTACCTCCGAAAATTTTTTACCATTATAATACCATATTTTTATTGAAAGGTCAAGCATTTTATATAATTTCGATAAATTTCTGCTTATGCATAATAAAACTATTGCCGTTTCGTACAAAATATGATATACTTATTTTAATCAAAATTAACATCTTCAGTGAAAGGAACATAGCTATGAATATAAAAATCACAGCCGACAGCACCTGCGACCTCTCAAAGGAGCTGGTCGAAAAGTACAACATTACAATTCTTCCGCTTTACATTGTCAAGGACGGCAAATCCTACAAGGATGGACTTGAAATTACCCCAAAGGATATTTTTGACCATGTAAAAGCAGGAGGTGCATTGACTTCTACCGCCGCAGTGAATGTAGCCGACTATGTCGATTCATTCACACCTCTCAGCAAGGAATACGACGCAGTCATCCACGTTGATATCAGCGCCGAATTTTCGAGCTGTTACCAGAATGCCTGCATTGCCGCTGAAAATTTCGACAACGTGTATATCATCGACAGCCGCAACCTTTCAACAGGCAGCGGACTTATAGTGCTCAGGGCTGCAGAGATGGCGCAGGCAGGCGAAGCTCCGGAGGATATTGTAAAGGCTTTGAACGCTCTTACAGCAAAAGTTGAAGCAAGCTTTGTAATAGAAAAGCTGGATTTTCTGCGTAAAGGCGGCAGATGCTCTACGCTTGCGGCACTGGGCGCTAACCTTCTTTCGCTCCGTCCCTGCATAGAAGTAAAGGACGGCAAAATGGTTGTCGGCAAGAAATACAGAGGTAAATATTCCGCCTGCATAGAAAAATATATCACTGAGCGCCTGTCAGACAGAGATGACATTGATTACAAGCGCATATTCATCACCCACTCACCCAGTGATAAAGAGATAATCGATATAGCCCATAAGGCAGTGAAGAAGCTCGGAAAGTTTGAAGAGATACTTGAAACCGATGCAGGCTGTACAGTTTGCAGTCACTGCGGACCAAACACTCTCGGCGTACTTTTCATAAGAAAGTAATTTTTCCCTGCAAAGCAAAATTTGAATAAATATTCTCCTTTTCTTCGGTTACAATAACGGTAACTAAAGCAAAGGAGATTTTTTATGCAGTTATCCGAGTCAAAAACACTTGAAAACCTGAAAACCGCATTCACAAACGAAGCGGCGGCAATGGTACGCTATGAAATATATGCCGACAATGCAAAAGCCGACGGTGACGAAGAAATATCACAGGTATTCCGCACCACTGCCAACAACGAAAGGGCTCACGCAGAGCTTTGGTTCGGGCTTATTTTCACAGGTATACCGAAAACCGCCGAAGCGCTTGAAAAAGCCGCCCACGGCGAAAACTACGAATGGACGCAGATGTATAAGGAATATGCCGAAACCGCAAGGCAGGAAGGTCTTGACAATATAGCTGACCTATTTGAGCGTGTCGGCGCTATCGAAAAAGATCACGAAAGCCGCTTCAACACATTTGCTAAAATGCTCTCTGACGGAAGCATACGTTCTTCTTCAGGCGAAACGGTGTGGCTCTGCCGCAACTGCGGATATATCCACTGCGGCACTACCCCTCCGGAATACTGTCCTGTCTGCCGCAGACCGAAGGGTTATTTTCAGCGAAAGGAAGACAGCAGGTTATCGTAGCCTATGAAAAAGATAGCATTTTTCGATGCAAAGCCATATGACAAAGCGTCATTTGATAACGTCAATACCGGATATGAGATGATATACATCGAGTCAAAGCTGAATTACCGTACTGCGGTAATGGCTAAAGGTTGTGAAGCAGTCTGTGCATTTGTCAATGACGATATTGACAGAAGAACCGTTGACACGCTGTGTGACGGCGGTACAAAGATAATAGCAATGCGAAGTGCAGGCTACAGCAACATTGACCCGAAAGCGGCGCAGGGCAGGATAAAGATAGTAAGGGTGCCTGCTTACTCACCCTATGCCGTTGCAGAGCACGCAATGGCTCTTCTCCTCTCGCTCAACCGAAAGATACACCGTGCTTATATCCGCGTGCGCGACTTCAATTTCAATATAGCGGGCTTCACAGGTTTCGACCTGCACGGCAAAACCGCAGGCATAATCGGTACAGGTAAGATAGGCAGAGCATTTATAGATATCTGTCACGGTTTTGGTATGGATGTACTGGCTTATGACCCATACCCTGCAAAGGACATTGATTTCATCTACACTGATCTCGATACGCTGTATGCCAACAGCGATGTAATATCACTTCACTGTCCGCTTACCGACAAGAACAGGCGAATGCTTGATAAAAGTGCCTTTTCCAAGATGAAAAACGATGTATTTATAATCAACACTTCAAGAGGCGCACTTATCGACAGCACTGCCCTGCTTGACGCACTGAACAGCGGAAAGATAAGAGGTGCGGGGCTTGACGTATACGAGGAGGAAGGCAACTTTTTCTTTGAGGATATGTCGGATACGATAATAAAGGACGATGTGCTCGCCCTGCTTATTTCACGCCCGAATGTACTGCTCACTTCTCATCAGGCTTTTCTCACCCGTGAAGCACTGCGCAATATCGCAGTAACCACATACGAGAACCTTGACGCATTCTTTGCGGGAAAGCCACTTGTAAATGAAGTAAAAATAAAATAACGCTACCCGGAGGTAAACTAATGACTGACGAAATGTTCTGTTTTCAGTGCCAGCAGACGGCACACAACGAAAAATGCAACGGTAAGGCAGGTGTCTGCGGCAAGAAAAGCGACACCGCAAAGGCACAGGACGAGCTTATCGGCGCTCTTATAGGACTTGCAAAAGCCGCAGAATACGGCGCACCCACCGACTGCACCGACCGTCTTGTCCTGAAAGGTCTGTTCACGACGATCACCAACGTAAACTTCAATACCCATACGGTAAAGGAGCTTACGGCTGAGGTCAAGGACGAGAAACGCAGAATATACAAGAACCATGTTGACGACTATGAGCTGTCAAGGCTATGGGAAGCCGGCGAAGATATCCGTTCACTGAAATCACTTATCCTGTTCGGCATCAAGGGTATGGCGGCATACGCTTATCACGCTCTTGCACTCGGTAAAACCGACAGCGAGGTAAACGCTTTCTTCTATATGGCGCTCAGGGCGATAGAGGGCGAAAACAACCCGGATAAGCTGTTAAGACTTGTGCTTAAGACAGGTGAAGTCAATTTTAAGTGTATGGCTCTGCTTGACAACGCAAACACCGAAAGCTACGGCGATCCGGTGCCGACCGTTGTTCCGCTGACGATAGAAAAAGGTCCTTTTATCGTTGTCAGCGGTCATGATATGCACGATATGGAGCTCCTGCTCCAGCAAACCGAGGGCAAGGGTATAAACATCTATACCCACAGCGAAATGCTCCCCGCACACGGCTATCCCGGACTTAAAAAGTATAAACATTTAAAAGGCAACTTCGGCACAGGCTGGCAGAACCAGCAGTCGGAATTTCACAACATTCCCGCTCCGATACTGTTCACCACAAACTGTATTATGCCGGTAAGGCAGAGCTACAGCGACAGAGTGTTCACGACCTCTGTCGTGTCTTACCCAGAGCTTGTCCACATAGGCGACGACAAGGATTTTTCACCCGTTATAGCAAAAGCGCTTGAATGCGGCGGCTATGATGAGGACAAGGAAATGACCGGTATGAACGGCGGTCACACCGTTATGACCGGCTTTGCTCATAATGCCGTATTATCAAGAGCCGATGAAATAGTAGCGCTTGTAAAGCAGGGAAGGATAAAGCACTTCTTCCTTATCGGCGGCTGTGACGGCGCAAGTCCGAGCAGAAGCTACTATACCGACTTTGCAAAGGCTACACCGCCGGATACGCTTATTTTAACGCTTGCCTGCGGAAAGTACCGTATAAACGACCTTGACCTCGGCACAATTGACGGCATACCGAGAATACTCGACTGCGGACAATGCAATGACGCATACAGCGCAATAAGGATAGCGCTTGCGCTTGCAGACGCTTTCGGCTGTTCTGTAAACGACCTGCCGCTGACGCTTGTTCTGTCGTGGTATGAGCAGAAAGCCGTCTGCATACTGCTGACGCTTCTATATCTCGGCATAAAGAATATTTTACTGGGTCCTACTCTGCCTGCATTTATTTCTCCGGGAGTGCTTGATGTGCTTGTGAAGAACTACAATATCACGCCGACCGACAACCCCGAAAGCGACCTTGCAAAAGCGCTCGGCAGAAAATAATCACACAAAAATATAAAAATAGTCACACTATAGGTATTGCTTTTTCACTTCCGCTGTTATAATTAAGGTGCAAACTAAAGAAAAAAGCAGGGCTTTCCCTGCCCACACTATAACTATGACGGAGAAAAAACTATGCGAAACTTTGACGGATTTTATAAAGGTATTGACCTCGGCGGCTGGATATCACAATGCGGCAAGAATTATAACGATGAGCACTACTCGACATTCATCACTGAAAAGGATATCGAAAAGATAGCCTCTATGGGACTTGACCACGTTCGTATGCCTGTTGACTACAACGTGATCCAGACGGAAGACGGAAAGCTTATCGAAAGCGGAATGGCTTATATTGAAAACTGTGTGAACTGGTGCAAAAAGCACGGTCTTAACATTGTGATCGATCTGCACAAAACCTGCGGATATATATTTGACGACCCGACATATTGCGGATTTTTCGCGAACGAAAAATTACAGGATCAGTTTGTATATCTATGGCAGGAAATAGCAAAGCGCTACGGCAACGATGAGCATATAGCATTTGAATTGCTCAACGAGATCACAAGCGCAGATTTTACAGAGCCGTGGAACAAGATAGCAAGCCGCACCGTAAAGGAAATAAGAAAGATCGCGCCCGATACAAAGATAGTTATCGGCGGTATCTTCAACTCAAGCATCTATGGACTGACAAAGCTTGACATTCCGTGGGACGAAAACATTGTGCTGACTTTCCACTGCTACAATCCGCTTGTTTTCACTCATCAGGGTGCCGGCTGGGTAGATCGCCTTGATAAGTCATACCGCACGACATTTCCTGCAACTGCTGAAAAACTTCTTGCTGACAGCAGGAAATACTTCGGCGAGGATTTTGCTTCAGACTTTAACGGCATAACAGGTATGATAGACAGCAGTTTCTTTGTAAAGATGTTCGGCGATGCCATAAATGTTGCCGAAAAGCTTGATCTTCCTCTTTACTGCGGTGAATACGGAGTTATAGATCAGGCTGACACAGAGGGTACTCTGAACTGGTTCAGACTGATACACGAGGCATTTGAAAAGCATCATATTGCCCGTGCTGTATGGTCGTACAAAGAGATGGACTTTGGCATAACAGACGCACACTATGCGCCGATTTACGATGAGCTTATAAAATTGCTGTAATCAATGATCAGGAGCCCGGGGATCTCTCCCCGGGCTCTGTTTATATATTTCTCAAATCGGATCGGATTGTATCACAGCTATACGCAGTAATTCAGCCTTTCAGCAATTTTTCCCTTTCACGGTAATCGGGCATGAATTTTGCCAGCTCTGCATAAAACCGTGCACTGTGATTTGCCTGCAAGAAGTGAGTAAATTCGTGTGCGACTACATATTCTGCGGCGGCAAACGGATATTCCATCAGGTGAACATTGAATGTAAGTATTCCCTTTGACGGTATACAGCTTCCCCACCTTGAGCGCATATCCTTCACCTTTATCACAGGAAATTTAATTCCGAGCGAGCGGTAGTATTCATCATATGCCGCCTTGCACAGCAGTATCATTATCTCAAGGCACTGTGCCTTTAGCCAAGTAATGTACACCTTATATTTAAGCTCATAGTTGTCGATATCCGTTACCGACAGCGTTATGTTTCCGTCCTTATCGGTAACGGAATTTCGTGTTGCCTTAAGCACATACAGCGTGCGTTCTCTCCCGAGTATCAGCAGCTTTTCTCCGCCCACAAACTGCATTTTGCCCTTGACACTGCGCTCACTGTACTTATCGATCGCCGACAGGATAAAATCTGACTTTTTCTTCATAAAGCGCTCGATAACGGCAATTGTCACGGCGTTAGACGCCGAAACGTGTACCGAGCCGTCAGGCTTTATCCTTAGGTTTATGTTTTTCACTTTCTTGCGGGTAAGCTCATAGACGATCTTTCTGTCACTGATTGTTACAGTGTGGGTTACACTGCGGTTTGTGCCTGATGTCACGGATTTTTCTCCTCTCTTATAAACGGCTCATTTACTGTCATATCTGTAAGCGGTCCATATACTTTCGGGCGGCGGAATGCGTTGCCGTGTACTTCTCTGCGGCGGTACTCCCGCATATCATCTATAGGGAAATCGGCAATGTATATGCCCTCGCGCTCGCCTGCTTCTATCACCAGAGTATCTCTTCCGCCGCTGCCATCAACTCTGTATGCTATGCCGTCAAAAGCGGTAGAATGACCGTTGCAGTCGGGCTTGCCGTAAGGATAATTTACCATAGCAATTCCCGTCATATTCTCATATGCCCTCGCCCTGAGCTGTGATATACGGTTTATTTCCATAGGACAGGCATTCGGCACGAGTATCCGCTCCGCACCTTCGAGCATAAGTATCCTTGCGCTTTCGGGAAATTCCCTGTCATAGCATATCATTGCCCCGACCGTTACTTTTCCGCTCTTTGTGTCAAGCTCGGCAGTGAAAAACTCATCTCCGTGTGACAACACTCTTTCATCGCCAAAGTCGCAGGTATGCACCTTGTGATAGGTGAACATTTCCGCTCCGTGCCTGTTAAACAGCGTTACTG
Organism: uncultured Oscillospiraceae bacterium; assembly: GCA_900539195.1. Lineage (GTDB taxonomy): Bacteria > Bacillota > Clostridia > Oscillospirales > Ruminococcaceae > Ruminiclostridium_E. The sequence continues at coordinate 103,710 of UQBC01000004.1, forward strand.
TATTGAAAGGCGCATTGCTCCCGTTTTTTGCAAGATATGTCACTGCTACCGCTATATCATTATCGACTGCCGCTTTTTTGAACGCTTCCGTATAACCACTGTCACGGCTCACAGCGAGTTTTCGCAGAGCATTCTTGTCCTGTGGAAAATCATATCCGCAACTCCACATTTCAGGAAAAAGCGCAATATCCGCACCCATCATTGCTGATTTTTCTATTGCCCGTATCCCCTTTTCGATATTTCCCTGTAAATTTTCTTTCGGCATAAGCTGTAACAATGCTACTTTTATACTGTTCATATGTAATTCTCCGTAATAATGCGTTTTCCGTTTATCGTTAATTTTGCTTTTACTGATCACCTGTCTGCAATATGATTTTCACAATACCGATTATACTACAAAAAGCACATAAAATGCAACAACCGGCGCACTTTGCGGTGCGCCGGTCACAATATTCTTATTTTCGGATTACTCTACAGGGTCTGTAGCTTCGTCCGTACTGCCTGTATCATCGGTTGCGTACTTTGTGTATACAGAGCATACCTTTGAGGTTTTCTTTATGCCGTACTCACCCTCAACCAAAGGCTTACCCCATTCGGATGTCAGGTCAACACCTGACCAGTCACGCGAAATGTCAAGATAGTTTACATCATCGCCGTTGCCCTTCCAAGACCATGCAAGATATCCGACGTTCTTCTCTGTCGAGTACTGCATTATCGTTTCATAGTCAACCTTGCCGTCTGTATGATTCCAGCCGAATTCACCTATAAGCAGGCAAAGATTCTTGCTCTGAGCCGTATCGATAGTGTTCTTGATTATCTTCTCGTTCTTGCCGGCAGCACCATACATATGCACCGCAAACATTGTGTTTGCGTCCTTATCGGCTTTCAGGATTTCCTCACCATAATTCAGGACACTGTCCGCACACTGTCCCCAGCCTGCACTGTCAACTACGAGAGTATTCTCAATGCCTGCATCTCTCAGCTTCTTTACAGCATCGATATAGGCGTCACGCCATGTTTCGAGCTTATCGTATGTTCCGTACCATTCGTTTGCTATGTTTACAAGAACATATGCCTTGTTTTCATTCAGCAGATCCTTCATACTTATCCAGTAATCTACTGCATTGTTAAGATATGAAACATCGTCCTTGCCTGCGCCGTCATGTATCTCAAGCACTGCTACAAGCTGATTTTTCTTACATTTTCTGATAAGGCTCTTAAGCTCCGCTCTTGTTACCTTGTCCCACTGATCGCCATCGGACAATACAAGACGTACCGTATTTGAACCTATATATTTAATGCCCTCTATGGCATTATCTGTATCGTTCTTGAACCATGTATAGGCATGGTTTACACCACGCATCACAAACTCTTCGCCATAGCCGTCTATAAGCTTTGTGCCTTCTATCTTAAAACCTTCGGGAGCCGGAACTTCAACCGCAGAACTTGTTGTATCCGCAGATGCCTGCTGTTCACTGCTTTCCTGCGCAGGTTCACTGCTGCAACCGACTATAAAAACGCATATTACTGCGCTTAATAATAATGCTGTTAACTTTTTCATTTCCGTTTCCTTTCTCAATATTCGTTGCTCTTTCTTAAAACGTTTATATTATACTATACATCAGTTAAAATGTCAATCAAAAAAATGTGCAATTCCGATATGTATTTTAAGCATAACAGATTATGCTTTACTGAGCTGAGCGTTATTATCATTCTTCGATTCGTCGTAACGCTCATAGACGCTATTGTTTGCGACAGAGGACATACCCTTGATGAGGCTATTGTGCTTACCTTTTTTTGGTTGCCGGGAAGCATATTAATTCTACCGCATATTCGTAACCATCGCTGTTCTTGCTTATTGAAAACCAGCCCCACGGTTTGCCGTATTGTCGTTACATCCGTTGTCGATAAGCTCGCCCGGTCCGGCGAATATCCACTGCTGTAAGTGCCGCAGTCGTTACTTTTAATGCGTATTTTCTATTTTTGCTTCTTATTCCTGATCTGTCTTAAAATCTTAAGCACGTTGTTTATATTTATGGGTTTAGAAATGTGGTCATTCATACCTGCATCTTTACAAGCCTGTATATCCTCGGCAAAAGCGTCTGCGGTAACCGCAACTATCCGGATATTGCGGACATAGGGAACAGCGCTCTGTCTTATCAGTTTTGCCGCTTCTCTGCCGTTCATTACCGGCATCTGTATATCCATAAGTATCGCACTGTAATAATTATCATCGGACGATGTGACTATTTTTACACATTCACTGCCATTTGCGGCACGGTCACAGATAATTCCGTACTCGTCAAGCATTGTTTCGATGATCTCATAATTAAGATCGTTATCCTCTGCTATGAGTACACGCATACCTTCAAATTCACTCTTTGTATATTCCGCCTGAATTCCAGAAATGTCGTTCTTATTTGTCCTATCCCGTGATATCGGAAATTCTATTCTGACGATAAATTCGGTGCCTATGCCTTCGGTACTCTGACACTCTATCGTTCCGTGCATCATATCGGTAAGCTGCTTTACTATAGCAAGACCGAGACCCGATCCCTGTATCTTGCTTATTGTACTGCGCTCTGCTCTTGTGAATGAATCGTACATGGTTTTCATGTATTCATCGCTCATACCTATACCGTTGTCCTTTACTCTGTAGACAAGTCTTACATTATCGTTCTTGCAGTCATTCAGCTCTTCGTATATCTCAAGTTCTATATGTCCGCCTTTATCCGTATACTTGTACGCATTGCTGAGCAGATTCATATAGATCTGACTGAGCCTTAGCCCATCGGCTGTAATACAGTCGAAAGGTATATCGTGAGCGTAATAGTCAAACTTTATATTTTTGTCATTCATCTGCGGACGAATTATATTTACTATATTTTCAAGCAGAGAATTTATTTGTACACTCTCGAGAGAAAGTGCCATTTTACCGCTCTCTACCTTTGATATATCGAGAATGTCGTTTATCAGTGTTATCAGGTGATTGCACGCCAGTGTTACCTTGTCAAGACAAGCAGAAACATACTGAGGATCGTTGATATTCTTCTTAGCTATCTGAGTCATACCGACCACGGCATTCATAGGCGTTCTTATATCGTGTGACATAGATGAAAGAAACTGCGTTTTTGCCTCACTTGCTTGCTCTGCATAGATCGCAGTTTTGCGCAGTTGTCTGTTTATCATAAGTATATGTGTGCCGTCTATTATGATTAGCAGAATAAACACACCGCAGATTATCAATACCGCCATCCAGTTGTTTTCGGTAGTGTCCAGAACATCGCATTTTATCATACCGAGTATGTCAATACCGGAGTTATTGTCGAATGCGGAATAATACCAGTAGCACATCTCGCCCTTTGAATTCTTGTGTTTTACAAGCCCGTTTTCATTCTGTGCAAGTTCTGTCGCAAAATCATCGGATTTATTGTAATCATCGGGGTAATTATAATTGCGTATAAGTTCGATAAACGTATTCGCACTCATTGAGTTTGACTGTACTACATAAGCGCCCGTATTCGTGATCATTCCGATCTCAGCCGATCGAAAAGCCGCAGGGCACACCCACGCTTTTTTCAGACTGTTTACCGGTATAAGTCTTAACAACAGATAATCAATATCCATGTCGTTTTCTCTAAGCGTAACTTTTGTTCCTACGCTTATAACGGTAAGCTGCGTAATATCGTCACGATATTTGCCGAGGAGCAATGATTCATCTTTTCCGGCATCAAACATCATTTTCATATTCTTTATGAAAATCCGGTCGGTTTCGCTGTCACGCTCTTTTATTTTCATATAGCAACGCGCAATGTTATCGCCGCTGTTTGAATATACTGAATATGCTGTATATGTCTGCATATCAACAAAATGAACGTATCGGTCAGAATTTGTGTTGGTATTACGGATATAGTCCATAGCCTGCAAAAGATCCATATGGTTATAACTGATATAATTTGCCCAGTTATCCGCATAGCCTTTTTCGTTATCAAGATAGTTGTTGGTTACCTGTTTAATCGCTTCTACGGTAGATACAAAAGAATCGGCATTCGCATTGCGCTGTTTCATATTTATGAAGTGGGTATAAATCCCTGCCGCTACCAATGCCGCTATTATCAGGAGTACATTCAGAATTGTAAGCAATATTTTTCGCATATGTGAAATGCCGGAATTATCTGCGGCTTTGCCGTTAAGCGCTTTGAAATGCTTTATCATAAATGTACACCTCCTGTTCCGGTTCAGAAACATATATCTTTATTATTTTATCACATTTTCTGCCTGAAAGCAACAGATGACGATCATTTAATAATTATGAACTGCTCTATATATCTGATAATTTACATATTTACATACAAATTACAAATGTCCCCGACTTTTTCTGTCGGGGACGGGTCGCACTATTGTTTTTTCACAGAAGGACATCTGCAAGTTCTTCGACATTACTACAAACTGCATCGCAATTGTACTCTTCGGTATCAGAAATGTTTCTGAATCCGAATCCGAATGTTACTGCAACAAAATGAACGCCTATCTGTTCAGCCCCTGTAGCATCGTGATAGGTATCACCAATAAGAACAGCATCATTATAATCGGTGCAACCGAGTTTTTCAAGACACGTTTTTACTATATCGGATTTTTTGAGTACGTTGTTGTCGTCTGCACCCATAGCAAAATCAAAAGGCGCAAGCATTTCATAATGGTCAAGAAGCTTTTTGGCATAATCGTCACGTTTGTACGTTGCTACAGCGGTTTTTATTCCTGCATTGTCAAGTGCTGTGATAAGCCGCTGTATTCCGGGATAGGGCTTTGCGTAGTACAGGAATTTATCCTTATACGCATCACGGAATATCTTTGTTGCCACCCTTGCTTGTTCATCACTCAGGTCGAACTGTTTTCTCAACGAATCTGTTATAGGCGGTCCTATAAACTTTCTTACGCATTCAGGCGCAAGCGGAGGATAGCCCAATTCATTGACAGTATATTCAACACTTTTCATTACTCCGTCCGAAGTATCCATCAGTGTGCCATCAAGGTCAAAAAGCACATATTTATATTTTCCCATTGTTATTCCTCATATAAAGAGGGCGTCAGGAAAATAATATCGATTTCCTTGCGCATCTCAGCAATTTTTTTCTTGATTTCTGCATTTACGTTAAGCAATCTGTCATAATCAGCAGAAAGCTCAAGATACTCATTATAATAATTCTCGGATTTGTTCGGAGAAAATCCGTCAAAACCCGCTAATACAACCTTTGACGCACCACCATTTTTCAGGAGCTTCAGTAACATAATGAGTGAATTATCCGAAATGACATCAACATCATCTCTTAAATTCTCATAATTCAGCACATAGTCAAAGCTGTCACCCGTAGGAGTTATATTTGATGTAGCAATAATCTTTGCGTTGAGCCTGTTAGTGTTGATATCGGCTATCATCATACTGTATCTCTTTGAGTTGCTCATAAAGATATAATCCTGAGGTATATCACTGTATACAAAATTTGCGCTCATAACGACAGGGGCGTTTTCTGTAACGTATTGCTTCACTTTTTCGTTGTTTATTTTAAGCGATTTACCGGGACCGAAAACGAGGACAGTTTTATCCTTTACATCAGCATACAGTTCTTCGGTATTCTTTTCATCATTTTCTATGCTTGCCTGATATTTTCTGTACAGCATCTCAATACATTCTTTGTTGTAATTCAGCTTATACGGCTCGGAGATATCCTTTACAATGTTGTTTATAGCCTGGACTGACAGAGTTTTCTTTTCAAGCAGATATCTGATGTATTCCGGGTGGCAATCATTAGACGCCGAGAGAAAGAAATGAAGATTATAGCCCCAATAATGCTCACGGTATATTTTCATTATATTTGTATCTATCGCCTCAAGAACCTGATCGATATTGTATGACTTTCCGTAAGACTTGTTAAGACACATTATCAACAGTTCAATAGGCGCATTACCTGCGGATTTACCCATTCCGTAGACTGTACCGTCTACCGCTATATCCCTGTCTGTGCGCTTCTGAAGGAATGAGATGCAGTTTGAATATGCAAGCTGAAAATTGTTATGTGCATGATAGCCGATCTTGATAGAACTTTTCAGATTATGGTCAAGCAGTTCAAAATAATGGTTGAGTTGCTGACTGTGGAGCAGTCCATATGTATCTACAATAGATACCATAAACGGATCCGCAGCATTTGCCTCATCGACAAAATCCAGGACGTCACGATCGTCGTATGAGGTTATTGAAACCATCTGATAGCATACTTTATAGCCCTTTGCCATAATCTGCTTACCGAGTTCTATAGCCTTATGCGCATTAGGCTTCTTAAAGATTATTCTTATACCGTCAAGGAAAGAATCTTTCTTTTCGCCTATATGCTCAATGCCGCATGTGCCGTAATCGATCATGCCGAACACAAGTGATTTTCCCTTGTCACAGCCATTGTAAATAGCATTATAGCAGTCTGTATCCGGTTGAATACTGCGATTTATGTCAAAAGGTCTTCTTTCATCGAGAAATCCGACCTCGATTATGTCAACTCCTGCGCTGACCAGACGTTCAAATATACATATCATTGTTTCTCTGCCGAAGTTCCAGTCATTGACGTAACCGCCATCTCTTAGCGTACAATCAAGCAAGCTGATATTCTTCATATTTTACCTCTTTTCATTCAACGACAATGGCAAAATCACGTTCGAGTACCGTTTCGCCATTATTTTCCACAACAATATATCCGGCGGTACAGTTCTTCAGGCGTTCAGGTAATTTAACTTCAAACTTCCAGCCGCAGAACGGAGTAGCACATCCGGTTTCGTTCTTGCAGACATCGGCTCTTTTCAAGTGCGTCTGCGCATCGCCGACATACTCGTTATCAACGAATATCTTGACATTGTCAAAGTTATATGCAGGCAGAAACCAGCCGTGAATAGTAAGCACACCGTTCTCTTTATTGATAAATCCGTTGTTTCCGTCACTGATTCCACCTCGTTTGATCTTGCCGGATTCATCGTTATAATAAAGTTCTGTACCGTCAACATCTTTTCTTGAAACAATGTTTCCGTTGTTGTTGAAACGATAAACGGGGCATTTCATCACAGGGAATTTACCTATGATTTTGTTGTCGATCTTGTACATATCACTCATAGTGGGATTGGTAAAATCAATACCGTCCAATATATCCGGACCGAAATCCCACCATCTTATCTCAAGCAGTTTCTCGATTATTTCATTGCTGAAACGTTTCTTTATCACCTTTGCCGGATTGCCGCCGACTATTGTATAAGGCGGAACGTCTTCCTTAACTACGCTTCCTGCCTCTACAACCGCACCGTCACCTATAGTAACTCCACGCATGATAATTGAATTGCAACCTATCCATACATCATTACCGATATTGATTTTTTCATAATGTCCGCTGTTTTTCAGATACCTGTTTTCTTCTTCGGAATATTTGTTCTGAAAATCCTTTGAAGACGCAATTTTATAGAATGAATTGCCACCGAAGAAACCGTTTGTTCTGAAAGCAATATGACCGGACGCAAAATTTACCGGATGCTCAGTCGAACCGATTTTACAATCAGATTCAATCATTACAAACCGTCCGATTCTTGCCGTATCACGAATAGTTACCGATGAGTTGATAAAAGAAAACGCTCCTATGCTGTCGCACTCAATTTTACAACCTGCATTTATAAAACCCGGAGCCTCAACAGTTACATCTCCGTTTATCGTGCAACTGCCATACCTTGTTATTTCGGTAATGCCTTCTTTATTGCAAAGATTCATTTTTTCAGTGATAATCATAATTCCCTACCTAGTCCTTTTCTCTTCTCTTTTCTTTTTATATTTATAGGGATCATATGTTGTTGATCCTGTAAGTGCGGTGTGAATAATTGTTTCTTATTGCTGTTTTCCGTAATTTGTGTAGCAATACCAGATATAATCCTTTACATATTGCTGTAGCGTAACCGGTTCCTCGTTAAGTGAATTCCACCATTTGAATTTATCGTACTCAAACTGGAGATTCAACGCTTTTTTTACTGACGGATATATCGGTAATTGTCTGCCGCTGAGCTCATAAGCCTTTTGGGGACAAAAATCTTCGTAGTTGTCATTGGTGAATGCAAATATTCGTTTAAGCAGAATTTCTACGAGAAAGTTGTTAGGATGATTCTGCGAGTAGAACAACAATTGTTTTCGGTAATTCTGCTCGATAACATCGCTGATGGAAATATCGCACTTCTTTTCACGTTCTTTTAGTTCGTTAATCGAATCTTCCGCATTTTTTAGCACAAAGTCTTTTGAATAGAAATCATCGGAATTCAGCTTTTCAGCTATTTCCTCCGGCGACATTTTATCGACCATAGCTATAATGTTTGCATCGCCGTAAGGAAACGCTCCGTTCTGTAGCTTCGGGTCTTTGAAATGCGGATTTCTTGAATTATGCGTAACCTGCGGATAGTAGCCTTTAAAATAAGTATTAGGTATGCAAACTCGCTTTGCGTCCGGACGTAATCCTTTCAGTATTACAGAGCTTGCAAGCATAGGCGAAAATTTATTTTCTTCCGATACATTCTGATATATCAGATAATCAATCTGAGATAAAAAACCGCTTGTAAATCCGTTCTTCAACTCATCGCCCCTGATATCCTGAACAGGCAGGATAGAAAGCACGATATATTCCGACATCAGTCGTTTTGAGGTGCAACACATACTGTTGATGGGCATAGTCTGACAATTTCCATAGCTTGACATAATTTTTCTGGAAAATAAGCGCTTTATCTCTGCCATCAGCGTGGCTACATCGGCACCCAGATAATCAGCAGTAGTTCTGAGTTTAACATAATTAAGCATATTTCCGTTGAATACCGAATAAATCCAGAACGGCAATACTCTTTTATCGTTATATCTGGGATCATTCATCTTCTTTTTCCAGTCCAATGTTGCTACAACAATCTGATCAGTTTGACTTGCGTCAGTTACATTATACACCGAACCGAACATATTGGTAATTTCTTTTTTATATTCTTCATCACAAATAACCGCAATTTCCGATTTTGCCGGGAAAAGCAAATAATTGAGACTGGCTTTTATATTATTGCTGTTTACAACGGACAACGGTGTCACTATATCCGGCTGAGCATTTTTTTCGCAAAGCAAGGTTCTGTTCTTGAATGCTTTGACCGTAATGTTTCCGGGTACAGCCGAAAGTACTTTTGAAAATTCCCAACCGGCTCTTGAATCCAGATAATCGGGGAAATTTTTCAGTACATCAGGACGAGGCTTATTAAGCTCTGCATTTCCTGTAAAAACACCATTGCTGTACACCTGTACAGTATTATAGCATACACTTCCGGGCAGGAACCAACCTCTTAAAGACAATTTTTTTGTAAACATATTATAAGTTGGTTTGCCACTGATTCCGCCGGCTATTATTTTATGTATCTTAGTGTCGTAAATCACTGCCGATGTATTATGTTCATAACGTGTTACAGTAACACCCATAGGATCAAATTCAAAACAAACAGGCTCCGGATCTTTTTCTGCACCGTTTTTGATACGCTTCTCAAGTTCATCAAGTAATTCGTTTGTGACATTTGCAATATCAATATTACTGAAAAGTTCCGGCGAATAATCCCACCACCTGATTTTCAACAGACGTTCTGTTATATCATCGGAAAAACGCTTTCTTATAACTTTTGCGGGAACTCCTCCGACAATCGTATACGGTTCAACGTCCTTTGTTACAACCGCACCCGCTCCGATAATTGCTCCGTCTCCGATATTGACACCGCGCATTATCTTTGCGCCGGCACCGATCCATACATCATTGCCGATTGTAATCTTTTTATTTTTATCTAAAAATCGGTCATTGAACGATGAAGAAAAGTTGTATTTGTCATATACGGGGTCAATTTTATCCCATAGCATACCACAATTGAAAAAATTACTGCTTGAAATGCTGTCGACGGTGTGCATAGGCAGACCTATTTCAACATTTGGCGCAATTGAACAATATTTTCCGATTTTCTTAACGTACCGTATGCTGGCTTTCTCATTTATATAAGCATATTTGTCAACAATTTCCGCATCAATTTTTATACCCGGGTTTACAATAATACATGGCGCATAAATTCTGGTTTTACAAGTTGTGGCAAACGCTAAATCTGTGTCACTATCAATGTTCATTACTTCGTTGCCGGATATATCATAATACTTTACGCCGTTTAATTTCATAGTACACCGCCTGAATAAATCTGTATATCAATCCTCAAAGAATCTGTCTTCCAGCATAAGACACCAACAGTGGTAAATAGGCAGACAGTATTCCTGTATCATATATGTTTCGGTTTCGGGGACCTTTACTGCAATGTCGCATATTTCTGCGAGCTTGCCGCCTTTTTCACCGGTAAAGGCTATTGTTGTTATACCCTTTGCTTTGGCTGTAACAGCCGCATAAAGAATATTCTTTGAATTGCCCGATGTTGAGATGCCCAGGAAAACATCTCCTTTTCTGCCGTAGCCATTCAACTGCTGTGCAACGCACATAAGTCCGTCAACATCGTTCAGAAACGCTGTGCCGAGCGCTGTATGACCTACAAGCGAAATGCAGGGAAGCGCACCTTGTAACTTGCCGGCAAGTTCTGCACCCATAACAGGGTCAACAGCTGTCAGCGCGTCCTGTTCAGCCTTTGAAAGTCTGCGCCTGAACTTGAATCCTTTCATAAGCTCTCCGGCGATATGTTCACAGTCTGCGGCACTTCCGCCGTTTCCGCCGAGAAGAAGTTTACCGCCGTTTTCGTATGACTTTTCCATCGCGTCGTATGCGGCAATTATCTGGGTTTTAATCACTGCAAGTGCAGGATAACGCTCCATGAGTAAATCAATATGCTTATTGAGTCTTTCTGTCACGGTAATCCTCCTTACTCAAGACCGAGAGCAAATTCATAAAGTGAAGAACAATCGATATCTGCTCCGCTGTCGCTGTCATTTCCGATAAATGCAGTTTTGCAACCTGCGTTTTTTCCTGTCTGTACATCGGTTCCGGCATCGCCTACAAACCACGACGAGGAAATATCTATATTAAAATCTTCCGCCGCACGTTTTACAAGCCCTGTTGACGGTTTGCGGCATTCGCACTTTATCTTGAGTTCCGGCACTTCGCCATCGAATCCTTTATCCGGATGATGCGGACAGAAATAGATCCCGTCTATATATGCGCCCTCTTCGCCAAGAAGTGATTCCATTTTGTTATGTATCATGTCAAGCTCGTCAAATGTAACCTCTCCGCGGGCGATCACTGGCTGATTTGTAATAACAACCGCAAGATAGCCTTTACTGTTTATCAGTTTTACTGCTTTGGCGGCATTGGGCAGAAGTCTGAAATCATCTATATCAGTCAGAAATCCTACATATTCATTTATAGTTCCGTCACGGTCAAGGAACACTGCCTTTTGTCTGTGTGACAGATTCCTGCTTTCGGGTTTTCCGTTTTCTATATCTTTTGTGACCGATTCGTACCGGTCGGGAGTTCCCATATCAACCACATATTCGGGGGATTTATACGAGTACAGCTTTCCCGTATTGACAAGCGGACGTAAAACATCTCTGTCAAGGTCAAGCTTTTTTTCTTCCTTGAACAAATGCGCAGTTGCGGGGTCGGTGAAAATTCTGTCGGACAGAAGATGAATTCCGGCATTGACAAGATTTTTCATCCAGCCGCGCTCTTCCTCTTTTGTTTTCCATGCGGTAATCATTCCATTGCAATCTGCCGCAATAAGTGAACTGTCATATGGATGTGCGTTTGGGTGAGTGAACAGAGTGGCAAGCGCTCCGTTTTTTCTGTGGAAAGCAAGCATACGGTTAATGTCGATATCAAATATGATATCTCCGTTTATCAGGAAGAAATCATCGTTTATCTTTCCGGAAAAGCGCGACAAAGCACCTGCGGTTCCAAGCGGGACATCTTCCATTTCATATCCGATATTCACGCCGAATTTGCTTCCGTCACCGAAATAATCCCTGACAACTTCCCTGAGATGTCCGCAGACTAACACAAACTCGGATATTCCCTGCTTTTTCAGATTTTCTATCTGATACTGCAATATGGGTTTGCCGAGAATCGGAATCATCGGTTTCGGCACCTGCGAATTGACAGAAGCTATGCGAGTGCCTTTACCGCCTGCCATTATTATTGCTTTCATATTTTCACCTGTCCTGATTTTTATATCTGATAATCCTCTGCGTCAAAATAAATAACTCTTGTACCGCTGTCTTCAAATCTGAACGGTATATACAGAAGCTTATCAAGCGCCTGCATTACAGACTTTCTTTTTTCGGGTTCAACATAGAACACGAAAAATCCGCCTCCGCCTGCGCCGAGGAGTTTTCCGCCCAGAGCGCCTGCGCTCATTGCCTTTTCATATATCTCATCAAGTGAATTTGTCGATATTCTTGTTGTAATTCCTCTTTTCAGTTTCCAGGTATGGTCAAGCAGTCTTCCGAAATCGTTAAGATCGCTGTTTTTATCCGTGAGAATTCCCTGAGCTGTGTCAACAAGCGAATACATCTCAAGGAGCTGAGCCGTCTTGTCTTTCAGAACCGCCTGTGTTGATGTCTGGATATCTGAAGAAAACCTTGAAAATCCGGTGAAGAACATCATAAGGTTATCGTTTAGTATTTCCTTGCGTTCATTACTCATCACAACCGGAGTTACCTGATAACCGTCAGCGGAAAAGTCAATTCTGTTGAAACCGCCAAACGCAACAGCAATCTGATCCTGCACTCCGCCGGCTTCATTGCAAAGTTCGCGTTCGAGATATATTGCATCATCGGCAAGCTCCCGCTTACTTTTATACTTTCCTTTAAGCGAATAAAAGGCATTCAGCATACCCACAGCAAACGAACTGCTTGTTCCGAGACCTGACTTTGCGGGAAGATCTGCTTCGTACGTAAGTCTGATATCACGCATATCAAGATATCTCATGCATTCTCTTATTGACGGATGGTTTATCTCATCTATGTTCTTTACTCTTTCTATTTTAGAATAGGAAAGCTCGGTTGAATATTCAAAAAACGGCGGAAGGTGACGGACATTGACATAGCAGTATTTATCAAACGTTGTTGAAATTACAGCACCGCCATGCTCATTGTAAAACCCGGGGAAATCTGTGCCGCCTCCGAAAAACGACATTCTGAAAGGTGTCTGCGTAATAACCATTATACTCTCCTCCTGGTTTAAAAAATCGTTGTATGTGCATTGGGATCGCGCCAATCATCGTTGAGATGACTTCTGAACATTTTATCAAGCTTATCAGCACAGATTCTGAAATTGGCAAGTTCGTAAACCGATTCTTTCAGATTCTCATAACTTATATTATTACGGATATGCTCTACAAGCTTTTTCTTCATATCCGCAGGATCGGCATAGTTGCAGAAGACAATACCGTTGCCTGCAGTTTCTTCAAGTACGGGAAGATCGTATGCAAAGCATATCGTATTGCAGTACTGCGCTTCGATAGGCGGAGTACCATATCCTTCAAAATACGACGGGAAGAGCATATATTTTGCTTTCTTTATTTCCGTGAACTTTTCCTCATCCGTAAGCTGTATCTTGATTTCATAGTCCACACCATAACGCTCTTTCAGCTCGTCAAGTTTAGCTACATAATTCTTGTATGTGTCGTCAATCTTGCCGGTGCCGTACAACAGTACAAGCTTGTATCCTGCAAGCGATTCATCTATCATCTCAAGAATATCATAACTTCCTTTATATTTATCGTTAAGACGGATAAAAGCAACTATGTTATTTTCCTTCGGTACATCGGGAACATTATCAGCCGCAACTGTATTGACAGTAGGATACCAATAATCAAATGTGGTATACGACGGATTTACAAGATAATATTCCTTTGCATATTTCATTGATTCAAGATCGCTGGAAAGAATCATACAGCCGTCCTTGCAGACATTTCTCCAGGGAAGCCACAACTCATCGGGCAATTCATTGTCAAGGTATTTATTCACCCAGTTACCCGACTCGAAATTAACAAGGACAAGCTTTGCGTTCATCTTGATCGCAAAATTACGCGCTCTGAGATAGAATGTTTCATTCCTGTCACGGTGAGGAACAATAATCAGATAATCAAGCTCCGTTTCACCGGGAATATCAATATTTGAAGGATCGAGTTTTATAAACTCTATCGGGTTATCAAGTCCGGAGTCCTTCATTGCGTCCTTGAAAATGGGCATATTATTAGCTATGAAGTAGACCTTGTTTCCTTTATAGCTGAGGCTCTCGGCAAGATTCCACGCATGGGATCTTCCTCCCGAATAATAGTTTGCGGGCATTGAAGCAATTACCGCAACCTTCATTTTCTTGTTGTTGTCGTTGGTTATTATCGGACGATTGCCGAAAATCTCATCGAAAATCAGGCGGGTTTTTGTGATATCGCGTCCCCAGTTCCCTGCTTTATTCGACTTATCATCAAAAAGATAATACTTGTTGAGCTGGGCAGTATGTCTTATAAACGCCTTTTTCTGTTCGCTTGTATAACCGTTGTCAACAGCTTTTTCAAGCGTTGCTGAAAGTCCGGCATTATTATAACATTCATATGCACAGCCTTTTCCCTTAAGCTGATTGTATCCGAGCATTACAACGGGCTTTTCTCTTATAAGAGCCACATACGCCGCTTGCGAAAGGATGGTTACGCATACGGTCGCAAGATCTATAAGCTTATTTATATCCACGTTGTTTGCAATTATCGTACCGGAAGCGAATTTGTTGCTGCAACCGTACATCTGCATAATTGTCGGGTGCGGCTTATAGATAAAGTTATAGCCTTTTTTCATACATGCTTTCTCTATAGCCAATGCTGCATCATTACTTGTCTTATATACAGGAGAGTGATACCTGCGTGTGTTTTCGGTATATGGATACATACCCGATTCAAAATCGTTCTGACCAAAATATATAACTGTTGGCTTTCCGGGATCAAGTTTGCTCTTGATTATGTCGAGTTCATTGTTTATCGGCTGAGGGTTACGGTTAAGTCCTGTGCGTTTAAGCTCGTCAAGCAATTTGCCTGCAGCTGTTTCTTCTTCTGCGGTGACTGCACGGCTGACAAAGTTTTCTGCTTCATCGGCAATGCGGCTCTCGCCCATCTGACCCTTATCCTCCAAGCACAATGTACCGGGCAATACACCGAATTCAAAGAAACGAACCGGGATTCCGCGCTCCTTACATATATTGAAAAGCAGGAAGTGCATAGATGTGAATTCGTTCCATAAAACAAATGTCACAGGAGCATTATCCTTTGTATATACGTCAATCAGCTTATTGTAATATCCGTAAAGATACTGCGTAAGGTACTCAGGATAATTTTTACCCATATTCTTGAATCTTGCCGTTATACCCTCGACTGTTTCTTTAAGATACGGCTTTGAAGAAATAAACCTTTCAAGCTCCTTGTCCATTGGCATATCTATGCCAATGTGGAAACTGTTGGGCATAGGAACATAGTGAAGCGTTTTGCAATCTATTCGTATCTTTTTTCTGAGAACATTCCCCGTTACATACGGCGCCTCTGAAATGAAAAGGAAATCGTACTCCGGGATATGTGCGGCAATGCTGTTTATATAATTACAGGTGCCTTTATCAAATGCCGCATTATGACCGCAGAATATTACAGTCGGACGCAACCGGTATCTGAGATCATCAGATATAGTACGGATTGAATGCTCAAAATCGTCAAACACTTTCTGCACGTCGGCATTGATCAATTTTTCGTGCTTTACAGCAGATATTATCTTTTTCACTATACCGGTACCGAAACGCCATGCCCATTTGAACGGAGGCAATATACCGTGATCGCGAAGCCACGCATATACCGTTTCCCGGAACTGAGAATGAACGGGAGTGTACACAGCAGAGGGTTGCGCCGTTTTTTTAGCTGCGGGAGATCCGCATATACGCTTGTACATTGTGACATAAGCGTTTTCTGCTTTAGGACGCAGGAATGTGCTGTCTTCAAATCTGATATCAGTGAACAGTTCCGCATCACTGCGCGGCATCTTTTCAAGCATTCTGCGGTAAAATTCAAAATATGATATAAAATCAAAATCAAGTTCTCTGATATATTCTCCCAATACAGAAACAAAGCTCTCAGCGTATTCAACGCTCTGATTCTGGATAAGATCTATTTTATCAGAAAAATAATGTTTTTTATCTCTGATAAACTCAAATTCATCACCTTGTTTTTTTACAAACTTTACAGAATCTTCCTGTGAGTTCAACAAATCTTCTGTCAGTATCTGAATTATCGTTGTCTTCTGTATGTCAGACTCGCCCAATATTACCGGTGCTTTTACATTGAGCCCCGATGAATTGCTGTTTTTGAGAAGTTCCTTAGCAAAGAAATGATAGCCAACCGTTTCAAGGTCAAATTTATCTCTGAGCAATGCACAAGCAGAACCACGGTATCCCACATCAAAAACCGCAGTCTTCTCGCATTCATCTATAACCGAATGGATATAGTTATAAGATTCTTCCGCATATTTTTCGCCATGCTTGCTGAAATATGGCTGAAGTACAGGGGCAAGGCTTTCATAGTCCTCACGGACTATGCGGCTTGATAAAGAAAGTCCATGTTCTGCAAAAAGATTTTTGATTTCTTCATAATCCGCATCGTCTTCCGAAACAAAAAGCCGCTCCCTGATAAACAGATCAAGCGTCATTCCTTCGCCCGCAGGATACTCCCTCAGGCTTTCTGAAAGTCCGTTTTTCTCTGTGGAAAGAAATGTGTTTACAATAGAACGGGTGATATATATTTTCCTGATATTTACAGGATTATAATATTTTTCCAGAATTTTATGTACTTTTTCAGTCAGATAACCGTCACGATACACATAACATAAATCTGTTATGCCCAGTTTTTCGCAGTCGTCCAGCATCCATTTTGTGAAAATAAGAAGCATAGGTCCGAAAACATATCTGCTGAAATTGTTTACATCGGAATTGAAATAATCCTTATCTGAATAGCTGATAAAAGGATCATCAAACATAAGGTTTGCCGAGTGCGCTATAAGAAATCCGTTATCAGGTTCAGACGGAAGATTGTTGTACAGCTGTCCTAACATTCTCGATTTTTTCAGAAGTGTGACAGGAGTAGGAATAAATACAGTTGAAAGCGACATAGAAGATGCTTTTTTGATATCGGCATCAAATATACCGCCGAGATTGAGTATCTCAGCCGGTTTTGAAATCACATCGGAATAATCAGATATAATCTTTGAAAACAATGAACCGTCGGATTTTCTCATCTGAAGTTCTGAAGAGACATATACAACGTCGCATCCTTCAAATCCGTTTTTCTCAAGCAAAAGGGTTATTGTCTTCGCAGACAGCTGAGTGTCTTCGGCTACGCATACTTTTTTCCCTGAAGCAACAGCGGCTTTCCAGACAGCCAACATTGACTTTCTTGCAGAACACAGCTGAAGATACATTTTCTCTTCTTCATTTACAGCCATTTCCGGATCAAGACCATAAACAGGAAGAATTTCGGATATTTTACCGAAAGTTCTTGCAGAAGACGGTTCATAACACCTGTTCTGCAGTGCATCGTAATCATTGCACCGACGTATAATATCTCCAAGTCCTTCTACACCGAGCTTTCTGCCAAGCAGTACATTCATATCCCCGCTTCTGATAACCGGACGAAGAATGAGCGTATTAAATACGCCAAAGCAGATAACTTTATATTTATCCGACCTGACTTGTGCAATCAGTTCGTCGATATTCATAATATATCACCTTTCAACAATTTATCTTTATCGTAAAACAAAATCCTTATACTCGTAAAAAGCTATTTTCATAAACTCATAGAACTGATAAGAATCCAAATGCAGATATTTAAGACGAGTGCCGAAAATATCACAGAATCCGTCTGAATAATCATATACTTTTTTACAAATATCCACGCACTCATCCGATTCGCTTTTGCATTCATCGGGTGACATATCAATAATACGCTCGATCGTATTACGCATTTTGTCAAGATCTCTGGAAGACATGGTTCCAAACTGAACCATAAAGTCTATATTGTATCTTTTAGCTGTGCAATCTGCAAAAACTGTGTAAACTTCATTTTCACTGCCGCATATACCGGTTATTTTTCTGAGCGCCTGTGAATGGTGCGTTGAATATAAAAGATTATTCTCGTCAAAAAGTTCCGGACAAGTTGATCTCAGCTTTGAAATACATTTTTCTCTGTCTGCATTTCTCATTAAGATTATTTCATTGAAAAGCGGCAAATAGTGAATAATTGAGCCGATTTTTTCTTCGGTTGTATTATATCCGTACTTACGAATTACCGATAAATCAAGCTCAGACAGTGAAATTTTAAAAAAGTTACTTATAAAGTCGCCGACTGTCATATTGGAATCGACCTTTGCGTTTATCACCTCAGATGTGGAATCAGAAACAATTTTTTCTATATCCAAGCCAACGGTACACCTTTTGACGCATAGCTTCGGAGTTTTATATTCCAAAATTCTGCGGATTATTTTTTCAAGCAGTAAACCTTCATTTTCTATGAAAATTATACTTTTCCTGCCCAGCCTGTAACACTCGTCGACCAGCCATTTTGCATAAGAAAACACAAGCGGTGCAATCAATATTTCAGATACACTGCTTATGTCGGAAATAAACCTCAAGGCGTTATCAGGCATCGAAAGGTTATCATAATCATCGTACAGACGGTTTATTGCAAAGCCGATGAGAAAAGTATTATCGCATCGTCTGTCGGAAAAAGAACGCAATCTTCTGAAAGGCACATCAGAATTTGCGATGCTTTCAACACGTCTTATCTGCATAGCCTCCATCCCCTGGCGTTTTGCAGAAGCTACGTCTGAGCGTTCGTTGTCGCCGATATGTAAAATCTCCCCGGCTTCAACGCCCTGTTTTCTCATATCATCTATCACAGTCTGATATAATCGTCCGGTACTCTTTGTCATTTTATACTCAGACGAAAGATAAAGTTTATCATAACCCTCATAGCCGCAATGAGCAAGCATTTTTGAAATGAATGAGTACGGCAGGTAGATATCGGAAACGATTATAACCTTTTTACCGAGTTTCTTTGCAAGATAAAACAGCTTTTGCGCACTATTCCTTGCAGAAAGCAAAGAATACTCACACTCAAGCTCGGCTTGTAACAATCTTTCAATTTCATCTTCTGAATACTCATAAGCATTTTTCATGACATCATAAATATCAGAATACAATATCTCATCTTCTCCGACAGCCTGCTTTTGTCTGGCGAGAGACTCGCAGTTTTTTCTGACAAGTGCAAAGAAATCATTCTGCTTGCATTCTCTGCCTGCAACAACAAACAGATCGGTTGGGAATATACTGGGACGAAGAACCAGTGTGTCAAAAATATCAAAACTTATTACTTTATAACGAGGATTTTCTATTGCTTTACGCAGATCCTGTAGTTGGCTCATTAGTAAGTCTCCTTTGTTCCACGTCAGCCTAGATCCATATAACGGGCATTGTCTGTGTTCTTATTGTTTCTTGCGACGATCATGCCCTCTGCTATGTTCCAGTCTTCAAGCGTATCAAGGTCACATGACTCGTCTTTGGGTATTGAGAACAGACCGATTTCACCGCCGAAAATCGGATTTACGCCGCTTTCCTGCATTTTTATGAAACTATCACGTTTCCATGCAGTTATAGCCCATGCGATTCTGTCAACAGGCGTCAGAAACTGGCTGTTTATTTTCTCCTTACGGCTGAAGTTTACCGGTTTTCCTTCACAGAAGCACTCAGTCTTTTCTGAAACTACCGAAAAAACTACATCAAAATCATTTTCGTCGACATATTCAACAAAATTCTTAAGGGTTTCTACTCTGAGGAGAGGAGATGTCGGATTTACCATAACAACATAGTCACAATCATGGACCTTGAGGAACTGATATGTAAAGTCACGGTTTGTCGCTGTATTTGAAGCAAGCTCAGGCGGTCTTCTGTGGAAATGTACCTTTTCGGTTTCAATCGCTTTTCCAAGCTCTTCGCTTTCGGTATTGACCCATATACTGTCAAAAAAATCACATTCAAGGCAGAAATCTATCGGGTACTTAATCAGAGGCTTTCCACCTGTCTCTTATACACATCTGACGCTGCCGACG
>UQBC01000005.1 GCA_900539195.1 uncultured Oscillospiraceae bacterium
GTGGCACAAATGGCTGACGACCTGTACGGGGGCTACGCCCCTGCGACCCCATTTTTAAAAATTATATAGGTTTTTCGACAGCCTAAAATGAGCCGTCTGAAAACGGCTCATAGTTATATCTTAATCGTATTTACATATTTCTTTTCTTGCCGCAAGTTGTGCAGAACAACGCACCGTCGGGAAGCTTTGCTCCGCAACCTGTGCAGAATGCCGCAGGAGCGTTGTTTACCCTGTAACCGCAGTTGGAGCAGAATATTGCGCCCTGCGAAAGCGCATTGCCGCAATTGACGCAAAAGCCTGCCGGTTCAGGTTCGGAGGGAGTTCCGGGCTGTGTAGTTTCATTTGCAGGCTTAACGGGCGCCTCCTGCTGTACAACCTCAGGCACAGGCTCTGCGGACGCCTCCTGCTGTGCGACCTCAGGCACAGGCTCTGCGGACGTCTCCTGCTGTGCGACCTCAGGCGCAGGCTCTGCGGACGCCTCCTGCTGTGCGACCTCAGGCACAGGCTCTGCGGACGCCTCCTGCTGTGCGGCCTCAGGCACAGGCTCTGTGAACGCCTCCTGCTGTGCGGCCTCAGACACAGGCTCTGCGAACGCCTCCTGCTGTGCGACCTCAGGCGCAGGCTCTGTGAACGCCTCCTGCTGTGCGGCCTCAGGCGCAGGCTCTGCGGACGCCTCCTGCTGTGCGACCTCAGACACAGGCTCTGTGAACGCCTCCTGCTGTGCGACCTCAGGCACAGACTCTGCATAACCGGGCACAGGCTGTGAATTCATTACAGGTACGGGAGCAACCGGATGCGCAAGCATTTCCGGTGTAAGAACCGTTGTTTCTCCGGAAGTGCTCTGATATTGAGCATTCTGCTGATACTGCTGAGGGTAGCCCTGCTGAGCATTCTGCCGATATTGCTGAGGATAACCCTGCTGAACATTCTGTCCGTACTGCTGAGGATAACCCTGCTGAACATTCTGCTGATACTGCTGAGGATAACCCTGCTGAACATTCTGCTGACACTGCTGAGGATAACCCTGCTGAACATTCTGTCCGTACTGCTGAATATTCGGCTGACCGTAAGGCTGATAGGGATTATACTGCGGCACGCCCTGAGGAACCGCCGCACCTCTTATTTTCCCGTTTGCGCCATTATACTTGCCTCTTGCAGAACTGTTGACAACAAATGCGATAATGCCGAGCAGACCCGCAACGCCAAAATAAAGTCCATAGAAAAGTATTATCATACCTGCCGACAGATCGCCCGAAGCAAAGCTGTCAAGCGGCATACCGAACCTTATCGGTGTCAGTAGAATTGCAAGCAGAGTTTCCTGCACTGAAAATGAAGCGTCAGCAAAAGCGCCTGCCGACGTAAGCAGTGAAAGCACAGAAACAACAAAAAAAACAAGTATAGAGCCTATACCGCCGACAAAATCAATTATCGATATTATCTGAGCAAGGATCTTGACACCAGCGTGTTTACCCTTACTGTAAATCGGTGCAAGAACAAAACATACTATTGATGTAACTGCTATGGCTATAGCGGCCCAGAACATAACCGTCGTGACCAGCATCTTGTCCGACAGATATTCCAATATGTATTCTGTATGTGAATTCAGCATAGCTTTTCCTCCCAAAAGAACATTCACGCTCTTTTTTATAAAATTATTCCTCACAAATCCAACTGTTTGTGCTACTTTATTTTAACATGAACTGTCTGCCGTGTCAACATCAATTGCAACGCTACGCTTGCCTTTTGGCTGTAAATGTGTTATACTGTGTTTTGTATAAGCTGACGGCTTTGTACTTATTGAAGAAAAATCAGAATATTATATTTATAGCGTATATCTCGGATATACCGACTCCGGTTTATGAAAGGCGGAAAAAACTATGTGTGGAATAGTAGGATATGTAGGTGCAAAAGAATGCACCGCAATACTTGTAAACTCGCTCACAAAGCTCGAATACAGAGGTTATGACTCGGCAGGTATAGCCGTGTTTGAGGGCGACAGGATAAAAACCGTCAAGGCAAAGGGCAAGCTCAAGGACGGACTTATCGAAAAGCTGTCACACGAGCCTCATTTCACAGCTACGGCAGGTATAGGTCATACACGCTGGGCAACGCACGGAGAACCCAGCGACATCAACTCCCACCCTATAGGAAACGGCAGAGTATCCATCGTTCATAACGGTATAATCGAAAACTACCGCAAGCTCAAGGATTTTCTTATATCAAAGGGCTACGGCTTTGAAAGCCAGACAGACACAGAAGCTGTTGCAAAGCTCCTCGACTATAATTACAACGGTGATCCTGTTGATACTATAATAAAGACAATCGCCGATATCGAGGGTGCGTATTCACTCGGCATAATGTTCAGAGAACATAAAAACCGCATATTTGCGGCAAGAAAAGAAAGTCCTCTGATAGTCGGCAAGGGCAACGGAGAGATGTTCATAGCCTCCGATGTTACGGCTATAATCGAATATACAAGAGAATACTATCTGCTTGAGCCGGGAGAGGTTGCGGATATAACAGCTGACGGCGTTGTGTTCTACGATATGCACAAGAATGTCATCGAAAAGGAATTACAGGTTGCTACATGGGATGTTTCGGCGGCTGAAAAGGGCGGTTATGCTCATTTTATGCTCAAGGAGATATGCGAACAGCCCGATGCTCTGAAAAAGACTATCAATCCCCGTATCAAGGGCGGTATGCCTGACTTCTCCGAGTGCGGACTTACAGATGAGAAGCTGAGAAATTATCATCACATTTATATAGTAGGCTGTGGCTCTGCAATGCACGCAGGCATGGTAGGAAAATACGTTATAGAAAAGCTGGCACGCACTCCCGTTGTCGTGGATATTGCGTCCGAATTCCGTTATCGCGATCCTCTGCTTGCACCGGACGATCTTGTAGTTATTATCTCACAGTCCGGTGAAACGGCAGATACTCTTGCCGCTCTGAAGCTTGCAAATTCTATCGGCGCGGATACGCTTGCGATAGTAAACGTGGTAGGCTCGTCAATAGCAAGAGAAGCAAAGATGGTAATGTACACCCTTGCAGGTCCCGAAATATCGGTATGCTCCACAAAGGCGTATATGGTGCAGACAGCTTTTATGTATCTTCTTGCTTTCCGCGTAGCATACGCAAGGAATGTCATAGATGAAGCAGAATGCAGACAGCTTATATCCGAGCTTTCCGGAATTCCGTCAAAGGTACAGAAGTGCGTTGACGATCAGGCACAGTATCAGAAGGTTGCGTCAAAGCTTATGAGCGCGGACAGCCTGCTCTATATAGGCAGAGGTCTTGACTATGCGCTCAGTATGGAGGGAAGCCTCAAGCTCAAGGAGATTTCTTATATTCACTCGGAAAGCTATGCCGCAGGCGAGCTCAAGCATGGCACTATTTCGCTTATCGAAGACGGTATGCCGGTCATCGCAGTTGCAACACAGCACGCTCTTTATGAAAAGACTATGAGCAACATAAAGGAAGTCAAAACAAGAGGTGCAACTGTAATAATGGTCTACAGCGAAGATATGAAGTTTGACGAAAACGATGTTGATTATCCCGTTACACTCCCTCTTGCAAGAGATCTTCTTATGCCGCTTGTGGCTGTAGTACCGTTACAGCTTATCGCATATTATACTGCGGCGCTCAAAAACTTTGATGTTGACCATCCGAGAAACCTTGCAAAATCGGTAACGGTCGAATAATCACGGAAAAGGAATGTTCAAATGTACGATATAACAGGCGCAGTTTCTCTGTGGGATCATCTGGCTGAAACCTCAAAGCCGATAATAATATACGGTATGGGTGACGGCGCACAGAAAATACTCGATGTATGCTCCTTGAAGAATGTAAAAATATCGGGATTCATGGCGAGCGACGACTTTGTGAGAGGTCACAGCTTTGCGGGCTTTGAGGTGAAAAAGCTGTCCGATATTGAACGGCAGTTCGGTGACTGTATCATACTCGTTGCTTTCGGCACTCATATTGACGAGGTGATACAGCGTATCATTGCCATTTCGGACAGGCACGAATTATACGCGCCCGATGTCCCGGTAATAGGCGGAGGATTATTTACAAAAGAATATGCCGAGGAGCACAGAGCCGAGCTTGAAAGAGTTTACTCGATGCTTGCGGACGAGAAATCAAAACAGGTTTTCGACGGCTGGCTTGAATATCGTATAACGGGAAGGATACAGCCGCTTTTACGCAATCAGACGGATAAAGCGGAAGGATATGAGATACTTTCGCTCGGCGGCAACGAAACCTATGCGGATCTCGGCGCATACAACGGCGACACGATAACCGAGTTTCTGGAAGTGACGGGCGGACAGTTCAACAAGATTTTTGCGATGGAACCTGACGGGAAGAATTACGCAAAGATGAAACGCATACACTACAAGCTGAGCCCTTATGACTTCAGAACGGTGAATGCGGGTGCGTGGAGCTGTGATACGGTCTGCGAGTTCATATCAAAGGGCGGAAGAAATTCATCGCTTATCCCCTATGAAAAAGGTAAGCCTGTCAATCCGTCACGGATAAAGGAGATAGAAATGCGCAGTCTTGACAGCTTTGTGAAGGACGAGCGTATAACTTATATAAAGTATGACGTTGAGGGCAGCGAAAGCGAGGCTCTTGACGGCAGTAAGACGGTAATAAAACGTGACAAGCCGAAGCTGCTAGTTTCGCTCTATCATCGCACGGAGGATATGTTCGCCCTGCCCATAAAGGTAGCGGAGCTGAATCCGTCATACAAGCTGTATTTAAGGCAGCACCCGTATATTCCTGCGTGGGATATGAATCTTTACTGCATATAAAACTATGTCTGAAAGGGAAATGAATGAAAAAAATCGTACTTGTTATCCTGCTTGTGCTTGTTACCGCAGGAATAGGACTTTTGCTGTATATGCTGCTTACACGCACAACTCCCGTGTACGCCGGCAGCAGCAGGGAAATTATAAGTGACGGCTCAAATTTTGCCGTTTCGGCAAGCTATTATTCGGGGCTTGATAAGGCAGAGGTCGACACTGCCCTGCTTGATGTGCAGGACGGCGTAGAAGGCGCATTGACGGCTTATGACGCAATTCTTGCAAAGGGAACGCCCGTATTCCACCCCACATTCAACATAGCTTTGTCGGACTACGGAACGGGTTATTTCGCCGTGCAGGGTTATGCGGAGGATATACCGCTCGATAATCAGAAGCAGGTAGGCTTCTACTGTGCCGACCTTACGCTTAATATATATACGGACGGAAACTCAAAGATAATATCCTTGCGGAACATAATGCCTACTGAGCTTACACGTCAGAATGTTACTCTTCCCGTAATATATGACGATGCGTTATCCGCAACGGCTCTTCTGAACGACAGCACAGATTTTGATATGAGCCTTGCTTTTCTTGACGGCAAGACAAGCACTACACTTACTTTTGAATGGACATATAATGTACGCTGCAGTGTTCCGCTGAATTTATCGGGACTTGACGAGCAGACGGTGAGCACCGACATTACATTCACAAACAACAACGGCGTTGTAACAGCCGCCTTTGCCGGTTAATGCAAAAATCTAAATTACGAGTTGCACAGATTAAACATTTAATGGATATTTTATAGTTGCCGCAGTCTTTTGACAAACCCATTAATAATCGGGGTCGCAGGGGCGAAGCCCCCGACAGGGACTAGGGGCGGTAGCCCCAGTGATATAGCCCCTTCCCAAGGGGAAGGGGTTTGGGGTTAGGGATAAAGAATTTGCTCTGTTTTTATAAAAAAACAAACTTTTTTTACAAGTTGATAGTAGTTAATCGCTATATTTAATTTTATTTGCAACGTTTTTTTGACGAAATTGCATAATTCTTTGCAAGAAAATTAAAAAACGCTTGCAAAACGGCTTCATTTGCATTATAATTAAAACATGGGTGCAGTGAAAAACTGCGTTAAAATTCTTTATTATAAGGAGTTTGCGATAATGGAAAAGAATGAACTGATAAAGCTGAATGAAGAAGCTAAAAAGCAGTATGACGAGCTTTGCAAGCAGGGTCTGAAGCTGGATATGTCAAGAGGCAAGCCCTCTCCCGCACAGCTTGATTTATCACTTGATATGCTGACGCATTGTCTTGACGGTGATTATATGTCGGAAACCGGTGTTGACTGCCGTAACTACGGTGTGCTTGACGGTATAGAAGAAGCAAAAAGACTTTGTATGCCTATGCTCGGTGTTGCTCACGATGAAATAATCATCGGCGGTAACTCAAGCCTTCAGCTTATGTACGATACAATGGCAAGAGCGATGCTGCTCGGCGTTCTCGGCGGCGACAAGCCCTGGGGAAAGAACGAAAAGGTGAAGTTCCTCTGCCCCGCTCCCGGTTATGACAGACATTTTGCTATCTGCCAGAGCCTCGGCATTGAGATGATTACAGTACCTTATACCCCCGACGGTCCCGATATGGACGTTGTAGAAAAGCTGGTAAGCGAAGATGAGCTTATCAAGGGTATCTGGTGCGTACCTATGTACAGCAACCCCGAAGGCATCACCTGCTCGGACGAAACGGTAAAGCGTTTTGCTAACCTTTCGCCTAAAGCAAAGGATTTCAGAATATTCTGGGATAACGCTTACTGCGTTCATCACCTTACAGATACTCCCGACACTCTGCTGAACCTTCTTGAAGAAGCTAAAAAGACAGGCAAGCAGGATATGGTATTTATGTTTGCGTCCACATCGAAGATTTCATTCCCCGGCGGCGGTCTTGCATTCATCGGTGCGAGTGCGGAAAACATCAAGTTTATCAAGAGCCAGATGACATTCCAGACTATCGGCTACGATAAGCTCAACCAGTTAAGACACGCTCGTTTCTTCAAGGATTTTGACGGCATAAAGGAGCATATGAAGAAGCACAGAGCTCTAATCGAGCCTAAGTTCAAGATTGTTCTTGATATGCTCGACAAGGAGATTGCTCCCACAGGATTCGGCTCATGGCACAAGCCCAACGGCGGTTATTTCATCTCATTCAACGGTCTTGACGGCACAGCAAAGCGTACTGTTGAGCTTTGCAAGCAGGCAGGAGTTGTTCTGACAGGCGCAGGTGCAACTTATCCTTACGGCAAGGATCCTCACGACAACAATATCCGTATCGCTCCGACATATCCTACCGAGGCAGAGCTTGCAAAGGCTATGGAAGTATTCTGCGTTGCAGTAAAGATTGCGGCTACTGAATCGCTTTTAAAGTGATTTCTCTTTCATAATGTTGACGAAACATTAAAATCGTGTTATAATAATAGGGCTGATTTACGTCAGCCCTTTATATTTACGCCTGTAGCTCAGCTGGATAGAGCAATAGCCTCCGACGCTATGTGTCGTGCGTTCGAATCGCATCAGGCGTGCCAAAAAACTGCATCGCAATCAACCGTATTTGATTGCGGTGCTTATTTTTTGTTGTCAGCCTTGCGAGGAGAACGCACAAAATTATAAATTTACTTAATAAAACAAAATAAGGGCAACGTCAGCAACGCCACCCTTACAAAAGCTTACGCTTTTTGATATCAGTAATATTATACTCGTTTTATTTGAAATTGTCAACAACTTTTTTAAAAAAATCGAAAGAAGTTTTTACCACGATATTTGTATCAAAGTAATCTTCATGATTTAATAATATATTATCCACAAATTCCGATATACTATCAAAACCATGCTTTTTTACATTTTTTGAAACAACTTCATCATATGCTTTAAGCATACATACCAGTTCAAACATAGGACGACAGGAAAGTTTTTTATTTCGCTCTTCCTTGCCTATAGTCTTAATTTTTGCTACAAACTGTGTTATTTCAGCAGAAGGCTTAGTTGTTCCTACATTCATATTATTCAGCAGGCAGTTATTGTGTGCACAAGCATTTCTTAGACTTTTTACAGCTTTTAAAATGCTGTTTGACGGAACGTTAACCTTATATAAAGGATACTGTTCGTTATAAAGTGAAACAAGTTTCAACAAATCGCCAAACGATATTATTTCTACAAGCACCCAGACAGGACAATCATATCTGCTGATTCGGGTTTTTAAAAATGTAGGTGTCTGTGATTTGTCAAATACATAGCACAAAGAAAAATATTTGTCAATTAAGCCGCCTGTGAATATAGAATCAGCCTTTCCTTCGATACTATCCAATACATCAGGAAATTTTTGAAAGAACAGATCTACTATATCGTATCCGTTTTCATCCGGATTATTTTCTATTGTTGTAATCAATTTTGTCTTTATAGCGTGTTCGATATCAACACACATATAAAAAGCTACTTTTCTCAGGTGCATATCTATTGAAGAAAGTTCTGTAAGATATGCAAAATCAAGTTTTATATATTTCCCTTTATCCTCGCCGCTTTGATGTTTTTCATAATTTTTTCTATATGAGGCGGTGCGAAGATAATTGTTGATATCTCTGAAATAATCAACAGCCGTATTTTTATCTATTATATTAAATGTTATGCCTTTTTCGTTTTGCAACTTATTTACCAACTCATCAGCTGTTTTCTTTGGCTTAATGTTTCTGTCCAATTGTATCACCGTCCCTGCGGTGATTATATCATATTTCGACATAAAAGTAAACAGAAATGCTTATATTTGTAATCATATATTCATTAATCGGCAGTTTACTATACTAATTTAATATCAAATACAGATTGTCATCCTTGTTCAAATTTAGTTTGTCCTTTTTATCGTACACTCCCTATGCTAAAATAATTACAATAGCTAATCAGATTTAGTGTAGGATACGGACTCAACAGCTTAACACCGGTATACCGCTACTAAAAACGAAACTATTATATGTTTACAGCAATTCAGTTGAGAAAGGAATTAAATATGACGTGTAATTACACCGATAATGCTTCCGCAACAACTGTACAGAATGTCAGCGGAAAAGCATTTCAAGGCGAGATATGGCTCGCAGACCTTGGCGAAAAAACAGGAAGTATCGAATACGGAATAAGACCGGTACTTATAATACAGAATAATATCGGCAATCATTTCAGCACAACGACTATCGTTGCTCCGCTTACGGCACGATATAAAAAACAGCTCCCGGTCCACTTTAATCTAAACAGCAAATGCGGGCTCATGTTCGACAGTATAGTACTTATGGAACAGATAACCACTATCAATCAGGCACAGCTTATTGTCAGAATAGGTCGCATCAATAAAGAAAATTACTCTGTAGTGCGTAAATCGATAACAGAATCTTTTAAAGGAATATTTGAATAGATGCGAAGGGAGCGCTATTATGTTTGACTGGAACGGAAACGGTAAGCACGATACCTTCGACGACTTTGTAACCTTCGGGCTTGTTCATCATATAATCGAGGACAGCAAGAAAAACGAACAGTCGCCTGCGCAGAATAATCGCAGGGGGATTTATCGTCACTATGACAATACCGATACACGCAGTGAAGCGGTAAAATGCTTGTGGCTCCTTTTCGGAATTGCTATTTTAATCGGCGGTGTTGCGCTGACGGTTTGTTTTATTGAAAATCAGCTGCTTGGATTACTCGTTCTGATAATTACGATAATAGTAAGCTTTATTGTAATGTCACAAGGCAACAACAGAGGCGCTTAGCATAAAGTAACAGCCCGCAGGAGTTTTATCTTCCTGCGGGCTGATTTTTGTTTTAGATTTATATGCTTGCCGTTTCTGCGGTTACGGCTGTATTTGATGTGTTTGCGGAGCAAACGGGGCAGACGTTTGCGGTTTCGCCTGCAATGAATTTCATCGCCTTGTCGGTACTCCAGAAGAAACGCTCCTCGCCGTAGGTTTCGATAAGGCCGCAACGGTGGAACATTTCGTCAACGGCAGGCTGTACGCACGAGAAGTATATTTCTATCTTCCTTGCGGAAAGACTGTCGCAAAGCTCCTTCATAGCCTGTACACCGGAAATATCCGCTATAGGCACGCCACGCATTGAGAATATCAGCTTTCCGCCGTCATCGACCTCAAGATGTGACAGCTTCTCTGACAGCTTGTTTGATGTTCCGAAATAAAGCGGACCTGTGACATATACGACCTTTGTACCGTAGAGCTTTCCGTCCTTGTCGGCTATATCTATCTTAGCAGGGTCAACATCCGCAACGTTTACCGTCATATCCGAAACCTTAAGCACGAACATGATGACCGAGAAAAGTATACCGATTATAATTGCGACAGTGAGGTCGAATATAACCGTTGCCGCCATTGTAATAAGATACTGGAACATTGCTGTCTTTATTTTTCTGCCGAAAATGTCCTTTATTACCGCAAACTCGTTCATTCTCCACGCAGTTACGATAAGTACGCCTGCAAGCGCCGCCATAGGTATCTTTGACATTACGCCTCCGAGCAGGAACATTGACGCTAAAAGCACCAGTGAATGTATTACACCTGCAATTCTTGTCTGTGCGCCGCTCTTTATGGCAACGCTCGTTCTTGCTATTGCCGCTGTCGCAGGCACACCGCCGAAAAAGGGTATCAGCATATTGCCTATGCCCTGTGCTACAAGCTCCTGATCGCTGTCAAGCTTTTCATTCTTCATTCTGCCTGCGCTCGCACCGCACAAAAGGCTCTCGATAAGTCCGAGTGCCGCAATACTGATTGCAGGGAATATAAGATTCTTGACCGTGTCAAAATCTATCGCCGTAATATCAAGCCTGTCGTTAAGCAGAAGCGTCTGCGGTATCTCGCCTACAATGCCGACATTGAAATTGAATATGAAGTTCAGTGCCGTTGCTATTATAATAGACATAAGCGACGACGGGATGATAGCATTGAGCTTTTTGGGATAAATAAGCATAAACACTATAACGCATACGCCGATTGCTATTGCCTCGAAATTCAGCGTCTGAGGCGTGTTGAAGTAGCTTACTATTTTATCTATAGTAGAAGCACCCTCGCATTTAAGTCCCGTAAGGTTGTTTATCTGACCGAATGCGATTATTATTGCTATACCCGATGTAAAGCCTGTAATAACAGGCGTGGGTATAAACTGTACCAGTCCGCCGAGCTTGAATATTCCGCACAGCAGAAGTATAGCACCCGACATAAAGCAGGCAATGAACACACCCTGTATCTGATATGTGGCCACAAGCGAGCAAAGGATAGCCGCCATAGCACCCGTAGGTCCTGAAATCTGGTATGACGCACCCGAAAGCAGTCCTATTACAACACCTGCGATAAGTGCCGTGATAAGTCCTGCGGCGGCAGTCGCACCGCTCGATATACCGAATGCAAGCGCAAGCGGAAGTGCCACAGCCGCTACTGTGATACCGGCAAGCACATCTTTTCCGAATTTTCCTGCATTATAGCCTTTGAATTCTGTCTTTAAACGTTTGAAATAACGCTTTATCATTTCTCTCCCTCTTTCTGTTCCTTTGTCCTGCGGACAAACAGCAACCTTTATATTCTATACCCGAAAGAGAAATTTGTATATATCAAAACTCAACAAAGATTTGTTCACATCGGGTAAATTTTAAGTGAGATATTCAAAATATAAAAGCTCTTTTCCGAACATCTCCTGTCCGGAAAAGAGCCTGTCGTTTTCAATAATATCAGATCTGTCCGTAAATCGGAGCATATTTACTCCTCACGCTCTCAGATGCAACCCATATTCATAACTATCCCCCTGATATTCCTCGCTGATTTTACCGATCAACTGCGTAAATCCGAGCTTTGAATATATGTGTACAGCCGTTTCGTTATCATCTTCGACACCGATCGTAAATTCAGAATAACCTTTTTGCATAAGCGTGGAAATTACCTCTTTCAACAAAAATTGTCCGTATCCCCTGCCTTGAAAATCCTTATGAATACGGAAAGCAAAGAGATAAACACGCTTATTTCTTACGGCATGCCTTTCATCGTTATGGACATAAGCGGCGCGTATCTCTCCTATCAGTCTGTCCTCTTGGAACAAGCCGAATATATCGATTTTTCTCTCGTTAATATCTACTGTATTTTCTGCTATCATTTCATCGGGATCGTTGTAGTCAAAGAGCTGAAACAGCAGATTTAATTCGCCTGTGTTCAAAGTTCTGATATTCACTGTTTTGTTTCCTTTTCAAAGTTTATTATGCACAGCCTGATTATTTCCTTCAGAAACGGTAGATCTTCAATAGTCGGATTATCGACCCTGAATGTACAACCGCAGACAGCTTCAAACTCCCGTCCGAAAATGACTTTACGACGTCCGCCTTTGCATGAGCCGCAATGACCGCAGTTATCTACATACTTCCACGCAAGCTTTTTTATTTCATCATCAACATCACATTTATCAAGCCATTCCGATTTTATATCATCAGACCATACAGTCCATAGATCTTGCGGCTCATCGGGGTCTTTGATTGAAATAAAGCATACACAACAATTGTTGAATTTACACTGATAGTAGATTTTATCTTTCCAACAATCGCAGTTGTCCTTGTAAAAGTCTACGCCTTTTTCTTCAAGAAATGAAACAAAATCCAACGCCACGCTTTGCGCTTCAAAGAAAAGCCCGTTGCGAATATAATCTTTAATACTTAATTCAGTCATTTTAATTTCTCCGAAATTTCTGTCATTTTTTTCAATCCCTTATGTTCAAATATTTAAATTCGGCGTTGACGTTATCATTGTATTGTTATAGTACACAGAAAAAATTCCGGCATTAATTGAACCTATAACGTCAATTGACCGCATTAAAACCGTCTACCTTATAATAACATAAAAAACAGCATAATTCAACGCAACGAAATAATAAACGGCATTTTCATAAGCCTGTAATTGCTATGATTGGAAAAAGTCTTCTTGACAGCATAAAAATACTGTGCTAAAATCAGAAAAACAGCGAAACGGAGGAAAACCACATGGAAAGAAGCTCGTTTGAAATATTCAAAAGCAACATCTGCCACCTTGTAAAAGACAAGGGCGAGCTTTCCTTTATCCGTGATATGCTGTGCAGTGACGAAGTAAGCAAGCTGTACGAACGTAAGTGGTACGCCGAATGTCTTTACCTGCTTGCTATGATCGATTACCTCAGCCGCAAGAACGATATCCCGCTTTATAACGGATATGATAAGCTGAGAACGGGCAAGCTCGACAAAGTGCTTTATCCCTCGGGAATAATGGCAATGTACAGTCTTTCGGGTGACGAAAGCATATTGATAAAAAGTTTTGATGAATCCATACCGGAGTTCAAGCGCTTCAACATAGTAGAAAACGAAATTGAGAATGTTGTATAGATATAAAAAACAGAAGTATCACAATTTAGCTCCCTTGTGTAAAGGGAGCTAAAATCAGTGCTTGGCAAAGCGTGTAATCTTTTATTAAATTATCAGAGCATAAAAGACATATCCAACACCGTTGAAAACAAAAACGACCTGCAGGTTTTATCCTGCAGGTCGCATTTTTATTCACTTTTGATGTTGCTATGCTCGTGGGTGCTTTCCTTAGCTATCTCCCTGAGCTTCATTCTGTTCTCTTTGGCTATCGTTTCATTGTGAAGCCACATCTTTATAAGTGCTACCGAATAAAGAATACCGGAAAGAAGCATTACACCTATACAGATAAGAATGAGTAAGGATGATGCAGGCGAGCCCTCCGGGAATACTCCGGGGAAAAACAATAACGCAAGTACCGCTACATAAATGATAGCCGTGCAGACCTTTCCGTACCAACGTGCGCCGTCAAGCTTTGTCTGCTTTGTCTTTAAAAGCACAAGTCCCATGATTGCCATAAAGCCGTCCTTTAAAAGCCATATAGCAAGCAGTATCCACATCAGCGGATAATTTATCGCTATGCAAAGGAACAGCGTTCCCTGCGTCAACTTATCGGCAAGCGGATCGAGGAATTTGCCGAACTCGGTTATCATATTGCATCGCCGTGCTATCTGTCCGTCAAGGAAATCGGTAATTCCCGACGCTACGACAACTGCGGCAGCAAGATAATACTCTCCGCTCGTGCCTGCGGTGACATATAACCATACAAATATCGGGATAAGCAATATTCGCACAAAGCTCAGTATGTTCGGAATTGAAAATATATCTTTTTTCATCGGCTCACCCCTCTTGTTACACTGAAAAACAAACATAATGCGACTGATTCGGCAGATTAATGCTATAATTATACTACAGAAAGCCGAAAAAATCCATATTTGCAAGATAATTTTGTAGGATTAAACGAAACTTGGAAATAAATTCACGGTTTTGTGTGATTTTTGCTTAAACAGTTACAACTATTTTTCGTCTGCAAGAATTATTGCCCCGAAATAAGCGAGTAATACACTTTATAAAGCTCCTGCGTTGAATTTTCAAGAAAATAATAGTGTGCTATGTACGGAACAAGAAGTACAAGCAGCAGCACCGACAATGCAAGAAAGTAAACATTTATCGACACCAGTATCAGCGACAGCAGGAAGAATATCGCAAAGCTCATCGTTACTATGAGGTGGATAAGCCTTTCGTGCTGATAGAAGCCTATCCTGACAAGAAGCTGCTGCGCAAGCGCTTTCTTGTCAATGTCAGGGTCTGCCGCCTGCTGTTTTATATATTCCTTATATTCTTTAATCTCATTTTTCATAAAAACGCCTTCTTTCGGCTAATTATAATGCGCTGTAGTAATCACGCATTTTTACTGCGAGCCTGTCGCAACGTTCGTTTTCGGGGTGTCCTGCGTGGCCTTTTATCCAGCGGAATTCCACATCGTGCGTATCAAGCAGCATAAGCAGCCGCTCCCACAGATCGACATTCAGCGCAGGCGTATTGTCGGATTTTTTCCATCCTCTGCGTTTCCAGCCGTTGACCCAACCCTTTGTGACCGAATCCACAACATATTTACTGTCGGTGGTAAGTATCACCTTGCACGGATATTTCAGTGCCGTCAGTGCCTCAATAACTCCGGTAAGCTCCATACGGTTATTGGTGGTATGCTTTTCGCCGCCGCTCAGTTCCTTTTCTTTTCCGTTCCAACGGAGAATCGCACCGTACCCTCCGGGACCCGGATTGCCGCTGCACGCTCCGTCGCTGAATATCTCAACAATAGTTTCAGGCATTCTTGCTTTCCTTTCTTGCTCTTCTCTTTGCGGATATCTTGACAAATACGTTTTTCCAGTATATCTGGAATGCAAGCAGATTATCGGTTATATGCCGCTCGAATACAGATGACAGCGCCGCAAGAACAATCGTTACGCCCATAAGGATTCCTGTCATTATTACCATTTCAATGCGCATTGGCTTTAAATCAAGCAGGAAATCACGCAATATGAATATATCAGCCGTAAATCCGCCTATCAGAAAAACAAACAGACCTATTTTCCACGGCTTGAAGGGCATACAAACCTTGAACAGTATCACGAACGCCGCAAATCCTATGCATATAGTTGACATTGTTTCAATGCTGTAATCAAAGGTTTCTCTGGGAATTATGTTCATCCAGCCCGAAATATAGCGCATAAGCACTATTCCGACAAAATTGAACGTTATCAGCAGTCCGTGCATTATGGATTTCGGCAGGACGTTTTCTATAAATTTGCCCTTTACACGCTTGAAGTTAGGCTCCATAGCAAGTAAGAACGAGGGTATGCCGTTTGTAAACATATTAATCTGCGTAAGCTGTATTGCCTGAAGGGGATAGCCCATAGGCACAAAGCAGAACATAAGCGCCGCTAAAAACGAGTATACGGTTTTATAAAGAAACAGCACGCTCGAACGCTCGACATTGTTTATAGAGCGTCTGCCCTCGCCTACTATCTTAGGCATTGACGCAAAATTGCTGTCTAGAAGAACGATATTCGATACATTTCTTGCAGCATCGCTTCCCGATTGCATTGCTATAGAGCAGTCGGATTCTTTCAGCGCAAGGACATCGTTTACACCGTCGCCTGTCATAGCAACCGTATGCCCTTTGGCTTTCAGCGCCTTTACAAGCTCCAGCTTCTGATACGGCGTTACACGGCCGAATATCTTATATTTGTCAGCCGCCTCCCACAGTTCTTCATCGGTTGTTAATGTCGATGCGTCAACGTAATTTTCATAATGCTCAAGCCCTGCGCGCTGAGCTACTCCCGAAACGGTAACGGGGCTGTCGCCCGAAATAATTCTTATGTCAACGTCCTGCTCCGCAAAATATTTCAGCGTTGCAGGGGCTTCTTTTCTTATGCAGTCGGTAATTCTTACAAGTGCAACAGGAGTTATATTTTCGGGCAATGCGCCGCCCTCAACTTCGGGAGGCATATTGTCGCTGTGCGCAAACAAAACAACTCTGTATCCGCCCTCCGACAGCGTCTTTATCTGCTCTCTCAGAGCGTCTGTCATAGCGTTGCCCAGGATAAATTCAGCCGCACCTAGAATATATGTTCCTTTATCCTCAAAAGCCGCAAGGCTCCACTTTTTCGCACTTGAGAAATGTATCGCCGTCTTTGCCAACCATTCACGGCTTGGCAAAGAGCCGTCTTTTTTGTATCTGTCCATTACGGCAAGCGCAGTGGGGTTATTATCGCCGAGCGCATATATCATCTCGCAAAGAGCTTTTTCGTGATCGTTGCCGTCAAGAGAGATAACGTCGGATACCTCCATTCTGCCCTCGGTTATCGTACCTGTTTTATCAAGACAGAGAACGTCTACTCTTGCAAGGGTTTCCACACAGTACAGATCCTGCGCAAGCGTTTTGTTCGTTGCAAGTCTGATAACGCTTACCGCAAGCACCATACTTGCCATAAGCACAAGGCCCTCCGGTATCATGCCGATTATAGCCGACACCGTGTTTACAACGGCATCGGTGAACGTGTTGTGTGCAAGAAGCATTTCCTTGCCGAACATCAGCAGTATCATCGGTATAATACATACGGAAATCATCTTCAGTATATAGTTTATGCTTGCGAGCATCTTTGAGTTATTCTTCTTGATATATTTTGCGCCGCTTGTTATCTTATTGGCGTAATTGTCTGCGCCTATGCGGATAACCTGCGCCTTTGCATTTCCGCTTATCAGAAACGAGCCGGATAATATCTCATCGCCCTTGTGCTTTACGATAGGGTCGCTTTCGCCTGTTATAAGGCTCTCGTTTACCTCGCAGTCGCCCTCTACCGCTATGCAGTCCGAGCAGACCTGTCTGCCTGCCGACAGAATCATTATATCGTCA
Organism: uncultured Oscillospiraceae bacterium; assembly: GCA_900539195.1. Taxonomy (GTDB): domain Bacteria; phylum Bacillota; class Clostridia; order Oscillospirales; family Ruminococcaceae; genus Ruminiclostridium_E. The sequence continues at coordinate 17,122 of UQBC01000005.1, forward strand.
AGAACAATATCCTTTACGGCTATCGTCTGTGTTTCGCCGTTTCTCAGCACATCCGCTTTAGGCGCAGAAATAAGAGCCAGCTTGTCGATGGCTCTTTTTGAGCGTATTTCCTGGAATATACCTATTGCCGTGTTGCATATGATAACGCCTAAGAACAGGCAGTTCTTGAATGAGCCTACCGCAACAACAAAAGCCGCCAGTATTATGTTGATAAGGTTGAAGAATGTAAGACAGTTATCCTTGAATATCTGCTTTACCGATTTGCTCGGTATATTGAAATCGCCGTTGACCTTACCGCAGGAGATACGCTCGTTTACCTGCTCTGCGGTAAGTCCGGTCGTCACATCGGTAATATTTTCAAGTGAAGTATACTCTTCGGGCTTTGACATATATGAGTTGTCCTTCCGTAATTATTCGTTTTGTGTCGTGCTGTTTTCTGAAATATCGTTGCTGCTGTTTTCTGTCTGTGTATCGGTATTGTCGATATATCTCACATAGTCTTTAAGTTCCTGTGATATTTCCTTTTCGCCATAGATATCGGCGGTAATATGCTCGCCGAACTTCCAGAATCTCATCATCTCAGCTCTGTTGGGTATGCTATATGAATATTCAAGCTGGTCGACAAACCCATCTAGCTTTTCGTTCACATCAATATTTATTGCAGGGAGCGTTCCGGTTATCTTTGTTCTCAGGCTCTGCATATCGTCGCTGAGAAGATATTTTGCAAATGCGTCCGCTTCTGCGGTATGCTCGCCCTTGGAATAGACAAACATCGTTCTTACGCCTGCAATCGAATATGTGTTGCTGCCGTTATCAAAGCCGGGCAACGGTACTATTCCGTAATCAATACCCGCTGCGTCAGCCTTTGTCACAAACCACGGACCGTTTACTGTCAAAGCGGCATTACTGTTTAAAAACAGTTCGTCGCATTCATCATAACTGTAATCCGTTATATTCTTAGGAAATATATCCTGCATCTGCTTTAACAGAGTAAGTCCGTAGCTTGCTTTTGAATTGAGAAGTCCGTAGTTATCATCGAGCATAAGCCTGTTTTTATCCATGCTCATAAGCATAGATATATAGTATACCGTATCTGTATGGAAAACAAATCCGTATTTGCCGGGATAGAGCTTGTTGAAAGCATCGCTCCAGGTGATAAGACTTTCCCACGTTGAAGGTATATCCTTCTCTTCAACAAATTTCTTATTATAGAAAAGAGCATATGTTTCACACGCTACGGGATATCCGTACATCACGTCATTATAAACCGTAGCCTCTCTTGCAAGCGCCAGCGCAGTTGTGTTGACAACATTGGTATCCCCTGTCGGAAGTATCAGCTGATTCTCGACAAGTTCGCCCGTCATATCGCCGGGTGCGGCAAAAACATCGGGCTTTTTTACAGAACTGTTCTCGTTGACAATTTCATTTGCAGCATCTTTAAGCTCAACGTTGACATATTCTATATGAATATTGGGATAAAGCGCATTGAAGCTCTCGCCCGCTTCTTTTATCCACTCATCGGGACCGTCCTTTGATTCCCAGACAGTGAGCGTTATATCATCTTTTGTAAGACTGTCGTCCGTTGAGTACGGCGTGGAATTGCCGTTGTAATCCGAACGTGAGGTATGTTGCGTAATTATATGGCTTTCTTCGGAACATCCGGCAATTACCGTTCCGATCAGCACAGCAAACAGTGCGGCGGTTATTCTTCTGTATCTCATATTTCCTCCGATAATGAAAAGGGTCATATTTATACTGTAATAATTGTACAACAACTGCCCGATTTTGTCAACATCGGCAGCACTTGCAAATGCCGCACAATTATGATATAATTACATTAATTACCGCAAAACGGCAACGTATTTTTGCATACCTTATACATACCCGACAAATACTTGCGGGCACTGCCTGAAAGGAAAGAAAATGAACTCTGATAAAAAATTTGAAACCAGCAGTATAGATGATATAAAAGCACTTTTTGAAAACAGAAAAGAAGAGGATATTATCCATTCCGATACATTCGGAGAAACAGAAAAACCGGTTGTCACCAAAGAGGCTGTAGAAAATGCTGTAAAAAGGTCCTCTCCGGAAAATATCAGCAAAAGAAAACGTAACCGTATGATAGCAAACGTCATGATATACAGCGGTATCGGACTGCTGATAGTCGCCTGCGCCATACTTGTAGCGCTTATCTTTGCAGGCAATAACGGTAACAGCATCACAAACCTTGATATCATAAACGGCGATGAGATCACTCTGCGTGCAGGTCACTCTCAACAGCTTAAGATCAAGACAGAACCTGCCGGTACAGAATATGCACTGTCATATATCAGCGCCGATACGTCAATAGCGACAGTTTCACTTGAAGGTAAAGTAACCGCAGTCAAAAACGGAAAAACCGAAATAACCGTATCAAGCGGCGATCTTTCAGACACGATAACCGTTAATGTCAAAAAGGATATTATAGAATCGCTTGACGTTTCGCTTGCGGCTTTATCGCTTGACGGCGGAGAAGAACAGAAGGTCGAGGCCAAGGTCGCACCTGCCGACGCAAAGAATGTAAAGCTCAGCTGGAAGAGTGCGGACAACGAGGTCGCTTCCGTTGACAGCAACGGAACGATCAAAGGCGTAAACACCGGCGAAACGACCGTAACGGTAACAGATTCCGTAACAGGGCTTTCAAAGGATATTGCCGTCACCGTCAACGGTCTTGAGCTTCCCGAATCGATGAAATTTGAAAAGGAGAGCGTGACTCTCGAAAAGGGAGAAGTCTATAATTCCGTTCTCCGTTTCACTCCGGAGGATATTACCTACACAGGTGCCATATACTATACCAGTGACGCAACAATAGCGTCTGTCACAAATGAGGGCGTTATAACCGCAAAGAGCGCAGGAAGCTGTGCCATAGAGGCGTATTACGAAAACGACTACCGCCTTGTGGCTACTATGGAGGTGACTGTCATAGATTCATACGTTATAACCGATCAGACGACCGTTCCCGAAACCCCGGCACCCGAAACATCCGCTACAGAACCTGTACCGGATACCGAAACCGATCCGCCCGCTTCTTCAAAGCCTGCTCCGACGCCGGAGTATACAGGCTCGCACAAAAAGGAAGTGATAGACGGCATAACCTACTTTGACGGAGTTATGATAGCAAACAAGACATATACTTTGCCCAGAAGTTACAATCCCGGTGTACAACCGGAAGCTATGGATGCATTCTACGATATGCAGGCGGCGGCGGCTTCGGAAGGAATTTCACTGTGGATTTTATCAAGCTACCGTTCTTACGACGACCAGGAAGTAATTTACAACCGTTATGTTGCACAGGACGGCAGAGATGCCGCAGATACATATTCCTCACGACCCGGACACTCAGACCACCAGACCGGATACACCTTTGACTTAAACTCGCTTGAACAGGACTTCCAGTATGACCCTGCAGGTCAATGGCTGGAGAAGAATTGCTACAAGTACGGCTTCATTATCCGTTACCCCAAGGGCAAGGACAGCTCAACAGGCTATATGTATGAGCCGTGGCACGTCAGATATATCGGCGTTGATCTTGCTACAAAGGTAACTGAAAGCGGACTTTCCCTTGAAGAGTATTTCGGTATAACATCACAGTATCAGGATTAATAAATATTCGTATTACCAAAACGGCGTTCATTGCAAATCGCAATGAACGCCGTTTCATATTCTGTGTTATCCCTTCCGCATATCGCCCTTCTTATCAGACAACAGCGGCTTTATCAGCTTATATATTTCTCCTGCCCGTGTAGTTCCGTATTTCTTGACTATGCGGTTGTTGATACCGGACTTTGTAGAGAGCTCGTTTATACACTTTTCAACAAATTCACGTTCGCTGCGGTCGGCAAGCAGTTTTTCAAGCTCTGCACTGATTTTACTGTAATGCGCCGCATCTGCCGCCCTGTCAAGCGACACCGCAGAAGTAACGTTCACGCCCTTAGCCTGCCAGAACTTTGACACCAGCTCAAACGCCTTGTCGTTTGAAATCAAACAATATGCCGCCTCAGGCTTTTCTCTCAGCATATAGCCGAGATATGATACAAGCTGAAAATCAAGTGCGTTCTTCATACCGACCTGCGCCTCAACATAATATATCTTAGCACGGCTCTCTGTGATCTTCTTGTGCATATTGAAAGTCAGCACACCTGCGTGCTCACTGTAAAAAATGTAGCATTCGTCATTGCGTTCAAGCTTTTCTATCCCTTTCAGCCCGTCCGAATGCACATTTTCAAAATCTATGAGATATATAGCCATATTACCTCTCAGCAATTACTGTATCTTCTGCATATTCGTGACAGTCTGAATGTATCTTTCGTACTTATCACAGACTGTATTAACATCGCCGAACGCAATCTGCTTGCCTTTGTCAAGCCACAGCACCTTGTTACACAGTCTTCTTACCTGCGGAAGCGAATGCGAAACAAAAAGCGTACAGCAGCCGTTCTTGATTATATTCATCATAGTTGCCTCGCTCTTCGCCCTGAATGCCGCATCGCCGACAGAAAGCACCTCGTCAAGTATAAGTATCTCAGGCTCCATAAGGCAGGATATTGCAAAAGCAAGTCGTGACTTCATACCCGAGGATAACTGCTTGAAGGCTCTGTTCTCAAATTCGGTCAGTTCTGCATATTCGAGTATTTCCTTGTATTTTTCTGTAACAAATTCTTTGGTGTATCCGAGCATTGCTCCTCTGAGATATATATTTTCATTGAGCGTAAGGTCGCCGTCAAATCCCGAGCCAAGCTCAAGCAGCGCCGCGATCTTTCCGTTTACCGTTACACTTCCTTTTGCAGGCTTCATTATACCGGATATTACTTTCAGAAGTGTAGATTTACCGGCGCCGTTAGTTCCGATTATTCCGAGAAAATCTCCTTCTTCCAGGCTGAATGACACATTGTCTACTGCCGTGAAATGTTCGGTCTTTATCTCTCTCTTTACTTTTTTTATAAGATACTCTTTAAGACCTATCTCCCTGAAGTTGCTCACCGTATATTGCACCGTTACATTTTTAACATCAATAACCATCTGTAACCCTCATATCAATAGTAATAAACAAATTTCTGCTCTGTTTTTCTGTGTACGAAATAGCCGATTGCAAGCATACCGAATGCAAAGGCAAGGCATATTATGCGATTGGTAAAATCAGGTACCGTAGCATAGATAACCAGCTGTCTGATATAGGTTATAAAATGATAAATCGGGTTTATATCGAATACAAAACGCAGATTTTCCGGGAAACGGTCAATTTCGTAGAAAATAGCAGACATATACATCAGAAGCATAGTAAAAATCTGATAAAGATACTGCATATCCCTGAAGAACACGAACAGAGAAGACAGAATATAGCTCATTCCGATATTGAAAATAATAAGGCACAGTATCGGGAATATCATCATCAGAAGGTGAATGCCGAAGCTCACATGACAAAACACCATAAACCCGAAATATATAACAAGCGTCAGCAGAAAGTTGAATATCGCCGCAGAGTTTGACGACAGGACAAACAACGATTTCGGAACATTCACTTTTGACAATATACCGCCGTTTGAGTACATCGAAAACATACCGGCAGTCGTCGCATTGGTGAAAAAGTTGTACATAAGCGTACCGCTGAGAAGATATATTACAAACTGTGTGTCATGCCTGCGGAAAATATAGCCGAATACGAAATACTGAACCAGAAACGTCACAAACGGAGAAATTACGCTCCATAGCACGCCGAGCAAAGTCCTCTTGTATTTCTTCTTGAAATCTCTTTTGGTAAGCTCCTCGAAAAGGAATCTGTACTGTTTTATCTTTTCGGTAAAAGACATATTGGCTGAAGTATTTATCGAAACGTTGATTTTATCTTTTTTGCGGTTATTGTTTTTCGCTTTTTTGTTTCCGCCTGTATGTGCCGTTATTTTATCAGGCTCAGAATCCGCTTTTGCCGCTGAATGTTTGGAGGTATTTTTATTCGGCCTGGCTTTTGAACGAGTATTGACAGTATGATTTGACGAAGAATCAGCAGCCTGCTTTGCCTTTGGCTGAGCCGTTTTTTCTTCCTCAAAATCCGACAAGCGTTTGTACGCAGTTTTGCTCTTATCGGTTTGCCCGTTTTTTACCGATGTTTGGCTTTCCGGCTTTTTTTCGGTATTATGAGGCTTGTATTTATCACCGATATCCGCTTTCATATGCTTTATGCTTTGCTTAGGAATTTCTTTTGTATCGGTGCTCTTCTGACTAGTCCGATTAGCCGCTTCAGCTTTCTTCTTCTCGTCTATCGAACGAAGGATCATTGTAGCACCGGGATTTTTACCTGAAGTCGCAGGCGTAGCATTTGTTTCTTTCCCGTTTTTTTCGTTATTGACGTTTTTCTTCTTATCGTCATCAAATTCAGCAAGTATATCATCAATATCAAATTTATCGTTCAAATTTAATTTCAACTCCCTAAATAATTTATCAGATTAACATAGTTATTGGCAATTCAGAAATATCACTTTATTTTACCACATTTCAAATCATATTACAATGTGCAATTGCTACAAAGAAAAAATATAGCAGTAAAGTCGGTTGGGCAAAATGCGTCAATATTTTCTATTTGTTTACAGGTTTCAGAGTTTCTTTGTTTTTTCTTTAATTTTGATTATAGCTTTATTTGGGATAATACCAAGTATCAAAGGTTTAATTGCATAAAAAAAGCCTCTGGGCATCAAACCGAGTTTTTTAAAGCCATCCATGCGCACTTTGTATTCATCGTATCGCATTGAGCCGGATACGCCTCTTGTTGCTTTGTCATAATGAAAGCGATACAGCTTTTCGCTCAGATTAGCCGATTTGTAACCGTAAGAGCACAGACGCATAAAAAGGTCGTAATCCTCATATTTGTAATTGTTACCCAGCTTTCTGTATTTATGGCGTTTAAGCACCATGCTTCTGAACATTACGCTTCCGTGAATAAACGGAGAATTAAAAAGAAAACTGTTTTTATCTATACTTTCCGGCATTATCCATTCGCCGTAAACACCGTCTGTTTCGGAGTAAAGTTCACACGCAGTACCTACAAAGTCTATATCTGGATTTTTTTCAAGGTAATCCGATTCTTTTTCAAAACGTCCGTCCAGGCTTAAATCATCATCGTCCTGCCTTGCTATATACTTGCCTGTCGCAGCTTCTATGCAGGCGTTGAGTGCCATTGCCAGCCCACGGTTTTCAGTGAATGTAATAATTTTCAGCCTATTGTCCGGAATGCCTTCCAACACCTTATCAGTACCGTTATCAGAGCCGTCGTTGCATATTATAAGCTCAATATCGCTTACGGATTGAGTAAGAACAGATTCCACAGCGGCTTTAAGTTTTTCGGGATCGCTGTTATACACACCCATTATCACGGAAATCAACGGCATAGTTTCCTCTTTTCTCTGAGCAACCTCAGTTTTTCCCATAGTCTGACGCTGATCCGGTAAACCCACGCAGGCTTACAGGCACTAAAAATCACACTTCCGTAAAGCCAGAACATTCCCTTGTCCGGATATATGCTCTGACCTTTTCTTTTTCTCAATATTCTTTTCAGAAAAAGAACATTTCTTATGCTTTTTCCGCTGTCACACGCCAATGGTTGTACCGTTATTTCGGTAGCGTCGTCGCAGAACGGAAACGCACCGAATATCTCAGCCTCTTCCCTGTCAGGCTTATACATCAGCGCTTTCAGAAGCCTTGCCGAAAGCTTTTTAAGTTCTTTCACGGAAATATCAACCGGGTTTTCGCAGGCATATCCCGCAAACTTCACTGCAACATCCGTCTGGATCGATGCGGCTTCGACTATAAAGCTGTTCGCTTCAGCCATTATCGGCTGTATGCCGTTATCCGTGATACTGTAGCCTGTTGTCATTCCGTGAGGTGCAGAGCAGAAGCATTCAAAAAGATTATTGCAGAACGTCGGCACATACTTATGAGCGTCTGAAATATCAAACAGAAACGAATTGTATTTATCATTCTTTTCTCTGTATAATCCGAAATAATATCCGGTTATCCTGTCTGTGTCTGTTTTATCCTTGATAAGCTCCGTCAGCGTTTTCTGCACAGAGCCAAGCCACCCGCTGTCGACAAGCGCAATTTTTCCATCCTCAAACAGACCGTTCCTGTTGAAATATTCAATGATATTTTTATAATTGTTCTCAGAGCGATTTTTTATATCCGAAAATAATTCTTTGTCATTTTTCAGAAGAGCACAGAAATCATTATATTCGGCGTCATTTAATATCTTTTTTTCATCATCGGTAAATCCGATTTTTCGGTAAACCTCTACACGTTGACATTCTTCAAGTCCCGTTCTTTTGAGTGTGTTTTCTGCACTCTGTACAGCACAGTGACCGAAAAAACCTGCATTTTCAAAAGCCTGCACCGAATTGCATTTATAATATAACGCATTTCTCAGCGCATAGCGTGAAACATAAAGATAATGCGTATCAATATCGAGCTCTCGCTTTTTTATTATCACATCTGCAATGCTTTTCAGTATATATCCGTCACGGGCAAGAAAATATATTCGCTGAATTCCCAGCTTTACGGCGCTTTCTATAACATAGCCGACATAGCAAAACAGCACAGGTGCTGTGACATATGCCGTTGCCTGTGCTAATTTACCTTCACTTTTCATTGCGGTTTTATCTGCCGCCGCAAGCAGCCCGGGACAATCGCCGAGTATATTTTTATACTTTTTTATCTTCACCTGATAACACTTCCGTTTTACTGTCCGCAGGAATATCAATATAACTGCGATATATATCCGCCATACAGTCCAAAGCATTCTCAAGACTGTATTTTTCTGCCGTGCGGTATCCGTTTTCTCCGAGTTTTCTGCAAAGCTCCGTATCAGAACTTAAAAGCTGTACTGCGTTTATGAACTGTGAGATATTGTTATACTCACATACAATTGCATTTTCAGCGTTTACAGCATATTCCTTTGTTCCCCTGTTGTCTGAAACGATAAGCGGCAGACCCACTGCCATAGCTTCGATTGCCGCAAGTCCCAGGCCTTCACGGCGGCTCGGGAATATGAATGCGTCTGCTCCGTGAAGAAGTTCCTTGGCGTCATATCGGTAACCTGCGAATATTATCCTGTCCTCACAGCCGAGCTCTTTTACAAGTGATCTGCACTTGTCCATATTTTTACCTGTACCGCATATCAGCATATACACGCCTTTATTGGCGGCGACTGCGGTTATCGAGCACTCTACATTCTTATTTTCATTTATTTCCGAATTTGACATTACAAGAAAAGCGTCGGTTGGTATTCCGAACTCTTTGCGAATACTCTCTTTTGTGCGGGAAGAATTTCTCACACGACTTAAGTCAATTCCGATACCGGGTATTTTATAGGCGTCGCATTTTTTGTTACGGCACATTTTCTTTGCCGCCAGATAGTCTTCCTCATTTATCGTAATTATTCCGTCAGTATACCTTATAAGCGCCTTCTCTGCGGCATAGTAAAGCCTGCTTATCTTTGGAGCGCCTTTATAGAAATGGAACCCATGCGCCGTATACAGTACTGTTGTGCCTTGCTTTTTCCTTGCCGTCCTGAACGCATAGCGTGCAATTGCCGCCGCAACCGGTGTATGACAATGAACAAGCTCATACTCGTTTTCTTCTATCAGCTTGCGCAATTCCTTATACGAGCGATAGTTCTGCGTCGCAAAAGGAGAACGATAAAAAGGCACTATGTAGTATTTATCACAATACGGAACATTTTTAGGTTCATCCGGTTCAAAGTCATCTCCGGCACAGACATGGACTTTATATCCGTGATCTTTAAACCATTTCATATACGGCAAATGGAACTGAAGAATATGCTTTTTAGTCACCGATGCAACAAACAGCACGGTTTTACTCATATACACAGCCCCCTTTTGCAAATCGTATACTTCAATCAATTATACATACTATTTTGATTTTACTATATTGACGTGAAAAAGTCAATACAAAACGGGCAAAGAGGGGAATTTTTTCTAAAATAAGCCATCTTTCTTTATCAGAAAGACGGCTTCAGCTTGTAGAAAAAGTATGTTTTTCAGAAAAAGTGCTTGTCCTTAATCCCTAACCCCAAACCCCTTCCCCGTGGTGAAGGGCTGTGTATGCTTTGTTGGCTCTGCATCGTGCAGAGCCTTTGGGCATACACGCCCGGCATCCATGCCGGGGCTGAGTGTGGGGCTACCGCCCCTAGACCCTGTCGAGGGCTACGCCCCTGCGACCCCATTTTTAAAAATTATATAGGTTTTTCGACAGCCTGAGCCATCTTTCTTTATCAGAAAGACGGCTTTTTCATAAGCGGCAACACTCAGAATTTGAATTTGTCCAGTTCAGGCTTAAGCCTCTCAATAACATTCTGCGATGTTTCGGGATAACAGTCAAACGGGAACTCAATGCCCATATCGTCATATTTCGTCTTGCACAGCTTTCTGAACGGGAGAAGCTCCGCAAAAGTGACATTTTCGTGCTTATTTGCTATATCATTAAGCCTTTTGATATTCGTATCATCGTCATTTACGCCGCATACCGTCACCTGTCTTATCCACGTTTCAACGTTCATTTCGGTCAGCTTGTCAAGAAATTTCAACGGTGCGTCAAGGCAGCATCCGATATGCTTCCTGTAGTCCTCGTCATTTGTCATCTTTATGTCAAGCATACAAAGGTCGGTGACCTTGAGAAGCTCCGTAACGTCATCGTTCATTATACAGCCCGATGTATCAAGGCAGGTGTTTATCCCCTGCCTTTTGCATTGCTTAAAAAGCTCGGTTACGAATTTTGCCTGCATAAGCGGCTCTCCGCCCGATACCGTGACACCGCCGTCCTTACCGAAATAATTACGGCATCTCAGCACCTTTTGCATTACATCTTTGACGGTGGCTGTTTTTCCGCCGTTTGCATCTCTCGTTTCGGGATTGTGACAATATCCACAGCGAAGAGGACAACCCTGCAGGAACAATACAAACCGCACTCCCGGACCGTCAAGCGTGCCGAGCGTCTGTATTGCGCTGTATCTGCACTCCATATTACATTACCGTGTGGAACGTTCTGCTGATAACCTCTCTCTGCTGTTCCTTTGTCAGCTTGTGGAAGTTGACAGCGTAGCCTGATACACGGATAGTAAGGTTAGGATATGCCTCAGGATTCTCATAAGCCTCAATAAGCGTTTCCTTATTAAGAACATTTACGTTGAGGTGATGTGCGTAATTTGAGAAGTAACCGTCAAGCACCGTTACAAGATTTGCCACTCTCTGCTCGTCCGTCTTTCCGAGCGCATCCGGAACTATAGAGAACGTATTTGAAATACCGTCACGGCAGTAATCATACTGGAGCTTTGAAACCGAGTTCAGCGATGCGATAGCGCCGTTTGTTTCACGGTTGTGCATAGGGTTTGCGCCGGGCGCGAAAGGTTCGCCCTTCTTTCTGCCGTCGGGGGTTGAGCCCGTTTTCTTGCCGTATACCACGTTTGATGTGATTGTAAGCGCCGAAAGGGTATGACGAGCGTTTCTGTAGGTCGGATTCTTACGAAGCTCGGTGGACACTCTCTGGATTATGTTCTGAGCTATTTTATCTACTCTGTTGTCATCATTGCCGAACTTCGGGAAGTCGCCCTTTGTGTCAAAGTCAATTATATAACCGTTTTCGTCACGGATAGGTTTTACATCGGCATATTTTATAGCACTGAGCGAGTCAGCCATTACAGACAGTCCCGCAATGCCGAATGCCATCATTCTGTCAACGTCTGTATCGTGCAGAGCCATCTGCGTCTTTTCGTAAGCGTACTTGTCGTGCATATAGTGGATAACGTTCATTGTATTCACATACAGCTTGCAAAGCCATTCACGGTAAACGTCAAGTCTGCCTCTTACCTCGTAATAGTCAAGCTTGTCGCCCTGTAAAGGCTCCATCTGAGGACCTATCTTCATTCCCGTAACATTATCGTAGCCGCCGTTTATAGCGAGGAGCAGGAGCTTGGGCAGGTTGAATCTTGCGCCGAAGAACTGCATCTGCTTGCCGACCTTCATAGCCGATACACAGCAGGCAATAGCGTAATCATCGCCGTATTCCATACGCATAAGGTCGTCATTCTCGTACTGGATTGAATCTGTGTCGATAGACAGCTTTGCGCAGAACTTCTTGAAAGGTTCAGGCAGTCTTTCCGACCACAGGATAGTAAGGTTGGGTTCGGGTGAAGAACCGAGGTTATAAAGGGTGTTCAGCATTCTGTAGCTGCCCTTTGTGACAAGAGGAACACCGCTGTTGTTCACGCCGCCGACGCTCTCTGTTATCCACATCGGGTCGCCGCCGAAAAGCTCGTTATATTCGGGAGTACGCAGATGTCTTGCACTGCGGAGCTTCATTACAAAGTCGTCTATAAGCTCCTGCGCCTGCTCTTCTGTAAGAATGCCTCTTTTCATATCACGCTCAACGTAAATATCAAAGAAGGTCGATGTTCTGCCGAGCGACATTGCCGCACCGTTCTGCTCCTTGATGGACGCAAGATAGGCAAAGTATGTCCACTGGATAGCCTCTCTCGTGTTTCTTGCGGGCATACTGATGTCATAGCCGTACATAGCCGCCATTTCCTTCATCTTCTTCAGGAAGCTAATCTGCTGGAAAAGCTCCTCGGAAAGACGGATCGTATCTACGTCCATTATGTTTTCGCCGACCTTTTTCTTGTCAAGCTGTTTCTGCTCTATAAGATAGTCGACACCGTAAAGCGCTACTCTGCGGTAGTCGCCGATTATTCTTCCTCTGCCGTATGCGTCGGGCAGACCTGTTATAATGCCTATATGACGTGCGAGCTTCATCTCGTCTGTATAAACTCTGAATACGCCGTCATTATGTGTTGTACGGTACTCGAAGTGTTCTTCAACGCTCTGCGACAGCTTGTAGCCGTAAGCCTCACACGCACCTCTTGCCATTCTGATACCGCCGAAAGGATTTACGCCTCTGCGAAGCGGAGCGTCTGTCTGATAGCCAACGATAAGCTCGTTTTCCTTGTCAAGATATGCCGCAGGATAGTTACAAAGAGATGATACCACCTCAGTGTTTATATCCAGTACGCCGCCGTTTTCACGTTCTTTTTTGAAAAGCTCGCCGAGTTTTGCATTAAGCGCTTTTGTGCGCTCGGTAGGACCGCATAAAAATTCCGGACCGCCTGAGTACGGTGTGAAGTTTGTCATTATAAAGTCACGGGTATTGATACCCTCCTGCCATTCACCGGGCTTGAATCCGTCCCAGTAATCCTTGAAGCGAACGCTGAGATTGGTTGTGTTTTCCATAGTTTTACCTTTCCTTCCTGCGGATTGACCGCAATGCACGTTTGCTGCTTTTCATCGGAATATTTTTCCGTTACAAAACAAAAAGCAGCCCTATTCGGACTGCCCAGACGGTCGGCATAAGGTGTCCGCTTGATTAGGCGGGCAGGCTATTACCGCACCCGTGTTGATTCACGGTTATCCGTCAGCGGTAACTACCATTTCCTATGGCTTGAGTATAGCACAGCTATATACTTTTGTCAATAGCGGAAATGTAAAATTTATATGACAGTTTTTGCCGTAACGCATGGCATAATTGTCTGCTGTTATGCCGCATACAAAAATCCGCCCCGGACAATACGCACCGGAGCGGAAAATATTCTGCTTATCGCTTACTTGCAGAGATCCTTCTTTTCGATAAGCGTCACGCCGTTGTCGATAAGCACCTTTGATGCCTTTTCAACATCTTCAACACGGATAACGATATCCGCTCTGCCTGCCACCTTACCCATTACCGAGTACATATATTCAACGTTTATTCCGCAGGCGTTTATCTTGCCCATAACGTTATATAACGCTCCCGAAACATCGGGGATAGTGAATGCGATGACCTTTGTAACAGCCGCTGTACAGCCGTCTGCCTTAAGTGCTTCGATAGCCTTGTCAGTATCGTCAACTATCATACGCAGAATGCCAAAGTCAGCCGTATCTGCGATAGTCATTGCTCTTATGTCGATGCCCGCCTTATTAAGTACCTCCATGATACCTGCGAGTCTGCCTGTCTTGTTTTCAACGAAAACCGAAATCTGATCAATATACATACTGTACCTCCTCTGAATTATTTCTTTTCAAACTTGTTCTTTATAGCCCTGTTATCCTGAACTCTTACAGCCTTGCCCATTGAGCGTGCAAGCGTCTTCGGTTCAAGCAGTTTTACGTTTATACCTACGCCGATAGCGGAATCTATCGCCGTCTTTACCCTTTTTGTGTAGTTTTCAAGCGTCTTTACACCGTCGCCGAACATATCGGGACGTGTTTCAAGCTGAATTTCAAGTGTATCAAGATTATTCACTCTGTCAACGACCAGCATGTAGTTGGTAGCCTTTTCGTCAACCGACAGCAGTGCAGATTCGATCTGTGACGGGAATACGTTGACGCCTCTGATGATAAGCATATCGTCTGTTCTGCCCTGGGGTTTCAGCATCCTTACATGGGTTCTTCCGCACTCACACTTATCGTAAACAAGAGTAGCAATATCCCTTGTCCTGTATCTTATCAGCGGTAACGCTTCCTTAGTTATGCAGGTGAATACAAGCTCGCCCTGCTGACCTGCGGGTAATACCTCAAGCGTATCGGGGTCGATTACCTCTGCTATGAAGTGATCCTCGCAGATGTGCATACCGCATTTATACTGACATTCGGCAGACACGCTGGGACCCATTACTTCCGACAGTCCATAGATGTCGTAGGCATTGATTCCGAGTCCGTCCTCAATCTGTTTTCTCATCTCGTCTGTCCACGGCTCAGCACCGAACAGACCTGCCTTAAGATTGAAGTCCTCCTTCTTGAAGCCCTTTTCGTGCATAAGCTCTATAAGGCTTATAGCGTATGAAGGGGTCATACAGATTATAGAAGTACCGAAATCCCTGAACATTTCAAGCTGACGCAGGCTGTTTCCTGCCGATGCGGGAATAACGGTAGCACCGAGCTTTTCTGTACCGTAGTGCATACCAAGACCGCCTGTGAACAATCCGTAACCGTAGCAGACCTGAACATAATCGTCCTTTGTTCCGCCGATATTGGTAAGCGCTCTTGCGGCGCATTCAGCCCACACGTCAATATCGTGAGCCGTATAGCCGACAACCGTCTGCTTACCTGTTGTTCCCGATGAAGCGTGTATTCTTACGACCTCGGAGCTGGGTACAGCAAACATACCGTAAGGATAGTTGTTTCTCAGATCCTGCTTTGTTGTGAACGGAAGCTTTGTTAAGTCTGCGATCGACTTTATATCCTCGGGTCTTACCCCTGCCTCGTCCATCTTCTTACGGTAAGGCGCAACATTTTCATATACACGTCTTATTGTGCGTGAAAGTCTGTAGGATTGTAACGCCTCTATCTCGCTTCTCGGCGCACATTCAATTTCTTTGTTCCAGTAATTCATTTGTCTGCTCCTGTTTTATGTAATATGCAATTTTAAGACAGCAAAACGTTATTCTGCTGTTTATACTATTGATTTTATCACAATTGCATATCAAAGTCAATTAAATATCGTGCTTTTTGTGCATAGTTCATCAAAACGCAGTTTATACCTATGCACTTTGACAAATATCAGAGCAGGCAGGGCTAAGGTTTGTTTAAGGTTGCAGATGTATCATATTAAAAACGGAGATGATGCTATTGCAAACCTGCGTTTCAAAGGATATAATAAATGTGACGGAAGAACAGAAACGGAGAATATACATTGTACAGAAAAAGACGATACAGGCGCAAAAGCTCAAAGCCGCAAAAGCTCGCCCTTATAGGAATTGCGGCGGCGGTCACGATCGGTGCGTTTTTGACCTTATTGAATATCGAAAAGCAAATTGACGCAGACAGCGCTTCATCAGTGCAGGAAATCGAAAGCTCATCCTCCGAAGCTGAAGCAATACCCGTTACCGACACGGCAGGGCCCGAAAAAATAGCCCTTGTCAGCGGAGAAGTAACTACAGACGACGGCGTAAAACTCCCCGATGAAATAAGGCAATTACTGCTTGATTACACCTCGGATAAGTACGAGTACATGGGCGAGCTTGAATATAAATCGCTGTCGCAGTATTTCAACACCGACAATACATACGGCGAGCTGTACGCAGGTTTCTGCAACACATCATTGCAATACCTGATATACGAAAGGCAGAGCCGCAGTGCAGATTTAAGCTATGATGAAGCCTCCTTTGCGATAAACGTTGAAAGCGCAGCGGTAAAGAAAGGCATTTACACAATTAATTACACGATAAGCGAAAAGGTTTCGTTTGCAATATGCGATACCCCGGCTATGTCCTGCGGTATGGAAGTTGAAGCGCAGGTTTCAAAGGGCACGGACGGAAAATACAAGTTCGACATTCTTGCGGAAGACACAGATGTAAATCTGCTTATCGAAGAGCGTGTAATGAATTATCTCGGTTACGACTTTGATGAATATTATCTGAAAAATATGAAGATACCCGACAATACCGACTGCGATAAAATGTATTCGGGCATTCTGAAAACGCTCAAATCCGAGGCAGGAACCAACATCGCCGAGCAGGAACAGATGCTTTCAGACTATAACGCAAGCCCCGACAGCTTCAAAACCACAAAAACCGCAAAGCACAAATATGACCGTGACAAAGCCGTTGCTTATTCATATAAATGGGTCGACAGCGAAAAGGTAATAAGAAACCCTGCTTACAGCGACTATGCGGTATACGGCGGCAACTGCCAGAACTATGTTTCGCAGGCGCTTTTCGCATCCGGAATACCGATGGACTGGAGCGGCGACCAGCAGTGGAAATGGTTTGACGACGAAGGCGACCTTTCCGAATCCCCGACAGGCAGGTCAGGCTCGTGGTCGGGCACGGAATATTTTTACGAATACTGCAACAAAAATACGGGCAAGGGCATCGTAGCCGAAACAGACGGTAATATTTTCTCCGCACAGCCCGGCGATGTGATTCAGTATGTAGTTGACGGCTGGGCGCACCACAGCGTAATAGTAACAAAGGTAATATATGATGACAACGGCAACGTTATCGATCTTCTCATCAACAGCAACACCACCGACAGAGTGGACTACCCGATGAGCGCATACGGCTATACCGACATAAGGCTGATCAGGATCATCGGCTATAACGACAAATAAGCAAATAGTCAGAATGCTTAAAATTAACATTTTCTATTGATAATTTTCGTTTTTCTCTCCAATTGACCTGAAACTGCAATTATGTTAGAATATTATTGTAAATTAAATATTGGTCTAATTGGAAACGCACATCCTCCGGATGATAACGAACAACACAATAAATCGTTATTATCAGGAGGATTTTTTATGCCCAAAAACTTATTTCAGGAAATAGCATTCACAATCATTATGGTGTTCTTTATGGTGTACGCCATGATATGCTACAACATAGCGCTGAACATCGGCGGTATGACAAACGAGGTCTTTCTGCTTGCTTTCAGGGAGCTTGCAATAATGGGACCGATCGCTTTTGTGCTTGACTTTTTCATAGTCGGCAAGATAGCCAAATACAAGACTTTCAGAATAGTGGATCCCGAACGCGACAATCCGTTCTTCATAGTTCTCGGAATATCGGTTATATCCGTTATCTTCATGTGTCCGCTTATGAGCCTTGCCGCTACTCTGCTGTTCAAAAATGCAGGCAGTGAAATAATAGCCGTATGGTTACAGACAACAGCTATAAACTTCCCTATGGCTCTGTGCTGGCAGCTCTTTTTTGCAGGACCTGTTGTAAGAACGATATTCGGTCTTATATTCAAAGAAAAGAAAGCCGTAAAGACAAACGAAACAGCAAGCAGCACAAAACTAAGTGCAGAATAAGCAGACAGCCGCACAAAGCCGCTATGCAAGGACGCATAAAGACAGTCAATCAAAGCCACGCGTTGAACGCGTGGTATGCACTTGCCCTTCAAGGGCATAATACCGGCTTGTGCCTGAAGGCACACTGAAAAGTCTGGCAACCGCATCTCATTTACAGCAGCCACTCAAGTGGCTGTTTCTTTTTGCTTACTGGTTCTTGCTACCCGTAAACGGGTCAATATACTCTTTCAGTGTTATTTGATCGTTTGCTATATCTTCTGTAAGTTGGTTTCTTATGTATTCTTCTATTGCCTTTTTGTTCTTTCCTACTGTATCTACGTAATATCCTCTGCACCAGAAATGCCGATTCCCATACTTGTATTTCAAATTTGCATGCCTATCAAATATCATCAATGAGCTCTTTCCTTTTAGATACCCCATAAACTGCGCTACACTTATGTTCGGTGGTATTTCCACCAACATATGTATGTGATCCGGGCATGCTTCTGCTTCGATTATATTCACTTTTTTCTGTTCACATAATGTTCGCAGTATTTTCCCTATATCTGCTTTCAACTGCCCGTACACTACCTGCCTTCGGTATTTCGGTGCGAATACTATGTGATACTTGCAATTCCACTTTGAATGTGATAAACTATGATTGTCATTCATTTGACAGTCCTCCTTTTGATATTCATGTGGTTGCCAAACCCACTTCTATTATATCATAGGAGGACTTTTTACTAAAGTCTTTTATTCCACCGCTTCAAGCGGTGGTTTATTTTTGCTAAAGCTACAAACAAAGCCGTTGCACGATGCAACGGCACAAATGGCTGTCAATGCACAGATGCAGTGGCGCAAATGGCTGACGACCTGTACGGCGGCTTCGCCCCTGCGACCCCTTTTTTCAAAAAAATATAGGTTTTTCGACAGACTGACAGCCGCGGTTAAAATCCGCGGCTGTCAGCTTATCCGTTTATTTTATAAATGAAAAGCCGAGCACGACCACGCCTAGAATAACAAGTATAATACCTGTTACACGGTTAAGCGTCTTTGCGCTTGCCTTGTTTGCTATCTTTGCGGCTATTCTTGCGAATATCAGCGTAAACACAATACACAGGACAAACGGTAACACTTCCGGCAGTCCGCCTATCGCAAAGTGCGATACCGAACCCGTAAGCGCCGTGAACGTCATAATAAATACGCTTGTACCTACCGCCGTTTTCAGCTCATATCCCATAACGCTTGTGAGAAGAAGCAACATCATCATGCCGCCGCCGGCACCGATAAATCCGCAGATAAACCCTACCACAGCGCCGCATATCACCGATTTAACAATCCGTGACTTTGCCGATACGACCGCCATATCCTCTTTAGTAGTCATTACCGGCTTCACTATGAACTTAATACCGAGTATCAGCGTCATGAATACCGAAAAATTTCCCATAGCGACAGACGGCACAAGGCTTGATATATAACTTCCGACTACAGTGAACACAAGCACCGTTACCATCATGACAATGCCGTTTTTCACATCGAGGTTCTTGTTTTTGCCGTATGTATATGCCGATACCGCACTTGCAAGAACATCAGACGCAAGCGCAATTCCTACCGCCGTATACGGTTCCATGCCAAGAAACGTAACAAGAAGCGGTGTAATTACGGCGGCGGCGCTCATTCCGGCAAAACCCGTGCCAAGACCTGCGCCCAGTCCCGCAAAAAGACATACCAGGACAGTCAATACAGTTTCCATTTCAATCACTCCTTTTCTTCTGCTTTTGGCTCTGTACTTTTTCTATGTTATCAGCCATCTTCATATGAAGCTTTTCAAATTCATCTGTTTCTTCTTTGGTAAAACCGTCAAATATCACTTTTGAAAACTCCGTCTGAACTTTTCTGCCGTATCTCACAACAGGCTCTGCCTTGTCTGTTACAACAAGATGTATGCTTTTTCTGTTGCCGGGCGTATGACTGCTTTCAAGCATTCCCTTTTCACACAGCGACTTTACAGACAGTGAAACCTGCGACTTCGGTATATGTCGTATCTTTGAAACCTCGGCGGCTGTATCATAACAAGGATTATTTGCAAGAAACATAAGTATGTCGGTTTCCGCTGCAGTCAATGAATATCTGTTCATTATCCGTTTTCTGTATTTACAGTATTCGTTCTCAAAGCTCAGCAAAAACTCCCAGAATTTATTAAGCGTCATATCGCACCTCTTTAGTTCTATTTTGAACAATTCTATTATAGTTCAAAACAGAACAATTGTCAAGAGTTTTTACAAAACGTAAGAATCCGCCGACTGAAAAATATACTATTGTGAAGCAATAAATGTTTTTTGAAGGTTGCGAAATGCGAAAAAATGTGATAAAATACCATCAGTAAAATAAATTAAGCAAAATAGATCAAAGGAGAATACAATGAAGCTGTTTAAAAAAGCAACATCCTTGTTGCTGACTTCGATTCTGTTTCTGACAGCGGGAATTACCGCTTTTGCAGAGGATTATTACGATGAAGACACGGAAAAAGACATTATCGTATATTTTACAAACGACGTACATAACGCCTACGAGCAGACGGATACTGCGATCGGCTATGCCTCGCTTGCCGCAGATATCAAAAGCAATCAAAATGACGAAAACAACGAAACTATACTTGTAGACGCAGGCGATTCTATCCAGGGCGGGATAATAGGCGCCCTGTCAAAAGGTATGTGGGCGGCAGAAATAATGGAAAAGATGGATTATGACGTTGCAGTCCCCGGAAACCATGAGTTCGACTTCGGCGTTGAACGTTTTCTTGAGATAGCAAACAGCGTGTCATACGATTATGTATGCTGTAATTTTATAGATCTCAGGACAGGCAAAACTGTATTTATGCCATACAAGATGATAAAAAAATTCAACACGAATATCGCTTTTATCGGAATAACCACTCCCGAAGCCTATAGTATGTCAAATCCGAACTATTTCAAGGATGAAAACGGCAATGATATATACAGCTTCTGCGGCGGCGATAACGGAAAAGAACTTTACAAGCGTGTTCAGGACACGATAGACGACGCAAAAGCCGCAGGTGCGGATATTGTAATAGCGGTTGCCCATACCGGTATCGACCCTTCAAGCACGCCCTGGACAACAGGCGAGATAATAGCAAACGTATCAGGTCTTGACGGATATATTGACGGCCACTCGCACACATATATGATCACTGACAAATATACGGATAAGGACGGAAAAGGGGTCGTTTCCGTTTCGACAGGTTCAAAATTTGAACACTTCGGCAAGCTTTATATCGAAGAATACGAAAACGATTCTGCCGCATCGGAAATATCCGCTGTTATAATGGAAGACAGAGCGCACTGCCCTGAGCAGGATTCCGAAACGCTGTCATATATAAGCAGTATTTCCGACAACATAAACGAAGCCTCAGGAAAAACAGTTGCAAAGTCTGACGTGACTTTATGTATGAACGATCCCGCAACAGGCAACCGCCTTGTACGTCAGCAGGAAACAAACCTCGGCGACTTCTGTGCCGATGCGTATCTTAACGTTATGG
Organism: uncultured Oscillospiraceae bacterium; assembly: GCA_900539195.1. Lineage (GTDB taxonomy): Bacteria > Bacillota > Clostridia > Oscillospirales > Ruminococcaceae > Ruminiclostridium_E. The sequence continues at coordinate 38,537 of UQBC01000005.1, forward strand.
ACGCCGATATTGCTTTTATCAACGGCGGCGGACTGAGAGCCGATATCACAAAGGGCGATATAACGGTCGGCGACCTCATATCCGCACACCCGTTCGGAAATCTTCTTTGCACCGCTGAGCTCAGCGGTCAGACAATACTTGATATGCTGGAAATGTCTGTAGAGTATGCAGGCGATCTTTCGTACGAATCCGGCGGTTTTCAGCACGTTGCAGGTATAACCTTTGACGTTGACACGACTATACCATCGCCCGTAGTAACAGATGAAAATAAACTTTTTGTCAAGGTAGACGGCAAAAGAAGAGTAAACAATGTCATGGTAGGCGGCGAGCCGATCGACCCGGACAGGATTTACACGGTCGCATCCCACAATTACCTTCTCAAGTCCTGCGGCGGCGGATTTACAATGCTTGAAAACTGCAAAATAGTAAAAGATGAAACCGTACTCGACTATGAAGCTCTTATTACCTACATCACCGACTGTCTCGGCGGAAATATAACGGCAGACAGCGCATACGCAGACCCGTACGGTCAGAAAAGAATGCGCCTTTACACAGCTAAGACAGAGCCGACCTGCGAAAACGACGGTTCAATAACATATCTGCGCGGCGCAGAATATGTAACCGAAGCCATAGCGGCTACCGGTCACAGCTATGGCGAATGGACAACAGAAAAGGACGCAACATTTACCGAAGAAGGCATTATGAAGCGCACCTGCTCGGTATGCGGAGAAGAAGAAACTGCGACTATCCCTGTAAAAACGCCTTCAACCACACTACCGTCAGAAACCGATACAACAACAGAAACCACAGTTCCTGCCGCAACCGACGCTCCGTCAACGGCAGTTCCCGGCGAAAGTTCGGGTGCTGTAAAGAATCCCGATTCAGGTATGCCGGTTGCAGTACCTACTGTTATGATAGTTGCACTTACCGCCGCTGTGCTTGCTGTTTCCGGCAAACGCAGAAAATAAACTTTACAACGTAATACAGGCGCAAAAATCCCGCCGACTGCAATAACAGCCGGCGGGATTGCTATATACCGCAATCGTTCAGACGCCCTCAAGATCCCATTCCGGAGTATATTCAAACGTTGCACTATCCTTTTCCTGCGTATATCCGTCAAAGCCAAGCCGGGCAGCATAGTCTGTAACTGAATTATACTCGAATGTTGTCAGTTTTCTTGAAAGATTCTTTATCTCAAGAGCTTTTCCGCAAGGTGTGTACTGCCGCATAAGGCTTATGCGGATATCGCCGACCGGCACTGTGGCTTTAAGTATATCAAGCACTTTCATACTGTCGTGACGGCAACCGGGAAGCACAAGATGACGCACAAGAACGCCCTTTTTCATCAGTCTGTCCTCATCGAACCTGACATTTCCCGTCTGGCGGTACATTTCGGCGACCGCCTTAGCCGCTGTATCCGGATAATCCGGAGCGGAGGAATACTCACCGGCAAGATCCGGCGAGGCATACTTGAAATCCGGCAGATAGATATCAATAAGACCGTCAAGCATTTTCAGCGTTTCAACCTTTTCATATCCGCCGCAGTTATATACAACCGGAATTTCAAGCTGCGGTCTGATTTTTTCAAGAACGCCCGCTATAACATCGGCATAATGCGTCGGGGTCACAAGATTGATATTATGAGCGCCCTTTTCCTGGAGTTCAAGCATAATCTCACCCAATCGTTCAGGTGATATTTCCTTGCCGTACCCGTCACGGCTTATCGGCATATTCTGACAGAATATACATTTCAGCGAACAGCCCGAAAAGAATATAGTTCCCGCTCCCTTGCCGTCCGTTCCCGATATGCACGGCTCTTCTCCGAAATGGAGCGAGGCTTTGGCTAATCTTAGCCCTTTTACAGAGCATACTCCCGTTGTCTTACTGCGGTCGACACGGCAGTTTCTCGGACACAATGTACATAAAGGCATATAATTTCTCCCTTTAAAAAACCGCCCTCGGTCGGGGCGGTTTTTTGTTTATTTGTTTTATTCCGATGTTGTGGTATCGGAAGCTGTTCCGGAAGATATCTCGCTTTCAGCCTTTGAATCTGCCGGGCTGTCCGAAGACTGCGAAGAATCCGATGAAGTATCCTCTTCCTTGGTGATATTCAGCTTATCATAGTCATATTCATATCCGACTGCTTTGCGCCATTCTTCAATAGCGCTGTTTGTTGTGTCGTTCTGACGTGACGAAAGCAGCTGTTCCTTGACTGTAGCCTTGTATTCCTTGATTTCTTCGTCCGTAACCGTTGCCTTGCTTTCGTACTTGACGATATAGTATCCGCCGTCTGTCGGGATAAGTCCGCTTACATCGCCGGGGTTTTTCAGATCAAACACGCCGTTGTAAAGTGCCTCGGAAAGTCCGTCCTTGTTGTTGAGAACAAGCGTTGTCTGTCCTGCCGTATCTTCGCTGTACGCACTGCTGTATTCCTTGATAACAGCATCAAAATCAGCACCGTCGGCTGTAGCCTTTTCAAGTGCTGTTTCAGCCTTGCTCTTTATCTCGGCAAGCTTTTCGTCACGCATCTTGTCAATCTCGGCGTCATCTGCGCCGCTCTCGTTTCTTGCGGCGTTTATCTCAGCGTAATCCGACGAGGGGATAGAAACAACTATATATTTTATTCTTCTTGCGTCATCGGGTATCCATACCTTCTGATATTCGGAATCCGATGCATACTGTGAAACGCTCTTTTTATAAGTTTCCTTTGCTTCTTTTGTAAGCTTTGTTACATAATCCTCAACCTCAGAATCGGAAACGGTTATATCCTTTACAAGATAATCGTTGACCTTTTTCTGTATTGCAGTATTTGTCTGCCACTTGAGGAACGTTTCTTCCGAAAGTCCAAAGCCTGAAATATACTCATTGAAAAGCTCTTTTTCCTTTTCGAGTATCTTTTCGTCATTTGCGCTGTCCTCTGCGCCAGAGGTTTCATCGGTGCTCAGACCGAGCGCTTCCTTTGCCTTTGTTTCATAGGACGCATACCAGCTGTTGAGATTCTTGAGGTAAGTTTCCTCAACCGTCTTCATCTCTTCTTCAGAAAGCTGATCAAAACCAAGTTCGCTTGCTTTTTTCATTATAAGCTTTTCGTTAGTCAGCATATCTATGATATTTTTTCTGTAATACTGTGCGTATGAGGCATAAGCCGAATTTGTTTCGTCAAGTCCGTAATTGGCGATCGTAAACGCATATTCGGAATAGAAATCCTTGAATTTTACCTGATAATATTCCTTGTCCTCTGCCGATAACGAATCAACTGTAGTCCAGGCTACCACGTCATCATCGTTTGCCGTCCATATGTTTTCCGTGCTTGTTGTACTGTCTGTGCCAGACGACGTGAGAATACTGTCGCTACAGCCCGAAAACATCATAGTGCAGGCAAGCATTGCGGCTACAGCCGCTGTTCTTTTCTTCATTTTTATACGGTCCTTCCTTAATTTGTGCAGTAGGATATTTGTGTAAATTGCATAACGTACTGCCGTGACTATATAAGTATATCACAAATTTGAAAAAAATCAAAACATTTTTTTAAAAAGAGGGTGAATTTTCTGTGAAAATGTGTTATACTTATAACGAATATGATGAGGAAGCTGTGTCAGTAGGCATAGCGACCAGCAGAAATTCACCGGAGGTACACTACGTTGAAAAAAATTTCCATTTACATAAAGTTGCTTGCACTCTCAATGGCGGCAGTGCTGACGTTATGCGCCTGCTCAGGCGACAATGCAAGCTCTTCGGACGATTCTTCCGTCCCGGACTATGTCATTGACACATCGGCAAAGGTCGGCTACGTCTATAATGAAGAAGTTTCCCACGACAATATGACGTATATGTTTGAAAAAAGCCGTAAGGATATAGAAACGGCGCTCGGACTTGAAACGTGCTATGTTGACGGCGTTGCGGTATCGCAGTTTGAAAATGCCGTAAAGGCGCTGAAGAATGAGGGTTGCAGTATCATTGTTTCCGCTTCCCACGTTTTTGCAAACTCCGCTCTCAGTTACGCAAAGAAAGATAAAGAAGTATACATATTAAGCTACGGCGGCACGGCATCGCTCACAAACCTTACGACATTCCGTCCTAAGCTCTATCAGCCGTCGTTCATCTGCGGCACTGTGGCTGCGTGGAATTCATCGTCGCATAAGATAGGCATTGTGGCAGACGATCTTATGTACAGCTCAAACGGTGTTATAAATGCGTTCATACTCGGCATTCAGCAGATTTACAAAGAGCGTGAAACCGATGTTGAGATAATCTATGCCGAAACAAAGGCGCAGACCGAATCGGCTGTCAACACGCTCGAAAACAGAGGTTGCGATGTGATCTTCTCCTATCAGTCAGATGATTACTGTATGTACTACTGCGATTCAATCGGTATGAAGTCAATCGGCTTTACAAGCGATATGGCTTATTCGGCTCCGAAATACGGACTTGTCGGTTATTATCTGAACTGGGCAACCTATATCACGGATACTGTAAGAACCTGCATAAGCGACAACTTCATGGCTGAGGACTATATCGGAGGCTTCAGTGAGGCTTTTGTAAAGCTGACTCCTTATTCATCAACCTGCAAGAAAGAAACGATCACAATAGCGGACACGCTTTATGACTATGTAAAGAAGGGCAAGGCAAAGATATTCGAGGGTGAGATCCGCGACAAGGACGGACTTGCAAGAGTGGGCGCAGGCGCAACGCTTGACGATATGCAGATACTTACTATGGATTATCTGGTATACGGCGTTACATATGTCGACAACATAATCGATCCCGTACCGAACCCCACAAATTCCGACCTCACCGTAAAAACAGAATACGTTTCCTGATACCGGATACAGCTACAGCCGATGCGTATTATCGCATCGGCTGTTTTTATTTTATCAGACTTCTTCGCTGTCGTCTGTACTTTCCTCTTCCTGCGTATCCTTGCGGTTCATTTCTATCTCAAGCAGAGGTCTTAACAGCGAATAGCGGAGCATCTTCCTGTCGTTGTCGACCATAGTCTTTACCAGCTGTTTTGTTCCGATGACGATTATCATCTTCTTTGCTCTGGTAACGCCTGTGTAGAGCAGGTTTCTGTACAGCAGATTCTGCGTAAAGCCTGTTATCGGGATGATCACGGCGTCATACTCGCTGCCCTGACTCTTATGTATAGTGATAGCATAGGCGTGTTCGAGCTTTCGTAGCATTTCGGAGGTGTATATTGCCATTCTTCCCTCAAAGTCTATCGTCACATTCTGAGAAAAGCGGTCAACCGCACGGATTATTCCGATATCGCCGTTGAAAATTCCGCTGCCCTTTTCATTGTTTTTCGTCCACAGAACATCATAGTCGTTCTTTGTCTGCATTACCTTGTCGCCTGTGCGGAATATAACATCAAAGAATTTAAGCTCCGCTTTGTTCTGGGACGGGGGATTGAGCGCAAGCTGAAGCTGTTTGTTAAGCTCTCTTGTTCCTGCCGCACCCATTTTTGTAGGACAAAGCACCTGAATGTCGTCTATCGGCGAAAACCCGTAGGTATCCGGAAGTCGCTGTTTTGTAAGCTGTATCACAAGCCCCGCTATCTCGCTCTCATTCGGCTTGTTCATAAAGAAAAAGTCGTTCTGCCTGTCGTCAAGCACCGGGAATTCGCCCTTTACTATCCTGTGGGCATTTGTTACTATAAGGCTCTGCGCCGCCTGCCTGAATATCTCTTTAAGCTCCACTGACGGAATATAGTGCGACGCTATAAGATCCTTCAGCACGTTTCCTGCGCCTACGGATGGAAGCTGGTTTGAGTCGCCGACCATAATAAACTTTGACGATGGCTTGATTGCTCTTACAAGCGAACACATAAGAAGCGCGTCAACCATCGACATCTCATCGGCTATTACAACATCGGCAGGGAGCGGATTTGTTTCGTTGCGCTTGAATTTCAGCTCGCCCTTTGCAGTATAATCAACTTCAAGCAGGCGATGTATAGTCCTTGCAGGCTCGCCCGTAAGGTCAGACATACGCTTTGCCGCCCTGCCTGTCGGCGCACATAGGAGAATACGCTTCTTGTGTGCCTTTAATATCTTGATAACGCCGTTAAGAGTTGTAGTTTTTCCTGTACCGGGACCGCCCGTCAGTATAAACACCGAACCTGTAAGGCAGGCGCTTATAGCGGCACGCTGAAGATCCTCGTACTGTATATTCTCCGAAAACTCAACTCCTCTTATTTCATCGGAATAATCCTTTTCGTACTGTGCAGAGGTTCTCAGCATAAAGGCAAGTTTTTTTGCAATATAGGTTTCCGCAAGGTAGTATTCGGGGAGATACACAAACTCACGCTTTCCGAGCGTTATTCTTACTACCCAGTCCTTCTCCTCACAGTCGTCAAGGCAGGATTCAAACTGTCTGCGCTCAATCCCGAGGTTATCGCATACCGATTCACGAAGCTTTTCAGTCGGCAGGCAGGTGTGACCTGCGTTTGCATTTTCGTGCAGGACGTACACTATACCCGCACGCACACGGTCGCTGTTCTCTGCGTCAAAGCCGAGATCTGCCGCCATACGGTCGACCGAACGGAAATCTATATCAATTCCGCTTGTGCAGAGTATATACGGATTTGTCTTTATCTGCTTTATGCTGTCGTGTTCAAATGCCGACCATACGCTTATTGCGTGTGCAGGGCCGAAATTATATTCGCCGAGAAACTTTATGACCTCGTTTACACCTGTTATCTTGTGATATTCATTCGATATGTAAAGAGCCTTATCCGAGGATATGCCGTTTATCGCCGTGAGCTTCATACAGTCATTGTCGATTATGTCAAGCGCCTCTGTTCCGAACGCTTTTACTATGCGTTTTGCTATAGCAGGACCAAGCCCTTTTATAACGCCTGAGCCGAGGTATGCCGCTATCTCGGTTTCCGTCTGCGGCATAGAGCGCTCACACATTGCCGCCTTGAACTGTCTGCCGTACTTCTGGCTTGTGATCCAGCCGCCGCGGAGATTAAGCCGTTCACCCTCGTTTACATCACCCAGCGTTCCGACTACCGGGATAAGCCCGTCGTCACAGCCTAGATTTATAACAGTATAGCCGTTATCGGCATTTTTATATATAACGTCCTCCACAGAGCCGCTCAGCTCAACAGAAATATCGACTTTCTGATTATCCAATAGACAGCCTCCCGTTCTATAAATATCTATATCTGTTTTTTCTCTTCCACTCTTACAGTTACTCTCGGACAGTCGGCGGTAAGATTACGGCATATGACGGCAAACTCGCTGTCGCTCAGTAATTCTTTGCTGACATTTATTACGACCCTGCCGTCAGTGGTTTTAAGGGCAGTTCTGACCTTTCCCTCAACATCGTCACAGCCGTCCGGTGTAACAAAGACAGGCGGTGCGTGAGGCGTACCCAGACTGCCGATAAACAGCACGACATTTACAGCGCCCATAATTCCGAGAAAAATCATGGCGAAAAGCATTATGTATGCACCACTCATAAGATCTCACTCCTTTTAAAGTTTATCTCATTATATGGTGCAGATGTTTATTCTGTTACGGATTGCAGGTGCAGAGGATTGCGTTCCAGCCCTCTTTTTCCGATATGCTTTCTACCCCGATATTGTTTTCTTTAAGCGCCGACAGAACCTCGTCAAGTCTTTCTGTAATGATGCCTGACACAATAAGCTTGCCGTTCTTCTTTAAAAAACCGCTGAAGTAAGGCGACATTGATATAATAACATCGGCAACGATATTAGCCGTAATTATATCGAAACCTGCGCCTATCTTCTCTCTGAGCGGTTCGTCGTCGCTGATATTTCCGACATAAGCCGAAACCATATCACTGCCGAAGCCGTTCTTTTCGGTATTTTCCTTTGCGGTGCGGACGGAATTTTCAAATATATCCACCATTACCGCCTGTTTTGCACCGAGCAGAAGTCCTGCGATGGACAGTATACCACTGCCTGTACCAAGGTCAAGCATTCTGTCGCCCTCGTGTATCTGCTTTTCGAGCAGTTCCATTACAAGACGTGTTGTGTGGTGCTGACCCGTACCGAACGATGAGGCAGGATCTATTTCAAGTATCTTTCTGCCGTCCGTATTGCTGACATCCTCCCAGCTGGGCTTAACTATCAGCTTTTCGCCTACTGTAAAAGGTTTGTAGTACTGCTTCCAGTTATTCGCCCAATCCTCTTCACGCACGCAGTCTATCTCTACGTCAAGGCTTCCGTAAAAATCATCCTTGTCGTTTGCCTTGAGTTCGTCAAGAGTTCCACTGAGCGCAGAGAGCATTTCCGCACCCTGTTCATTATCCTGCACATAGCAGGTTATGTGCGGTTCTACGGTTTTAAGTCCCATAAGGCTGTCGTCTACATAATCCCAGTTATATTCCTTGTTTTCGAGGAACTCCTCAAAATCGGCGGGATCGTGAATTATAAATCCGTTAAGTCCAAGCTCTGACAGGCGCATTACAAGCACCTGTATCGCTTCACTTTTCGTATATACATCTACCTGTCTGAATTGCATAGTAATACCTCTTGTTTCTTATTTGCCGGCGGGGCATAAATATCTATAGTATATTATCCTACATTTCGGGGAAAAAAGCAAGTGTTTAACGCAAAAATGCACCGCCCTTATAAAAAGGACGGTGCAAAACATTCAAGGAAGAACCAATGTTAAATTCTGAATTACCGTTAATCGTTATCCTGCAGAGCCTCGTAAGCCTCTTCGCCTGTACGAACCTTGATTACGTTTTCAACGTCGTATACGAAAATCTTACCGTCGCCTATCTTACCGGTATAGAGTGCGTTCTTGGCAACCTCTACGACCTTTTCAACAGGAACCTTGCAAACTACGATCTCGACCTTCATCTTAGGAAGAAGTCTTGCGTCTACGGGAACGCCACGATAGAACTCAGTTGAACCCTTCTGCATACCGCAGCCCATTACATGAGATACTGTCATACCGGTGATACCGATAGATGAAAGTGCGTGCTTGAGAACTTCAAACTTCTCCTGGTTTGCGATAATGTCTACCTTTGTCATCTTTACATCGCTGTCGCTGATAGGAGCCCTTGCCTTTGAAACGTGCTGTACAGGTACAGATGTTTCAACAGGAGCAGCCTCGGTAACAACTGCAGTATCTTCTGCGGAAGAACCGCTGTATACGCTGTCGCCTGCGATAACGAAATCTGCGTAGGAACTGGGCAGACCGTGTTCTGTTGTATCAAGACCTTTGAGCTCTTCTTCTCTTGAAGCTCTCAGACCGATTGTGTGCTTTAAGATATAGAATGTCAGGAACATCGTTACTGCTGCGAATGCACAAACAGCAACTACGCCGAGTGCCTGTATGCCAAGCTGTTTAAATCCGCCGCCGTAGAACAGACCCGTGATGCCGTTCTGACCTTTACCTGTTGCGAATAAGCCTACTGCGATAGAGCCCCATACACCGTTGAAGAAGTGTACTGCCACTGCGCCGACAGGGTCATCAACTTTGAGCTTGTAGTCGAGCAGCCAAACACCGAAGCAAACCAGTAAACCTGAAACAATACCGATTATCGTTGCGCCGAGTGCGTCTGTATCTGCACAGGGAGCTGTGATAGCTACAAGACCTGCGAGCGATGCGTTAAGGCACATCGAAACATCGGGCTTGCCGTTTTTAAGCCAAGTGAAAATCATCGTTACTACCGTTGCAACTGCGGGAGCAATTGTTGTGGTAAGGAATATATCTGCGAGGTAATCTACGTTGGAAGCTGCGGCACCGTTGAATCCGTACCAACCGAACCAGAGGATGAATACGCCGAGTGCGCCGAGAGGGATAGAGTGACCTAAGATAGCTCTGGGCTTACCGTCCTTGCTGAACTTGCCGATACGGGGTCCGACCATTGCGGCACCGATAAGAGCCGTAAGACCGCCGACCATATGTATTGCAGTTGAACCGGCAAAGTCAACGAAGCCGAGCTGTGCGAGCCAGCCGCCGCCCCAGATCCAGTGAGCCTCGATAGGATAAACAACAAGGCTGATAACGAATGAGTAGATGCAGTAGCTGATGAACTTTGTACGCTCTGCCATAGCACCTGAAACAATCGTTGCGGCAGTAGCACAGAATACTAAGTTGAATACGAACTCTGCACATCTGTTGAAGTCTGAAAGCTGAGTAAGAACGTCAAGATTCGGAACACCGATAAGTCCGAAGAATGTATCTTCGCCAAGCATCAGACCGAAGCCGAGAAGTACGAATGCGATCGTACCGAGGCAGAAGTCCATTAAGTTTTTCATTATAATGTTGCCGGCATTCTTTGCTCTGGTGAAACCTGTTTCAACCATTGCGAAACCGCACTGCATAAAGAATACCAATGCGGCACCGATAAGGTACCATATACCGTTGCCGTCGCCGACGTTGAACATCGTAGCGTTAACGGTTTCCTGAATTTTGTCTGCCGACTCGGCAGCAAGAGTTAGCGTGGATAAGAAATCCATTGATAACCGCCCCTTTCAATAGGTAATTTTCTGACTGCGGCATAGCCGCTTTTTCTTTAAGTGAGTCTGAAAAAATTCTATCTGCACCCCTCTGCGCCTTTGCAAGATTTTGCAGAACTTTTGCAATCTCACTTAAAACAAAAGGAGCCGCACGAACTTTTGTTGTTCGTGTAGCTCCGTTGCTTACAAGTATTATTATACTGACGGCGGGGTGTTTTGTCAACGCTTTTTTGCAAGATTTTTATTTTATTCTTGCATTTTGTGAAATATGCATAACAATAGCGTGAATTTTTTGTGCTACACTTATGCATATATGCTGTCTCTTTTAAGGCTTAAGTGGTATTTATAACGCTCAAATCTTCTTGAAATCGTCAGATATCATCAAATTTGCGGTGTTTTGTACCGTTTTGACGTATGAATGATATTATCCGTCATACTGCATTTTGCGGCATTAATTATGCAAAATCAGCCTTTATCTGAGGAATCACTACGCTTTTCTGCAACTAATGCGGAGTTTTCTCGCAATATTTGCGTATAATGACTGCCTGTACTGCTTTTTGCAGTCAAAAAAGCGGCAGGTAAAGCCATGTACGGCAATTCATGGGCAGAGCCACCGTACATTCTGCCGCTTTTTTAGTATTATATGCTTTTTTATATCACGCTGTGAATATTCTTATTCCTCGCATCTTTTCGCCATATACATTCCAAGCTCTGCGAATACGGGCGGTATATCATAAACTGTCCTGCCGTCCTGTTCGCATCTTGTGCATTCGCCGGGAGTTGCGGAAGAGAGCATATCCGATGCGGTGACGAGGTTGTCAGTCTTATTTATGCTGTATTTTTCAAAAAATCCGTCATAAAGGGTACTTTGCTCATCGTTACGGTACAGATTGACAATGTTGTACTTGCAGATCATCATTTCATCATTAGTGATATGCGAGCCGACGCCGAACTGTGATATTCCGTCATCGAGAAGTAATTTCCCGACAATATCCAGCACATCTCTTATCATAGCGGAGGTGCAATCGTCAAGATAATAAATATCCTTGTGGAAAGCGATAATATTCCCGTTTTCGTCCTTAGGCTCAGCGGTTTTGGAAGTGGGAAGCTCCAGAATAAAAAACAGCTTTTCATCTTCGTGCAGTTTTATGAAATTTTCAAGCAAGGGCAGAGTTTTTTGTGCCGATACGTTTGCGGTGAAGAATTTTCCGTCCGTTTTATACCCTTCGCTGAGCTTATCGGCAAAGGAAATCGAAAAGCCTTTTCTCATAGTAAGCATAATTTATACCTCTTATTTTCTTCCTGCCATATACATTATGACCGTCATCGCAAGCCCGAACGCAAGTCCGGATGCTCCGAACGCACAGAGCCACCTACTGTCAACTATCACTTGTAACGCCTCAACGGCATTGCTCCCGACAAACATTTCAAACAGGAACGAAACAATCATCATACCGAGCGCCAAGAAAACGCCGAATAACAGACCCATCAGCATTCCGACAGGAAGGAACGACAAAAGATTCTTATCAACGTCAGCCGCTTTACATTCCTTTCGTGTAAGCTTTTTCAGTTCTGCTCTCTTTACGGCTATTTCGGCGGCTTGTGAAATATCCTCGTTTTCTGCGCAGCACGAAAAACTGTTTGAAATATGATAACCGCCATTGCGGAACATACTTGAATAAATATCGACATTACTATAGTCAAAGCCATCTTTCATCACAATAGTTCCGCTCCTGAATATGATTATCAGCTCTCCGTCGGAGCACATTTCATCGCAGTGTACCATATAAAGGACATTCTTCTCACAACCGACCAAATACGCCTTATCATGACTTTGGGTAAGATGTACGCCTTTAAGTTCACCAGTTTTTCTGAAATCGGGATAAACGCCCTCATAGCCGGCTTTATAAAGCGTATCGGTGATATTTTTTCTTATACGAATGTTTTCGGGTTCAAGTCCGATGATTTCCGATATAGTGGGATAATCCTTGCAAAGCCCCCAAAAAATCATATACAGTTCACGCCAGAGCGGTTCATATTTCATATCATCAAGCCCGCTGAAACGTTTATTTGAAATTCCTGTTTTAGCACGTCTGACATTCTTTAAGATGATTGCGGTAAACTCATTCAAGCCGTACTTTTCGGCATAAGCTGTAAGAACCGGTAATTCAGGTTTTGCTTTAGAGCTGTCTGTAATTTCCATAAGTTCAAGTACAAGCGGTAGGTAATCACGCTCAGCTTCGCTGATAAAAGTTTCATCAAAACTGTATCTGCCGTATATATCTGCCGCCATACAAACTACTATATCCCATACGCCATCGGTGTTATATGTTTTCCTGCACGGCATCATTTCCGCATTTGCCCGATCAAACTTCAGTTCTAAATCTTCTTCACCTCGTTCTTCGCTCCATACTGAGAAATGAATCACATTTTCATTTTCATCAATGCACATCTCATAAACAAGTACATAGCTGTCTTCAGGCATTGTATATTCGGTTTTAACTTTGTCAAGGCAAACCTTTAAAATGAAACCTACCATATCAAAGAGAACAACCGCATTGTTTTCTTCCGTTCCGGTCAGATATATATTGCAATAGAATAACGAATCGTCATTGAATTTGCTGAATATTTTTTGCGTGAGCTTATCAATATTATTCATAACTGCCTCCCGTATTATTTTGTACTTACATTTTACCATAACTGCCCCGACAGTGCAACCACAAACGCAAAAACACCGCAGTGTTTCCACTGCGGTGAATGTTAATGCCGTGTTTATTTCAGCTTTTCGGCATCGGGTATGGCGTCTGTTACCTCTACCTCAGCCTTCTGCTTGTAGCAGGCGAATATCTCGTCAAGCTCAAGCTTTTTCATCTTAGGAGTGACAAGGCTTACTAGCGGTACGATTATAAGTCCTGCGACCATAAGGAACATACCGAAGTTTACGGGAGATGCAACATTGAATCCGAGTATCGTGCCTGTAGGCTTGATTATCATATGCAGTACAGTGCCGAGAACGCCGACAGCAAAGCTTACATATACGCTTATCTTGGTAACGCCCTTCCAGAAAAGCCCGTACATAAACGGCGCTAAGAACGCACCTGCAAGCGCACCCCACGAATAGCCCATAAGGTCGGAGATAAGAGCGTTCTTGTTGAGGGCGATTATTACCGATATTGCAAGGAAGATAGCAATAAATGCACGCATTACTATAAGCGACTTCTTTTCGTCGAGCTTATTCTTGCAAAGCGGATTTATAAGATCAAGCGTCAGCGTTGAGCTTGATGTAAGCACAAGCGATGACAGCGTTGACATTGACGCAGAAAGAACGAGGATGACAACAATACCGATAAGTATTTCGGGGAGCGATTCGAGCATTTTAGGGATAATTCCGTCCGAGCCTATCTGCGTAAGCTCCTCATCAGATACGAATATTCTGCCGAAGCCGCCGAGAAAGTAGCTTCCGCCGGCAACGACAAGTGCAAAGACAGTTGATACAATAGTGCCTGTTCTGATAGAACGCTCGTCCTTTATCGTATAGAACTTATGTACCATCTGAGGAAGTCCCCACGTTCCGAGCGATGTGAGTATAATTACGCCGAGCAGGTTTATCGGGTCGGGTCCGAAGAACGAAACGAATCCGCCGTTGAGGCCGGGAGAAGCCGTACCCTCCGTGCTGATATGCGACAGCTGATTTACAGCCTCGCTGAAACCGCCCTTTGAGGCAAGCGTAGCCGCAATTACCGCAACTATTCCGACAAGCATTATAATTCCCTGCACAAAGTCGTTGAGCGCCGTTGCCTTATAGCCGCCGACAATAACGTATACTGCGGTAATTACCGCCATACCGACAACACAGAACGAATAATCAATATTGAACGCCATTCCGAACAGTCTTGACAGGCCGTTATAAACGCTGGCTGTGTACGGGATAAGGAATACGAACACGATTATCGCCGAGATTATCTTCATAACCTTGCTGTTGAAGCGTCTGCCGAAAAATTCCGGCATTGTGGCTGATTCAAGATGCTTTGACATTACTCTTGTTCGTCTGCCTAAGATAAGCCACGGCAGAAGCGAGCCGAGTATGGCGTTTCCTATGCCTATCCAGGTTGAAGCAAGTCCGAAGTTCCAGCCGAATTTGCCTGCATAGCCGACAAAGATAACAGCCGAAAAATAAGATGTACCGTATGCAAAAGCCGTGAACCACGGTCCTACGCTTCTGCCGCCGAGTACGAAATCATTAACTGTGGAAGTCTTTTTACGGCAGTATATGCCTATGCCGACTACCGACAGAATGTACAGAATGAGTATCGCTAATATCATTTTCTGTCCCCTTACAAATAAGATAAAATAAATATGACCGTTTAAAGTGTTATCGCTTTCAAGTTACGTTGCTTTAAATGGCTAAATTGATTATATACGGAAAAACCCTCTTTGTCAAGCGAATGACAGGAGGGTTTTGAATAATCGTTATTTGTTACAAAAGAGGTAAGGGAAAATTATGCAAGATTACATCTTGCTTCAGTCTGTCGATAAACCTTTGTATTTTCTGAAAATGGGGTCGCAGGGGCGTAGCCCCCGTACAGGTCGTCAGCCATTTGTGCCACTGCATCTGTGCATTGACAGCCATTTGTGCCGTTGCATCGTGCAACGGCTTTGTGCTGCTGTCATTATGCGTCCTTGCATAGTGGCTTGGTGTGACTGACTGCAAGCATCCTTGCTTGGTCTAGGGGCGGTAGCCCCAGCAAAATAGCCCCGGCACTGATGCCGGGCATGTATGCCCAAGGGCTTTGCAAGGACGCAAAGCCAACCAAGCATACACAGCCCTTCACCACGGGGAAGGGGTTTGGGGTTTCGGCAAGGATGCCGAGATAGAACGCCCAAAGGCTTTGCAGGACGCAAAGCCCACAAAGCGTTCTTATAGGGATAGAAAACAAGCACTTTTTTTGAAAAAACAGACTTTTCTACAAGCTGATACAAGATTACATCTTGCTTAGCCGTCTTCCCTTGATACCTTATCAAGTGCGATAGAAGCAATAGTTTTCTTATCTCCGCTCTTTGTGATCACATAGGTCATAGACTTACTTGAAACGTGCTCTGTCACAAGCCCGGGGATAGAAACCGTAGGCGGATAATAGTCAACCGTCAGCGTGTATGTTTCACCGACATTTTCTATCTTTGAAACCTGCGGATAGTAGTTCGGCACACGGTTTGTATCAGCCACAATATAAACCTTCTTCTCGGAATTATATGTTGCCAGATCCTGAACATGACCTACCGTCTGATGTGTAACCTCTATACTGTTGCCGAAGATATTTTTTGCCGCTGTTTCAACGTCAAATTCGGGGATATACATTACACCCGTGTCAGTCTCATAGTTTGAAGTATCGCCGGTGAGCAGTATTCTCGATACAGCCGCCTTGATTATGGTAGACTGTGTAAGTGTTGACGCGTCCTCAAAGCTGGGTGGGTCGGTCGCTACTATAGGATAGAGATAGAGTGCAAACTCTTCCTTGAGGTCTGTCTGATTTGCTATTCGGTTTATCGCACCGCTTGCCGCTATCACGGTGTTGACAACGCCAACGACCGCAAATACAATAACCAGCAGTCCGACAAGGAAATAGGCAACCTTCTTTGCAATGCCCTTATGCTTGCGTTCGGGTACATCGACAACGATGACCTCATCCTGCTCTATTTCGCTTACATCTTCGGAAAACGCCTCTTCAAGCGAACCCGCAAGCCCGTGCAGAACCTTGTTCTCACTCTTTGCCTCTATATGATTTTTGTTTTTATTCCTCTTTTTTGCCATTTATAAGCGTTCCTCCTAGCCTCTTGTCTGACCGTTTCCGTTGACAAGATATTTGAACGTTGTCAGAGCCTCAAGGCCCATAGGTCCTCGTACATGGAGCTTCTGTGTTGATATTCCTATCTCTGCTCCCAGTCCGAATTCAAAGCCGTCCGTAAAGCGTGTGCTGGCATTTACATATACAGCCGCCGCATCGACTTCACGCTGGAATTTCTCAGCATTACGCAGATACTCGGTCACTATACACTCGCTGTGGCCTGTACCGAAGCGGTTGATATGAGCTATAGCTTCATCTATATCATCTACTACCTTTACGGCAATCTTAAGGTCAAGGAACTCTCTGCGGTAATCTTCGTCATCGGCTATCTTTTCAAGCGTGATATATGCACTGCTTGCTTCGTCGCCGACAAATGTCACCTTACCGTTCCACCTTTCTGCGAGCTTTTTCAAAAAGCCCTCCGCAATATTCTTATGCACAAGTACGTTTTCGATGGCGTTGCATACAGACGGACGCTGTGTCTTTGCGTTGTCTACTATATCCACTGCCATATCAATATCGGCGAAGCGGTCAACATAAACGTGGCAGTTGCCCTCTCCGGTCTGTATTACGGGTACAGTAGCATTCTTTATTACGGCGTTTATAAGTCCGCCGCCGCCTCTTGGGATAAGCACGTCAACATATTCGTTTGCTTTCATAAGCTCGGTTGCGGTATCTCTTGAGGTGTCCTCTACAAGCTGTACAATGTCAGGATTGACGCCGTGCTTTTCAGCCGCCGCTCTCATAATACCGACAAGGCACTTGTTTGAATTTATAGCATCGCTGCCGCCACGCAGAATTACAGTATTGCCGGCTTTAAGGCAAAGGCATCCTGCGTCTACCGTAACATTGGGGCGTGACTCGAAAATAATTCCGATAACGCCGAGCGGTACGGATTTCTTTATTACGGTAAGCCCATTGGGTAAGGTGTTGCCGCCGAGAATTTTTCCGACGGGATCAGGCAATGCCGCAACCTGTCTTACGCCCTCAGCCATACCGTCAATTCTTGCGTCGGTAAGGGTAAGGCGGTCTACCATTGCCGCCGCCATATTGTTTTCATGCGCCGCAGTTATATCAAGCTCGTTTGCCTTTTTGATCTCTTCTCTGCCGTTTTCAAGCATTACGGCGATAGTGGCGAGTATATCGTTTTTAAGCGACTGCGACAGCATAGCTGAGTTTTTAGCCGCCGATTTTGCCTTTTTTCCGAGTTCGTCTATGTAGCTCATATTTTTCCTTTCAGTCCTCATCTGCGGTGAATACTGTGCAGACAGCCTTATTCTCAAACAAATCGTAAAGTATCTCGGGACGCTGACCGTTTATTATTACAGTCGGTATGCCGTGCTCCTTTGCGATAGTAGCCGCCTCGAGCTTTGTTATCATGCCGCCGCTTGCAAACTCACTGCCCTTGTCCTTTGCCGAGCTTATCATCTCGCTTGTTATCTGCTTTACCTCAGGGATTAGCTTTGCACCGGGAAGTTTAGGGTTCTTATCATACAGTCCGTCAACATCGGTAAGAATCACCAGCAAATCGGCACCGCACAATGCCGCAACTATAGCCGACAGCGTATCGTTCTCGTCAAAGTCAAGTTCCTTTATCGAAACGGTATCATTGGCATTGATTATAGGCACTATTCCCATATCAAGGAGTGTATTGAATGTGTTTGTAACGTTCTCTTTTCTTGTCTTGTTGCTGATAACGTCACGGGTAAGAAGCACCTGCGCTACCGTGTGATTATAGTTTGCAAATTCACGGTCATAAATGTGCATAAGCTCGCACTGACCTATAGCGGCGCAAGCCTGCTTTTTCGGCATTTCGGTAGGCTTTGAGTGAAGTCCTGCCTTTGCCGCGCCTACTCCCTGTGCGCCCGATGTAACAAATATCACATCCTTGCCGGAGTTCTTGATATCCGACATCACCTCTATCAGCTTTGAAACACGTCTTATATTAAGATTGCCTGTGTTATGGGCAAGCGTGCTTGTGCCTACCTTTATAACAATTCTCTTTCTGGTTGAAAAGTCCATCATATATTTCCTCTTGCTTAGTCGAGCAGAATACGCTCGTCACAATATTCACATTCGCATATATCGCCCTGTACCTTGAAGCTGTGTGGAAGATAATGCTCGGTCTTTGTGATGCACTTGGGGTTTGTGCATTCAACATCGTTCTTTATCGTGCCTGTCAGCAGCTTAGGTGCACCGAGCCTGCCCTCAAGCACGGATATTATAAGTGCCATACGCACGAACATTCCGTTCTTTGCCTGAGTAAAATACATCGCTCTCGGATCGTCGTCCACGTCCATCGCTATCTCGTCTACTCTGGGGAGCGGATGCATTACTATCATATCCTTTGGTGCTTTCTTCATTTTTTCGGTATCAAGGCGGAATACATCCTTCTGCCTGTTGTATTCTTCCTCGCTTGAAAAACGCTCCTTCTGTATTCTTGTCATATAGAGCATATCGAGCGATTCGCCCGTTATCGCCTCGTCAAGAGAATATATCTCCTTATAAGTACAGCCTCTTGCGTTAAGCACGTCCTTGATATATGACGGCAGAGCAAGCTCGGGTGTTGATATAAGTATGAACTCGTTGCCCTCATAGCGTGACAGTGCCTTCAGCTGTGAGTGTACCGTCCTTCCGTAACGAAGATCGCCGCATAGACCTATCTTCAAGTGGTCAAGCCTGCCCTTTTCGTTTTTCAGCGTCAGCATATCGGTAAGCGTCTGCGTAGGGTGCAGATGTCCGCCGTCGCCTGCATTTACAACAGGGCAATCGGCTGTGAGCGCCGCCGCTTTTGCACTGCCCTCGTATGGATTTCTCATTACAAGAATATCGGCATAGCTGCTGACTATTTTCGTTGTATCCTTGATATTTTCGCCTTTGGAAACAGAGGATGTTGACGGATTATCAAATCCTATTATCGTGCCGCCGAGCCTCAGCATTGCAGTCTGAAAACTCATCTGCGTTCTTGTTGACGGCTCATAGAACAGAGTACCCATTATCTTTCCGCTGCATCTTGAACGGTAAAGTGCGGGGTTCTTCTGAATCTGCTGTGCCAGTTCAACTATCATATTCCACTCATCAGGTGAATATGAATCGAGGTCGATAAGATTACTGAACGTTTCCATTGTTGTCATTTCCTTCCTTGCTTTGCGTATCCTCACCTTTTTGGAGGGGAGTTATATATCCTTCCTTTATGCCCTCTGTGCTTTCTTCGGGCATAAAGATAATCTTGACGGTTTTAAGTATAAGCAGAATATCCTTAGCAAGCGTATATTTTTCAATATACATAAGATCAAGCTTCAGCTTATCGTAAGGGGTTGTATTATACTTGCCGACAACCTGTGCATTACCGGTAAGTCCCGCCTTGACTTTAAGGCGGAATGCAAACTCCGGCATTTCCTTTTCGTACTCACGGCTGATCTCGGGACGCTCCGGACGGGGTCCTACGACCGACATATCGCCCTTGAAGATATTGAACAACTGCGGAAGCTCATCGAGTCTGACTTTTCTTATGAACTTTCCGACAGGGGTCACTCGCTTGTCGCCATCGCTTGCAAGTCGTGCCACACCGTCGCTCTCGGCATTTACAACCATGCTCCTGAATTTCAAAAGTTTAAATTCTTTACCATCCTTGGTAAGGCGCACCTGCTTATACAGCACCGGACCATGATCGCACAGCTTTATAGCAATAGCTGTTATCAGCATAAACGGAGAAGCAATAATAATACCTATCGAGGACAGGAGAATGTCAAAGCAACGCTTGAAGAAACGCTGTTCTATACCCAGTCCGTAATTTTTCGAGATAATAAGCGGAGTGTCGAACAGCTCCATATTATCTCCGCCTCTTACGATTATATCGCTGATTTTCGGCACAAGATAGGTTCTTATTGATGTCTTGAAGCAGAACTTCAATATATCGTTCCTTATCTCGTTAGGGGTATCGCAGATAACCACGCCGTCATAGTTGGGTATCTCGGAAATTATCTTTTCAAGTCCCTCGGATACATTTATCATTCGGGTAATGTTGTATTTGTCATAACGCTTGCTCATTTTTTCAACAAGCATTCTTGCAGGCTGCTCAAGTCCGTATATCATTATCACGTTCTTTGCAGGGTATAAGGCACGGAATATCTTTCCGCTTATAAACGCCCACAAAGCTATGACCACCGCTTGATACAGCGTGCCGACAAGAAGCGGTCGCGGGTCAAGCATAGAGCGTGATATCAGGCATATCTGGATATAGGTTATGAAGTTTGTGCAAAGTGTAGCAAGGATTTGCGACACTATTATATCCGTTGTTTTATGTGAGCCGATCTTAAGTCCTTTGTATATTCTCGAGAAAACATAAAGAATTGCAAAGTACAATCCGAATAACAGCCAGTTTCCTTTTCTAAAGAAGCTGAAAGCCATCTCGCTGTTATAGTAATTCAGCCATATAATGCCGAAGGTGGAGGTTTCCCATGTAAGAAGTACCAGAGCGTCTACTATAAGAGCGGTACGTTTGTATTTTTCTTTATCCTTGTTCAATACGACACATCCTTGAAACCGCTTTTGAGCGGAAGTAGTTTATAATCGAATTTAGTATAGCACAATTTGTCGTAATAATCAAGACTTTAGCCCGGATATCACAAAACGCTCATTTTATATTATATTAAAAACAATGACAGCCCACTGTATAAAACAGCAGACTGTCATTTCAGAATAAGGAAATAAGGAAAACACAAAAGAAAGGTTTTTCTTATGTGTCAACTGTAGTATAGCATACACTCTGTACCATAAAAAGGACAATCACTTACCTTTCGGCAAAGATAAACAGGCTTACCGGTAAGGGTAGCCTGTTCACCAAAATTCATACAAAAAAAGGAATACAAAACATGAAAAACTATGAAAAAATCTATTGAAAACGCTCATCAGGAACTTATCCGGATGGCAGATTTTCCGTTCCCGTATTCATACTATCCGTATGATATGATGATATGATACGGGAAGTTAAAAAGGAGAATACCTCTGTGCCGAAAAAAGAGGAAAACAGCACAGAACTATGTAAACAGTGAACAGATAAAGACCTTTCACGATGGGTTGTCAGGCCATCAGCCTTTAACGTTCATATCCGCCGCAGCGGACTGTAAATTTCGGTTGGCAGTCTGTATTTTGCAGACCGCCGTTTGGAAAGGATGATATACAATATGTACCGGAGCGTCTGCTCCTTCGTTATGATTATATTTTAACATCTTCGCTGTCCTATAAAACGGACTTGATAAGTAATTTTCGTATTGCAGATCTGCCCGGAATAACCGATACCGATATTCCGGGCAATTCTGCAATGACCGGGAAAGCCACGGCAGCCAAACACAGAAGGGAGAAGGAGGTAAAATATCGGTTTATTTCAACATTCCGCAAGGAATGCTCATTGTCGGGGCAACGGCGGTAACAGCGTCACTGCCGTTGCAGAAAAGGAAGGTTTTATGTACAACTTTTTGGAGCTTGTCGCTCCTTCGTTATGATTATATTTTAACATCTTCGCTGTCCTATAAAAAGGACTGATGATAGTTTTTGATTTGCAGTCACCGTAGCCAATGACCGCAAAACGAAAGAATGTGATTATTGTCCGGAGCTTTTTGCTCCCTCGTTATGTTTATATTATAACAGAGGTTGTGTCCTATAAAACGGACTGCTTTTCCAGCTTCCAATAATATTTCCTGTTTGCACTGGGAAAATCACTCATGACACCGTGTTCGGGATCGTAGAATGTGCCGTCTGCGTACAGCGACCAATGCCAGCAACGTGGTGTTTCAAGGCTGAGCAGGCAAAGCGGAGGCAGCTGCTCCTTTTTCTGTACCGCTATACGTTCATCCGATATATGAACGCCGTGCTCTCTGAACGTTCTTTTCATCTCGGCAAGGGTGGTTTCACGGTCATTGCCAAGAAATGTCACTATCTCTTCTACCGTCTTTCCGAGCACCATTGCAAGCACAGCCTGACCGCACTGTAGGTCGGTCGGCTCGTGTATATATCTTATCATATCGTCACAGCTCCGCTGTCGGGCGGCAGAATAATATTTGCCGCTTCGTGAAGTACCTCAATCTGAGTATCGTTCCCGCCGTCTGCCTCTTCACCGTCAAGCGACCACGGCAGAGTCTCGTCACACCGGACGTCAAGTCGTTTTGTATGGAAAAAATCGAGAAATTCGTTATCATAATTACCATTCAGCAGAGCCTTAGCCATAAGGCTTATCTGCACAGGCGTTTTCGGACAGCGCACAAGCATTACCTCAAACACGCCGTCGCTCAGATCCACAAGATTCTTGTCAAGCTTGATTATTCCGCCGACAGAGGTTGCGTTGCAGGCCGCACCGAAGATATAGTCCCCCTCATGCAGTATTCCCTCCGCATCGTAAACGCTCATATGATACGGCTTTATCTCGGCAAGCTCCTTTATTCCGCTTAAGATATACGCAAAATGCCCGAATGTGTTTTTCAGGTTCTGCGGCGTACCGTAAGAGCTTTGCGTAAATGCGCCGAATGATGCGATATACATAAACTCACGCTCGTTGAATCTGCCTATGTCAAAGGCTTTGGGCTTGCCGTAAACTATATCGTCCGCCGCCTTTATGACATCGGACGACAGACCTATACCGTTAGCAAAGTCGTTGGTTGTACCTGACGGTATATAGCCAATCTTAGTCTTATGACCGCCCACTATCATTCCGTTTACCGTTTCGCTGAGCGTACCGTCGCCGCCGCAGCAGACAATCACATCATATTCGCCGCCGTGGATTCTTGCGGTTTCGGTAGCGTCGCCTCGTCTTTCGGTAACGTGTACGGTGGTTATATAGCCGCCCTTTTCAAGACGGCTGATTATGTTTACAAGCTCGCCCGTTATTCTTTTCTTTCCCGAAACGGGATTTACTATCAGTAAGGCTTTCATATTAAAATTCCTCCGATATAATTTTCTTATATTATATTACACGATTTTTAACTGTCGGTCAACTGTGACGCAAAAATAATACCGCACAGCGTTTTTACCGTGCGGTGAAATATTATTTTTCAGTCTTTGATTATCGGCTCGGTCGAGCTTCCCGGAACGGTGTTTTCACGGGCATATACAGCCTCTTTCAGCTTTTCAAAGCCATTGTAAAGGCTTTCTTCGGGCAGTGCCTTCAGTGCCGTTATCTGCTCTTGCGTAAGATATGACGCTAATTTCCGGGCGGTTTCCATCGAAACGTCCTTGCTCTGCAAAGCGTTTATATCGCTTATGCTCAACTTTTCGGCAAGCGTTTCAAAAGCCAGATTTGCATCGTAATTATCACTGAAAACTATCTGATTTACCGTCGCCTTGCTTTTCGGCATCATAGTTCCGTTTGAGTCGATAGTATAATCTCCCTCAAGCAAAAGTTCGCTCACGGTACAAAGTTCAAAGCCCTGTTCCTTTAGACTTTTAAGCACTGTCGGCAGTGCCTGAGTCGTGTTTTCAAGGTCGTTATGGAAAAGCAGTATCGATCCGCCCGAAATATTCTTTGTTGTACGCTCGATTATTGTTTCGGGGGTCGGCTTATCCCAGTCGATGCTGTCCTTGTTCCACTGAATGACGCTCATTCCCATTCCGAAAAGCGTAGTTACCGCCTTGTCGTCATATTCTCCGTAGGGCGCACGGTAAAGCGTGGGAGCATTGCCCGTTATCATCTTTATCTTGCGTGAGCATTCCTTTGTATCGGCTATGAGGTCGTTTACGTTCATACCCTTGATATGCGGATGCTTGTCGCTGTGGTTTGCTATCTCGTGACCTGCATCGCTGAGCTTCTTTATATCGTCTGCATACTTATCCGCAAATTCGCCCGTAACAAAGAATGTAGCCTTCGCATCGGCTTCGGCAAGTATCGAGATCAGCTTGTCGGTGTTGCTGTTTTCCCACGCACAGTCAAACGTAATGCTGATTTTGTTGTCGGTGCGCTTTACGTTGTATATAGGCAGCTTTATGTTTTCCGCACCGGTATCTATAGACGAGAGTATGGCGAATACTCCTATAGCGATGCCTGTAACCAGCACTAAAACAAACATGACCGCACGGATAAGCTTACGCTTGGTCATAGTCATAACGAACATAATAGATCCTCCTCGCTTTTTCATCTGAAGAATTATATGTCCGTGTCCGGAAGAAAATGACAAGCAAGCAAAATTTTAATTTACGGAATCAGTGTGAATTTTTCCTCATCCGCTACACCGTGTATATTTTTAACCGTGCAGATAACAAGCACTGCAAAAAGTATTATCATACTTTCGCTCATTAATCCGTTTTTGAAACCGAGCCTTGCGGGGATATCGGGCATAATAAGCGAAACAACGTACAGCACACCGTAATTCACCAATACATTTGCACCGAAAAATCCGCCGAGCCTTGAAAAATATGTCTTTCTCTTGAGTTGCAGATACATATAATAGATAAACGGCGGCAACATAAACGCTTCGGAAAGCGGTACTATCCACGACAGCGAGGAGTACACAGCGTGGCATATCTCATCTGCCCCCTGATAGCCGTTGCTTCCCATATAGGCATAGATTGCAAGTAATAATATGTAAAAAATATGCAGGCACAACCACGGTGTAAGTCCGAATATGTTCAGCACCCGGTATATCTTTCTATCCCTGCTATCCTTTATAAATCCTGCCATTGCGAAAAGTCCTGTTCCGTAACAGATTATACCCGGAAAAGCAAGCACCATAGCAATTGCGTTTCTTGCCGGAGATATTCCGATTATGCCCTGTGTAAGCCAGTAAAGTTCACCTGTATGCGCCGTATTGCCGTACACCATCAGCCAATCACCGCCGCCGAAGCACAGACATCCTACCATTCCAAGCACAAAGCAGATTATCATTTTCTTTTTCTTGTTCATAGATATACCCTCACAATTAAGTTAGTATTAACTAACGTGATTATATCACTATTGCTCTTTGATGTCAACAAGCAAAAGAAAAGCTGTCACACGTCTTTCCGCATGACAGCTGTATTTATTACTGGAAATTCTTTTTCAGATCGTCGCCGAACTTCTTTATCTTATCAAAGAAGCTTGTGCGCTTCTCGTAATTTGACGGAGTAAGCTCCTTTTCAAAGCTCAGCAAAGCGTCCTTCTGCTTCTTGTTCAGCTTCTTGGGTACTTCGATAACTACCCTTACCATCTGGTCGCCCCTGCCTTCACGCTGTAGCCTCTTTATTCCCTTGCCTCTCAGCCTGAAAACAGTACCCGGCTGTGTACCCTCAGGTATGCTGTACTTAACGTTGCCGTCTATTGTAGGCACTGTAAGCTCGTCACCGAGGACCGCCTGTGAATATGTTATCGGTATCTCGCACCATACATCGAAGCCCTTACGTTCAAATATCGGGTCTTTGCGTACCGTAATGCGTACATTAAGGTCGCCCTTGGGACCGCCGTTTGTACCGCAGTTACCTTCTCCTCTTACGCAGAGCGTCTGACCGTTGTCTATACCTGCGGGTACATTGATAACGACTTTCTTACGGCGCTGTACTCTGCCCTGACCGTTACAGGTGGGACAGGGAGTTTCTATTATCTTGCCCTTACCGCTGCAACGTGAGCACGGACGTGTGGAGGACATCATACCGAACATACTTCTCTGCTGTACTCTTACCTGACCGCTTCCGTGACAGTCGGGGCAGGTTTTGGGAGTTGTGCCTGCCTTTGCGCCTGAGCCATGACAGCTGTCGCAGGTTTCGGCACGGTTTATCTCAACCTCGTGCGACAGACCCTTGCACGCTTCCATAAAGCTGATGTCAAGGCTTATGGCTATATCTGAGCCTTGTCTTGGCGCATTGGGGTTGGAGCGCTGTCCGCCGCCACCGCCGAATATAGAATCGAAAATATCACCGAGGTCTATGCCGTCCGCCGATGAGAATCCACCGGAAAATCCGCCGAATCCGCCGCCGAATCCGCCTGCACCGCCGCCGTATGACGGATCTACACCTGCATGACCGAACTGATCATACTTGGCACGCTTCTGCGGGTCGGAGAGAACGTCGTTTGCCTCGTTTATCTCCTTGAACTTGGCTTCAGCCTCAGGATTATCAGGATTGAGGTCAGGGTGATACTGCTTGGCAAGCTTACGGTAGGCTTTCTTTATTTCATCATCGGTCGCACCTTTCTGCAAGCCGAGCACTTCATAATAATCTCTTTTTTCTGCCATAATAATCTTACCTTCCCGACAGAATTATCTGCCGTGTTTTAAAGTATTGCAAAATCAGCAATATGAGCCGAGAGTTCCCGGCTCATACGCAATGTTATTGATTAGTTAGCGTCTGTGTAATCAGCGTCAACCACATTATCATCCGAACCGCCTGCGGCATTTGTGCCTTCGCCCTGAACGTCTGTCTGAGCAGCCTCAGCCTGCTGTGCTGCAGCGCCCTGCTCCTTGTATATTCTCTCAGCTACTGCGTAAAATGCTGTCTGGAGCTCTTCCTGAGCCTTCTTGATAGCCTCAACGTCCGTACCCTTGAGAGCTTCCTTAAGTGCGTCGAGCTTGGGATTTACAGAATCCTTATCAGCCTGTGTAACCTTGTCGCCGAATTCGTTCATCGACTTTTCAGTCTGGTAAACCATCTGATCTGCGGCGTTACGAGCCTCAACCTCTTCCTTCTTCTTCTTGTCCTCAGCGGCGAATGCTTCAGCTTCCTTGACAGCCTTATCGATATCGTCCTTGCTCATGTTTGTTGAAGCTGTGATACTGATGTGCTGTTCCTTACCTGTACCGAGATCCTTAGCGGATACGTTTACGATACCGTTGGCATCTATATCGAAGGTTACTTCGATCTGAGGGATACCACGGGGAGCGGGAGCGATACCATCAAGTCTGAATGTACCGATAGACTTGTTATCCTTGGCAAATTCACGTTCACCCTGTAAGATGTTTATATCAACTGAGGGCTGGTTATCCGAATAAGTCGAGAATATCTGGCTGTGCTTTGTAGGAATGGTCTTGTTTCTCTCAATCATTCTTGTGCAGACACCGCCTGCTGTTTCGATACCGAGTGACAGAGGAGTTACATCGAGCAGTAACAGACCTGTTACTTCCTTGTTGAGAACGCCGCCCTGCAGAGCCGCACCCATAGCAACGCACTCATCGGGGTTGATTCCCTTGAAGGGTTCCTTGCCTGTATATTTCTTTACGGCTTCCTGTACAGCGGGGATTCTTGTAGAACCGCCGACTAACAGTACCTTGTCAATCTCGTTCATTGAAAGTCCGGAATCGCTGATTGCCTGCTTGAAGGGGCCCATTGTTGCTTCAACAAGGTCGGCTGTCAGCTCGTTGAACTTTGCTCTTGTGAGCTGAACATTTAAGTGCTTGGGGCCTGTAGCGTCTGCTGTGATATAAGGAATATTTACGTTTACCGAAGGAGCGTTTGAAAGTGCAATCTTTGCCTTTTCTGCTTCGTCCTTTAATCTCTGCATAGCAAACTTATCGTTCTTGAGGTCGATACCGTCGCTCTTCTTGAATTCTGCTACAAAGTAGTCGATAAGACGCTGGTCGAAGTCATCGCCGCCTAAGTGGTTGTTACCTGCTGTGGCAAGAACCTCCTGTACGCCGTCGCCTATTTCGATAACGGATACATCGAATGTACCGCCGCCGAGGTCGTATACAACTATCTTCTGCTCGTTTTCCTTATCAATGCCGTAAGCTAAAGCTGCGGCTGTAGGCTCGTTGATGATACG
Source organism: uncultured Oscillospiraceae bacterium (assembly GCA_900539195.1). Taxonomy (GTDB): domain Bacteria; phylum Bacillota; class Clostridia; order Oscillospirales; family Ruminococcaceae; genus Ruminiclostridium_E. The sequence continues at coordinate 66,540 of UQBC01000005.1, forward strand.
CTGAACGTTAAGGCCTGCTATCTGACCTGCGTCCTTTGTTGCCTGACGCTGTGAATCTGTGAAGTATGCGGGAACGGTGATAACAGCATCTGTTACCTTTTCACCGAGGTAGCCCTCAGCCTCTGTCTTCAGCTTCTGAAGAATCATAGCTGAAATCTCCTGAGGTGTGTACTTCTTGCCGTCAATGTCTACCTTGTAGTCACTGCCCATGTGACGCTTGATCGAAATGACCGTTCTGTCGGGGTTTGTAACTGCCTGGTTCTTAGCGAGCTGACCTACAAGACGCTCGCCGTCCTTAGTGAAAGCAACAACTGAAGGAGTTGTTCTTGAACCCTCACTGTTTGTGATAACAGTAGGCTCGCCGCCTTCGATAACTGCTACACATGAATTTGTTGTACCTAAGTCAATACCTATTATTTTTCCCATGATAATTATCTCCTTACCGTAAGGTTCTTACAGAACCGTTTATTCTTCGGGCTTAAGCCCATTTGCTTGCTTTTTACTTTACGACTGCTACCATCGCAAAACGGAGAACCTTTTCTCCGATCTTATAGCCTTTCTGGAATGTGGCGGCTATAGTGCCTTCTTCCTTGCTGTCATCCTCAACCTGCTGTACAGCCTGATGATACGAAGGATTGAACTGTGCGCCGTCCGATTCAATCACCTCAACGCCTAAGTTCTGAAGAGCCGTAACAAAGCTCTCGTGTATCATCTCAACGCCCTTCTTGTAGTCGGGGTCTTTGCACTCCGCCGCAAGCGCTCTGTCGAGATTGTCCATAACGGGTAAGAACTCCGTTAAGTTTCTTGCCGTTATCTCAGGAGAAAGCTCCATTCTTTCCTTGGCGGTGCGTTTTCTGTAGTTGTCGAATTCCGCCATGGTTCTCAGTAACTTATCCTTAAGGTCGGCAATTTCAAGATCCTTTGGATCTACCTTGATTTCTTCGGCTTTTGCTTCAGCCTTTTCTTCTGTCACCTCTCCGGTCTTTTCAGCTACTTCTTCAGTGGCTGTGTCTGCGGTCTGCTGAGTTTCTTCCTTGGTTTCCTTTTCTTTCTTACTCAAACTGAATCCGCCTCCTTTTCATCATTCTTTTCTTCCTCCTCGTCATTGCCTCCCGATAACGCATCGGTGACCTTTGACGAGAAATATTCAATATACGGGATCAGCTTCTTGTAATCCAGTCTTACAGGACCTATAACTCCGAAAGAACCTGCCTTTCGTCCGTCCTTGTTGAAGCTTGCCGCTATCAGACTGGAATTGGTAACGGCAAATGTATCGCTTTCGGCTCCGAACTTTATCTGTATGCCTGAGAACGTATCGTCAAGCCAGCTGCAAAGCTCGTTCTTGCCGTCAAGTATCGTTGCTATCTGAGTGTTCGAGAAATCAGAACAGGTCAGCAGATTCTTTTCTCCGCTGAACTCTACCTGCTGCTGCATTTCAGCCGATATATCGACTACCGCTTTGAGAAGCGGCGATAACGTCATCATATATCCGCCCATTGCCTGCGTCAGTTTATCTATATATTCATCGGACAACTCATCAAGGTTTACGCCTTTGAGGTTCTCGTTCACAAACTGCGTGAAGAAATCCATCTGCTCGTTTGTAAGATCAAAGCTCAGCCTGCATACCCTGTTTCTGATATTGCCCTCGGAGGTTATCAGAAGAAGAACATACATTCTTTTGCCTGTGGGGATAACGTCTACCTTTGTTATGACCGAAAACTTGTTTACAGTGTTGGTAGAAACTATTGCACATTTCGTAATATCCGCAAGCGCCCTGGACGCATTGTCGATTATCTCGTCATCGGTGGCTCCGCCGATATCGTCAAATATACGGTCAATCTTTTCTTTTTCTTCATTGGGTAACTGTGCGGGTGCCATTACCTTTTCTATATAAAGCCTCAGTCCTTGATATGTCGGAAGTCGTCCCGAGCTGGTATGCGTATGTTCAAGATAGCCCTGCTGTTCAAGAGCCGCCATCTCATTTCTTATCGTTGCGCTCGACACCGCATTGTCAAGCTTCTCGGCAATAAGCTTTGAGCCGACCGCCTCACCGGTGCGTATATATTCGTCAACGATCGCTTCAAGGATCCTGAGTGTACGGTTTTCCATGTTTCTATTCCCTTCTTTCAGCGGCGTTCCGCTGTTTCCGGCTCGTTAGCACTCAATAATTTTCTTTGCTAGCACTCTACCTCTCTGAGTGCTAAACACAATATATCACACTTTTTGGACTTTGTCAAGAGGTTTTTGATTAAAATTTGCACAAATTATTATTAATTTTTGCGTACAAATTTGTGCGTTTACATTTTTTAGGGTTTTTAATAACTTCTGTCTTAATATTGATGCGGATTTTTACGCATACTATTCATACCGCTTATGAACACAAACGACTTTTTATTCTGAAAGGAACTGTTATGGACAAAATAAATCCTAAAAAGCAAAACGAACTTATGAAAAAACCTGTTCCCGAAACTCCGGAGGAACGCAGTGAAACAGAAGAAATAATACTTGATAATTTCTGCGGTTGCTGTTCTTCAAACGACTGCACCGGACTTATTCCGTCAGACCCCGGCAACAGGACTGCCGCAGACGAATATCGCAATGTCGTTCCTTATGCCGTACCCGATCCTGACGGCGTACCTTACCATGAAACAAATAATTCCGAAAGAAAAACTTTCGGCAAACCCGGCACTCACGGCGGAGTGTAATACATCAGACAGATATCCGTATAAAACGCCTGCCGTAACTTAATGTACCGGTCATATTATAAACAGCCGCCCCTACAAAATCGCAGGGGCGGCTGTTTTCATATATCCGTTTATATGTTCAGATTTCCGTTATTTGATACAAAAGCAGTCTTTAAGCACTCTCTTTCCGCTTTCGGTAACAAATATACTTTCATACGCACTTTTCACTGCAACAGGCGATGCACCGTCCTCGTACAGGTTTACAATAAAGTCAGCCTCAATAAGTATCTGCAACTCCTTGCTGTCTATGCCGGTGTAGGTATGATGGTGAGCTATAAGATACATAACACGCTCTTTCACATCGTCATATCCGCCGACAGCATCCATTATCTGTACGGCTATACCCGGTCCGAGCTCTTGCTGGATCTGACCGTCGTTTCTTCCGTACAGTCTTTCGCCCTCGTGTATACCTATATCATGCAGTACAGCGGCAGCTTCAAGCACCTTCATGGCGTCATCGGGCAATCCCTCGCATACGCCTATCAGCTTTGCAAAGCTGTGTACCTTTATAAAGTGTTGTATACGCTTCGGGTCACCCTTGTCATATCCGATTGTCGCCGTTATCAGCTTTTCGTGCATACTACTCGCCTTTGCTTTCTTCCGCATCCTGTGGTTTGCTGTTTTCTTTGCTTTCCGTCTTGCTGTCGGCAGTACTTTCAGCCTTACTGTCTGCCGGACTTTCGTTCTTGCTCTCGGTATTGTTGTCCTTCTTTTCTACCGTTTTCAGCTTGGTATCGGATATCACCTTGACTTTATCGGCACTTGCGGTTATTATGCGGTTATCCCACATTGTAAGAAGATACGGCTTGTCACCGCCGATTATCTCACAGTCAAGCGTGTCATATTTCTCATCGTACAGCGTTATATCGCCAAGCGCCGTCAACTTTCCGTCAGCATAGCCGTAGAACTTACAGCGGCTTACCTGTGAGATACCATCAAAATATACTATCGGTATTCCGATGATCGTCTTTCCGCCGCTCTCACCGTATGCCAGCTTTGAAATGTCATCGCAGACGGGGCTTGTCAGATACTTGTTCCAGTCGCCGGGCGTACTGCTCTCTGCGGTGATAGTCACCTCATCCTTCTTGTCACCGCCGACGGCGAGAACAATACCCGTCCTATTACCGTCCTTGTCTGCTTTAAGTGTTATTTCTGCCGTCAGTCCGTCGCTTATCTGTATGCTGTTCGTACTCTCGGGCTTCTTTACCTCTTCGCCGTCAGTCACATTGACGCTGTACTGATAAGGCTTGTCGCCGCCTGTGGTAACAGTTACCGTCTTATCCTTGCCGCTTATCGACTCAATGCGATCCCCACTTGTAATTTCATTGATGCCAAGATGAGAAAGCGTGGTTCTGAACGTTGCAACGGCACTGTACTCAGAGCCGTCTGTTCCTTTTCCGCCTTTGATAAAGCCCACAGCCGCAAAACCCTGTTTCATTGCATCAACAAGTCCGGGATTGACAAATATATCGGCAATGCCCATACTCTGTGTGCTCAGCGACTCGTCAAACGCAGCATAATATATATTTGAATAGTACTGATCGTCATATATAATGCTGTTGGTAACATACATTCCGTTATCCGAAACATCGCAGCCGGCGGCATCTCCGACAAGTATACTTCGCACTACCGCATCGTTCTTTCCGGTAACATCTATTGCGGTCGTCGTATAGTATATGGTCCTGCTCACTTTTAACGGTATGAATATCCTGTCAAAAGGTATCACCGTTGTCTTGTCGCCGTGCTTGTACGACGGAACAAATGATGTCAGCTTTTCTGGCGACGCTTTCATTATATCAAATTTGTCGTAAGTAACCAGATATGCAGTTTTACCATCTGTATAGCAATCGACATATTCTCCCGAAAGTATATATTCATCGACAGCATTTCCGTTTACTATTCCACTTTCGTCATAGATCCTGACTACCGTACCACTGCCATTACTGTTGCCTCCGATAACCGCAAAGCATTCGCCGCACTTCACTATTCCTGTGCCTTCAAGCCCTGTATCAAAGCTGAAGTTGTCGCTTACCTTGCCGTCAGTTACCTTTGCGCCGAGTATCTCAGAACCGCTTACCGCCAATGTCAATTTATCGTCGTACACATTTTTCGGCAGACATGAACGTTCGTGCTGTACCGCCGCAAGACCTTGCGGCAGATCATAGCTTATCTTGTCTGCTGCCGCACGTCCCTGCTCAACAATTGCCTGATAGCCGTCAATGTTCTGTTCAAACTTCTCCGGTATATCATATATCAGTTCGGGGATAATACCCTTTGCCTGCAACACATCGAGCGTAAGACCGCCGCATATAAGCACAGCCGCACCGACAAACGCAGTTATAAGACAACCCTTGCTGCGCCTGGGTCTGATGCAGTCCTGCTCATCATCACTGACATCATAGTCGTTTCCGTAGCTGTCTGCATCATTGTCGTTCATAAGTTCACCGATAGCTGAACCGATATCCCTTGCATTGCCGGCTATTTTCTCATCATCGGATATTACGCCGTCAAAATCATCCGGCTCTTCAGTTGCTTCTACCACCTTTTCGGCGGCGGGAGGCTCAGGCAGTGAAAATTCCTGCGTTATACTTTTTTCGTCGCTGTCGTCCGGCGCTTCTTCATCGGGTGGAACTTCTTTTTCCGATACAATATCACCCGTTTCTGACGGTGCATTGTCCGACAAATTGTTATTACTGTCTGTATAATTATCGTTATTTTCTACATTTTCGACATTATCTGATTTATCGAGTTGTTCCTGAATACGGGAAATCATCGCTTTTGCCGCTTCGGTTCTTTCGTCGTCAAGAACGTTTTCGCAGCTGTCAGTTGTTTTCTCTTCGCTTTCCGTATTATTTTCAGTTTTTGCAACAGGCTGTTCATTTTCGGAAACGTCAACATTGTCCGGATTTTCATCATCGGTTTTCAGCTTTTCAGGTTGCTGCTGATTTTTCCTGCCGGTCAGTTCTTCAGTCATTCTGCGCAGGGTTTCTTCTTCTCTTCTCTTTCTCTGCTCTGCAAGCTCTTTGCGCTGGGTAGCTACCGCTATTATCATACGATAGTCATCGCCTGTCAGCACCGAGTTATCCAGTATCTGTAAAAGCTCATCGAATTTGAGATGCGGGTTTTCCTCAATTCTTCTGAACTCCATATTTCCTATTTTACTGTTTCCAAGAAGCTCCAGAAAGTCCGAGCCGCTTATTTTAAGCTCCTTGAGCTTACGCAGGAACACGCCTGCAGTCATATCTCCGTTGTCCTCGAGCAGTTTCCTTATTTCTTCCGGTTTTACTCTGTCGGGTATCTCAACGGAAGACACATATTCTTTTATCTTTTGTTCCAGACTATCCATTCTTTCCTCCGTCAGATGCTCTGTCCCGACAGCAGTCGTGTTTTCATTGTCACCTCAGCATTGGTAAGACACACTCCTACTGTTTCCTCTGTATACCCGCATAGCTTTGCGGTTTTCTCGGCGCTGCAGCCGCACACCGTACTGACGCTCAGTACAAGGCGCTCTATATCGGGCAGTTCGTCAAGAGCCTGTCTTATCTCGGAACCGCCGTCCGTCTTTTCGGTAAGCCCGCCGCATGACTTGTTAAGATGCCTTATCTTGGTGCAAAGTATCTTTACAAGCCACTCTATGAACTGTGCCGTGGTGCTGAGTGTCGCCGTAGGCAGAGCCGCAAAGCTGTCAAGCACCGTAAGCCGTACCGCCTCTACAGCTGCGTCCTCGCTTTTCATCGCCATACGCGCTATTTTATATACAGGTCTGTACACAGCCTTATACAGCTGTGCAAAACCATCTGTGTCACCTGTCTGTGCCTGCTTTATCAAAGCGGCGAGTTCCTGTTCGTTCATCTTTTCACCTCAAAATGTACATATATATTTATCATACCACAAAACTTCCGATAATAAAAGCCTTTTCCTGAAATTTTCACATTCCGCATTATTAAAAGCGCCGCATTCAGCCTTTTATATTGCAGTATGACAACAGATATGATACAATTAAAGGCATATGGAGGACTGTATATGACCGAAAATGAATTCAAACAACGATACATTTCTGATATGAGTACACAGCAGAAACAGGCAGTCACGACTACCGACGGAGCTGTACTCCTGCTTGCCGTACCCGGAAGCGGAAAGACGACCGTGCTGATAACCAGGCTCGGATATATGATATACTGCCGTGGCATAGCGCCGTCGCAAATTCTTGCCGTGACCTATACCAGAGCCGCTACCTTTGAGCTAAAGAAGCGCTTTTCGGAATCTTTCGGGAGCGAGTATGCCGGCAGTCTTGAGATACGCACAATAAACGGCTTGTCGGCTAAGATCACAGAACGATACGGCAGTATATACGGCGCAGAGAATGTACCTCGGCTTATGAGCCGTGAGGGTGACCGCAAGCGGCTCATATCCGATGTATACAAAGATATCACAGGAGAGTTTGCCGACCCGTCTGCGATAAATGATATCGGTGCAATGATCACATACGCCAAGAATATGATGCTGACAGATGAGCAGATATCGGAGCTTGACTGCGGCGGTGCAGATACGCTTAAAATTTATAAGAAATATTGCAGTGAGCTTGCGGTCAGAGGGTTGATGGACTATGACGATCAGATGGTGACTGCACTTGATATACTTACAAAGTACCCGGATATAGCGGATTATTATCAGGGACGTTTCCGCTATATATGCGTTGACGAGGCGCAGGACACTTCCAGGATACAGCACGAGATAATAAAACTCCTTGCAAAGAACAGTGGAAACATATTCATGGTCGGCGATGAGGATCAGAGCATCTATGCGTTCAGAGGTGCCTATCCCGATGCACTGACCGACTTTGAAAAGACGTATGATAACGCCACGGTGCTTTTTATGGAGCAGAATTTCCGCTCCACACCGGAGATAATCGGCGCAGCTAACGCATTCGTAAAGCGCAACCGTTTCCGCCGTGACAAGACTATCCGTGCAGTGAATGAAGCCGGTATGCCGGTCAGAACGGTACACTGCCGTGGCAGAGCGGCGCAGTATGACTTTCTTTGCGGAGTTGCAAAGAGAAACGAAATTCAGACAGCAGCTCTGTTCCGTAACAATGACAGTGCGGTGGCGCTTGTCGATATGCTGGAGCGGGGCGGTATCGGTTACAGGCTTAAAGGCGGAGAAAAGACTTTCTTTACAAGTAAGCCTGTAACGGACATTGTATCGATCATAAATTTCATAAACGACCCTTATAATGTTGACGAGTTTATGCAGATATACTATAAGATCGGTCTGTATATAAACAAACAGGCGGCACAGACTGCCTGCCGTATCAGTACGGCAATGCATATACCGATAACCGACGCATTGCTCGGACCTGGCGAACCTGTCGTCGGCGGCGGTATCGACCTGACAGACAGTTCACGGAAGAATATAAGGCGTATAGCGAAATACGCCGCTCAGGCGCGCAGTGCAGGCGCATCGGAAACGCTGAGCATCATATGGCGCTCAATGCAGTACAGCGATTATGTGCATAACAACGGACTGGATGCGGGAAAGTACGACATACTGCGCCTGCTTGCAAGAAATGTGAGCGACAGCAGACAGATGATCTCAAGGCTTTACGAACTGAACGAAATAATGGCAACACATACCGATGACCCTGACAGCCTTTTCACGCTGTCTACGATACATTCAAGCAAGGGGCTGGAGTACGACTGCGTTTACCTTCTTGACGTGATAGACAATGTTCTGCCGTCAATTACGTCCGACAAGCTTGATGACAAGGAAGACGTAAAGCAGTATGAAGAAGAACGCAGACTGTTCTATGTGGCTATGACAAGGGCAAAAAAGGAACTGTATCTTTTCTCGTGTACCGGCGAAAGCTCGGAGTTTGTGACCGAGGTCGATGGCAGTATACCAATCGAATACACCGACAGCAACGATATTTTCTTCTCGCTGTTTGCAAGGGATATGCTGGAACGTGAATACTGCGACAGAAAAAACGGGAAAGGCGTTGTTACGGCATACTGCAACGATAAGCTGTATATCAGATACGCAAACGGCAGGAGCGAACTCAAGACGCTTGAAGAAATGCTGAAAGACCGTGACAGGACTGCACATTATATTACTAAGGAAGAGCTTGATAAGCTGAATACCGATAACCATGCAAAGACGGATACAGTACCATCAAAGAGAGTCGTTATGCCGAAAGAGGGCGACAAGCTGTATCACAGCGTTTTCGGAAACGGCGTTATCAGGAGCATTGACAAGCTCGGCATAGGTGCGGTATATTTTGAAGCAAGCGGACAGACAAAAAGGTTAATGCTTGAAACGTGTATCAAAAACGGGATAATTACTGTATAATAATTGATTTAAATTGTCAATTAAACACATTATCAATAAAATGATATAACAGCTATATTGCCAACACTGCTTAAAACAGTTTGCGTACTTACAAGGTATTAATAATTTCGTGAGTGTATCGGTGCAACTGCACTAACATTAACCTTTCAAAAAACGCTACTAACCTGAGATATATGTACTAAAACTGCGGACGTGTAGCGTTAAGCGTTCCTGAACTTACAGGATATACGATATTCAGGTGGTTATACGAGTTCAGCCAACACCCTAGCGGGGTACGGGTGTGGGTAAGGAAAGAGGGAGCCACGAGGGAGAAAACCTAAGGGACAGGGTTAGGGGCTGCAAGTCCAGCGGAGCTTTAGCGGAGTGCACGAGCCTTGCGTAAGCGAGGCTCAGACTTATACCTGTTCCCTTTGGTTGTCTTCCGCGTGAATAGTAGCAACGTTATCACATAGAATAGCGAGCCCGAGAAGTGTTATCCGACAAATAGTACTATCGGGGGCTAACTATCACAGTTAAATTATAAACAGTATATTTGACATATACTGACAACAAACTTCTTCTACAAATTAAATCGACCTCACCGTTTCATACAGTAAGGTCGATTTTATAGTTCTTTTATTTTGACTTATTCTCCCTTTGCCCTTTCAAGCACATCGATCACTTTATCCAGTGACGGTGCGACCGCATAAACGGCTTTGAGCTGTTCTTCCTCAGGCTCAGTAAGATCTGGTACCATTACAGTGACGCAGCCTGCACTGCTTGCAGACTTTACACCGTTCGGGCTGTCCTCAAGCGCCATGCACTGTGACGGTTCAAGTCCGAGCCTTTCGCAGGCATAAAGATAGATATCCGGGCACGGCTTGCCGTTTTCAAGCATATTGCCGCAGATTATCGTTTCAAACTTGTCGTATACGCTTATCTTTTTAAGATACTCCTCAGCACGCTCAATATTGGTAGCGGTAGCGACCGCTGTCCTGTAGCCGTGTGTTGTGAGATAGTCAAGCAGAGTGTCAAGTCCCTCCTTTTTCTCTATACCGTGTACGTCCGTGTATTCCTTCATCAGCTTGACACGCAAATCATGTATAGCCATATAGTCGCAATCTTCACCGAACCACTCTTTAAGTTTCGGTATTGCAAACTTTCTTGAAAATGACCTCAGCGCAAGTGCGTGCTTGCGCTCCATAGGAAATCCGAGTTTGTTTGCCGCTTCGCACCAGTATTTCACCAGAAGCTTCTCGGTATCGAGCATAAGCCCGTCCATATCAAATATTACAGCCTTTATCTCCATATACGCTCCTTATATCTTCGTCATTTTTGCAAACTTTGCGGCTACCTTCTTTGTACCCTTGTCGTCAAAGGCTATCTCAAGCAGCCAGTCGCCGCCCATTGCCTTTGCCGAAAGTATAGTACCATCGCCGAAAACTCCGTGATGAACACGCTCGCCCGGTGCATAGCTTACATTTTCGGTTCGCTTTTCTATCTCACGCTGTTTTGTGCGGTATGACTGCTGTTGTTGCTGCAGATATCCTGTGCGTGGCTTCATCTGCTCTGCACTTCTTGCCGCCGCCGATGCCGTTATAGCCGAATGATCATCATATGCCATATACTGTGACGGTATCTCGACCACAAAGCGTGAGACCTTGTTCCTCATAGTCTGACCGTACAGCATACGCTGTTTTGCACAGGTAAAATACAGATGTCGCTTTGCTCGTGTGATTGCAACGTATGCAAGTCTTCTCTCCTCCTCTATCTCCATCGGGTCAAACTGGGAACGGTAGCCGGGGAAAATGTTTTCCTCTGCGCCTACTACAAATACGGTGTCAAACTCCAGACCCTTTGCCGAATGCATTGTCATAAGCACCGCCTTGTCATCATCGGCTTCATAACTGTCCATATCGGAAACAAGCGCTACCTGCTCTAAAAATTCCGATAATCCCGCACCCTCGTTTTCCTTTGCAAAGGTTATCATATTGGACTTTAATTCGTTTATGTTTTCAAGGCGGACCTCGCCCTCAAGTCCCTGTCTTTGCATAGCCTCTCTGTAGCCGAAACGGTCAAGTATATCGTCAATAAGACTTCCGTCCGAAATATCATCGGTGTGCTGTGAAAGCTCGCTGAACGTTTCGCCGAGCGGAACAAGCACCTTTGCCTTTCTTGAAAGCGACGGCAGGCTGTCGCTCTCGCACATCGCCTGTACATAGGATATTCCCATACCCGATACGACACGGTTCAGTTCGTCAAGCGTTGCCGCACCTATTCCTCTTACAGGCTCGTTTACGATCCTTCCGAAGCGCACTTCATCATAGTTATTGTTAAGCACACAAAGATAAGCGATAATATCCTTTATTTCCTTACGCTCATAGAAACGCACACCGCCGATTATCTTATAAGGTATGCCGCTCTTTGCAAGCGTGGTTTCGACCGTTCTTGACTGGGCGTTGTTACGGTAGAGTATAACGTGGTCGGCATACTTTTTTCCCTGCTTTACTCCGTCAAGAATACGCTCTGTTATAAACATCGCCTCTTCCTGCTCGGTAGAAAAGCGATCCATTCTTATCTTATCGCCGTCACCGAGATCTGACCACAGATTCTTGTCCTTATGCTGAGTATTGTTCGCTATGACCGCATTTGCCGCTTTAAGTATAGTAGCGGTTGAGCGGTAGTTCTGTTCCAGCTTTATGACCTCTGCGCCGAACTGTTCCTCAAACGAGAGAATATTCTCAATGGTAGCGCCTCTGAAACGATAGATACTCTGATCCTCATCGCCGACAACGCACAGGTTCCCGCTGCCCTCGGCAAGCAGTGACACCAGCTTATACTGTGCCGCATTGGTATCCTGATACTCGTCAACCATTATGTATCTGAATCTGTTCTGCCAGTGCAAAAGAACATCCGAACACTGTGCAAACAGTCTTACAGTCAGCATTATTATATCGTCAAAGTCGAGCGCATTCGCCGCCTCAAGCCTTGCCTGATAGTCGGTATAGATAGTCTTTGCGGTAGAAAGCTGATAATCGTCACTGCCGTTCTTTCCCTTTGTCGAAAACTTATCGGGAGTTATCAGCTTATCCTTTGAGCGTGATATTAAATTCTGCACCGCCTTCGGAGTTACCGCCTTGTCGGAAATATTGTGCTCTTTCATTACCGTCTTGATAACCTTAAGCTGATCGTCGGTATCATATATCGTAAAGTTGGACTTATAGCCCATACCCAGTTCTTCTATATCCTGTCGCAGTATTCTGACGCAGGCACTGTGGAACGTTGCCGCCCATATACCGTCAACATCTGCGCCCATGTTTTCAAGACGTTCTTTAAGCTCTGCCGCCGCCTTATTCGTAAAGGTCACCGCAAGTATGTTCCACGGCTTTACTCTGTCCTCGCCGAAAATCTCCGAAAGACGCTCAGCCGCATCAAAGTTGTCAATTTCTCCTGCAAGAAAACTCTGCGCAAAAGCGACATCATCATCGGACAGTTCTCTTACGGTATTGCTGTTATATGCATTACCGAAAAGGAGCATATTTGCGATACGGTTACAAAGCACGGTAGTTTTGCCGCTTCCTGCACCTGCCACTATAAGCACTGCTCCGTTTATGCGGAACACCGCCTTTTTCTGCATATCGTTTGTACGGCTGAAATACTTATTCAGCACCTGTTTTTTCAGTGTTAAATAGTCCATAATTACCCCTTGATATTATGCCGTTTAAACGGCAAGAACGGGGAGGGTATTCCCCTCCCCTGATATTAAAAAATGAAAAATTCAAAATTTCTTATTCCGCCTTGCAAGACCGTCAGTTGCTCTTAGATGTACTGTCGCTCTTGTCGCTCTTGCTTTCTGTGCTGTTTGCACTGCTGTCAAGATTTACGAAAGGATTTACACCGTCACCGATTATCTGAGGTAACTGACCGTTCCAGTTGTTTATCTTCATATAATCAATGTAATTGGGGCTTGTTTCAAGCTGTTTTTGTACAGCCTGGATAGCGTAAGCCTGTGCGTCCGCTTCGAGCTTTGTGCTGTCAGCCTTTGCCTGTGCGGCGATAACGACCTGCTTTGCTTCTTCCTCTTTTTCCTTTGTCTTGTTCTCCATCTTGAGAGCGTCCTGTGCGGCTATAACCTTAGCCTGTATAGATGTTTCAAACGCTTCGTCAAACGCAAGGTTCTCTATTGCAAAAGAAACAACGATTATTCCGCTGGGAGCAAGCGTATTTGTAAGTTCCTGCTGTATGATCTGCTGAACGTCGGCTCTTGACTGTACAAGCTCCTCCGCCTTTACTTTACCTATTTCATTCTTTGATATTTTCGCTACGTTCTGAACAAGCAGTTTTGACTCTACGTTGTCAATTCCGACATTTCTTATTATATCGGAGAGCTTTGCGCTGTCATATCTGTAGTTCAGCTTAAGCTGTAACGACTCTACCGTCTGCGTGTCGCTTGTATAAGCGTCGTCCGTTACCGAATAGATCTGCTCTCTTGTATCGACCTGTCTTATCTCCTCTATAAAGGGTATGCAGAAATTAAGACCGGGTGCAAGATTGTCCTGCGTTATCTTTCCGAATGTGTACTTTACGCCGATAAAGCCTTCGTTTACTATCGAGAAGCAGTTGAACAAAACAATAATCAGTGCTACCGCAATAACAGCGATAACCGCTATCTTGCCTGCCTTCTTACCGTTAAATCCGTTGCTGTCCGATGTACCTGAGCTTGTGCTGAATTTCATTTCTGCCATAATATTTGCCTTTCTTCTGTCGGGTTTATGTTACATTCACAGAATAACACAAGGTTATTAACTGCACTTAAACATCGAGTGCAGAATATTTATCGTTGATTTTTACCTTTGCTTCCGGTGCAACAATATTTTCTTCTGTCGGGAGCTTCTTCTCACGCATCTGTCTGAATGCCTGCGTCAGCATCAGCTTGATACGGTTGACCTGATTTACCTCCGATGCGCCGGGGTCATAGTCAACGGCTATGATGTTTGATTCGGGGTTCTGTCTGCGCAGTTCTCCGATTATTCCCTTGCCTGTAACGTGGTTGGGCAGGCAGGCAAACGGCTGCATACAGATTATATTGTTTACTCCGCTGTGGATAAGCTCTATCATCTCAGCAGACAGGAACCAGCCCTCGCCTGCTATGTTACCTGTCGATACAACGCCCTTGACAAGCTTTCTCATATCGCTTATCTTCATAAACGAGCCGAACTTAGTGCCTTCTATCGCTCCCTTATATGACTTCTGCATAAATTCGATCAACTTTATCGCCATATTGCTCAGCTTATATCTTGCACCGGAAACGGTAAGCAGCTCGTGGCGTGAATTTGCGTGGTCACAGATAAAGTAGATGAATCCCATAAGGTCGGGTACTACAGCCTCTGCACCCTCAGCCTCGACAAGCTCTACAACGTTGTTGTTTGCGGCAGGGTGGTATTTTACAAGTATCTCGCCGACGATTCCGACACGGGGCTTTTCAATATCAAGCGTGGGAATAGAATCAAAGTCGGCAACGATAGCCTTTACATTCTTGTTGAAACGTGCGAGCGACAGGCTCTTTATCTCGCCCTTCAGCTTTTCGTTCCACTTCTCGTACATCTTGTTCGTTGCGCCCTTTTCAGCCTCATAAGGACGTACACGGTATACGCAACGGCTGAGCAGGTCTCCGTAAATTACCGATATGAAAGCACGGTATATCAGCGGAAGCGTCAGCGTGAAGCCGGGATTCTTCTCCATTCCGACAACGTTCAGCGAAATCAGCGGAACATTGTCAAGTCCTGCGTCCTTCAGTGCCTTTTTGAGCATACCGACATAGTTTGTGGCACGGCAGGCACCGCCCGTCTGGGTGATAAGCACCGCTACCTTGTCCTTGTCATACTTGCCGTGATTGAGCGCATAGAGAAGCTGACCTATAGTAATAATAGCAGGGTAGCAGGCATCGTTGTTGACGTACTTTAATCCCTCGTCCACTACTTCCTTTGAATAGTTCTTCTGTATCTCAACATTATATCCCGAGTAGCGGAATGCCTGTTCAAGCAGTTCGAAATGATACGGCGACATCTGAGGAGCTATAATCGTATAGTCCTTCTTCATTTCCTTCGTGAACAGAGGCTGACGGATATAACCCTTGTACTTCGGTACAGGCTTTATGCCGTTTCTTTCACGCTCCTCCATTACCGAAATAAGCGAACGCAGTCTTATTCTTGCCGCACCGAGATTATTTACCTCGTCTATCTTCAGTACGGTGTACATTCTGCCGTAGCCCTGGAGAATTTCCTGTACCTCATCTGTTGTGATAGCGTCAAGTCCGCAGCCGAATGAGTTAAGCTGTACAAGCTCAAGCTCCGGTGTCTGACCTACAAGCGTAGCCGCCGCATAAAGTCTTGTGTGGTACATCCACTGGTCTACTACACGGATAGGACGTACTACAGTGCCAAGATGCGCTACACTATCCTCTGTAAGCACAGCAAAGCCGTAGCCGTTTATCATTTCGGGTATACCATGGTTTATTTCGGGGTCTACATGATAGGGTCTGCCTGCAAGAACGATGCCCTTCTTGCCCTTTTCCTTGAGCATCTTAAGCACTTCTTCGCCCTTTGAGCGTATATCATCCTTGAAGCGTCTGTCCTCCTCATAGGCGGCTTTGAGCGCAACGCCTATTTCCGCACCGCCTATACCGAGCGGCATAAACTCCTCGATAAGACGTTCAATCATTCTGTCCTCGTCATATATAGGCAGGAACGGATTCATAAACGTTATATCATCTGCACGAAGCTCGGGTACGGAGTTCTTTATAACCTCGCTGTATGTTGCGACAACGGGGCAGTTATAATGGTTATCTCCTCCTCCGCCGTTATCCATTTCATAGGGAAGCGCAGGGTAGAATATAAACTTCACACCCTCGTCAAGAAGCGACATTATATGTCCGTGTGACAGCTTTGCGGGATAACATACCGACTCTGAGGGCATCGTTTCGATACCTCTGTCATATATCTCACGGCTTGATTTAGGTGACAGCTTTACGCTGTAGCCAAGCTTTGTGAACAGCGTGAACCAGAACGGATAGTTCTCGTAAAGTCCGAGCACACGGGGAATTCCGACTACACCTCTCGGTGCTGTTTCGGGGTCGAGCGGCTCATAGTCGAACAATCTCTTGTATTTATAATCGAACAGGTTGGGTAAAAGCTCCTTGCTCTTGCTTCCGAGACCTGCGCCACGCTCACAGCGGTTGTTCGTTATGTATCTTGTTCCGTCTGCAAACTTACTGATAGTGAGCAGGCAGTTATTTGAACATCTGCCGCAACGTGCGGTTGTTTTCTGAATAGTGAAGTTTTCAAGCTTTTCAAGCGGAGCTAACGTACTGCCCTTGCCGTCGTCACGGGACAGAGCGACAAGCGCACTTCCGTATGCGCCCATAAGACCTGCCTTATCCGGACGTACTACCTCACGTCCGCAGGTAAGCTCAAAGGCACGAAGTACCGAGTTATTAAGAAACGTACCGCCCTGTACTATTATCTTTTCGCCCATCTGCTTCGGGTCACGGATCTTGATAACCTTGAACAGAGCGTTCTTTACTACAGAATAGGAAAGTCCTGCGGATATATCCGCAACGCTTGCGCCCTCCTTCTGAGCCTGCTTTACACGGCTGTTCATAAATACTGTACAGCGTGAACCAAGGTCAACGGGGCTTTTTGCGGAAAGGCCTATCTGAGCAAATTCTTCGGGCTGCATACCTAGCGCATTTGCAAAGTTCTGGATAAACGAGCCGCAACCGGACGAGCAAGCCTCATTAAGAAGTATGCTCTCTATTTCTCCGTCCTTTACACGCATACACTTCATATCCTGACCGCCTATGTCGAGGATAAACTCAACGCCGGGCAGAATCTTCTCCGCTGCCTTGTAATGCGCCATTGTTTCGATCTCGCCGAAATCAACGCCGAGCGCCGCCTTTATAAGATGCTCGCCGTAGCCTGTAGCGGTCGACTTTGCTATATATGCCTTTTCGGGCATTTTTGAATATACGTCTTTTACTATCTCAATCACGGATTTGAGCGGATCGCCCATATTGTTTCCGTAGTGAGAATAGAGAATATCGCCGTCTTTATTTATAAGAGTAGCTTTTGTTGTGGTAGAGCCTGCGTCTATACCAAGATAGCAGGGACCTTCGGCTTCAGACAGCTCTTTTACGGGGATAACTGCCTTTGCGTGTCTGTCGCAGAATTCTTTAAGTTCCTGCTCGTCTTTGAACAGGGGTGCAAGTCTTTCTACCTCGTGTACCTCGACAGTAGCAAGCGCCTTAAGATCGTCCCTCAGCTTGTCCACAGAAAGCTCCTCACGGTTTTCTGCAAGAGATGCACCCATAGCGACAAACAGATTTGCGTCGGGCGGGAAAACTATATGTTCATCGTCAAGCTGTAACGTTTCGATGAAACGCTTTCTGAGCTCCGAAAGATAGTGAAGCGGTCCGCCGAGGAACGCAACGTGTCCTCTTATCGGCTTGCCGCAGGCAAGTCCGCTTATCGTCTGGTTTACGACCGACTGGAATATTGATGCGGCAACGTCGCTCTTTTTAGCGCCGTCATTAAGCAGCGGCTGTATATCCGACTTTGCGAAAACGCCGCAGCGTGACGCAATGGGGTATATAGTCGTGTAGTCCTTTGCAAGCTCGTTTATGCCTGTTATATCGGTATTGAGAAGCGAAGCCATCTGGTCGATGAACGCACCTGTACCGCCTGCGCACGAACCGTTCATACGCTGTTCGATGCCGCCTGTGAGATATGTAATCTTTGCGTCTTCGCCGCCAAGCTCTATAGCTACGTCTGTCTGAGGAATGAATGTCTGTATTGCCGTTGTTCCTGCGGAAACCTCCTGTACAAAGGGTATTCCGAGCCAGTGCGCTACCGAAATACCGCCCGAGCCTGTTACCGCAACGGTCACGTTCTTCTCGTCTATGGTTTCAAGGCATCCGCCGAGAACCTCTGCAATCGTCTTTTTTATATCCGAATAATGCCTCTGATAATTCTTGTATACGGCATTATTTTCATCGTCCAGCACCGCAATTTTAACGGTAGTTGAACCTACGTCAAGTCCTATATGCAACATCTGTTCTTTTCCTTCCGGGAATTTATACGGCTATATGCCGATTCTGACTGTAATTGTGCCACGTTCCGTTTAACGTAATATTAACTTTTCGGGAACGTTACACATTCAAAATTATACACTATTTACGCAGGAATTTCAAGATGTATCGCAGAAATTATATTAAATAAGGTAGTTCTGCCCGCATTTTCTGAATTTTGAGTAAAATTACCGTAAAACGCTCTTATTATTTGGCTAGTTTTAAGTGCCGTTATTTCTTGACTTTTGAGGTTACAGCGGATATAATGATATTGTGTATATCTGTGTCGATATAAAGACACGCCGATTACAGAAAGAAAGGAAACTTAACGCAAATGGCAAAGATGAATCCGGGCTTTTTAAATCTCAAGAAAAGCTATCTTTTTATCGAAATAGGCAAAAGAGTAAGAGAGTACATTGCCGCTCACCCCGATAATAAAATTATAAAGATGGGTATAGGCGACGTTACACAGCCTTTGGCTCCCGTTGTAGTTGAGGCTATGAAGAAAGCCGCTGACGAAATGGGCGTAAAGGAAACATTCAGAGGTTACGAGGACAGCGGTAAGGGCTACGATTTCCTTCGTGAAGCGGTTGCAGGCTACTACAAGAGCTTCGGCGTAACCGTTTCTCCCGAAGAGGTGCTGATAAGCGACGGTGCAAAAAGCGACTGCGGCAACATAGGCGACATCTTCAGCGAAAACGAGAACGTTGTCGTAACAGACCCCGCATATCCTGTATATGTTGACTCAAACGTAATGGGCGGAAGAACAGTTCACTATGTAAACTCTACGGAAGACAACGGATTTGCCGCTATGCCCGATGAATCCATGAAACCCGGTCTTATCTATCTTTGCTCACCCAACAACCCCACAGGTTCTGTTTATACAAAAGAACAGCTCAAGGTATGGGTAGACTATGCTATAAATAATAAATCCGTAATTATCTTTGATGCGGCTTATGAAGCGTTTATCTCAGACGAAACACTTCCCCGCTCGATCTTCCAGATAGAAGGAGCAAGAAAGTGCGCTATCGAGATATGCTCGCTTTCCAAGACAGCAGGCTTTACCGGTACAAGATGCGGTTATACCGTTATCCCCGAAGAGCTTATGCTTGAAACTCCCACCGGCGAAGAAATCAGCTTTATGCAGTTATGGTGCAGAAGACAGGGCAGCAAGTTCAACGGCGTTTCATATCCCGTTCAGCGTGCCGCAGAGGCTGTATTCACAGAAGAAGGCTACAAGCAGACAAGAGCTACAATAGCTTACTATATGCAAAACGCAAAGGTTATGAGCGAAACATTTGACGAGCTTGGAATCAAGTATACAGGCGGCAAGAACAGCCCGTACATCTGGTTCAAATGCCCCGACGGAATGGACAGCTGGACATTCTTCGACAAGCTCCTGAACGAAGCTGAGGTTGTCGGCACTCCCGGCGCAGGCTTTGGCAAGAACGGCGACGGCTGGTTCAGACTTACTGCATTCGGCACTCACGAAAACACGGTTGAAGCTATGCAGAGAGTAAAGAAGCTCCTTTCAAAGTAAGAAGCGATATGGTCAGAATATCGGGCTGCTCATCAAAACCGGTAAGGATACTGTCATATACGCTCATCGTCACAGGTGCGGCGGTACTGGCAATGTTCATAATACCGCTTTTCAGCGGAACGCTTAACACAGGCTCTTATTTCGGGTTTGTAATAGGCGGTGTAACTGTGCTTCTCGGTATATTCACCCCGAAGCTGTTCGGCAACGCAAAAAAAGCGGTGAGATATATCTTCCGTGCCGTGCTTATCATATACGGCGTACTTGCGGTATATGCGATAACGCTCTCGGCTTTTATGGTTGCAAATATGAACGACGCACCCGAAAAGGACGGTTCACGCACGGTAATAGTGCTTGGCTGTCAGGTAAGACGTGACGGTCCGAGCCTTATGCTCAGACGCCGCCTTGACGCAGCCTACAGCTATCTGTCGGCGGATACTAAAGCCGACTGCATCGTTTCGGGCGGTAAGGGCGATAACGAGCATATCAGCGAGGCTGAGGCGATGTATGAGGCGCTCGTGAATGACGGCATATCGGAAAACCGTATCACAAAAGAGGACAAGTCTTCAAGTACCTACGAAAACCTGCTGTTTTCAAAACAGATTCTTGAAAACGGCGGAAAGCCGCTTAGGATAGCTATCGTGACCGACGGCTTTCATCAGTGGCGGGCAAGGCTCCAAGCCGAAAGTCTTGGCTATGACGTTAAATGCGTCAGCGCCGCTACACCGTGGTATCTTGTTCCTGTTTACTGGGTACGGGAATGGTTTGCACTGAGCTATCTGTTTGTATTCGGTGCTTAACAACGGGTAAATATTATTATGATATAAATTCAGAGGTCAGGAAGGAAAAGAAATATGGAAAAAAATATTTCAAAAGCAAAGGTTCTTGTATGCGATGACTCGATGATGGTCAGAAACAAGATGAAAAAACTTCTTACCGCATACGGTTTCACACAGATTTTCGAGGCAAGCGACGGTGCGCAGGCGGTTGAAAAGTTTGCGGACATAATTCCGGATATCACATTTATGGATATCGTTATGCCTGAGCTTTCGGGAGTTGAGGCTCTCAAGCTTATCAAGACAAATTCGCCCGACGCCGTTGTTATTATGGCTACATCGGTCGGCACTGTAGGCAATCTCTCCGAGGCTATCAAACTCGGCGCTAACGACTTTTTACAGAAGCCCGTTGACGAAGAACAGCTTGACAAGCTCCTCGACAACTATTTCAAGAAGGAGGCTTAAGCAATGTTCACACAATTTTTCGGCAGCTATCTGTTAAACAAGAAGATCGTTTCACCCGCAAATCTCCGTGTTGCTCTCGAAAAGAAGGACACAACAAGAGTAAAGCTGGGCGTGCTTGCCATCAACGCAGGCTATATGACTGCAAAGCAGGTTGACGCCGTACATAAGAAGCAGGCAACAGTAGACAAGAGAATAGGCGATATTGCCGTTGATATGGGCTATCTTACCGAAGCACAGGTCGAAGAACTTCTTTCAAGCCAAAAGACCGGTTGCCTTTTACTCGGACAGGCGCTCGTTGATATGGGCTGTCTTACAAACGAGGAATTCGAGACCGTTCTCAACGACTACAAAAAAGAAAACGGACTTACCGACAAGGACTTCAGCAATGAAGATAACGAAAAGACGGAAAACGTTATTTCTTCTTTCTTTGCTATCGAGGGTGAATACAAAGATTATTGCTCTGAATATGTAAATGTTTTGTTCAAGAATCTTATCCGTTTTGTAGGCGATGATTTTACCCCCTTACAGTCAGCCGTTACAGACAGCAACGATACGGCGGTCATACAGGAGCTTTGCGGCGATTTCAACGCAGTATCGGCTATAACAGCCGACAACAAGGCGGCCGCAGTATTTGCAAGCCGTTTTGCAGAGGAAGAAATAACCGATATGGACTATGCAAATGACGCTATCAGCGAATTCTTAAACCTCAGCAACGGTCTTTATAACGTCAATATTTCCGAAACTACAGGCAAAGAAATAGGACTTAATCCGCAGGAAACGGCCACATCATCGGCTATAAACGGTATAAAATCGAAGTTCACGCTTACAATACCCGTAGAATATACGTTCGGCACAGTTGTATTCACGCTTGCCGTAATATAAATCTGATATAAAGCGGACCCCCGTATAAGACGAAAGCCTTATTCTCGGGGATAAGTCTGTGTGTTTTAAGTAAAGAAGCTGTAATCCGGCTATAATATCGCTGTTACAAAGATGTAACGGCAATGTAAGACGGATTCGCTATAAGAACAAAAGGAAACGCTTGCCGCATATCCGACGGCAAAGCAAAAAAATCAAAAGAAGACAAGTCTGGAAAGGAAAACTATGGATATTTTCGGCATTCTGACTATGGTCGGAGGACTTGCGCTGTTCCTGTTCGGTATGAACGCAATGGGACAGGGCCTTGAAAAGCTGTCGGGAAGCCGCCTTGAGCGAATTCTCGAAAAAATGACCTCCAACCCTTTCAAAGCCATCATGCTCGGAGCTTTAGTCACAGCAGTAATCCAGTCATCATCGGCAACCACCGTAATGGTAGTCGGTTTCGTAAACTCAGGCATTATGAAACTGTCACAAGCCATCGGCGTTATTATGGGTGCCAATATAGGTACGACAATGACCTCATGGCTGTTGTCGCTCACAGGAATACAGGGTGACAGCTTATTCATGCAGCTGCTCAAGCCCTCTTCGTTTACGCCTATACTTGCAATAATCGGCATTTTCTTTATAATGATGTCAAAATCCAGCAAGAAAAAGGATATAGGTACTATCCTTATGGGTTTTGCAATACTTATGTTCGGTATGGAAACAATGAGCAATGCCGTTGCTCCGCTTGCCGACAATGAGCAGTTCACACATATTCTCACCATGTTCTCAAACCCCGTACTTGGTGTTATTGCAGGTGCGATACTTACAGCCGTTATCCAGAGTTCATCTGCGTCTGTCGGCATTCTGCAGGCTATGTGCGCTACCGGAGCGGTTACTTACAGCACCGCTCTGCCGATAATAATGGGACAGAATATTGGTACCTGCGTTACCGCACTGCTTTCAGCGATCGGCGCAAACAAGAATGCAAAGCGTGCCGCACTTGTTCACCTTTACTTCAACCTCATCGGCACTATAGTATTTATGGTACTGTTCTATATCATAAACGCCATATTCCCCTTCGAGTTCTTTGATCAGTCTGCAAACCAGGCAGGCATAGCGATAATGCACAGTGTGTTCAACATATTTGCAACGATAATCTGGCTGCCGTTTATGAAGCTGCTTGAAAAGCTCGCATATATCTCAGTGCGTGACAAGAAGGACGATAATGCTCCGGCAAACGAGTTCCAGATACTTGACCCCCGTTTCCTTGCAACTCCCTCAGTTGCTCTGGAGCAGTGCAAGTCGGTAGCTGTCAGAATGGCAGACTGTGCAAGAGATACATTGAAGCTCTCAATGGGGCTTATATCCAAATATAACGATCGCGATGTCGAAATAGTAAACGAGAACGAGGAAAAGGTCGATGTTTACGAGGATAAACTGGGAAGCTATCTGTTACAGCTCGGCTCGAAGAACCTGACACCCGGCGACAGCCAGACGGTAAATATGCTCCTGCACTGCATCAGCGACTTTGAGCGTATATCGGATCACGCTGTCAATATTAGTGAATGCGCAAAGGAAATGCATACGAAGGGTCTTTCGTTCTCGAAGAAGGCTATTGAGGAAATACACATTTTCAACGGTGCTTTAAACGAAATACTCGATACCGCCATTACGGCGTTCGAGCATGGAGATATTGAGCAGGCAAAGTCGGTCGAACCGCTTGAAGAGGTGATCGATAACCTGCGTACCGAGATTAGAAACAGACACGTCAAGCGTCTGCGTAAGGGAAAATGCACCATTGAAATGGGCTTTGTGCTGACCGACCTTATCACGAATTACGAAAGAGTGGCAGACCACTGCTCAAATATTGCAGTCTGTATGATACAGATACACGACAACAGCTTTGATACACATAGCTATATAAGCGACCTCAAGGCTACAAACAATGAGGAGTTCCGCAGAAAGTTCACTGTTTTCAGTGAGAAGTATATGCTCCCCGACGCAAAGAAAACAGATTAATGCTTACCGCCGTGATTTTTTCACGGCGGTTCAGACTGTCGATAAACCTATATAATTTTTGAAAATGGGGTTTGGGGCGTAGCCC